>NZ_JAHDTG010000105.1 GCF_018531475.1 Pseudonocardia mahuensis
CTGCCGTTGCCGGCCGGCGCGGCACCCGCGGAGGCCGGCGGCCCGGCCGCCGCAGCAGCCGGGGCCGGCGCGGCGGTTGCGCCGGCGACCGCTCCCCCGGGTGCCCCGATGCGGGCGAGCGGGGTACCGACCGGCACGGTGTCACCCGCGGGTACCAGGATCTCGAGCAGGACGCCGTCGTAGGGGCTCGGGATCTCGGAGTCCACCTTGTCCGTGGACACCTCGAACAGCGGGTCGTCAAAGGCCACCGGGTCGCCGGCCTGCTTCAACCAGTTCCCGATCGTGCCTTCGGTGACGGTCTCGCCCAGCTTGGGCATCGTGATGTCGTGCACCTCACCGGTGGGCGCGCCCACGCCCGGATCCTCCCCCGCCGTGCCCTCCGAGCCGCCCATCTGCGGTGCCGCCGGATCGCTGAGCGAGGGCCCGCCGGCGGCCGCGACCGTGTGCGAGGCGGCCGGGATCCGGTTCTCCACCACCACACCCGCCGGGGTGATCCGCACCAGCGGCGTGCCGACCGGCACGGTCTCCCCCGCCGCGACCAGGATCTCGGCGACCACGCCGTCGTAGGGACTCGGGATCTCGGAGTCCACCTTGTCCGTGGACACCTCGAACAGCGGGTCGTCGAACGCCACCTCGTCGCCGACCTGTTTCAACCAGTTGCCGACCAGGCCCTCCGTCACCGTCTCGCCCAGCTTGGGCATGGTCACGACCCATTCGTCGCTCATCGCACAACTCCCGGAGTCGCTCAGCCGTGCAGGGAACGGCCGGAGAAAGTGATCATGGTTTCGCCGACGGCCTCGGAGAGGCTCGGGTGGGCGTGGATCAGGTGGCCGACGTCGGCGGGCAGGGCCTCCCAGTTGACGGCCAGGTAGCCCTCGTGAAGCAGCTCGCTGGCCCACGGACCCACCAGGTGGAAGCCGAGGACCGGGCCGTCGCGCTGCGCGACCACCTTCACCAGGCCGTCGGTCTCGCCGAGGATCATGGCCCGGCCGTTGCCGGCGAAGGCGTGCTTGTGCACGACGACGTCGTAGCCGGCCGTGCGGGCCTCGGCCTCGGTCATGCCGGACCACGCGACCTCGGGATGGGTGTAGACCACCCACGGGACCTTCCCGTAGTCCACCGGAACCGGCTGCTCACCGAGGACGTGGTCCACGGCGACAACCGCCTCGGCGTAGGCCACGTGGGCCAGGCCGGGGGTGGCGACGCAGTCGCCGACCGCGTAGACGCCCGGTCGCGAGGTCTGCATGGTGGCCTGGTCGACGTCGACGAAACCGCGCTCGTCGATCCGGACGCCGGCCTCCTCCGCGCCGATCTCCTCCGTCACCGGGCGGCGGCCGATCGAGACCAGCACCTGGTCGACCTCGAGCTTCTCCGAACCCCGCGCGGTCTCGAACGGCACGACGACGCCCGAGTCGGCGTGCTCCAGCGTTCCGACGCGGGCGTCGGCGTGGATCGAGGTCCCCCGCTTCTTCAGCGACTGGCTCAGTACGTCGGCCACGTCGCGGTCGGGCCCGATCGGCAGGACACCGTGGGGCAGCGCCTCCAGCAACGTCGTCGACACACCCAGGTCGGTGTAGACCGACGCGAACTCCGCGCCGATAACGCCGCCGCCGATCACGGCCACCCGCTCGGGGAGCCGGTCGGCGTCGCTGTTGGTGGACTGGTCGGACGTGACCACCGTCCGGCCGTCGATCTCCATGCCGGGGATCGCGCGCGGCACCGAGCCGGTGCACAGGATCGTGGCGTGCCCGCGCAGGGACTGGCCGTCGACCGACACCGCGCCGTCGGCGGTCAGCCGGCCGTGCCCGTTGACGACGGTCACCTTGCGCCGCTTGAGCAGCCCGGACAGTCCCTTGTGGAGCTGGTTGACGATCCCGGCCTTGCGCTGGTTCGCCGCCGGCCAGTCCGGCTCGGGCTCCACCCCCGCCGGCAACTTCACGCCGTGCGCGCCGGCGTCGGACACGGTGCGGAACACCTCGGCCGCGTGCAGCAGCGCCTTGGCGGGAATGCAGCCCCGGTGCAGGCACGTGCCGCCGACCTTCTCCTTCTCCACCATCGCGACCGACAGCCCGGCCGAGGCGGCGTAGAGCGCGGCCGCGTAGCCGCCGGGACCGCCGCCGAGAACGACGAGGTCGTAGTCGCTCATGACAGTTCCGTCCTTGCCGTCCTTGCTTTCCTCATGCCCGGGCCACCTTCCGCAGGGTCTCCGCGATCTGCGCGGGTTGCGGGATGACCGCGTCCTCCAGCGGCGGGCTCGTCGGGGTCGGCGTGTTCCTCGCCGCGATCCGCGTCACCGGCTGGTCGAGGTGCCAGAATGCCTCCTCCTGGATGGTCGCCGCGATCTCCGCGCCGTACCCGAGCCGCTTCGCCGCCTCGTGCAGCACGACGGCTCGGGCGGTCTTCTTCACCGAGTTCACGATCGTCTCGACGTCGAGCGGCACCAGCGTGCGGATGTCGACGACCTCCACCGAGACGCCGTCCTTGTCGAGTTCCTCGGCGACCTCCAGCCCCTGCGAAATCCCGGCCGAGTAGGTCACCAGGGTCACGTCGCGCCCCTCCCGCACCACCTTCGCCACGCCCAGCGGGACCGGCTCCAGCGACAGCGGACCGGCCGACCGGAGCCGGCGGTAGAGGTACTTGTTCTCCAGGTAGAGCGTCGGGTTGTTGTCGCGGATCGAGCTGATGAGGAGCCCGGCGGCGTCTTCCGGCGTGCCCGGCATGACGATCTTCAGCCCGGGCACGTGCGCGAAGTAGGACTCCACGCTCTGCGAGTGCGTCGGGCCGGCGCGCAACCGCGCGCCGAACGGCGCCCGCATGGTCACCGGCATCGGGTCGCCGGTGCGCCAGTGGTGGCGCGCCATCACGTTGATGATCGGGTCGAAGGCACAGGAGATGAAGTCCGCGAACTGGAACTCCACGACCGGCCGTAGCCCGACCAGCGCGGCGCCGGCCGCGAGCCCGGTGAAACCGGTCTCCGCGATCGGCGTGTCCACCACGCGGCGCGGGCCGTACTTGTCCAGGAACCCCTTGGTCACCTTGAAGGCACCGCCGAACTGGCCGACGTCCTCGCCGAGGATGAAGACGTCCGGGTCGCGCTCCATCTCGCTGTCCAGCGCAGCGGCGACGGCTTCCAGGTAGGTCGCCTCGCTGTTCCCGGTGGCGGTGTCAGTCGGCATAGACGCCCTCCTCGATCCGGCTCGGCTCAGGCATCGGGTCGGCGAGCGCCTTGCGCCGCGCCGCGATGGCCTGCTGCCGGGCGTCCTCCCGCACCTTCTTGACGGTGTCCTCGTCGATCACGCCGGCCTCGAGCAGCGTGTTCTCGAACAACTGGACCGGGTCCTTCTTGGACCACTCGTCGTACATCTCCTGCGGCACGTAGTCGGCCGGGTCGTGCTCGGCGTGGCCGTGCATCCGCATCGTCACGCCTTCGATGAGCGACGGCCCCTCCCCGGCGCGGGCGCGCGCCACCGCCTCCGCGGTCGCGTCGTGCACGGCGAGCGGGTCCGTCCCGTCCACCCGCACCCCCGGCATGCCGTAGGCGACGGCCTTGGACGCGAAGTCGGCCGAAGCCGACTGCAACCGCAGCGGGGTGGAGTAGGCGAACTGGTTGTTCTCGATGAAGAAGATGCTCGGCAGCTTCTGCACGCTCGCGATCGTCAGCGACTCGTGGAAGTCCGCCCGCGACGTCGACCCGTCGCCGCAGAACGCGAGTGCGACCCGGTCCTCGCCGCGGTACTTGGCGGCGAAGGCCATCCCGATGGAGACGGGGAAGTTGGCCGGGATGTGGCTCGGCAGGTTGTAGATGTTCAGGTCGAGCCGGCCGTAGTGCAGCGTGCCGTCCCGCCCGCCCGTCGGCGAGGTCGCCTTGCCCATGAAGCTCGCCATGACCTGCCACGGCTCCATGCCGCGCCACAGGTGCGCGCCGAGGTCGCGGTGGATCGGCGCGAGGTAGTCGTCGGGGCGCAGTGCGGACGCCGCCCCGACGGAGATCGCCTCGTGCCAGTGCCCGGTGTAGAGCGAGCCGAGCAGGTCACCGCCCTTGTACATCGCGACCATGCGATCCTCGACCGCGCGGGTCAGGACCATGACCTCGTAGATCCGGCGCAGCAGGTCCGAGTCGCGCTCGGCGGCCGGGGCCGGGCCCGGGACCGACGGCGCGGGCTTGCGCTTCGCGCGGGTGCTGTTGGTGGTGCGCGTGGCCATGGCGGGCTCCCGACTCAGTCGCCGAGGAAGAAGTCGCGGACGAGCCGGTTGAAATCGGCCGTCCGCTCGATCATCGACCAGTGCCCGCAGTGCGAGAACACGGCGAGATCGGCGTTGTCGATCAGCTCCTCGAGCTTGTAGGAGTTCGACACCGGGATCACCTGGTCCTCACGCCCGTGCACGATCAGCGTGCGGTGCGGCAGCTTGCGGATCTCGTCCTCCGGGGTGGCCATCGCCTCCACCCAGCGCTGCCGGGGCTCGGGGAACATCGAGGAGAACGCCTCCTGGAAGCCCGGCTGGATGCTGCCCTCGTAGCGGACCTGGGCGAGTTCGTCGTTGACCAGCTCGCGGGAGTAGGCGAACACGTCCAGGACGCTGCGCATGTTCTCGAACGAAGCCTCGTAGCCCCACACCCGCTCGAGGCCCTCGGTGATCGGGAAGTCCACGCCCATGCTCCCCATCAGCACGAGCTTGCCCACCCGGTCCGGGTGCTGCGACGCGATCCGCAGCGCGATGGCACCGCCGAAGCTGTTCCCGACCAGGTGGGCCTTCGCGATGCCGAGGGTGTCCATCAGGCCGACGGTCTGATCGGCCCAGGTCTGCAACTCGTACGCGACGTCGTCGGGGCGGTCGGAGTACCCGAAGCCCACCATGTCCGGCGCGATCACGTGGAAGTCCTCGGCGAGGGCGGGGATGACCAGGCGCCAGTTCGCGTAGGAGGTCACGCCGGGACCGGAGCCGTGGATCAGCAGGACGGTCTCGTCGCCCGAGCCGGCCTCCAGATAGTTCGTCCGGATCCCGTTGGCCTCAGCGCTCCTGCCGATCTCCGGCTTCTCGGTCGTGGTCATTCGAGCTCCATCTCCTCGCAGCGTGCTCGGCTTGGTTCGGGCGGTCAGGCGTAGTAGCGGAAGACCAGATCCGCGACGCAGCAGGGCTTGGGCTCGCCCTCGACCTCGTAGGTCAGCCGGTAGACCGCTTCGGCTCCCGGCCCGGCGGGGCCGTCGAGCGGCCGAACCTCGGCGATCTCGACGTGCATGCGGATGCGGCTGCCCACGCGCAGCGGCGCGGGGAACCGCACCTTGTTCAACCCGTAGTTCAGGACGACGCCGAAACCGTCGACGGTGAACACCGACCAGAGCAGGCCGGTCGCATGCCCGAGCGTCAGGAACCCGTGCTGCACGGTCGCGCCGAACGGTCCCGTCCTCGCCCGCTCGGGGTCGGTGTGTATCCACTGCTCGTCGCCGGTGAGCCTGGCGAACGTGTCGATGTCGGACTGCTCGACGGTCTTCCAGTCGCTGGTGCCGATCTTCTGACCGACCCGCTCCTGGAGGCCTTCGAGCCCGTGGAGAGTGATCTGTCCGCGGGTGCCGCCCGCGACGTCCGTGGTGATCGGGTCGCCCATCGTCCCGCCCTCCGCCGGTCCGGCTGACCTGGCGCCGAGTGAAGCACCGCCTACCGGCGCCGAGTGGCGGCGGCGGCGGACTTCCTGCTGAGTGGGAGTGCCCCGCGGGCCGTGGCGGGCGCGCCGAGATGGTGGGCACCATGGCGTCGGCCCGCGCCCGGCTGCCGCCGGTCCGCGGCCTGGCGATGGGGGCATCGATGGCGGGCGGCAGCACACAGTGGCGTGGACGGTCGGTGATCAGCAAGGTGGTGTCGCTGCTCGACGCCTTCACCCCGGCCACCCGGGAGCTGTCGCTCGGGGAGCTCGCCCAGATCACCGGGCTGCCGGTCTCGACGACCTACCGGCTCGCCTCGGAGCTGGTCGCCTGGGGCGGGCTCGAGCGCGCCGGCAGCGGCGCCGGCTACCGGATCGGGATGCGCCTGTGGGAGCTGGGCACACTCGCCCCGCCTGGGGAGACCCTGCGCGACGTCGCGCTGCCGTTCATGCAGGACCTCTGCCAGGCCACCCACGAGAGCGTGCACCTCGCGGTGCTGGACGGCCGCGAGGCGCTCTACGTCGACACGATCGCCGGCCGCAGCGCGGTGCCGGTCCGGTCGCGGCGCGGTGGCCGGCTGCCGCTGCACGCGACCGGCGTCGGCAAGGTGCTGCTGGCCCACGCACCGGCGGCGCTCCTGGAGGAACTGCTCGAGGCGGGTCTGCCGCGCTACACGCCGCGCACGGTGATCGCGCCGGCCCACCTTCGCCGGGCGCTGGCCGAGGTGCGCCGGACCGGGGTCGCCTACGCCCGGGAGGAGATGTCCCTGGGCTCGCTGTCGGTGGCGTCCCCGGTCGTCGACGGCGACGGCGCCGTGGTCGCGGCGATGGCCGTGGTGCTGCGGGCGGGTCACGGCGACCTGCGCCGGCTGGCACCGGCGGTGCGTACCGCGGCGATCTCCACCTCGCGCTCGCTGCACGAGCGGGCCCGCTTCGGCGGTCCCCTCGCCGTCGCACGCACCCGCCACGGCGGCCGCTGAGCGATCGCGCACCGCTCGCCTTCAGCCCGGCGGCCGTCGTGGACGGACTCGTCGCCGCCGCTCGTCCGCGGACCGGTTGCGCCGGTCGCTGGGCGTCACCCGGCTGCCCAGGGTCGCGGCGTCGCGCCATGAGCCGGGGTCGCGTGGGTCCGCGGTGGCGATGCCGGTCTTCGGCGCCGGCGGTACCGTCGTCGCCGCGCTCGAACTCGGCGTGCGCGACCTGCGGACGGACCTGGAGAGCGCACGCTCCGCGCTGACCGTGGCGACCGGGAGCTTGTCCCGCGAGCCGGCGACGACCGGCGACCGGGTGACCGCTCAAGAGCCGGCGAGAACGCCGGCGACGTCGAGCGGGGCGTCACCCGTGGCGTACCACTCGTAGACCCCGTCGGGGCGGGTCCGGCGCTCGACCGCACCGGACCAGCGCAGGTAGGCGATGTGCGCCAGTGTCTCGGAGATCGCCAGCTGGCGCTGGTGGGCGAGGATGGCCTTGGCCACCAACAGATCGGCGAGCTCGGTGACCGTACGGGGCCGCTCCTGGACGGCGCGCCGGATCTTCTCCAGGCGCCGCATCTTGTTGCGCAGGATGGCCTCGATCCGGCCGACCGCATCGCCGAAGGGCCGGCCGTGCCCCGGGTACACCAGCCGCGGGCCCAGGTCCGCGATCCGGCGCAGGGAGTCGAGGTAGCTGCGCAGCGGGTCGGCGTCGAAGCCGCGCTCGAAGGTCACCGGCGGTGTGATCCCCGGCAGCAGGTGGTCCCCGGACAGCAGCACCTCCCGCACGGGCGACCACAGGCACACATGGCCCAGCGAGTGGCCCGGCGTGTGCACGACCTCCCACCGGTCGCCGCCGATCTCGATCTGCTCGTCGCCGCGCAGCCGTCGCGACGCCTCCACCACGGAGTACAGGTAGGGCAGCCACCGCGTCAGGTGGTCGGCGAGGTCCATCCGCTCGGCCTCGGACACGCCGTGGTCGGCGTAGGTGTCCCGGAGCCGGGCCCGCGCGGTGTCGGGGTGGCGGTACTTCTCGCAGTCGAGGTCGGTCATGGCGTGCATCGACAACTCGGCGCCGGTGAGCTCCATCAGCCGGCCGGCGAGGCCGTAGTGGTCGATGTGCGCGTGCGTCACGAGGATTCGGGAGACGTCGCGCAGCGCGTAGCCTGCGCCGTTCAGTCCGTCTGCCAGCGCGCCGAGTCCGCCGTCGGGCAGATCGGGCCGCCACACCCCACAGTCGGTGATCGTCACCCGGTCGCCGTCGGCGAGCACGTACATGTTGACGCTCTCGACGGCGTTGACCCCGATCGGCAACGCCACCCGCGTCACGCCCTCGACCGCGGTGCCGGGTGGTTCCACCGGCGAGCTCATCCGCCCGTCATCCGTGCATCCGCTCCAGGAGCGTGAACCAGACCCGAAGCTCGACCTGGTACGCGGTGGCCGAGCCCTCCACGACCCCGGAGATGCGTTGCACCTCGAACGACGAGATGCCCTCGAGCGACAGCCGGGCCCGGTCCAGCGCCTCGGTGACAGCGTCCTGGATGGTGTCGCCGGTACCGACGAGGTCCACGGCCTTCTGCACGGTCACGCCGAACATCATCCGGGCCCTGCACCTCCCCCGGCCGTCGTTCCCACTCGGCGGAAGCCGGGGCCCGGGGCCCCGGGGAAGCAGCCGCCGCCGTGGCCGCGCTCGCCATACTGTCGCCGTGCCGGAGCAGCAACTCGATCCCGCGCCGCCCGCCACCCGCCGGGCCGCCGTCCTCGGCAAGCCGGTGCGGCATTCGCTCTCCCCGGTCCTGCACAACGCCGCGTACGCGGCCCTCGGCCTGAGGGCTGGCGGTACGACAGGTTCGAGTGCGACGCGGCCGGGTTGCCCGGGTTCGTCGTGGGCCTGGGGCCGGAGTGGGCGGGGCTGTCGCTGACCATGCCGCTCAAGTGGGTCGCCCTGGAGGTGGCCGACGAGGTCACCCGGTGGCGGCGGCGATCGGCGCCGCGAACACCCTTGTCCTGCGCGGCTCCGGGAACGGCGGTGCCCTCGCCGACAACACCGACGTCGTGGGCGTCGCCGAGTCGTTGCGGGAGGCCGGGCTACAGCGGGTCGAGCACGCCGTCGTCCTCGGCGCCGGTGGGACGGCACAGGCCGCCCTCGCGGCCCTGCGGGAGTCGGGGGAGACGGCGCCGACGGTGATGGTGCGCGACACCGGGCGCACCGCCGGCGATCGTCGGCGGACTCCCCCACGGGCCGCTGCCGGCAGCCGATGTCGTGATCGCCGCGCTCCCCCACGGCCTCCGACCCGCTCGCCGGCGTCCGGTGGGCGCCGGGGACCATCGTGATGGAGGTGGTCCACGAGCCGTGGCCGACGCCCTTCGCGGCGTCCGCGGTGGCGGCGGGCTGCCGGGTGGCGAACGGGCTGGACGTGCTCCTGCACCAGGCGGTCGACCAGGTCACGCTGATGACCGGCCGCCCCGGCCCCGTCGAGCGGATGCGCGCGGCGCTCGCCGCTGCGATCAGCGCTCGCGGCGGCTGACCTGAACCCGGCCGGCCGCCAGGTAACCGGCGCCCATCGCCACCTCGCGCACGTCCAGTCCGGGCACCCGGTCGGCCAGGTGCGCCCACGGCCGCTCGAAGCCGGTGAAGTCCCGGACGTACGGGGCGTGCAGCGCCAGCACCCCCGCGTTCAGCGCGACCGCCCAGACCGGCGCCCATTTGCCGCCCCCGGCCGCCACCGATCCCCCGGCCCGCACGTGCTCCACGACGTTGTCGAGCGCCTCCGACGACTGCAGCACGTCGTGCACAGCGCAGAACAGCGCGTGGTCGGTGCCGTCGGGCAGGTCGACGTCCTCCACCGCGGCCTCGATCAGCACCACGTTGTCCCAGCCCTGCTCGGCGACCCGCTTGGCCGCGACGTCGAGCATGTCCGGGGAGAGGTCCACACCGACGACGGTCCCCCCTCGCCCGACGCGCTCCTGCAGCAACGCGAAGCACAGGCCGGTGCCGCAGCCGACGTCGAGCACGACGTCGCCGGGTTCGATCGGGAGCAGGTCGACCAGGTGGCGCCGATAGGTCTCGAAAGCGCGGGTGCGCACGTCGTACACCGCGGCGTCGCGGCTGTACGCAGGTAGTGCGGCGAGAGCGTCGTGCACGGACGGGGACAGGACGGAACGGGGCATGCAGGCCCTCTCGACGATCGCTACCCGGCATCGACGCTTGAACGGGCCGGGCGCACACCCGGAGGGCGGCGGCCGGCGTGGCGGACACGCCACAACGATGTGACCTCTCCCATCGTGGACCCCCGGGCGCGGCGACGGAACCCCGCACGACGCGCCGGTCGTCCGACGGGGACCCGATCCGTCGGGCCCTGCACCTGCTCCGCGGGACCGGCGCCCATCTGCGCAGCGCCGGCCTCCGTCGCGGGCTGCCGGGCACGGGCGGTTCCCGCTCGGCGGAAGCGCGACGGCCCCCCGGCGGGCGGGACGGCCGATACTGCGGCGGTGGACGGTGACCCGGCGGGGGGCGGCTGGACCTCGTGGACCGACCCCGCCGCCCTGCGGGCCCTGCGCGGACTGCTGCCTGCCACGGTGGCGGCGACGCCTGTCGGCGCTCTCGACACCCTGCTCCGCACGGCCGCCCGAAAGCTGGCCGGCCGCCGGTTCACCGTGCCGGGCACCGGCGGCGATCTCGTGCTGCGACTGGAGTCGCTGGAGGTGCGGCCCGATCCGGTGGGTCTGGGTCTCGGTCAGTTCGACGACGTCCGGGTCGTCGCCACCGAGCTCGAATGGCGCGGCACGCCGTGCCGCCGACTCGTCGTGGTCTGCCGGAACGTGCACGTCCGCCCGCTCCCGGCACCCACGGTGGTCTGCGCCCCGGTGATCGTGGAGGTGACGCTGCTCCCCGAGGTCGTGCGCGAGCTGATCGCGGCCGTCCACGCCGACGTGCGGTTGGAGGTCGGTCCGAACGGGGAGATCCGGCTGCGCTGGTCGCGACGCCCCACCTGGGGTGCGCTCGTCGTGGCCCCCGAGGTGGCGGGGTCCGTGCTACACCTGCGACCGGAGGCGCTGTGGCTCGGCCGGCACCGGCTCACGCTCCCGCGCTGGCTGCCTCCGGTGCGGCTGGGGCTGCCACCGCTCCCGCGCGGGCTGCAACTGCGCCGCGCCGAGGTGGGTCCCGCGGGGATCGTCCTGCACCTCCTCGCCGACGAGTGGCGCGAGGCGGTGCCGGTGGGCCGGCTGGCCGCGTTGCTCGCCCGGCTCAGCTCGCTTGCGTGACATAGTTAACGCTTCTGCGTACTTTAGCGATCAGCAACCGGATCGCAGAGCAGAGGACACCGCATGACCGCCCCGACCGAGCAGTTCGTGCAGATCGCCCACCGCAGCCAGGAGGCGGTCACCGCCGCCGTACGCAGCTGGGCCGACACCCTGCAGACCTACGCCGACAGCCTCACCGGCACCAAGCCGCAGCTGCCCGACCTGTACACCGCAGTCGACACCACGTTCGACCTCGCCGCGCAGCTGCTGACCCACCAGCGCGAGTACGCCAAGTCACTGCTGGCCGCCGGCTCCCAGGCCACCGAGGCCGTGACCGAGCAGGCCCGCACCGCGGCCACCGTCGTGCCGTTCCAGCCCGCCGCGCCGGTCGCCGAGACCGCCGCGAAGGCGCCGAAGCAGCCCCGTGCCGCGCGCAACGCCGCGACCGTCTGACCGTCCGCTCCACCCCGACAGCCCCGCCCGGCTCCGCCCGGTGGGGCTGTCGCGCGTCACGCACCCGGACTCCCGCGACCCGATCCACCCTTCAGTCCCCCACAGCGAAGGGAGCTCGCCAGCCCGTCTCCCTCGGTCGCCCCCCCGCTGACGCCGCAGTTCAGGAGTAGGACCTCCACTCGCCGCTTCGCGCACGCCGGTCACCACCGGGCAGTTTTAAACGTGGCAATCTCTGGGTAACGTGCGTGAAACCTGCTCGCCGCGCCCTGCGGACCGAGCGCGGCGAAGGGTGGCGGATGAACCGGAAGGGCTCGCTGGCTGCAGCGGTCACCACGCGTCGTCGCGTGGTCACGCTGCCCGGACGGGGCTCCACCGTCATCTGGGAGGCACCCGGCCCACCGGGAGCACCGGTGCTGTTCCTGTTGCACGGCGCGACGCTGAACGCCGAGCTCAACTGGTCCGGCGCGATCGACGTCCTCGGCCGGCACTACCGCGTCGTCGCGCCGGATCTGCGCGGGCACGGCGACGGCCTGCGGTGCTCCGTCTTCCGGCTCGAGGACTGCGCCGACGACGTCGCCGCGCTCGCGACGGAACTCGACATCGACCGGTTCGCGGCTGTCGGTTACTCGATGGGCGGTTTCGTCGCCCAGCTGTTGTGGCGCCGGCACCGGGAACGCGTCACCGGACTCGTGCTGTGCTCGACGGCCCGGAACATGTGCGGGTCGCCGTGGGAGCGGTCCATCGCGATGCTGCTGCCGTCCGCCGTCGCCACCGCCGCCTGGTTCCCCGCGCTGTACCCACTGGGCGCCGACCTGATCGCCGCCGGGCTGCTCGACCGCGACCTCGGCCCCGCCGAGCGGAGCTGGGCGCTCGCCCAGATGCGCCGCACGACGCTGCGCGATGCGCTGTCGACCGTGCAGTCCGTGTCCGCGTTCACCTCCCACGACTGGATCGGCTCGGTCGACGTGCCGGCGGCGGCGGTGCTCACCCGGCACGACCGGGTCGTCCCGGTACGCCGCCAGTGGAAGCTCGCTCGTGCCATCCCGGGCAGCACCGTCATCGAGGTCGACGGCGACCACGGAGTCTTCGTCAGCTCCCCGGGCCGCTTTGCGGCGGCGGTGCTCGCCGGCTGCGACGCGGTGCGCGCCGGGACGGACCTGCTCGCCACCGAACCGACGATCACCGCGTCCTGATCGGGCCGGTCGAGTCCCGGACCCGGAGCTGGGTGGGGAGCCGGACCTGCCGCGGGTGCGGGTCGCGGACCGGGTCGTGCGCCCCCAGGAGCACGTCGATCAGCGTCCGCCCGGCCTGCTCGACCGGACTCGTGAGCGTGGTCAGCGGCGGGTGGCAGAAGTCGGAGCCGAAGATGTCGTCGTAGCCGACCACGCTCACCTCGGCCGGGACGTCGACACCCCGGCGCCGTAGGCGCTGCAGCGCGCCGATGGCGATGAGGTCGTTGAACGGGCCGCGGTCCTGGCGCTGCCCGGGCCGGCCCCGCTGTGGCTGCTCGTCGCGCTGGTGGTGCTGTCCGCCGGTGGGCCCGGATCGGGCGTCGGCGTCGACATCGCCCGCAGCGAACGCGCTGGGCGGTTTCACCTTCGAGGCCTTCCGGATCGCCTGGCTGGTGCAGTACCCGGTCTGCGCCGTCGCCGGCGTCATCGTCACCCGCCGCAAGGCCCGCCGGCTCGACGGCGCCCGAGGGGTCGTCCCCCGCCCGCTACACGAGGTCCTGGCCGGGGCGATCGGTGGCGCCCGGACCGGCTGACCCGGGCCGGCGGTGCGGCGGGTTCCCTCATCGAGGTCGGGTCCGCGCGAACGACCGCCAGACCCAGCTGGCCGGCACGTACCGGCCGGAGAGCACGTACTCTCGGGTCGCATCGATCATCATCGTGGTCTCGAGGTCACGGCGAGCGGCCGGCCGTCCGGCGAGCAGGATCTCGTCGTCCGGCGCCAGAACCAGATCGTCCCCGGGAGCGAGCACGCAGTCGCGACCGTGCAGGACCAGCAGCGGCACCGCCTCGAGCCGGTGATCGCGGTCCTCCGGGCTTCTCATGAGATCGCCGAGCCTCGCGTCCCCCGCGGCGAGCCAGCGCTGCAGGGCAGGCGCCTCGGTTGTGGTGAGCCGGACCTTCCACAGGGCCGGGAGATGGCGGCCGCACTGCCCGGTCAGGCGGTCGAGCAGGTGGGCCGCCCACTCGTCGCCCCGAGCGGGCATCTCCTGCAGGAAGCGCCAGAGCAATGGGGTGCTGAGCTGCGCGTACACCTCGTGCGCGATCACCTCGGCAGGAACGAGGAGAGAATCGACCTCCATCGCGCTGAACAGCGGCGCGCTTGCGGGCTTGTTCTGCCGCGCGGCTACGAACACCTTCGGGTTGATCCGGCGCGCGGCGGCGATCAGCGACAGGTTCGTGGTGTCGTTGTCCGTCCCTGCCACGAAACCCACGGCGTGCCCGAGACCCGCCTGCGCCATCGCACCCGGCTCGAACCCGTCACCGGTGACGACGGAGGTGTCGCGCGCGGCCGCTGCACGAGGCTCGATCACGGTCACCTCCAGGCCCTCGGCGCGCAGGTCCGCAGTGAGCTCGCGTCCGAAGCGGCCGAACCCGCACACGACCCACCCACCGGCCACCGGCGGGTGGCCCCGAGGCGGCAGCTCTGCCCCGGGCCCGCCCTCCAGCCACGTCATGAGCTGGTACGTGGCCGGTGCCCGCAGCGCGATGCTCAGGTGGTCGCCGAAGCAGTCGAAGGGGTTGACGACGGCGGGGGTTCCGAAAGCGCGCATGCGGTCGGCGATCGCGGGCGAGACCGCGCGCGCGATCACGGTCAGCTCCGGGCGCAGCAGGGCCGCCGCCATCGCGACCGCCAGGTTCACCTCGTCGTCGTCGGTGAGGGCGAGCACGCCCTCGCAGTACGCGTGGTCCAGACCGGCCACCCCGAGGTGACCGGGATTGGCCGCATCGCCGGTGAGGCCGGGGACGTCGGCGTGGTAGGGATCGAGATCGAGAGCGTCGATCCGTTCGGCGGCGACGTCGATGACGACGAAGCGCCGGCCCAGCGCGTCGAACGAGCGGCCGAGCAGCTCCCCGGTCTGTCCGTAGCCCGCGATCAGCAGGAACGGCTCACGCAGCCGGGACACCTTGCGCGTGAAGTGTTGCAGCGCCAGCGCGTGGCGGAACGCGCGGTCCTGCAGCAACGCGAGCAGCGACCCGATGGCGTACGCCCACCCGATCACGGTGAGGTAGATCGTGACCGTGACCCACAGCCGCTGCGGATAGGTGAAGGCGTTCGGGATCTCGCCGAACCCGATCGTGGTGGCCGTGTAGCTCATGAAGTAGAACGCGTCGAAGAACCCCATCCGCGACGGCTGTCCGGTCGCATCCCGACCGGCGATCAGTGTCAGGCCGAGCACGCCGACGGCGAAGATCGTGATCAACACGATCAACGGGGCGCGCATCCGGCGCAGGATCAGGAAGATGGTCGCGGACGCCTGCGCGGCCGACGCGAACGGGATCCGCCGGTGCAGCCGGCGCGACGACGGTTCCTCCCCACCCCCGAAGAGACGGAGCCAGAACACGAGCAGCGGATTGCCCACAGCAGCCTCCGGGCTACCGGCGGTGGAACGACACGGTCTCGACGACCAGCAGCACGACCGAGACGACGTTGGCGAACAGCGCCCCACCGGACAGCGACACGACGCTCGCCGTCGCGTGCGCGGTGAGACCCGCCGACGAGACGTACGAGGCGTAACCCCAGACGAGGGCGGCGGCGATGAGCTGCAGGTCGGCGACGAGGCTCGTCGCGAGGTGCACGGCGCCGATCTGCGTGCGGTCACCGAACTTCAGGACCGTCGCGATCAGGCTGACCACGATCGCCGCGAACAGCTCGTAGACGTTGTGGAGCTGCGGATCGGCGATGTCACCGATGAAGAAGCCGAAGTTCAACGTCGCGGCGAGCAGGACGAAGAAGCCGAACACCACCTTCTCGAGGTTCATCCGCGCTCCCGATGGCCGTACCGCCCACACACGCTCACGTACCGCTGATACTGCCGCTCGCGATGGATCAGCCGCCTCCGTCGTTCACTGGCCGGGAAGCCCACCCGGACGGCTTCACCACCGGCCGGTCACCCGCGACCCTGGTCGGATCACACACCCCCGGGGGCGATGATGTCGTTGTCCGCTCGATCCGCTGTCCCGGTTCCGCACCGCGATTCCCGGGCCACCGGGCTGCGTACCGCGGTCGCCACGGTGTGTCTGTCCGGCACGCTGGAGGACAAGCTGGCCGCCGCGGCGGCGGCCGGTTTCGACGGTGTCGAGATCTTCGAGCCCGACCTCGTCGCCGCACCGTGGTCCCCGGTCCAGGTGCGCCGCCGATGTGCCGACCTGGGCCTCTCGATCGATCTCTACCAGCCCTTCCGGGACTTCGACGCCGTCGCACCCGAGGTCCTCGCCGCGAACCTGCGACGGGCCGAGCGCAAGTTCGACGTCATGGAGCAGCTGGGGACCGACCTCGTCCTGGTCTGCTCATCGGTCTCCCCCCACGCCGTCGACGACGACCACCTCGCCGCCGAACAGCTCCACACGCTCGCCGCCCGGGCGGGCGAACGCGGACTGAGGGTGTGCTACGAGGCGCTCGCCTGGGGCCGGTTCGTGAACACCTACGAGCGCTCCTGGGAGATCGTGCGGCGCGCCGACCACCCCGCGCTCGGGCTGTGCGTGGACAGCTTCCACATCCTGTCCCGCGGCTCGGACCCGGCGGGGATCCGCGACATCCCCGGCGAGAAGCTGTTCTTCCTGCAGCTCGCCGACGCTCCGCACCTCGACATGGACGTGCTCCAGTGGAGCCGTCATCACCGGCTGTTCCCCGGTCAGGGCACCTTCGACCTGCCGGCGTTCCTCGGGCACGTGCTCGCCGCCGGGTACACGGGCCCGCTGTCCCTCGAGGTCTTCAACGACGTCTTCCGTCAGGCGGACCCGGAACGCGCCGCGGTCGACGCGTTGCGCTCATTGCTCGCGCTGCAGGAGTCCACGCTCGGCCACCTCTCCATCGAGGGCCGTGACCGGGCGGGGCCGACGGTCCTGCCCCCGGCGCAGGACCTCGGCGGATACGCATTCACCGAGATCGCGCTGGACGAGGACTCCGGCCCGCAGGTGGCCCGCACCCTCGCCGCACTGGGGTTCGCCCACACCGGGCAGCACCGTTCCAAGCCGGTGCAGCTCTGGCAGCAGGGCGGGGCGCGGGTGCTGCTCAACGCCTCCGGCGGGGAGCCCGGGGCAGCCGTCACCGCACTCGGCATCGAGACGGCCGACCCGTCCGCTTCCGCCCGGCGCGCCGAGGCGCTGCTCGCCCCGGTGCTCGCCCGCACGCGCGGTCCCGCCGAGGCGGATCTGTCGGCGGTCGTCGCTCCCGACGGGACCTCGGTGTTCTTCTGCCGCACCGGTGCGGGCGACACCACGAGCTGGCTGTCGGACTTCACCTCCTCCGACGTCCCGGACGGCGGCACCGGGATCACCGGGGTCGACCACGTGGCCCTCACCCAGCCCTTCGACCACTTCGACGAGGCCGCGCTGTTCTACCGCTCGGTACTCGGCCTGCAGACCCAGCACAGCTCCGAGATCGCCGCGCCCTTCGGCCTCGTGCGCAACCGCGCGGTCGCCGATCCCGCGCGGACGGTGCGGATCTGCCTCAGTGTCTCGGTGCTGCGCCGCGGCGAGTGGGGGCCCGGCGTGACCGATCCGCAGCACCTCGCGTTCGCCTCCGACGACGTGGTGGCCGTCGCGCGGGCGGCCCGGGCGTCCGGCGCCCCGCTGCTGGCCATCCCGGACAACTACTACGACGACCTCGACGCCCGGCTGGCCCCGCCGCCCGACCTGCTCGCCGCCCTGCGCGAGCACGGAGTGCTCTACGACCGCGACGCGAACGGCGCGTTCCTGCACTTCTACACCGCGGTTCTCGGCTCGCGGGTGTTCTTCGAGGTCGTGCAGCGGGTCGACGGGTACAACGGCTACGGCGAGGTCAACGCGCCGGTGCGGATGGCCGCGCACCGGCGCCGGCGGATGTCTCGGACGGGCGCCCCGGGAGCGGCCGTCAGGGAGTGAACCGGTGGGCCCGTCCCCCGGCACCCGCGCCGGGCCGGCCGCGTGACCGCGACCACCGGCACGCGCAGGGCGTACGGGCAACGTGGCTCGGCTCAGCGCAACGGCACCGTCCAGCGCACGATGGTGCCGCCTGGCGGCTCTAATCGTGCGGTGAGGACGCCGCCGCATTCCCGGGCCCGCTCCTCGAGGTTGTGCAGCCCGCTGCGCGGTCCCCCCGGGTCGAGGCCGACGCCGTCGTCCGAGACCTCGACGATCAGCTCCTCCCCCGCCTCGATCACGACCGCCAGCGACCGCGACCGGGCGTGCCGAACGACATTGCTCACCGTCTCCCGCACCACGGCAACGGCGTGCACGCCCACATCGGGCGGCACCAGGGTGTCGACCGGGCCGGAGATCCGCACCGACGTCGACAGACCCGACCCTCCACTCGCGTGCGCCACCGTGTCCAGCAGCCGCCTACGCAGCCCCGAGTCCGTTCGCCCGGCCGTGGTGTGCAGATCGAAGATCGCCGTCCGGATCTCCCGGACCGTCAGGTCCAGCTCGTCGACCGACTGCTGGATACGCTGCTGCACGTCGGGCGCGTTGCTGCGGCGCAGCGTGCTCTGCAGGCGCAGCCCGGTCGCGAACAGCCGCTGGATCACGCGGTCGTGCAGGTCCCGGGCGATCCGGTCGCGGTCGGCGAAGATGTCGAGCTGGCGCTGGGCGCGGTTCTTCTCCCCCAGCTCCAGGGCCAGGGCCGCTTGGTCGGCGAACGACGCGAGCAGCGGGATCTCACCGGGCTGAAACGGTTCGGCGCCCTCGTGGCGTAGCGCGATCAGGACACCGGCCACCTTCTCCGACGACTGCAGCGGGACGGCGACGGTCGGGCCGTACCTCGGAAGGGGCGCCTCGAGACCGTCCAGGAGGTCACCGGTCGCGCTCGCGAGCACCGGGTTCCGGCTCTGCGCCACCTCACGTAGGAGGGGGATGCCCGGAGCCAGACGCCGGCCGACCAGGCCCGGTTCCTCGGGACCGCACTCCGCGCTGACCATGAACCGGTCGTCGACGGGATCCGGGCCCAGCACGATCACCGTCCGGTCCGCCCGAGCCAGTTCCAGCGCCCGTTGCGCGATCAGCCGGAGCGCGTCCGCGTCGCTGGCCCCGGACAACAGTTCGGAGCGGATCTCACCGGCGGCCTCCAGCCACCGCTGACGCAACCGCCCCTGCTCGAACAGGTCGGCGTTGTGCACCGCGATCCCCGCCGCCGCGGCGAGCGCCTCGAGGACCACCTCGTCGTCGGCGGTGAACTCACCGCCGCCCGCCTTCTCCGTTAGGTAAAGGTTGCCGAAGACCGAGTCGCGCACGCGCACCGGCACGCCCAGGAAACTCCGCATCAGCGGATGGTTCGCCGGAAACCCCAGCGAGGCCGGATGCGTGCCCGGGTCCGGCAGCCGCAGCGGCCGTGGATCGAGGACCAGCTGGCCGAGCAGCCCCTTCCCGGGCGGCGGCCCTATCCGCGCCCGGGTCTCCTCGTCGACGCCGACGTGGATGAAGCGGGATATCCCGCCGTCGGGTCCCAGCACACCCAGCACCCCGTAGCGGGCGTCGACCAGGTCGACCGCCGACTGCACGATACGCTCGAGGGTGGTGTCCAGCTCCAGCCCGGCTGCGACGACCAGCACCGCGTCGAGCAGACCCTGCGTCCGGTCGCGGATCTGGAGGATCTCGGTCAGCCGGTCCTGAACCCCGCGCAGCAACTCGTCGAGCCGCAGACCGGCCAGCACCTTCGAGGCGGGGTGGGGCGACCCGGTATTCATCCCGTCGTCCATCGGCTCGCCCGCTCCAGCCATTCGTCCGAACTGTCCGACCGACAGCGGCCTGAGCACGGTGACACGTGCCGACGACGTGGGCAAGCATCGGTTTCACCGAATGCCGCCGGTCATCCGGCCGAACTCCCGTCGTCCGGGTGGTCCTCCGGCGGTTCAGACGTCGAACGTCCCGCGGGAAGCGGCCGATCGACCCTCGTGCCGCCGTCCCCGCCGGCGCAGCCTGGCTTCATGGAGGCGTGCCTGATCGTCCTGGTGCTGTCGCTCCCGGCTCGCATGGTCTCGCCTGCCCCGCCGCCCCGGCCCGGAGCGACACGGTGACCACCGAACGGTCCGTGACCGCGACGACGTGCTCGTCGCCTACGACGGCACGCTCGCCCCGGCACCGTCCGCCGGTGATCGGTACCCGGGAGTGGGTGCTCGACGCCGACCGCGGACCGGCGGTACCGCTGTCGTCCGAGTCCCCACCCGGTCCGCCCGAACCCGTCCCGCCCGAACCCGGACCGCCCCGGCCCGGACCGCCAGCACCTGTCCCACCAGGACCCGAACCGCCGGAGCCGGTCCCGCCCGAGCCCCCGCTACCGCCGGAGCCACCGCTACCGCCGGAGCCACCGCCCCTGCCACCGCCGCCACCGCTGGCGGGGCCGGGCACGCGGCCCGGGCCGGCTGCCGCTCCGGAGTGCTTGCACCGGGACACCGCCACCGATCTCGGTCCCGATCAGGGTGAGCCTCGGGGCCGGGCGGTCCGGAGGCGACGGCGTTCCCGGCTGCCGCGACACCCGCGCGGGCCCATCACCCCTTGTTGATCGCGATCTTCCTGGGCTCCTGTTCTGCAGGTGGCTCGGGCACCGGAATCCGGACTTCGAGGATGCCGTCCCTGTAGGTCGCCGTCACGTCGGACTCGGAGACGCCGGGAGGCAGGGGAAGTGCCCGGCGGAAGCTGCCGTAGCGCAGTTCCCGGCGTTCGTAGCCCTTGGTCTCGGTCTTCTCCTCGGTCCGGCGCTCGGCCTTGATCTGCAACATGCCGTCGGAGACCGAGAGCTCGATGTCCCTGTCCGGGTCCACACCCGGGATCTCCGCTCGCACGACCAGCGCATCCCCGTCGCGGTACTCGTCGACACGGATGACGTCCTCACCCGGCGTCTCCCCGCCCAGCCCGAAGGGCCGGCGCCCCCCGAGCGTGCGGACCCACTCCTCGAACAGCCGATCCATGCGGTTCAACAGGGTTCCCGGCTGCGTGCCCTTGTCCCGCTGAAGGAGGGTGCCCATCACTCACCTCGCATTCGTGGTCCCGACGACACGGACCTTGCACGCTGTGCCGTCGACGCTCCAGGGCCCTTCGGCACCTGACCGCCGTCCTGTCGGCCTCGCCGAACGCCGACGATGCGCCTGCCTACCGGGTGTTCTCGGCTACTCGAACCGAGAGATGTCTCCGGCTCCTCGGCGCACGATCTCGGGTTCCGTGTCCGACAGGTCGATCACCGTCGTCGGCTCGGTGCCGCAGTCCCCGGAGTCGATCACCGCGTCCACCGTGTGATCGAGCCGTTCCTTGATCTCCCAGCCTTGGGTCATCGGCTCGTCCTGGTCGGGCAGCAGCAAGGTGGAGGACAGCAGCGGCTCGCCGAGTTCGGTGAGGATCGCCTGCGCGACGGCGTGTTGCGGAATCCTGACGCCGACGGTCTTCTTCCTCGGGTGCAGCAATCTGCGCGGCACGTCTCTCGTCGCCGGCAGGATGAACGTGTAGCTGCCGGGAGTCGACGCCTTGATCAGGCGGAACACCGCATTGCTGACCTGGACGAACTGGCCGAGCTGAGCGAAGTCAGAGCACACGAGCGTGAAGTGGTGCCGGTCGTCCAGGTCGCGGATCTCCCTGATCCGGTCGAGCCCCTCCTTGTTGCCGAGCTGGCACCCGAGGGCGAAGCAGGAGTCGGTCGGATAGGCGATCAGCCCGCCGTCGCGGACGAGGTCGACGACCTGGCCGATCGCGCGCCGTTGCGGATTGTCCGGATGCACATCGAAATACCTCGCCATGCGTCGAGCCTAGGATCATGCAGCGACGAGACGGGTCACGATCAGGACGCGAGGTACCCGCCGGCGGGTCGAGGGCGGGCGGGTCCGCGGGGGTCATCCCTGAAGGAGCGGGGCCGGTCAACCCTCTGTTCTTGTGGTTGATGTTCTTCGCTGCTGGTTGTGGGCGCGTCGAAGTGGCGGCGGGGGTCAAGGAGCGCCCGTGAGGGCGCCCGCGTC
>NZ_JAHDTG010000106.1 GCF_018531475.1 Pseudonocardia mahuensis
GCCTGCTGGGCGGGATCAACGCGGTGATCGTCGGGAACTACCTGACCACGCTGGGCCGCCCCGCGGAGTCCGACATCGACCTGCTCGGCGAGCTGCAGATGCCGATCAAGGCCCTCAACGACACGCTGTGACGACCCCGGTGGCCGAGATCCCGCAGGGCGGCTGGGCCGCAGGCGCGTTCTGCGACCAGTGCGGGCAGCAGGCGGGCGCCGGTGCGCACCCGCGCTGCGCCGCACGCCGGGAACTGGAGCCGCCCCGGTACTGCCCGGACTGCGCGCGGCGCATGGTCGTTCAGATCACGCCGGTCGGCTGGACGGCGCGGTGTAGCCGCCACGGCGAGCGCAGCTCGGCGGGATAGCCCGGCCCGAGCCGAGCCCGACACGTCCGAGGTAGCGCAACCCGGCGGGCGCGGTGACGCGCACGACCGCGTCGGTCGGCTGGTGCAGGACCGGGCCGGGCACCTCCTCGATCCGCACGTCGCCGGCGCCGTGCAGGACGGTCGCGCGCATGGGCCCCGTCGTCGAACGGTGGGTGACCGGGAACGATTACCCATCCGCCGGGCGGCATGGGGGAGCGGCAGCGCGACGAGGCGGCTCCCGCCGGGGACGCCGACTCACCGGACGGGACCGGTCCGACGCCCGGCTCGAGCACAGCCGTGCCCAGCCGGTCGGCAAGAGTCAGGGTCGCGTGGGTCTCGAGCTTCTGCAGGTGTACTTCGGAGCGGACGTCGACGCATACCCGGTTCGTCGAGCAGGTCGTGGCGCCCGCGGCGGGCCCGTTGGTTAGCCCGGCGCCGACCGTTCACCACCCTTGTGGACCGCTCGCCGCCGAATGTCCTGATCGAACACCCCGGCCCGCGCCACCACACGGTGATCCACGTCGGCGAGTGGGAGGTCACGGTCACCGGCGGGTTCCCGATGTTCCATCCGCCACCCTGGATCCCCGGTGGCCCCGGAGGAACGTCGTACACCGCGTCGACCTGCTGGCGAGCGCATGACGGGGCGGGCGGAAGGGGCCGCTGCCGCTCGCTTATCGTTGCTCCGCGTCTCGCGGGTTCCGGTGGTGCTCGTCGGGGCGCCGGACGGCCAACGGGGGTTGTCACCACCTCGAGCACGGTGGGGTTCCCGCCTGTTGGGGGGAGCGCCCCTCGTCCGCCGATACCGCGAGGGCATCGTGTGCGCAGAGGTCGAGCATCGTTCGAAGCCAGGAAATCACTGGGTGGGATCAGCAATGAAGGCACACGCAGAGCACCGCAGCAATCAGGAACTGCGCGAGCAGCTCTTCGCCGAGCGCATCGCCATCGGTCGCGAGCAGTACCGGCAGGCGCAGCGCCTCAAGGAGATCCGGTTGCTGCTGGAGGACCTCGAGGAGATCGACCGGAACGGCTGAGCGTGCTCCCGACGAGCTCGCCCGGGATGACCGGGAGCACCATGTGTGAGCCGAACCATGTGCACGATGTGCCGGCCACTGTCGGCCGTGTCCTCCTGTGCGCGCAGCCGGCCCAGGACCACCGGTCCGTCGTCGAAGAACGTGTAGAACGACTGCGGGACGAACTCTCCGGCGTTGAGCTCGTAGACCCCGACGAACACGTCCATGTCGTCGGACCCGTTCGCCTCCATGTGCAACCTGAGCTTCATGTGCCCGGTGATCTCCGTGGGCTCGCCGAAGTCCACGCACCGGCTCGGGCCGCATGATGATCTGCAGCTCGCGGGCTCATCCCCAGGCTGGTACTGGACCTGTAGTGCCGTCCGCCACCTCGGGGCGCGGCGCGGTGACAACGGTGCCGGGAGAACCGTGTCACAGATCCTCGCGGGCCCCGAGGTCGGTTCGGGCCACGGACCGGAGGTCGGTCATGCTGTCGCCCATGGCGAACTGGGGGAACCTGCTCAAGAAGGCCGTCACGATCGGGCTCGACCTGCTGTCGGAGTCGAAGAAGAAGGGCGGCGGGGCCGGCCCGGCAGCGCCGGAGCGCCCGGCTCCCCGCCAGTCTGCACCGGACGTCCCCCGCCTGTCGGCTCCTGCCCGGGATGGGGTGCGCACGGCACCGGCGGCGGACCGCGCCGCGACCATCGTGTACGCGCCCGACCTGGACGGCGCCGCCGATCCGGGGGAGATCGTCTGGGCGTGGGTGCCCTTCGAGGAGGACGCGAGCCAGGGCAAGGACCGGCCGCTGCTCGTGGTGGGGCGGCGCGGGTCCGACCTGCTCGGGCTGATGCTCTCCAGCCAGCACGACCGGGCCGACGACCCCGACTGGGTCGGCATCGGGTCCGGCGCGTGGGACCGTCAGGGCCGCGCGTCGTTCATCCGGCTCGACCGGGTGCTCGAGGTCGGGGAGCACGACATCCGGCGCGAGGGCGCTGTCCTGGAGCGCGCCCGCTTCGACCGGGTGGCGGCGGAACTGCGCACCCGCTACGGCTGGCGCTGACCACCCGAGGTGCGCCGCGGCGAGGCTCCACGGGGTGACCGGGACCTTGAGCGCCATGTCCTCGTACGGGACCCGACCGCGACTCGCGCACGGGACGGCCCCGACTCGCGGGGATCAGTTGAAGCTGTGCTCCACCGCGAACGTGGTCATCGGGGCCGGGACCGCGCGCAGCTGCGTGAGCAGGCCGGTCTCGCGCGCCATCAGCGCCCGGACCATCTTCAGTCGCGTCGTCGGGCAAGTCTGCTCGAGCAGGCGCTGCCGATCGCTCATCGGGAGCAGGCAGTCGGCGGCCAGCAGGTGGGCCAGGGTGTCGGGCGCGACGTCGTTCTCGGGCTCGGACCAGTCGTCGCTCTTCCACGCCGTGGAGCAGTAGCGGCGGTGCGCGGCCCGGGCGGCGGCCGTCAGCATCGGGGTGGTGTCGCCGGCCGCCGGCCCCGCCGGCTCGTCGGGCAGGTACTCGACCGAACCCATCAGGTACGGCTTGGACTCCGCATCGAGCTCGAGCAGGCGGAATCGGCGGGCACCCCGGGTCACGATGTCGAACCGGCCGTCGGGCAGCCGCCGGACGTCGAGCAGATCGGCGGTGCAACCGACCGTGTGCAACCCGTCGATGCCGTGCTCATCGGGGGCCCAGCCCTCGCGGACCGCGACGACCCCGAACTGCTTGCCCGGCGCCGCACCGGTGACGAGGTCGACGGTCAGCTGGCGGTACCGCGGCTCGAAGATGTGCAGCGGCAGCGACGCACCGGGCATGAGGACCGTGCCCAGAGGAAAGAGGGGAAGGGACGCGGCCACGGCGACTACGTTACGACGGTTCGTCCCGGCTCGCCCGGCGGCCGCAGCACGGCGAACGCGTCGGTCACCCGCAGGGAACGATCGGTGAACCGGAACAGCGCGGCGGGTCGTCCGCCGGCCGGTCCGGGCGGGGCGACCTCCCCGGTCGGCTCCAGCAACCTGCGGCGGGTGAGCACCCGCTGCAGGTTGGTCGCGGAGACGGGGTGGCCGAGCGCGGCGGAGTAGAGCTCGCGCAGCGCGGAGATCGTGAACTCGGCCGGGGCCAGCGCGAAGCCGAGGTTGGTGTAGGACAGCTTGGCCCGCAGCCGGTCCCGTGCGGCGGCGACGATGTCGGCGTGGTCGAAGGCCGTCGCCGGCAGCGCGGCGACCGGGTGCCAGGCGGTGTCCTCCGGGACGGCGGGGTCGGCGTCGGAGGGGACCAGGCCGAGGAAGGCGGTCGCGACGAGCCGGTCGCCCGGGACCCGGTCGGGGTCGCTGAACACGGAGATCTGCTCGACGTGGGTGACCTCCCGGACGTCGACCTTCTCCGCGAGCTGGCGGCGTACCGAGGCCTCGACGTCCTCGTCGTCGCGCAGCCGTCCACCGGGCAGGGCCCAGCGACCGGGGTCGGGGGGCAGTGCGCGCTGCCACGCGAGCACCTTCAGGGCGCCGTCCCGGATCTGCAGCACGGCGGCGAGCACCTCGTGACCCGTCGCGCGGCTGCCTTGCGGATCGGCACGGCCGGGCATGTCGGAATCGTAGGCCCCGGCCGCGCCGGGTGCCCGACCCGCCACGGGCGGTGAACCCGGGACGTCGCGGAACCGAGCGGGACATGAACGGGGTCTGAGGCGAGGGTCACGTGAGCGGTGCCGTGTACGCGGGCCCGGTGCTACCATCGCGGTCGTTTTCGATCCATAGTCGAAAACATGGATGGAGGTCCAGTCATGAGCCTGTCCCAGGTTCTCCCGGAGGTCCCGCCGGTCGAGCGCGCACCTGACGCGGCCTGGGCCGACGAGGTCCGCGCCCTGGCGGAGCGCCGCAACGCCGTCGTGCTGGCGCACAACTACCAGGTGCCGGCGATCCAGGACGTGGCCCACCACGTGGGGGACTCGCTGGCGCTCTCCCGTATCGCGGCCGCCGCCGACGCCGAGACCATCGTGTTCTGCGGGGTGCACTTCATGGCCGAGACGGCCAAGATCCTCGCTCCGGACAAGACGGTCCTCATCCCCGACGCCCGGGCCGGCTGCTCGCTGGCCGACTCGATCACGGCCGACCAACTGCGCGCCTGGAAGGCCGAGCACCCCGGTGCCGTCGTGGTCTCCTACGTCAACACCACCGCTGCGGTGAAGGCCGAGACCGACGTGTGCTGCACGTCGTCGAATGCCGTCGAGGTCGTGGAGTCGATCCCGGCCGACCGCGAGGTGCTGTTCCTGCCCGACCAGTTCCTCGGCGCGCACGTCCGCCGGATCACCGGCCGGGAGAACATGCGCATCTGGGCGGGAGAGTGCCACGTGCACGCCGGTATCAGCGGGCCCGCGCTCACCGCCAAGGTGGAGGCCGACCCCGATGCCGAGCTGTTCGTGCACCCCGAGTGCGGGTGCGCCACCTCGGCGCTCTACCTGGCCGGGGCCGGGGCCGTGCCCGCCGAGCGGGTCAAGATCCTGTCCACCGGTGGGATGCTCGACGCGGCCCGGGAGACCCACGCGACGTCCGTGCTGGTCGCGACGGAGATCGGGATGCTGCACCAGCTGCGCCGGGCCGCCCCCGAGGTCGACTTCCGGGCGGTGAACGACCGCGCGTCCTGCAGGTACATGAAGATGATCACCCCGGAGGCGCTGCTGCGGTCGCTGCGCGAGGGCACCGACGAGGTGCACGTCGACCCCGAGCTCGCTGCGCGCGGCCGGGCCGCGGTGCAGCGGATGATCGAGATCGGCCGGCCGGGGGGCGGCGAATGACCCCCCACGGCCCGCTCGCCGGCGCTGCGCCGTCGGCGTGGGAGGCGAGCGCGGACGTCGTGGTCGTCGGCAGCGGCGTCGCCGGGCTGACCGTCGCTCTCGACGTGGCCGAGGCCGGCCTGCGCGTGGTCGTGGTGACCAAGGACGCGGCCGACGCCGGGTGCACGTGGTGGGCGCAGGGCGGCGTGGCGGTCGTCGTCGGGGACGTTCCCGGCGACACCGTCGACACCCACGTCGCCGACACCCTCGCCGCCGGCGGCGGACTGAACGACGCCGCGGCCGTGGCCTCGATCATCGCCGGCGGCCCGGACGCGGTCGCCCGGTTGCGCGCCCGTGGCGCGGTCTTCGACCCCGATCCGTCGGAGCGCCCGCCGTCCCGGCTCGCGCGGACCCGGGAGGGTGGGCACTCCGCGTTCCGGGTCGTGCACGCCGGCGGCGACGCGACCGGCGCCGAGATCGAGCGGGCGCTGGTCGCGACGGCGGCCGGCCGGGGGTTGCCGCTGCTCACCGGCCACGTCGCGGTGGACGCGCTGCGCGACGATGCCGGCCGGGTCACCGGTCTGGCGGTCCTCGACGATCACGGCCGCCCCGGCGCGCTGCACGCCCCGGCGGTCGTGCTGGCCAGCGGCGGCTACGGCCAGCTGTTCGCGAGCACCACGAACCCCGAGACCGCGACCGGCGACGGCATCGCCCTCGCGCTGCGCGCCGGGGCCGCCGCGGCCGACCTCGAGTTCGTGCAGTTCCACCCGACGGTGCTCCACACCCCGGGCGCGAGCGGGCGGCGCCCGCTGGTCACCGAGGCGGTGCGCGGCGAGGGCGCGCTGCTGCTCGACCGGGCCGGGCGCCGGTTCATGCTCGGCGTGCACCCGCTGGCCGAGCTGGCGCCGCGGGACGTCGTCGCGGCCGCCATCACCCGGCGGCTGGCCGACACGGGCACGGAGTGCGTCTGGCTCGACGCCACCGGGCTCGACGGCTTCGCGAGCCGGTTCCCGACCGTGCACGCGGCCTGCCGCGCGATCGGCGTCGACCCGGTGACCGAGCCGATCCCGGTGACCCCCGCGGCGCACTACGCGTGCGGCGGCATCGTCACCGATGTGGACGGTCGCACCGCCGTGCCCGGCCTGTACGCCGCGGGCGAGGTGGCCCGCACCGGCCTGCACGGGGCCAACCGGTTGGCGTCGAACAGCCTGCTGGAGGGTCTCGTCGTCGGCGCCCGGGCGGCCCGCGCCGTGGCCGCCGACCTGGCAGGGCCCCGCCCCGTCGCCGGAGCGGTCCGGATCCCGCCGCTCGTCGCGGGCATCGCCGAGCGCGCGACCGTGCAGCGCGCGATGAGCACCGGTGCCGGGATCGGCAGGGACGCCGCGGGCCTCGCGGCCGCGTCCGACGCGGTCGAGGCCGCGACCCTGGTCGGGGCCCCGATCGACCGGGCCGGGGTGGAGGACGCCGCGCTGACCCTGCTGGCCCAGGCCGTGCTCGCCGCCGCCGGCACCCGTACCGAGAGCCGAGGTTGCCACGTGCGCACCGACTTCCCGGACCGCGACGACGCCTGGCAGCGCGCCAGCCTGGTCGTCGCGCTCGACCCGTCCGGTGCACCGGTCGTGCACTCGGAGCTCGCCGCGGTCGGTGCCGCATGACCGGCACGCTCACCGGCCCCGATCTCGACGACCTGCGCCGCGTCGTCGACACCGCGCTGGCCGAGGACCTGCGCTACGGCCCGGACGCCACGACCGCGGCCACCGTGCCCGCCGACGCGGTCGCGGTGGGGGAGTTCACCCCCCGCAAGCCGGGTGTGCTCGCCGGGCTGCCGCCCGCGCGCGCGGTGCTCGACACCGTGCTCGGGGCGGACGGCTACGAGGTGCTCGCCGCTGCGGCCGACGGCGACCGACTGGTCGCCGGGGAGCCGGCGCTCGTCGTGCGGGCCCCGGTCCGGGGCCTGCTCACCGCGGAGCGGACGGCGCTCAACCTGCTGTGCCACCTCTCCGGGGTGGCCACCGCGACCCGGGCCTGGGTCGACGCCGTCGCCGGGACCCACGCCGCGATCCGGGACACCCGCAAGACGCTGCCGGGGCTGCGGCTGCTGGAGAAGTACGCCGTGCGTTGCGGCGGTGGGGTGAACCACCGGCTCGGGCTCGGCGACGCCGTGCTGATCAAGGACAACCACGTGGCCGCGGCCGGGTCGGTCGGCGCCGCACTGGCCGCCGCCCGGTCCCTCGCACCGGACCTGCCCTGCGAGGTGGAGGTCGACTCGCTGGCCCAGCTCGACGAGGTGCTCGCACTGGACGCCGAGTTGGTGCTGCTGGACAACTTCTCGGTGGCCGACACGTGGGAGGCGGTCCGCCGCCGGGGGGAATCGGCGACACTGCTGGAGTCCTCCGGTGGACTCGTGCTCGCGAACGCCCGCGAGTACGCCGAGACCGGCGTCGACTTCATCGCGGTCGGTGCGCTGACCCACTCCGTCGTGGCGCTCGATCTCGGGTTGGACCTGCGGCCCCTGTGAGTGGCAGGAGTCGCTCGTGCAGCCGTCGCCGCGCACGAACCGAGCGAAACGAGGCAACTATCCTGGGGACCATGCTCCGCCGCACCGATCTGCGTTCCACCGGACTGCCCCGGCCCGCCGAGCTGCGGGCGGCGCTGCCGCGCGCCGAGGTCGACGTGGACGCGGTGCTCCATCAGGTCCGCCCCATCGTCGACGCGGTCCGCGACCGCGGCGTGGACGCGGTGCTGGAGTTCTCCGAGCGGTTCGACCGGGTGCGCCCCGCCGCGGTCCGGGTACCACGGCAGACGCTCACCGCCGCGCTCGCCGCGCTCGATCCGGCCGTCCGCGAGGCCCTGGAGACCTCGATCGAGCGCGCCCGCAAGGTCCACGCCGACCAGCGCCGCACCGATGTCACCACCCAGGTCGTCCCCGGCGGCACCGTCACCGAACGGTTCGTGCCGGTCCGCCGGGTCGGGCTCTACGCGCCGGGCGGCCTAGCGGTCTACCCGTCGTCGGTGGTGATGAACGTGGTACCGGCGCAGGCCGCAGGCGTCGAGTCGCTCGTCGTCGTCTCGCCGCCGCAGGCCGAGCACGGCGGGCTGCCGCACCCGACGATCCTCGCCGCCGCCGCACTGCTCGGGGTCGACGAGGTGTGGGCCGCCGGCGGCGCGCAGGCCGTCGCGCTGCTGGCCTACGGCGGCACCGACACCGTCGATCACGGGAGCGGCACCGAGCTCGAGCCCGTCGACATCGTCACCGGCCCGGGCAACATCTACCTCACCGCGGCCAAGCGGCTGCTCCGCGGGCTGATCGGCATCGACTCCGAGGCGGGCCCCACCGAGATCGCGGTGCTGGCCGATCACACCGCCGACCCGGCGCACGTGGCCGCCGACCTGATCAGCCAGGCCGAGCACGACCCGAATGCCGCGTCGGTGCTGGTCACCACCTCCCCGGAGCTCGCCGACGCCGTCGACGCCGAGTTGGAGCGGCAGATCCTGCAGACCAAGCACGTCGAGCGGATCCGCACGGCGCTGCGCGGCCGGCAGTCGGGCACCATCCTCGTCGCGAACCTCGACGACGGCGTCGTCGTGGTCGACGCCTACGCCGCCGAGCACCTGGAGATCCAGACCGAGGACGCCCGCGCCGTCGCACTGCGGGTGCGCAACGCCGGAGCGATCTTCGTCGGCCCATGGGCGCCGGTCTCGCTCGGCGACTACTGCGCCGGCTCCAACCACGTGCTGCCCACCGGCGGGTGCGCCCGGCACTCCGGCGGGCTCTCGGTGCAGACGTTCCTGCGCGGCGTGCACCTCGTCGAGTACACCGAGGACGCGCTGCGGGACGTGGCCGGCCAGGTCGTCACGCTGGCCGCAGCGGAGGACCTGCCGGCCCACGGGGCCGCCGTCACGGCGCGGTTCGCGCAGTGACCGCCGTCGAGGAGACCGTGGTCGGGTCCGGCGTCACGCTCGACGCGCTCCCGCTGCGCGAGGACCTGCGGGGCAAGAGCCCCTACGGCGCGCCTCAGCTCGACGTCGCGGTGCGGCTGAACACCAACGAGAACCCGTACCCGCCGCCGCCGGAGCTGGTCGCGGACGTCTCCGCGGCCGCCCGGGAGGTTGCCGCCGACCTGCACCGCTACCCCGACCGTGACGCCGTCGCGCTGCGCACGGATCTCGCCGCCTACCTGACGGCCGACACCGGGGTGCCGCTGACGACCGCGAACCTGTGGGCCGCCAACGGGTCCAACGAGATCCTGCAGCAGGTGATGCAGGCGTTCGGCGGACCGGGACGGCTCGCGGTCGGCTTCGAGCCGTCCTACTCGATGCACCCGATCATCGCCGCGGGCACCCGCACCGAGTGGCTGCCCGCTCCGCGGCGCGCCGACTTCGCGATCGACGTCGACGCTTCGGCCGCGCTGCTCGCCGAGCGGGCCCCCGACCTCACGTTCCTGACCAGCCCGAACAACCCGACGGGACAGTCGCTGGAACCGGACGAGCTGGTCCGGCTGATCGACGCCGCGCCCGGCATGGTGATCGTCGACGAGGCCTACGCCGAGTTCTCCGACCGGCCCAGCGCGGTCACCCTGCTCGGGACCCACGGCCACAAGCTGATCGTCAGCCGCACGATGAGCAAGGCGTTCGCGTTCGCCGGTGGGCGGCTCGGTTACCTCGCTGCCGCACCCGCCGTCGTCGACGCGCTGCAGCTCGTCCGGCTGCCCTACCACCTCTCGGCGCTCACCCAGGCCGCCGCGCGCGCGTCGTTGCGGCACGCCGGGGCCACGCTCGGGTCGGTTGCGATGCTGCGCGCCGAGCGCGACCGGGTGGTGTCCGAACTGGCCGCCGCCGGCTACGACGTGGTGCCCAGCGACGCCAACTTCGTGCTGTTCGGCCGGTTCGCCGACGCCCCGCGGGCGTGGCGGGCGTTCCTCGGCCGCGGTGTGCTGATCCGGGACGTCGGGATCCCGCAGCGGCTGCGGGTCACGATCGGTACGCCCGAGGAGAACGACGCGTTCCTGCAGGTCGCAGCGGACGTCATCGACGAGCGCAGCGAGGGAGAACGATGAGCCGCATCGGCCGCGTCGAGCGGATCACCAAGGAGTCCAAGGTCCTCGTCGAGATCGGTCTCGACGGCACCGGCACGACGGATATCGCCACCGGCGTCCCGTTCTTCGACCACATGCTCGACGCGTTGGGCAAGCACGGCGCGTTCGACCTGACGGTCCGCGCGGAGGGCGACGTCGAGGTCGACGTGCACCACACCGTCGAGGACGTGTCGATCGTGCTCGGTCAGGCGCTGCGCCAGGCGTTGGGGGACAAGAAGGGCATCCGCCGGTTCGGCGACGCCTGGATCCCGATGGACGAGGCGCTCGCCCAGGCCGTCGTCGACGTGTCCGGGCGGCCGTACACCGTGCACACCGGCGAGCCCGAGGTGATGACCGGGTTCGTCGTCGGCGGGCACTACCCGACGGTGCTCAACCGGCACGTGTTCGAGTCGCTGGCCTTCCACGGTCACCTCGCGCTGCATGTGCGGGTGCTCGGCGGCCGGGACCCGCACCACATCACCGAGGCCGAGTTCAAGGCCGTGGCCCGGGCGCTGCGCGCGGCCACCGAGCCGGACGCCCGGATCACCGGGATCGCGTCGACCAAGGGCACCCTCTGACCCAGCCCGCGTTGTGGAGCCCTGTCGCTGTCGCGGACGGCCCTGTGACGGCGTTGCGGCTCCACAACGCGGGGTGGGTGCGTGGGGTATTTGCGGCGCGCGTCGTGGGTGACGAGTTGGGCGCGCCTGCCGGGCTGCGAGCTCAGCAGCAGCGGGCGGTGGACTCCGGCGCGCCCGCGCAGCAGACGTCGGCCTTCGATTCCGGATCGACGCTGCGCAGCTCGCCTGCGGGGTGCTCGGCCGGCCCGAGGACCGTGTAGATCTCCCACGGGGCGCCGTCGGGGTCGTCGACCCACACCTTGTCCTGCACGGCGAAACAGCAGGCGACTTCCTCCTCGGTGGCCGTCGCGAGGCCCGCACCGGTGAGGTGGCCCGTCGCTGCCCGGACGTCGTCGGTGCTCTCGACCTCGACACCGAGGTGGTTGAGTCGGTCGGCGGCGTCCGGGTTCTCGATCAGCACGAGCTTCAGCGGTGGCTCGGCGACGGCGAAGTTGGCGTACCGGGGCCGGTGCTTGGCCGGCTCGGTCGCGAACAGCTTCGAATAGAAGTCGACCGCGGCGTCGAGGTCGGAGACGTTGAGGGCGAGCTGGACTCGGGACATGGCTACCTCCTGGACACGGGCGCTTGCAGGCTCGCCCGCAAGGGCGCAGCGCTGGGCCGACCCGTGGGAACCGGTGCTCCTCCTGGTGTGCAGGGTCGCGATTACAGACGCCGCCACGGCGGTATGGACGCGCGGCAACCGGGCGACCGCCCTGCGGGGCGGGTTCCGTGCGTCCTTCGGCCGCTAGCGTCGTCATCAGTGATGGAGGCATCGGCGCGGAGTCAGGGGAGGGCAGGACAGTGAGCGCACTCACGACGGACAGGTTCACCGTGCAGGACGTCTGGCAGGAGCTCGGAGCCTCGCTCCAGGACTTCGTCCGGCGCCGGATCGCCGATCCCGATCAGGCCGGCGACGTCGTCGGCGACATCATGCTCCGCATCCACCAGCACCTCGACCGCCTCGACGACCCCGGCAAGGTCACCAGCTGGGTGTTCCGCATCGCCCGCAACGCCGTCATCGATCACTACCGGCGCACCGCCCGGCACCCGGAGCGTCTCGGCATCGACCCGCGAGCGGACGTCGCGGATCCGGTCGACAGCCGGCTCGACGACCTGGACGACCAGGACGACGCCCGGGCCGAGCTCGCCGGCTGGGTCCAGCCGTTATTGGCGGCGCTGCCCCCCGTCTACCGGCGCGCCCTCGAGCTCACCGATCTCGAAGGCCACACCCAGGCCGAGGCGGCGAGGCTCGAGGGGATCTCGGTCTCCGGGATGAAGTCGCGTGTGCAACGTGGCCGGCACCAGTTCGCGGAGCTCCTCGAGGAGTGTTGCCGCGTCAGCCTCGACGCCCGGGGCAGCGTGGTCGACTACGAGGTGCACGGCGAATGCCGCTGCCGCGGGGCGACAACCTGTGAACGGTAGGTAGCAGGGCGGCCCATGACCATCCGGTGACTCCGACGGGTCGATCCGGTAGGACCGGGTTCCACCTCCCGGGCGGACGTCACCGATGGTTCATACCCGCAGGCTGGTCCGATGGTCGCGGAGGCAGACACCGGGCCGGTCGACGTGACCTGCCCGTGGGACCCGACGTCCGTGCGGGCGCACGACCCGTTCGTCCACGTGCGTGGTGCGCGGGTGCACAACCTCCGCGACGTCGACGTGGACGTGCCGCGCGACGCGCTGGTCGTGTTCACCGGGGTGTCGGGATCGGGCAAGTCGTCGCTGGCGTTCGGCACCCTCTACGCCGAGGCGCAGCACCGCTACTTCGAGTCCGTCGCGCCCTACGCCCGGCGGCTCCTGCAACAGGTGGAGGCCCCGAAGGTGCAGGAGGTCACCGGCCTGCCGCCCGCCGTCGCCCTCCAGCAGCGCCGCAGCACGCCCGGCTCGCGCTCCACGGTCGGCACGATCACGACCCTGTCGAACTTCCTGCGGATGCTGTTCTCCCGGGCCGGGACCTACCCGCCGGGGACGACCGAGCGGCTGGACTCCGACGCGTTCTCTCCGAACACGCCGGTGGGCGCCTGCCCGGAGTGCCACGGCCTGGGCCGGATCCACATGGTCACCGAGGAGACGCTCGTCCCGGACCCGTCGCTGACCATCCGGGAGGGCGCGATCGCCGCCTGGCCCGGCGCCTGGCAGGGCCAGAACCTGCGCGACATCCTCGTCACGCTGGGCCACGACATCGACCGGCCGTGGCGGGAGCTCCCCCGGTCCGAGCGGAACTGGATCCTGTTCACCGACGAGCAGCCGATCGTCACGATCGATCCCCGCCGCGCCCCCGTGCAGGCCGACTACACCTACCAGGGCCGGTTCTCCAGCGCCGAGCGCTACGTCCGGCACACCCTCGCCGACTCGAAGAGCCCGGCGATGCGCCAGCGGGTGCTCCGGTTCGTCACGACGGTCGAGTGCCCGGTCTGCCACGGCGCCCGGCTGCGGCCCGAGGCGCTGGCCGTGACCTTCGCCGGCTACCCCATCGCCCAGCTGGCGGCGATGCCGCTGACCCGGCTCGCCGTGCTGCTGCGGCCCACGGCCGAGCGGACCGACGCCGGGGCGGCGTACGAGTCGGCCGACTCGGGTGAGCTGACCGAGGTCGCGGTGCTCATCGCCCGCGACCTCGTCGACCGGATCGAGGTGCTCACCGAGCTCGGCCTGGGCTACCTGAGCATGGACCGCCCCACCCCGACGCTCTCGGCCGGCGAGATGCAGCGGCTGCGGCTGGCCACGCAGCTGCGCTCGGGGCTGTTCGGCGTCGCCTACGTGCTGGACGAGCCCTCGGCCGGGCTGCACCCGGCCGACACCGAGCCGCTGCTGCTGGTGCTGGACCGGCTCAAGGGTGCCGGCAACTCGCTGTTCGTCGTCGAGCACAACATGGACGTGGTGCGCCGCGCCGACTGGATCGTCGACGTCGGTCCGGGCGCGGGCCAGTACGGCGGCCGGGTGCTGCACAGCGGCCCGGTGCCCGGCCTGGCGCACGTCGAGGAGTCGGTGACGCGCCGCTACCTGTTCGGCGAGGCCCGGCGGCAGCGCCACACCCCGCGGACGCCGTGCGGATGGCTGCGCCTGCACCACGTCACCTGGAACAACCTGGGTGACCTCGACGTCGAGCTGCCGCTGGGCGTGTTCACCGCGGTCACCGGCGTGTCCGGCTCGGGCAAGTCGACGCTGGTGTGCAAGGTCCTCGGCGACGTCGTCACCCGGTACCTGCGCTCCCGGGACGGGTTCGTCGAACCGGAGCCCGCCGGCTCCGACGGGACCGAGGTCGAGGTCCTCGACCTGGACCACGACGCCTCACTCGGGGTGATCGCCGAGGGGCTGGAGCTGATCGAGCGCATGGTGCGGGTCGACCAGCGGCCCATCGGCCGCACGCCGCGCTCCAACCTCGCGACCTACACCGGCATGTTCGACGCGGTGCGCCGCCTGTTCGCCGCCACCGACGAGGCCCGGGCCCGCGGCTGGACCGCCGGACGGTTCTCCTTCAACGTCCCCGGCGGGCGCTGCGAGACCTGCCAGGGGGATGGCTTCGTCGCCGTCGAACTGCTGTTCCTGCCCGGTACCTACGCCCCCTGCCCGACCTGCCACGGGGCCCGCTACAACCCCGAGACGCTGCAGGTCCGCTACCGCGGCAGGAACATCGCGGAGGTGCTGGACATGCCCGTGGACGACGCTGCGGAGTTCCTCGCCGACGTGCGGCCGGCGGCCCGGAGCCTGACGACGCTGCGTGACGTGGGGCTGGGTTACCTGCGCCTGGGCCAGCCGGCCACCGAGCTGTCCGGCGGCGAGGCCCAGCGGATCAAGCTCGCGACCGAGCTGCAGCGCACCCGGCGCGGGCACACCCTGTACGTCCTCGACGAGCCGACCGCGGGCCTGCACCCCGCCGACATCGAGCTGCTCACCCGGCAACTGCACCGCCTCGTCGACACCGGGGACTCCGTGGTCGTCGTCGAGCACGACATGGACGTCGTGGCCACGGCCGACTGGATCATCGACCTCGGACCCGGTGCGGGCAGCGACGGTGGCCGGGTCGTGGTCGCGGGCAGGCCGGCGGAGGTGGTGAACGTCACCGAGAGTCGGACGGTGCCCTACCTGGCCCCACGACTGGGCCTGGTCGCGGCCTGACGCAGACCCACGTCGTGACCGGGTGACCCGTTCGGGTCCGCCTCGGCTACCCGGTCGTGGCGGCCGGTGTGTCTATCCTGGCCACGTGTCGCGGATCGTCGTGCTGGACTACGGATCGGGCAACCTGCGTTCCGCGGAACGGGCGTTGCGCCGTGTCGGTGCCGACGTCACGGTGACCGCTGACGCCGAGGCCGCGGTCGAGGCGGACGGCCTGGTGGTGCCCGGCGTCGGGGCGTTCGCCGCCTGCATGGCCGGGTTGTCCTCGGTGGGTGGCCGGCGGATCATCGAACGCCGCCTCGCCGGGGGCCGGCCCGTGCTCGGCATCTGCGTCGGGATGCAGATCATGTTCGACCTCGGCGTCGAGGGGGGTGACCGCACCGAGGGCTGCGGCCAGTGGCCCGGCACGGTCGAGCGGCTCAAGGCGGACGTGCTGCCGCACATGGGCTGGAACACCGTCCGTGCGCCACGCGGGTCGACGCTGTTCGCCGGGCTCGACGCGGACACCCGGTTCTACTTCGTGCACTCCTTCGGGGTGCGGCGCTGGGAGATGGAGGTCTCCCCGTCGCTGCGCGCGCCGCTGGTCACCTGGGCCCAGCACGGCGAGGACTTCGTCGCGGCGGTCGAGAACGGCGCGCTATCGGCGACCCAGTTCCACCCGGAGAAGTCCGGCGACGCCGGGGCGACCGTCCTGCAGAACTGGCTGCGAGACGTCGTCGGCTGAAACCGCCACCGTGAGGTGCACGCCAGCGCGGTTCGATCATGGTCCAGCCGCGCTGATGTTCATCTCACGCCGCAGGTCGAAGCGCAGCTCGCGCGTCGGTCTGCGGGGCCGAAATCCCATCGCGGTGTCGGCACGACGGGACGAGGTGATGCCCGGTCGATCCGCCGTACGGTGTTCGGCTTTGCGGAGGTGTTCTGATGACGTCTTCGGCCGGACAACCGATGTCACGTCCCGCGGCCACTCTCGGCGGGCTGCCGATGGCCGAGCACGACCATCTGTGCGTGCTGTACCGCGGCGCGTCCCAGCGGGACGAGCTGATGGTCGGCTTCCTCGCCGAGGGCCTCGATGTCGGCCACAAGTGCTATTGCATGATCGCGCCCAGCGAGCAGGATCGGCTCTGCGCGACCATCGGCGGCCGGCGGGGGGTAGCGGCGCCGGCCGGTCCGGACGACCGGGCGGAGGGCCTGCTCGAGTTCACCGGGCCGAGCGGGAGCCACCTGCAGACCGGCGGGTTCGCCTCGGAGCGGATGCTCCGGTTCTGGGACGCCTGGGCGAGCGCGACCTACGAGGAGCAACACCGCACCTTCGCCCGCATCGGGGCCGACATGACCTGGGCGCAGCCCCTGATCGCGCCGGACTTCATCGACGACCTGGCCCGCTACGAATCGCGGTTCAACCTGTGGTCCAGGAAGTACCCCCAGGTCACCGCCTGTATGTACGACCTGGAGCGGTTCGGTGCCGAGGTGGTCGGTCCCGGTCGTCAAGGTGCACCCGAGGGTCTGGATGGAGGGCATCGTGCTGGAGAACCCCTATTACCTCGACAGCGAGTACCTCCTCGCCGACGAGCTCGGACCTCCGGCCGGCGGGGACGGTGCCTCGGTGGCCGCGCCGACCGCGAGTCGTCCCGGCTGAGGCGCAGGTGCGGCCCTGCCCGCGACGGGGAACCGCGCGATCGACGAACGGGTGAAGGGCGGGACGTCGCGTGGCCGACGAGGTGCGACACGGCCACGGCCACTCCGGGGTCGAGGTCCGGCCCTTCTGGGCCCGGGCGCGCATCGATCGGCACGGGCTCGCGACGGTCACGGTCCTCACCTACTCGGTGGCGCGGCGCTGGGTGCCGGAGGAGGCGGCCCGCCGGTTCAGCCGGATGGCCGACGAGATCATCGTCGCGGCGGTCGAACGCGGCGAGGCGACCCTGGACATGTGGGAGGAGCCCGATCGGCTCGTCTGCCGGGTCGCCCGGGGGCCGGCCGATCCGTCGACCGGACCACGCTGGTGGGACGGTTCCGAGAGCGTCTCGGCCGTCAGCGGGCCGCTGTCGGCCGACGCGTCGGCGGTCCGATTCGAGGTCCGTCACGGCCCGGACGCATCGTGCGTCTCCATGGCTCTCCGACGGGCTCCGACGGGCACTTCGACGGCTCTCTGAATGGCTACTGCAGGACCTCTGAAACCGCCGCCCGGCGGTCGCCCTCGGGCGTGGCCGGTCGCTGGGTAGGCTTCGGCGCGTGAGTTTCACGTTGCTGCCCGCGGTCGATGTCGCCGACGGTCAGGCCGTCCGTCTCGTACAGGGGGAGGCCGGCACCGAGACCGGTTACGGCGACCCCCTCGAGGCTGCCCTGGCCTGGCAGCGCGACGGCGCCGAGTGGATCCATCTGGTCGACCTCGACGCCGCGTTCGGTCGCGGCTCGAACGCCGAGCTGCTGGCCGGCGTGGTCGGCAAGCTGGACGTCGCCGTGGAGCTCTCCGGCGGCATCCGTGACGACGCCTCGCTGGAGCGCGCCCTGGCCACCGGCTGCGCCCGGGTCAACCTCGGCACCGCCGCGCTGGAGAACCCCGAGTGGTGCGCCCGCGCGGTCGCCGAGCACGGCGACCGGATCGCCGTCGGCCTCGACGTCCGGATCACCGAGCAGGGTCACCGGCTCGCCGCCCGCGGCTGGACCACCGACGGTGGCGACCTGTGGGAGACCCTGGCCCGGCTCGACCGCGACGGCTGCACGCGGTATGTGGTCACCGACGTGAGCAAGGACGGCACGCTGCGCGGCCCGAACACCGAGCTGCTGCGCGACGTGGCCAACGCGACGTCCGCGCCGGTGATCGCTTCCGGCGGCATCGCGGAGGTGTCCGACCTGGTCGCCCTGGCGGAGCTCGCCGCGACCGGGGTCAACCTGGAGGGTTCGATCGTCGGGAAGGCGCTGTACGCAGGCCGGTTCACGCTGCCCGAGGCGCTCGCGGCGGTCCGCGCGGTCGATTCGGCCGGCCGGGCGGCCGGCTGACATGGGGGTCGCGGTCCGCGTCATCCCGTGCCTGGACGTCGACGCCGGCCGGGTGGTGAAGGGTGTCAACTTCGCCGACCTGCGCGACGCCGGTGACCCGGTGGAGATGGCCGCCGTCTACGACCACGAAGGCGCCGACGAGCTGACCTTCCTCGACGTCACCGCGTCGTCGGGTGGCCGCGAGACGATGTTCGACGTGGTCCGCCGCACCGCCGAGCAGGTGTTCATCCCGCTCACCGTCGGCGGGGGCATCCGCAGCACCGACGACGTCGACCGGCTGCTCCGCGCCGGCGCGGACAAGGTCAGCATCAACACCGCCGCGATCGCCCGCCCGGAGCTGCTGCACGAGGCGGCCCGGCGGTTCGGTTCGCAGTGCATCGTGCTCTCGGTCGACGCCCGCCGGGTCCGCGACGGCGAGCCCACCCCGTCCGGATTCGAGGTGACCACCCACGGCGGGCGCCGCGGCACCGGGATCGACGCCGTCGAGTGGGCCGCGCGCGGCCAGGAGCTCGGGGTCGGCGAGATCCTGCTGAACTCGATGGACGCCGACGGCACCCGGGCCGGCTTCGACCTCGAGATGATCCGCCAGGTGCGCGCGGTGGTCGACGTCCCGGTGATCGCCAGCGGCGGCGCGGGCAAGGTCGACGACTTCGTGCCCGCGGTCCGGGCCGGCGCCGACGCGGTCCTCGCCGCGAGCGTGTTCCACTTCGGCACGCTGCGGATCGGGGAGGTCAAGGACGGCCTGCGGGCCGGCGACGTGGAGGTCCGGTGAGCGTGGTGACCGGGCGGGTGGAGCACTCGGCGTTGGATCCGGCCATCGCCGCGCGGCTCAAGCGCAGCGCCGACGGCCTGGTCTGCGCGGTGACGCAGCAGCGGGGCACGGGCGAGGTGCTGATGGTCGCCTGGATGGACGACGAGGCGCTGCACCGCACCCTGACCACCGGCCGGGCGACGTACTGGTCGCGTAGCCGCGGGGAGTACTGGGTCAAGGGCGACACGTCCGGGCACGTGCAGCACGTGCACGAGGTCCGGCTCGACTGCGACGGCGACGCGCTGCTCGTCGTCGTCGACCAGACCGGCCCGGCGTGCCACACCGGCACCCGGACCTGTTTCGACACCGACGTCCTGCTGGCCGCCGACCCCCGCTGACGGGCGACGGCTCATGGCGCGTCGCAGCCCGGCTCCCGTCGACGTTCGCGCGATGATCCCCGGGTGGGTCCGACGGGGATCGGCGTGCTGGTGGTGGACGACGAGGAGATCGTCGGCGCCGGCCTGTGCGCGATCCTCGACGCGGAGCCCGACATCACGGTTCTCGGTGAGGCCGCCGAAGACGGCGCCGACGTCCCCGGCCTGGTGCGCCGGCTGCGTCCGGACGTGCTGCTCATGGGCGTCCGGACGTCCGCGACGGACCCCGTCGCCGCGACCAGGCACGTGCTGGCCTCGGACCACCCGCCCCGGGTGCTGATCCTCACCACCTTCGGCAACGACGGCCGCGTCTACGACGCGCTGCGGGCCGGCGCGACGGGGTTCGTGCTCAAGCGGGCCCGCCCGGTGGAGATCGTGCAGGCGGTACGGACCGTCGCGGCGGGGGAGTCGCTGCTGTTCCCGGCCGCGGTCCGCGAACTGATCGCCACCCGCGGCCGGTGCGGCGGGGACCGGCTGCGTGACACCGGCCTGACCGAGCGCGAGGCCGAGGTGCTGCGCCTGATCGCCCGGGGGCTGTCCAACGCCGAGATCGCCGCCGAGCTGGTGCTGGGCGTGGAGACGGTCAGGACGCACGTCGGCGACGTGCTGGCCAAGCTGGGGGCGCGGGACCGCACGCAGGCCGTCGTGGCGGCCTACGAGTCGGGGTTCATCGACCCGCGCCGCCCGGTCTGAAGGCGGTCACCCGGTCGCCGTTGCGCGCCACGAGCACGGTTCCGGTCGGGTCCGCGGCGAGTGCATCGAGTGCCCCGCCGTCGACGGTGCCCGCGCCGGCGGCGCCGGTGGCCGGGTCGAGTACCAGCACCGTGGCGCCGTTGGCGACCACGCGCCGTCCGCCCGTTGCGGCCGCCGGCGGCGTCCCTGCGGGCGGTCGGACGCCCAGGTCGCGCCAGCCCAGCTGCCAGCCGACGGTGCCGTCGGAGAGCCGCCGCGCGAGCAGCCCCGAGCCCGGCCGGTCCAGCACCGCGAGGTCGCCGTCCACCCAGCCGAAGCGCGGCGCGCCCGGCCCGGCGCCGCGCAGCGGCGCCCACGCG
>NZ_JAHDTG010000107.1 GCF_018531475.1 Pseudonocardia mahuensis
CGACGCGGCGTCGGATCCGGCAACAACGGCTCCAGCCGCTCCCACTCCGCCTCGGTCAGGTCATGGCGCTCCAGCACGAACGACAACTACCGCACCCGGAGATCAAGATCCGCGGGACACGCCCTAGCCCGCCGGCACCCGGTCCGGAGTGGGCACGACCGTGACCGGGCAGGTCGCGTGCAGGACGCATTTCGAGGCCACCGAGCCGAGCAGCAGATTGGCGAAGCCCCCGCCACCGCGATGACCGACCACCAGTAGGTCGGCGTTCTGAGCCGCGTCGATCAGGGCGGTGGCCGGATCGCCGATCGCCGGGCGGATCTCGACCGGGGCGCCACGTTCCTGTTCGCTGAGACCGTCCGCCACCTTTCTGACCTGGGCTTCCGCATCCTCGCGGATGGTCGCGCGCAGCGCCTCGGAATCCTCGGGCGGGGCGGGCATGCCGTAGGCGACGGCCCAGTAGGGCGGCAGGTCGAACGCCGCCACGACGATCAGCCGCGCTCCGCGGCGGACCGTCTCCTGCAGCGCGAACGCGACAGCGCCCTCGCAGCCGGGGGACCCGTCCGCTCCGACCACCACGGTTCTCGACCGGTCGTCCACCGTCGACCTCCTGCTGTCACGACCGGCACATCTGCTGGCCGGGCTCCGAACCAGCGTGCGCGTCCGGCACCGCGGCGGCCCACCGCCGGCAGGCCTGATCGGGCGGGCAGGAGGACCCGCGGCCGGGGGCCTCCCGGCCCTGCTGGTCAGCGCCGGCCCGAGGGCACGCTGACCGCACAGGCGAGATGTGTGCGGAGGAGATCCCGTGACCGAGGAGAACGCCCATGATGCGCCCGTGGTCGTCGGTGTCAACGGAACCGAGACCGCGTTGCGGGCGGTCCTCTGGGCGGCAGGCGAGGCCCGGCTGCGCGACGTGGCACTGCGGATCGTGCACGCGGCGCCCTACGCCGCCGATCCGACCGGGCCCGGCCGGCGCCGCGCTGACGCGATCCTGGCCCGCGCCTACACCGTGGCGCGACGGCAGGGCCACGCCGTGGACGTTCACACCGAGCGGCTCGATCACGAACCGGTGAGATCGCTGCTGGAGGTAGCCGGCCGCGCCCAGCTCCTGGTGCTGGGCATGGTCCATGGGGACCGGCCCGAGGACGTATTCATCACCTCCACGGCAATGCGGGTCAGCGGCCGCGCCGGCTGCCCGGTGGTCGTGGTGCGCGGCAGGCGCGGTCCGCTGTCCGCGGGCCGTCCCGTGGTGATCGGCGTCGACGACCCGGTCGCCGATCGGGCGGCCCTCGCCGCGGCCTTCGACGACGCCCGCCGGCACCGCACACCGCTGATCGTGATCCACGCCCGGCACGGCATCGGCCCGTTGAGCGAGCGCCTCGTCGATCGGGACACCCAGGCCGAGATGCTCGGTCACATCACCGAAGCGATGGCACCGTGGCGCTCCCGGTACCCGGACGTGCAAACCGACCTGCGGCTGCTGCGCGGTAGCCCGGTGGACCTCCTGCTGCGCGAGGCCGTGCATGCCTGGCTGGTCGTGGTCGGCTCCCGAGGGCGCCACGCCGCGGCGCGTGCGGTCTTCGGCTCCACCAGCCGCGAGGTACTCCGCGCCTGTCCGTGCCCCGTCGAGGTGGTGAACCCCGGCGTCATGGATCGGGAGCAGACCGTGCCGATGCCGGCCGGCGAAGCCGCGACCCCGTCGGTCGCGACCGCACCGAGCAGACCTGCCTGGGCGGACCATCCGCACGACCGCGGCGAGCTCTGGTGACAGTCCCGCCCGTCGCCGCGTCCGTGGCGGTCCGGGAGACGCACGTCGGCGTGGTGTTCCTGCTCGGCGACCGCGCCTACAAGCTGAAGAAACCGGTGCGCACGGGGTTCCTGGACTTCAGCACTGCCGAGCGGCGGCGCGCCGCCTGCCGCCGCGAGCTCGAACTCAACCGCCGCCTCGCCCCCGACGTGTACCTCGGCATCAGCGACGTCTCGGCCCCTCACGACGGTGTGGGTGACCGGGACGACCCCGCAGATGCCCCGCCGGTGGAGCACCTCGTGGTCATGCGCCGCATGCCCGGCGAGCGGCGACTGTCCGCACTGGTCCGCGCAGGGGCCCCGGTGGGAGCCCCGCTGCGCGAGCTCGCCCGGCTGATGGCCACCTTTCACGCGGGCGCCGAGCGCGGACCGCGCATCACCGCAGAGGGCGGCCGCGACGCGCTGGCGCACCGATGGACCGACAACCTCGACCAGACCCGGCCGTTCCGGGCAACCGTGGTGCCCGAGCCCGTTGTCGACTCGATCGGGCGGCTCGCGATGCGCTTCCTCGACGGCCGGGACGCGCTGTTCGCCGACCGGCAGGTCCACGACCGGATCGTCGACGGCCACGGCGATCTGATCGCCGAGGATGTGTTCTGCCTGGACGACGGGCCGCGGGTGCTGGACTGCCTGGAGTTCGACGACCGGCTGCGCTTCGTGGACGGCCTGGACGACGCCGCCTTTCTGGCCATGGACCTGGAACGGCTGGGCCGGCCCGACCTGGCCGAGCTGTTCCTGGACGACTACGTCGAGTTCTCCGGTGATCCCGCGCCTGCGGCGCTGCGCCATCACTACGTGGCCTACCGCGCGTTCGTCCGGGCCAAGGTGGCCTGCCTACGCCACGACCAGGGTGACCCGACCGCGGCCGAGGACGCGGCGGGACACGCGGAACTGGCCCGGCGTCATCTGCAGGAAGGCGCCGTGCGACTCGCGCTGGTGGGCGGGTTGCCCGGGACCGGCAAGACGACCCTGGCAGGGGGCCTCGCCGACCGCTTCGGCGCGGTGCTGCTCTCCAGCGACCGGATCCGCAAGGAGCTGGCAGGTCTGGACCCCGCCACGCCGGCGGCCGCCGCGTACCGGCAGGGGATCTACGCCCCGGAGCGCACCGAAGCGCTCTACCGGGAGCTGCTCCGGCGCGCAGCGCAACTACTGGGTCGTGGCGAGTCGGTGGTGCTGGACGCCTCGTGGACCGACACGCGACACCGGCACGCCGCCGAGGATCTCGCCCGGCGGATGCACAGCGACCTGATCCGGCTGCAGTGCCGGACCACGGGCGAGACCGCCGCGCGGCGGATCGTCACCCGGGGGCCCGCCGTCTCCGACGCCACGCCGGCCGTCGCCGACGCCATGTCCGCCGACGCCGACGTCTGGCCGGGCGCGGTCACCATCCGCACCTCCGGGTCGATCGAGGACTCGCTGGACCGGGCGGCCGCGGTGTGGCACCCGGCCGGGGCCCGCTCGGGGCCCGGCCGTTGACAACGGGCCGTGCCGGGGCCGCCGCCACTGCTTCCAGCTGAGCCGCGATGCCGTCGCCCAGGCGTCGATCTCACCCCAGTCACGGAAATCGCCGTAACGCCCGGCCACGACGGCGAAGAGCAGGCGTCCGGCCAACGACGGGTTCTGCTCCTTCCGATAGACACCGGAGAAGAGGCGGTGGTCCCGCGGCTCGACGAGGCCCTGGAAGGTCGCCATCACTTTCGGCGCCTCCGACCATGGCGAGGCGCCGCAAGGGCCGGCGAAGGGCCGCCGGCATCCCGACGCTGAACAACCACACCGGCCGATGGCGGAGGATGTCGGTGCTCTCGCGCACGAACCGGGTCGCCTGCCCGAGCCAGGCTCCATTGTGGACGGCGCTGCCGAGCACCAGTGCGTCGTAGCGTCCTGCGTCCGTCACCCGATCCAGGGCGACGGCCTCGGCGCGTTGGCCGTGTTCGACCAACCGGGCCGCCACCCGCTCGGCGATCTCCCGTGTCGAACCGTGCTCGCTCGCGTAACCGATCAGCACCGACAAGGTTCCACCTCCGACGTCCGACTCCGCCCCCAGGCGCGGTAGAGCTCATCGGTGCCCCACACCACGACCGGCATCGGGGCCAGCAGCGCCAGCGCCCACGGCGGCGGGGCGGCGGTGCCGAACACGATCTGCAGTGACGGCAACCAGATCACCGCGGCGGCGAAGACGAGCTCGAACGCGATCCCGCCGAGCAGCAACAGGTTGCTCGCGATCCCGACGCGGGCGAGCGAGCTACGGTCGGTGCGCGCCGCGAACGCGGTCCCGACCTGGCAGGCCACGATCGCGGCGAAGCTCGTGGTCGTCGCCCGCAGATAGGCGTGGTGCAGCGCGGTGCCGGGTCCGGTCGGCGCGCCCGGCGTCCAGCCCGCGTCGACGAGGACCAGCAGGAACAGCCCAAGGGTCAGACCCGCCGACACCGTGCCCATCAGGCCCCAGGCACGCAGCAGCATCCGCTTGTCGATCACGTTCTGCTCCCGGGGGCGCGGAGGCCGCGCCATCAGCCCGGGTTCGGCCGGTTCGCGCCCCAGGGCGAGCGCCGGCAGGGTCTCCGTTCCCAGGTCGATGGCCAGGATCTGCAGCACGGTCAGCGGCAGCGGCACGATGCCCCCGGACAGCGCGAAGACCAGGAACGGCGCGACCTCGGGCACGGCGTGCGCGAAGATGTAGAGCACGAACTTGCGGACGTTGTCGTAGACCCGCCGGCCTTCTTCGACACCGGCGACGACGGTCGCGAAGTTGTCGTCGGTCAGCACGACGGTGGCGGCCTCGCGGGCGACGTCGGTGCCGCCGCGCCCCATCGCCACGCCGATGTCGGCGTGCCGCAGCGCGGGGGCGTCGTTCACGCCGTCGCCCGTCATCGCGACGACGTGGCCCTCGCGGTGCAGCGCGTCGGTGATGTGCAGCTTGGCCTCGGGCGCGGTCCGGGAGAAGACGATCTCGTCGTCGCCGCCGAGCAGGTGGTCGAGCTCGACGGCGGTGAGCCGGTCCAGGGCCTCCCCCTCGACGACCCGGTGTGCCCCGATGCCCACCTGCCGGGCGATCTCGGTCGCGGTCCGGCCGTTGTCCCCGGTGACGACGTGCACCCAGACGCCCGCCGAGTGACAGGCCGCCACCGCAGCGGGCACCTCCGGGCGGGGCGGGTCCAGCAGGCCGACCAGTCCGAGCAGGTGCAGCCCGGTCTCGGCACGGTCCCGGTCACCGGGGAGGGGGCGCGTCACCTCCCGGCGGGCGACGGCCAGCACCCGTAGCCCGCGGCCTGTCATGTCCTCGACCGCAGCACCGAGCACGGTTCGCCGGTCCGGCGTCAGCGGTACGTCCGCACCTGCGGTCGCGACGGCGGCGCACCGCGGGATCAGCGTTTCCGGCGCCCCTTTGGTGTGCAGCCGGGTGGTCCCGTCGACCTGGTCCACGGTCGACATCAGCTTGCGCCGCGGGTCGAACGCGTACAGCCGCACCCGGTTCGCGTCGCGCCGCTGCGGGTCGACCGGCACCCCGGACGCCCGGGCGAACTCCAGCAGCGCGAGCTCGGTCGGGTCACCGGTCCCGGTCCGTGCATCAGCCGTGGAGCACCGGGCCACCGCCACAGCCAGGTCCCCCGCTCGCGCCCGGTCGACCGGCGCGCCGGACCCGTCGCGGACCTCGTGCACACTCATCGTGCCGGTGGTCAGGGTGCCGGTCTTGTCGGTGCAGATGACGGTGGTGCACCCCAGCGTCTCCACCGCCGACAGGCGCTTCACCAGCGCTCCCCGGCGGGCCATGGTCCGCACACCGGCGGCCAGTGCCAGCGTGATCGTCGGCAGCAGCCCTTCGGGCACATTGGCGACCAGGAGCCCGACAGCGAACACGAACGCCTCGGTCCAGGTGAGACCGGCGAGCACCCCGAGCGGAAGGAAAGCCACGCCGACGCCGACGGCCACCGCCGCGATCAGACGAGCGACCCGCCGGACCTGACGCTCCAGCGGGCTGTCCCCGACCGGCCTGCTCCCGGACAGGGCGGCGATCCGTCCGATCTCGGTGTGTGACCCCGTCGCGTGCACCACGGCCACCGCGGCACCGGCGACGCAGCCGGTGCCGCTGAACACCAGCACGGGCGAGTCCAGCAGGCGTAGGGCGCTGTCGTCGGCCTCGGCGACCCGCTCCACCGGCGCCGACTCCCCGGTCAGCGCCGACGCGTCGATCTCGACAGCGCCGCTGAGCAGCCGGGCGTCGGCCGGAACCCGGTCACCCTCGCCCAACAGCAGGATGTCTCCGGGCACGACCTCGGTGGCGGGGACGTCGCGTGGCGTGCCGGCCCTGCGGACCCGGGCGTGCGGTGGGAGATACTGGCCGAGGGCCTCGACCGCACGGCCCGCCTGCCGCTCCTGCACGAACGCGAACACCGCGTTCAGCACCACCACCGCCAGGATCGCCCAGGCCAGCTCCGTCGTGCCGGCCACCCACGCCAGCACCGCCGCGAGCACCAGCAGCAGCGCCAGCGGATGGGTGAACTGCCGGGCCAGGGCGGCCGGCCACTCCCGCCGGGCGCGCGTCGCGAGCTCGTTGCGGCCGAACCGTTCCAACCGGCGGGCGGCCTCCTGCTCGGACAGCCCGTCCTCCCCCACCCGCAGGTCGCGCAGCAGCCGGACAGCAGGTTCACGCGGATCAGCGGGCCAGTCCTCCGGAACGCTGGGAAGCGCGGAGTGGACAGTCGAAGCGGGCACGGGCTCGCTCCCGTCGGGCGGATGCGGACAGCCCACCCTCCGGCTCGCACACGCTGCTGGGCAGGGCCGATCGACCCCGCGAGCCGGGACCTGCGATCAGGCAGCACCGGAGAGCCGTCCCGCCCAGCCGGCCAGCTGAGTTCTGGTTGTCCTCCGGCCGCTCGGATGGGGTCCTTCGACCTGGGGCGGCCACCTCGACCGGGACCGTCGTCGTGCTGCCCGTCAACTCCGTCCTCGACGGGAAGACGATCGTGTTCAGTACGGGGCCCGGTGACAAGCTCACCGCGGTACGCGACGGCAGGCGGGTCTCGTTCGAAGCCGATGACGTCGAACGGGCGGTTCACACGGGATGGAGCGTCCTGGTCACCGGCACGGCAGAGGTCGTCCGCGAGCCCGGGCAGGTGCACCGCATCGAGCAGCTCCACCTCGAGACCTGGGCCCCCGCCATCGAACGGTTGTTCATTCGGCTTCCGATGAACGAGGTCACGGAAAGGCGCCTCCCCCTGCGTCCCGGCAGGGTGACGGTCGAGCGGGTCATACAACTACGGGGCGTGTTTCTCGCCCGGACCGGTGGCAGGCCTTCAGCTGTGGCATAGCGGTGTCGTGCGGTCACCATCAATGAGCAGGGCCGGGTGACGATTCCGGCGCAGGCCCGGCGGGCCGCCGGCATCGAGGCCGGAATGCCCCTGGTCGTGTACGTGGAGGACGGCCGGGTGGTCCTGGAGACCCGCGAGCAGCTCGCCGACCGGCTGCGCCGCGACGTCGCCGCGGCCTGGACCGGCGAGGGCTCGGTGGTCGACGAGCTGATCGCCGACCGGCGCGCCGAGGCGGCCCGCGAGGACTCGGCGTGACCACCCCGGGCGAACCGGCCGTCCTCGACAGCTCCGCGGTCCTGGCCTGGCTGCGCAACGAACCCGGCGCCGAGATCGTGCACCCGCTGCTGGGCACCGCGGTGATCTCCGCGGCGAACTGGTCAGAGACCTGGCAGAAGCTGGCCCAGCACGGCGTCGACGCCGACCAGGCCACCACCCGGCTGCGTACCCTCGGGCTCCGGGTGGAACCACTGACCGCGGCCGACGCAGTCACCGCCGCGAAGCTGTGGACCCGCACCCGCCTCGCCGGGCTGTCCCTGGGCGACCGCTGCTGCCTGGCCCTGGGCGCCCGACTGGCGCTGCCGACAGTCACCGCGGACACCGCCTGGGCCGGTCTGGACCTGGACGACTTCACCGTCCAGGTGATCCGCTGTCCGTGAAACGGGGTCAACATCAACGTGTCCGGGGTCAGGGGCCAAGCTCAGCGACGAACTGCCCTCGGAAGGCGACCTCGTCGGACTCCAGCACGGTCAGCTCCCGGTCATCGCCGGAAGCCCGGCCGAGGTGCGTTGTGGGACGTGATGATCGCGATCACCCGTCGAGCGCCGCCGCCTCGGCGGTGTCCACCACCGTGACGCGTCCCTGGGCGATGCCCGCCGGAACCGGGTGCAGATACGCGGCGTCGTCGACCGGTGATCGACGGCGTACGGCACGGTGCCGGTCACCTTGGCGCGACCTTCGAGCCGTTCCAGTGGCGTGCCGATCGCGTGCGGTTCCAGCAGACCGGTCAACTTCACTCCTGGGTCAGCCCGCGCAGCACGCTGACCAGTGTGTTGCGCGCCATGGGCACCTTGAAGGCGTTGTCCCGCAACGGCCGAGCTTCGGCCAGCTCAGCCTCCGCGGCCTGGCGGAACGCCTCCTCGGTCGCCGGGGCGCCGCGCAGCGCGTCCTCGGTGCGCCTGGCCCGCCAGGGCCGGTGTGCAACACCGCCGAGGGCGATCCGGGCCTCGCGGATGGTCCCGTTCGTGACGTCCACCGCCGCGGCCACCGAGACCAGCGCGAACGCGTAGGAGGCGCGATCCCGCACCTTGCGGTAGGCCGACCGGGCGGCCGTCGGCAGCTCCGGCAGGTCGACCGCCGTGATCAACTCGCCGTGTTCGAGCACGGTGTCGCGCTGCGGCTGGTCACCGGGCAGCCGGTACAGCTCGGTGATCGGGACACTGCGCGGCCCGTTCGGGCCCTCCACCTGGACGACGGCGTCCAGGGCGGTCAGCGCGACGGCCATGTCCGACGGGTGCACCGCGACGCAGTGCGGCGAGGCGCCGAGGATCGCATGGTCCCGGGTGTAACCGTCGAGTGCGGAGCAACCCGAACCGAGCCTGCGTTTGTTGCACGGGGTGGTCACGTCCTGGAAGTACACGCAGCGGGTGCGCTGCAACAGGTTCCCCGCGGTGGTCGCCAGGTTGCGCAGCTGCCCCGACGCCCCGGCCAGCAGCGCGGCGGACAGCATCGGGTAGCGCTGCCGGATCACGGGATCGGCCGCGAGGTCGCTGTTGCGCACCGTGGCGCCGACCCGAACCCCGCCGCCCAACGGCTCGATCGCGTCGAAGGGCAGCCGGCTCACGTCGACCACCAGATCGGGGCTGGCCACCCCCAGCTTCATGTGGTCGACGAGGTTCGTTCCCGCGCCGAGGAACACCGCACCCGGCCGGTCGGCCACGGTGGCGACCGCGCTGCGGGCGTCGTCGGCGCGTCGGTAGTCGAACGGGATCACCGGGCCATCTCCCGGATCGCCGTGACGATGTTCGTGTAGGCGCCGCAGCGGCACAGATTGCCGCTCATCCGCTCGCGGATCTCGTCGTCGTCGAGTTCGACACCGCCGGCGAGTTCCTCGGTCACGTGGCTGGGCCAGCCGGCCTCGACCTCGTCGAGCATGCCGACGGCGGAGCAGATCTGGCCGGGCGTGCAGTAGCCGCACTGGAAGGCGTCGTGGTCGAGGAAGGCCCGCTGGACGGGGTGCAGGTCCTCGCCGTCGGCCAGGCCGGCCGCGGTGGTAATCTCCGCCCCGTCGTGCGCGACGGCCAGGGCGAGGCACGTGGTGGCACGGCGACCGTCGAGCAACACCGTGCACGCGCCGCACTGCCCGTGGTCGCACCCCTTCTTGGGGCTGGTGATGTCCAGCCGCTCGCGCAGCGCGTCCAGCAGCGTGGTCCGCGTGTCCACCACCAGTCGGTACGGCGTCCCGTCCACTCGGAGCGTGATCTCCACGTCCATCGTCCGCCACCTCCGTCTTCGGCCACGGCCTCGCACGGCCCCACGATTTCCCAGCGGCAGGTCGACCCCCAGGGTCTTTCGGCCCGGCATGCGCGACCTACGAGGTAATCGACGGGCGTCGCGACGGCGGCCAGGCTGGTCGCGAGCAGCAGGCTCCGCCGGACCGACACCGAGGAGCACACGTGACCACGTACGCCATCGCCCACCTGCGCCGGGTCGAGATGAGCCCCGCGATCGTCGAGTACCTGCAGCGGATCGACGCGACGCTGGAGCCGTACGCATGCCCGAGCCTGGTACGACTCACCCGGCTACCGCGAGATCCTGCGGCTGCGCACCGACCACTCGGTCGGCGATGCGTTCCTCGTGGACGGGGTCGGCCCGCGACACCGTGCCACGGACGTCCTCCCGTCGCCGCCGGCGTGACCCGCCCTCAGACTTGGGCCGTGCCCCAGGCTGTGCGCGTCGATGCTCTCGTCCTTCACCCGGTGAGGCGAAAAGAATTCGCCTAGCATGGACCTCGCTTCCGGCCCGAGGCAGGTGAGCGATCATCTCCGGCATCGTTGCAGCACATGGCCCGTTCGATCCCCTCGAAGGCCTGCGAATGCTCGATCGGCTCGCGCACCGGGGTCCCGATGGGCAGGGCACTCGCGAGTTCGAGCACGCGTGGCTCGGGCACCGGCGGCTGGCCATCGTCGACCTGGCGGGCGGTGCACAGCCGCTGCGCGATCCCAGCGGGGAGCACTGGCTCGTCGGCGACGGCGAGGTCTACAACCACCAGCGCCTCCGTCGTGAACTCGAGTCTCAGGGTCACGTGTTCCGGTCCCGCGTCGATATGGAGAGTGCTCTACACCTGCTGGAAGCCCACGGGCCTTCGGCGCTGTCCCGCCTCTGGGGCAACTTCGCGCTCGCCGGCGCCACCGTCAGCGGAGGGTTCTTCGCCGCTCGCGACATGATGGGGATCTCTCCTCTCTACTGGGTGCGGCAGGACCACGCGGTGGTCTTCGGTAGCGAGATCAAGGCATTCGACCCGGACCGGCGGCCGGCCCTCGAGCCGTTTCCGCCGGGACACCGCTGGACGCCGGAGGATGGCCTGCGAGCCTTTCGGAGCCTGCCGAAGGTCGAACCGGTCAGCCCAGCGGCGAACAGTGATCCGGACGCCGAGCCGTCGCAGGACGTTCTGGCGACGATCCGCGATCGGCTGGTCGGCTCTGTCGAGCGGCTCATGGTGGCCGATGTCCCGGTGGGGGCGCTGCTGTCAGGCGGGCTGGACTCGAGCATCATCACCGCGATCGCGGCCCGGCACGCGCATCGAAACGGATGGCAGCTACCGACGTTCGCGGTCGGCTTGGCGGACAGCGACGACATTCTCGCCGCCCGCGAGGTCGCGACCGAACTCGGCACGAACCACCGGGAGCGCTTCTACACCGATGAGGAACTCATCGACTGGGTGCCCGAAGTCATCCGGGTGATCGAGTCGTTCGATCCGCAACTCGTGCACAGTTCCGTGCCGAACCTGCTGGTGTCCAAGCTCGCGGCGCGGTGGGTGAAGGTCGTGCTCGTCGGAGAAGGTGCCGACGAACTCTTCGCGGGCTACGGCTACTACAGCAAGATCAGCAGCGAGGAAGAACTTCAGGAGGAGCTGCTCGCGACCATACGCGGCATGCACATCGGTGGACTGCAGCGAGTGGACCGGATATCCGGCGCGACCGGTCTCGAGCCACGTATGCCGTTTCTCGACCTCGACGTCGTCGAGCTGGGGCTGAGCCTGCCCGCCCAGTGGAAGCTGTCGAGTGGAGACCGCATGGAGAAATGGTTGCTGCGCAGGGCGTTCACCGGCTGGCTGCCCGAGCACTTGCTCTGGCGGCCCAAGGCGCAGTTCGGCCAGGGCTCCGGTGCGCGAGACGTTCTGGGCGAGTACTACAGCTCGACCGTGTCGGAGGAGGAGTTCCAGGCCGCCCGCAACGTGCTCGACCCGCCGCTGCGATCCCGCGAGGAACTCGCCTATTACCGGCTGTTCCAGCGGGTACTCCCCGGTGTCGATCCGCAGCGTCTCGTCGGCCGCTCCGCCGAGTGGTGACGGCGGCCGCGCTCCAGCTCCAGGTGGTCCGATGCCCCCCCTCCGCATCGCCGTAGCGCAACTACCGAACCGGGTCGGCGACCTCCGCGGCAACACGGCCCGCATCACCGCGGCGATGGACTGGGCCGAGCACGAGGTCGCTGCGGATGTCCTGGTCCTGCCGGAGCTCACGCTCACCGGCTACGGGCTGCGCGACCTGGTGTTGCAGCGAGAGTTCGTCGACGATGCCGCGGCTGCGCTCGCGGAGCTGGTCCGGCACTCGGGTCGCGTCACCACTGTCGTGAGCACCATCGACCGGGTCCAGCCACGCAGGTCGTGGGACACGCGCGAACGCGATGTGGCGATCTGCGCGGTCCTGCTGTCGGGCGGTGAGATCCGGGGCAAGTACCACAAGATCCTCCTTCCCCTTTACGAGGTGTTCGACGAGGCACGGCACTTCGCGCCGGGCCACCGTCCGGACCTGCTCTGGCGCATCGGCGACGTCGTGGCGGGCGTGGTCATCTGCGAGGACATGTGGTCCGCCGACGGTCCGCCCGAGGCGCAGTCCGTGGCGGGTGCGCAGATCCTCCTCGTGCCGAACGCGTCACCGTTCCACCGGGGCAAGGCGGGCGGCCGGCTCGCGACCACCTGCGCCGTGGCCCGCCGCAACGGCCTTCCGATCGTCTACGTCAACACGGTGGGAGGGCAGGACGAACTCACGTTCGACGGCGGCTCGATCGTGGTCGATGCCGACGGCGAGCCGCTGCATCGTGGCCTGGAGTTCGCCGAGGACCGCTTCTGGCTCGACGTCGGCGTTGCGCCCCCGCGACCGCTGCGTGGTGCTGTCACCAACGTCCACACCCGGCCGACTCCGCGCCGGTCACCGGGCATTCCGGCACCGCCGAGAGAGCCGATGGGTGACGTCGAGGCGGTGTGGCACGCGATCGCGACCGGCGTGCGCGACTACGTCGCCGCCAACGATTTCCACGGCGTCGCGCTCGGTCTGTCCGGCGGTATCGACTCGGCGGTGACGGCGGCGTTGGCTGCCGACGCGGTGGGCCCGGACCGGGTCCTCGCTCTGGCGATGCCATCGTCGGAAACCGCCGGAGCCGAGACCACCGACGCGCGGAAGCTCGCGGAGAACCTCGGCATCTCCATCGACGTGGTACCGGTGGACACCCCGAGCAGCGCCGAGGAGGTGCCGACCCCGGCGCGGCAGCGACATGTGGCCGAGTCGCCACGCGAACGCGAACGTCGCTATGCCCGTTCCCGTGCCGCCATACTCGGCGACATCTTCAGCGAGCGCGGATATCTCGTGCTGGCAACCGGTAACAAGAGTGAGATCTCGATCGGTGAAGCGTCCCTGCTGGGCGACCTCGCCGGCGGCTTCGCACCGCTCAAGGACTGCCTCAAGACGGTCGTGTACGAACTCGCCGCGTACCGCCAGGAGCGAAGCGCGGTGTTCCCGTCGAACCTGCTGCACCGCCGGTCGACGATGCAACGGCTCGGCTCGGGGCCGCTCACCGACTACGAGGTCCTCGACGACATCATCCGACGCCACATCGAACTCGGGGAGTCTCTGTCGGACATCGTCGACGCGGGGCACGACCCCGATGTCGCCCAGTACGTGCTCAACCGCATCGCGAGGGCGGAACGGACCCGCCGCTCCGCTCCTCCGGGCGTCCGGGTCACCTCACGAGCGTTCGGCCAGGACCTGCATATGCCGATCAGCAACGCGTGGCGGGCACATCTTCATCGCCCCGCGGCCTCGACGCGTCCTCCCGTCGCCGCCGACGTGACCCGCCCTCAGCTTGACGTTTGACCCGGGCCGCCCGGAGCTGCGCTCTTCTTCCTTGCTTCCGGCGTGTTGACCGGACATGGCACGGCCACCGCTTGGCATCTTCGGGTTCCTCTCACAGAGCTCGAAGACGAAGGCGGTGGCCGCGATGGCCAGTGTGACGCAGGCGTCGGCACGAGACCAGGATGGCGACGCGGCCCGCCGCGGTGAGCTTGCTCGGTTCCGGGTGGAGTTCTACGAGTGCTTGACCGCGCGGGCTGACGCGCTGTTCGAGCGGACCGATGCGGTTCCGACCGGCTCTTGTGGCTCCCGAAGCCGGCCCGGCTGCCCGGTGTCACCGGACGCCCGCCCACCCATGGGCCGGAGTTCGCGCTGGACCGGTCGCCCACCTGGCCCGAACCGGCGCACTCCACACCACCGAGACCACCCGCTACGGCACCGCGACCGCCGCCAGCTGGGACCGGCTGCACCCGCGGCTCACCCACCGCGGATGCTGTGCAGACCACGACGGCGACCGACCCGTCATCGAGGGCACCCTCATCCGGCTCCAGGTCGAACACCTGCCCGGCGACCGCGACCCCAAGCCGGTGTGGCTGTGGCCCTCGCCCACCGGCGCCGGCCGCTGGCCGAAGACCTCCGCCGGCCCTGGAAGAAGCCCGCCCCACCGGGCACCGTTGAGTTCGGCCGGGGACGCCGGCGTGGAGGCTGCGCCGGCGGGCCCGCGCCTCACGCGGTCTCGACGCCGGCCGGCGCTCCTGCGAGGAGGGCGGCGGCCGCCCGGCGGGCGCGGGCCATCGCGTCGGGCACCGTGCCGATCCCGCCGGCGACGAGCGCCCCCTCATGCAGCACGAACAGGGTGGCGCCCAGGTCCGCGGGGTCGGCTGCACCTGCCTCGGCGGCGAGACGCACGAACAACTCGAGCATGAACTGCTTGGCCTCGTCGATGAGGGCGAACGCCGGGTGTTCCGAGTCGGGGATCTCGGCGCGCGCGTTCACGAAGCTGCAGCCGCGCGGGCTGTGCTCGGCCTCCCAGCGGGCCGCCGCGTCGAAGACCGCGAGCAGCCGGTCCGCACCGGTCGAGCCGGAGAGCTGCTCGTCGAGGAAAGCGCGCCAGTGCTCGTCCCGTGCCCGCAGGTACTCGACGACGATCTGGTCCTTCGAGCCGAACCGGTCGTAGAGCGTCTTCTTCGTGACCCCCGCCTCGGCGGCGATCGTGTCGACCCCGACGGAGTGGATCCCGCGCTCGTAGAACAGCTTCGACGCAGCGTCCAGCACCTTGCGGGCCCCAGGGGTCAGCGCCACACGGGGGGCCGGTCGTTCCGTCGGGCCGAGCACGCGCCTCAGGGTACACCGATCTGTATAGTCCTCATGAGTAGACCGATCTGTTTACTCGGAGGGCCGGATCTTGGGCGCGTTGCTCGCGGTGGGGTTCGTGGTGTGCTGGAGCTCGGGCTTCATCGGGGCGAAGCTCGTGGCGGGTGAGGCTCCGGCCGTAACCGTGCTGATGTGGCGATTCGTGCCGCTCGCGCTGGTGCTGAGCGCCGTCGCCGCGGTGGTCGCCCGCCGGCAGTGGCGGGAACTGGCGGCGCGGGACGTCGGGCGGGAGGTCGGCATCGGCCTGCTCTCGCAGAGCGGCTACCTGCTGACCGTGTACACGGCGATCCAGCTCGGCGTTTCCAGCGGCACCACCGCGCTCATCGACGGCACCCAGCCGCTGGTGGTGGGCGCCCTGGCGGGGCCGCTGCTGGGCCAGCACGTCTCTGCCCGGCAATGGCTCGGCCTGGCCCTCGGGCTGACCGGTGTCGTCGTGGTGACCACGGCGGATGCGGCCGGCAACTCGAACGTCGCCACGTGGGCGTACGCCGTGCCGTTCCTCGGCATGCTCTGCCTGGTCGCGGCAACCTTCGTCGAGCGCCGGTCGCGCACCGCGACGCCGCCGCTGGTGGCGCTGACCGTGCACTGCGCCAGCAGCGCCGTGGTGTTCACGCTGCTCGCCACCGCGCTGGGGGTCGCGGTGCCGCCGGGTGATGGGTCCTTCTGGTTGGCCGTCGGCTGGCTGGTCGTACTGTCCACGTTCGGTGGCTACGGGCTCTACTGGCGGATTCTGCACCGCGACGGGGTGACGCGGGTCAACGCTCTGATGTTCCTGATGGCCCCGGTGACCGCGGCGTGGGGCGCGGCGATGTTCGGGGAGCCGCTGGGGTGGCGCACCGCGCTCGGGCTCGCGCTCGGGCTGGTCGCGGTCGTCGTGGTGAACCACGGCCGGAAGCCGGCGACCGCAGCACCGGGATCGGCGCCCAGGTCTCCTCCGGTGGCGACCCCACCGCTGCGCGAAGCGCCAGAATGAACGCCGAGTTCGACGCCTCTGCCGACGGCCCGACCGCGGCGCGGGGCCGTCACGTTCGACGAGAGGCGATGACCATCACCGGTACCGAGACCTGGACCAGCCACGAATGCGCCGAGGCCTGGGGGGTGAAGACGCCCACGTGGCTCGGGTACGTGGCCCGCGGGCAGGCGCCCCAGCCGTTGCCCGGTTACGACGAGAAACACCGCCGCCGATGGGACGCCGAGGCGGTACGCACCTTCCCTCGGCCCGGCGTGGGGAAGACCCGCGCCGGCGCCGGACCCGAGGCCACGGCACTGCTCGAGGAGATGACCGAGATCGCCGCCCGGATCGACGAGCTGCGGGCGCGGCAGCGGGAGCTGGCGCAGACCGGGAAGGCACGGGGGGTGGAGATCCGGGCGATGGCGAAAGCCCTCGGGGTCTCCCCGCAGACCGTCTACGGCTGGCTGGACGACGAGTAGCGCTCCGGCCCTTCGGCGGGCGAGACCGAGGCCGGCAGCCCGACTGGCAGACGCACGCGCTACCCGAGGGCGGACACATGGCCCAGCTCGTCCGCCCGACATGGTGAACCGGTCGTTTGCCCGATGTGGTCATCGTGGATGGAAGCATGGCCGGCTTGACCTGCGGTTTGATGCTGGCCCGCGCCGGCCGCCGGGTCACCGTTCTCGAGCGGGACGGTGCCGCCCTGCCCGGCGACATCGACGAGGCGGCGGCCGACTGGGCGCGCCCGACGGTGCCGCAGGTGCAGCATGCGCCCGGGTTCATGGCGTTGGCCCGTTCCGTACTCGCCCGACGGCTGCCCGACGTGCTCGACGACCTGCTCACCCACGGGGCCCGGGAGTTTCCGCTCCGGGAGTGGATCCCGTCGACCCCGGCGGGCGCTGACGCGATCGACCGGGCCCGCACCGACGAGCTGATCTCACTGGGCTGCCGGCGTACCACGCTGGAGTGGGTGCTGCGGCGCTGCGCAGCGGCCCAACCCCGCCTCACGCTGGTCCCCGGTGCGACGGTCACCGGCCTGATGTGGCGCTCGGGGCCGGTCCCGCGGGTGATCGGCGTCCGCACCCGCGCGCACGGCGCGCTGCGGACCGACGTGGTGATCGATGCCAGCGGCCGGCGCACCGAGGTGGACCGGTGGGCGACCGATGCCGGAGCCGGGTTCCCAGGTTGGGACGAGCACTGCGGCCTCGTCGTCTACACCCGCTTCTACCGCGTTCGTGACATGAGCGCCATGCCGCGCATGCCGCGCGGCAACGCGACCGTTCTGGTGCTCGACGGGTGCGCCGCCTACGCCTTCCTCGCCGACAACGACACCGTCGCGGTCGTGCTCGCCCGTCACCCGCAGGACGACGACCTGGCCGATCTCCGGTGCCCCGCGGTGTTCGAGGCGGCCGCTGCGGCCGTTCCGCCCCTTGCCCCGTGGGTCGACCCGACGCGGACCGAGCCGATCTCCCCGGTCGCCGTGATGGGTGGGTTACGGGCCACGATGCGGTTCCCGCTGCGCGACGGCCGACCGCGTCTGCTCGGCATGCACGCGATCGGCGACGCGCTCGCCACCACGAACCCGGCATACGGCCGCGGGGCGTCGCTCGCCATGGCCCACGGCGAGATCGTGACCGACGGACTGGCCGCCGAACCGGACTCGCCGCTGCGGCAGGCCGAACTCATCAGCCATCGCCTCACCGCACTGACCCTCCCGCACTGGCTCGACACCGTGCGGCACGACCGGGGCCGGATCAGCCTCTGGCGGGCCACGCTCGGGTTGCCGCGCACCGCCCCGCCACCACGGATGAGCATGCCGATGCCGGTGGCCGCCGCGGCCGGGGCCGTGGACGCCGACATCTGGGTGCGGGTCGCCCGTGCGGTCCACATGCTCGACCCGCCCCAGTCCGTGTTCGACCATCCGGCCCTCGCCGCCCGCATCTGCGACCTGGACCCGCCGCCGCTGACCTGGCCAGCGCGCCGCGCGGACCTGCTCGCGGCGATCGGTGCTCCACCGGCGCTGCGATCCGCCTGAGCGACGACGTCGGCTCGGCCTCGGTGCCCTGGATTCAGAGGGTCAGCGACCAGAACTCGCCGACCAGGTCGTGCCCGAAACTGTGGTGCGGCTCCGCCGCCTCCAGCACGAAACCCGCCGAACGGTAGATCCGGCGGGCCGCGACCAGGACGTCGTTGGTCCACAGCCCGAGCCGCCGGTAGCCGGCCTCGCGGGCGAACGTGACGCACGCGTCGACCAGTCGGGTGCCGACGCCCAACCCGCGCGCCCACGGCTCGACCAGCAGGATCCGGAGCTTGGCCGCGTCGGCGTGGTCCGGGTCGGCCACGCAGAACACGCAGCCTGCGGGCCGGCCGTCGACCTCGGCGATCCACGCGCGCTCCCGCGCCGGATCCCGGTCGACGAGGTACGACCCGACGATCTGGGCGACGAGTCCCTCGAACGAACCGTCCCAGCCGTACTCGGCGGCATAGACGGCGCCGTGCCGGGCGACGACCCAGCCGTACTCCCCCGGCCCGGGCTCACGTAGCACCACCCGCCGCGGTGCGTCGCGGTCGGTGAGCAGCGCGCGCACGGTGCCGAGGCCCGTCATGAGCTCCCGGCGGTCGACGGCCGGCAGCTCCGCCAGCAGTTCGGCCACCTGCTCCGCGGAGCGCCGGTCGAGGTCGGCGGCGGCCTGGGCCCCGGCGGTGGTCAGCGCGACCGTCTGGCGCCGGGCGTCGGCGGCCGAGCGGGCCCGGGCGACCAGGCCGTCGTTCTCGAACCGGGCCAACAGCCGACTGAGGTAGCCGGAGTCCAGGCCCAGCTCACGGCGCAGCGCGGCGACGTCGACAGTGGGCTGCTGGGCCAGTTCGAACAGCACCCGCGCCTCGGTGAGCGAGTACGGGGTGGCGAGCAGGCCCTCGGCCAGCACGCCGAGCGTGCGGGTGTAGGCGCGGGAGAAGGCCCGGACGGTCGCAACCTCGTCCGGATCGATGACGTCAGCGGTCATCGAGCCAGCATCGTTCCACTCTCTGACGAGGTCAAGCATTATCGCTGACTCAGTCAGCAATACATCTGCTCATCGAACACTGCCGTTCCAGCAGTTGAGATCAGACAGCTGCCCGGAGCGGGAGATCACGTGGTCGACGAAGCCGTAGTCGAGGGCCTCCTGGGCGGAGAACCAGCGGTCACGGTCGAAGTCGGCGGTGATCCGCTCGATGCTCTGCCCGGTGTGCCGCGCGATGAGCTCGGCCATCTCCCGCCTGTGCCGGCGAAACAGCTCCGCCTGAATGGCGACCTGCTGCCCGAGCAGTTCGCCGCCGCCGACCGGGGTCGCGGTGTTCCGGTCGGGCGGAATCACCACAGACCCGCCGGAACACCGGAAGTGGCGTCCACCAGAGTGGTGTGCGACCGGCCCGGTGACGGGCGAGGCGTCGTGTAGGGCGGCCACCGCGTGATCTTCTAGAGGCCTCTCACAGCACTCACAGAAGGCGATCACGCGATGACCGCG
>NZ_JAHDTG010000108.1 GCF_018531475.1 Pseudonocardia mahuensis
ACGAGGCGGCCGTAGCCGAGCCGGCCCAGGACCTGGCCGAGCCCGCCCAGACCGAGCGCCCAGGCCGCGGCGCTGGTGGACAGGCCGCGCTCGATGAGCAGCGGGACCTGGTTGACGACCACGGCGAACGCCGTGAACGCACCGAGCCCGACGGCGACCACCAGCAGGACGAACGGACGACTGCGCGCAATGGTGCGCGGTTCGTGACGGGCGCGCCCGGGGTGCTCGGCGGGATCGGGGTCCGGCCAGGCCCCGCGCAGCCCGAACAGGTGCGCCGGGATCGTGACCACGGCGAGGATCACACCCAGCACGAGGTAGGTCTGACGCCAGTCCAGCCGCTCGACGAGCGCAGCGGTGAGCGGCGCGAAGATCGTGCTGGCCAGCCCGGCCAGCAACGTGAGCGCGGTGAGTGCGGTGACCCGGCGGGGTCCCCACCAGCGGGTGAGCGCGGCGAAGGCGGGCGGGTAGAGCACGCCGGCCATCGCCACCCCGGCCAGGACCCAGGCGGCGAAGAACCAGGGCAGCGTGCTCGCCAGGGCGATGCCCAGCACGGCCGGGACCGCGAGCACCGAGCCGGCGGTCATGATCGGGCGCGGGCCGAACCGGTCGAGCCAGCGTCCGGCGGGGATGCCGACCAAGGCCGAGACGACCAGGCCGATGGAGAACGCCGCGGTGATCGTGCTGATCGGCCAGCCGGTGCGGGCGGCGATGCTCGGAGCCAGGACCGGGAAGGCGTAGTAGAGCACGCCCCAGCTGGTGATCTCGGTGATGCACAGGACGACCAGCACGCGACGGAGCCCGACCCGGGACAACGTGCCGGGCTCCGTCGCATCCATCTCCGCAGCGTGCACGGCGCCGAGGGTCAGCGCTCGGCGTGGGGTCCGCCGACCGAGAGCGCGATCGGCTCGGCCGGCGCGCCGCAACAGCCGCCGCCGGCGACCTCGTCCGGCTCGTCGAACAGGCCCGCCCCGCCACAGACGCCGGTCTCGGGCAGAACCAGTTCGACCCGCGCGGCGGCCTCCCGGTCCCCGGCGATCGCGGCGACGACCGAACGCACCTGCTCGTAGCCGGTCATGGCCAGGAAGGTCGGGGCGCGGCCGTAGCTCTTCATCCCGGCCAGGTAGAAGCCGGGCTCGGGCTGGGCCAGCTCGGCCGCGCCGTGCGGGTAGACGGTGCCGCAGGAGTGCACATTGGGATCGATCAACGGGGCCAGCGCGCGCGGAGCCTGCAGCACCGCGTCCAGATCGAGCCGGACCTCCGACAGCCAGCTCAGGTCCGGCCGGAACCCGGTGAGCACGACGACCTCGTCGACCGGGTCGAGCCGGTGCCCGTCGAGGGACTCGAGTACCAGCTTGCCGCCCGGAACCTGCTCGACGCCGGCGGTGCGGAAGCCGGTGACGGCGCGGACGTGGCCGGCCGCGACCGCCCGGCGGGCCCGCTCGCCGAGCGCTCCGCGGGCCGGGAGCTGGTCCGCGTCGCCGCCACCGAAGGTGTTGCCTGTCGAGCCGCGGCGCAGCAGCCAGTCCACGTGCGTGCCCGGGTGCTGGTCGGCGAGATCGGCGAACGCGACGAGCGCGGTCAGCGCGGAGTGGCCGCTGCCCGCGACGGCGATCCGCTTGCCCGCGTAGCGCCGCTGCTGCTCGGGGTTGGTCAGGTCGGGAACCCGGTAGACGATCCGGTCCCCGGCGGCCGCCTCGCCGAGCGCGGGCAGGCCGTCCCCGCCCAGCGGGTTCGGCATCGCCCAGGTCCCCGAGGCGTCGATCACCGCACGAGCGGTGACCCGCTCCTCGCCGTCCGCGGTCGCGACGTGCACCGTGAGCGGTTCGGCGTCGCGGCCGACGTCGACCACCCGGTCCCGGCCACGCCGGGCGACCCCGACGACCCGCGTCCGGTATCGCACCCGCTCCCCCAGCTCGGCGGCCAGCGGACGCAGGTACCGCTCGGTCCACTGGGCACCCGTCGGGTAGCCGTCCGGTTCCGGGGACCGCCATCCCGTCGGCGCGAGCAACTTCTCCGCGGCCGGATCCACCAGCTCGGCCCACCGCGAGAACAGCCGCACGTGATGCCACGCCGCCACGCCCGTCCCGGCGGCCGGGCCGGCTTCGAGCACGAGCGGGGTCAGCCCCCGCTCGACCAGGTGCGCTGCCGCGGCCAGCCCGACCGGGCCGGCGCCCACCACCACGACCGGCAGTTCGTTCTCTTCCATCACGCCCACCCTTCCATCGACCCCTGTCGATTGAACGAGAGGGACTTTATCGACGCTCATCGATTGACGCAACCATCGATGTGGGTCGATACTCGTGGCATGAGCGTGAGTCTGCCCCGCACCGTCCTGCCTCCGGAGCAGCCGGCACAGCTGGCACCGCAGGACGCGGCGACCTATGCCGAGTGGTTCGCGTGTCTGGCCGAACCGACCCGGGTGCGGCTGCTGCATGCGGTCGCCGCAGCCGGCTGCTCGGTCACGGTGGGCGAGCTGACCGAGCAGCTCGGGATCAGCCAGTCCACCTGCTCGCACCACCTGCGCAAGCTCGCCGACGTCGGGTTCGTGCTGCTCCGCAGGGAGGGCACCGCCACGCTCGTCTCGGTCAACCCGGCCTGCTGCACCGGGCTGCCGCACGCCGCCGACGCCGTCATGGGTGTCCTCGCCCCGCGGCCGTGCTGCCCCGAGGACCTGCCCACCGACGTGGGCGTTCGTCCATTGGAGGCCGCCGACTGGCCGGCGGTGCGGCGGATCTACGCCGAGGGCATCGCCACCGGGAACGCCACCTTCGAGACCGAGGCCCCCGACCGTCGCGCGCTCGACCACACCTGGCTGCCCGACCACCGCTGGGTCGCCGAGGTCGACGGCGAGGTCGCCGGCTGGGCCGCGGCCAAGCCCGTGTCGGACCGCCCGGTCTACGCCGGAGTCGCCGAGACCTCGGTCTACGTCGGCGACGGGTACCGCGGCCGGGGCGTCGGCAGGACGTTGATCCACCGCCAGGTCACCGCGGCCGACGCGGCCGGGCTGTGGACCCTGCAGACCTCGATCTTCCCCGAGAACCGGGCCAGCATCGCCCTGCACCACTCCGCCGGCTACCGGACCCTGGGCGTGCGCGAACGGATCGGCCGCCACCACGGGGTCTGGCGCGACACCGTCCTCCTCGAACGCCGCCGCGTCGACGGCCCGAGCTGACAGCAGCGCCGCACGGACCTCACCGGGTGAGGGCGGGTATCGGCTGGGTGGTCGCCGGCTGGCAGCCGCCGGTGTCGACGAGTCGTTGTTCGAGGGCCTCAGTCGCGGTGGGCCAGGAACGCGAAGCCGTGGACCTCGAAGGCACGAGCGTTGGGCTCGCCCCGCGCACCTCCGAACGTGTCGATCGGCGGCCCGATCCGGACGTCGGTGAACCCGGCCTGTTCGAGCATCGCCTGCCAGCCCGCACGGGGCAGCCCACCGGCGATTCAACCGGTCCAGAGGTCGACGTCGCGCATCGCCTCCATCGGGACCGGACGCCCGTTGGCGATGTCGGCGAACTGCACCCGACCTCCCGGGCGCAGCGCCCGGCGGATCTCGCGAACACCGCCTGCTTGTCGGAGCAGAGGTTGATGACCCCGTTGGAGATCACCACGTCGGCCCACCCGTCTTCGACCGGCAGCTTCTCGGCGAGGCCTTCGCGGAACTCCAACTGGTCGAGCCCGAGCTCGGCCGCGGTCCGTCGTGCTTTCGTCAGCATCTGCGGGGTCATGTCGACACCGACGACCCGGCCGGTCGGGCCGACCTGTCCGGCGGCCATGACCGCGTCGAAGCCCGCTCCCGAGCCGATGTCGACGACCCGCTCGGCGGACTTCAACGCCCCCAGCGAGAACGGGTTGGCCACCCCGGCGAAGGACTCGACCGCCCGGTCCGGCAGCGCGTCCACGACGGCGGCGGGATAGCCCAGGCGGCGCGCGAGCGGCCGACCGGTGTGGAAGTGATAGCCCCGCTCCGGAGCCGTGGCGACCTCGCGGTACTTCTCCCGCACCTGCTCCCGGAGCAGACCGGGGTCGACGAGCTGATCGTGCGCCATCACGTTCCTTCCCTTCTGCCGGCGTTTCCGGCTATCGCCCGGCGGCTACCCGGCCGTGGTCTCGATAGGCAGGCCGGCGACGCGCCACTCGAGCATCCCTTCGACCAGGCGTCGGGCGCGGCGGCCGTGGGCGGCGAGCAAGCGGACCGCCTCGTGGGAGAACACGCAGTAGGCGCCGCGGCAGTAGGCGACCACCTCGACGTCGGCGGGCAACTCGGCGAGCCGGTCGGCCAGCTCATCGAGCGGAATGGAGATCGCGGCCGGGACGTGGCCCGCCGCGTACTCCTCGGCAGGCCGGACATCGACCACCGTGACCGCACCGGCGCCGACCCGGCGCAGCAGTTCGTCGCGGCTGACCGCCTCGGCGTCGTCCGAGCCCAGGTAGGCGTCCCGCGCGGCCGCGACGTCGGGCAGGTGGGCCGCCGCGAGGTCCCGGAGCCGGACATGGACCTCGGCGACATCGGATCCCGCGAGCCGGTAGTGGATCCGGGTCCCCTCCCGGCGGGTGGCGACGAGACCGGCGTGCTTGAGGGTCTGCAGGTGGGCCGACGCGGTCGTGATGCCGAGCCCGCAGGCCCGCGCGAGCGCGTCGACGGTGCGCTCCCCCTGGGCCAGCAGATCGAGCAGTTCCAGGCGCTTGCCGCTGCCCAGCGCCTTGCCCACCCGGGCCAGCTGGTCGAACAGAGCGGCCTTGCGGGCCGGATCACCCATGGATTCCTCCAATAATCTGTGGAACATTGTAGGACATCGTGTGAGGGCTGTCACGTCCGAGCCTCTCGGGGGGCGTCATGAGGATCGAGCTCGTACCGGTGGTCGACGAGGGGCTGGGCAACTCCTGCTACCTGCTCGACCTCGGCGACGGGCGGGCGCTGGTGGTGGATCCACCCCGCGACCTGCGCTCGCTCCGCGCGGAGGCCGGGCGCCTACGGTTGCGGATCGGGTTCGCCGCGGACACCCATCTGCACGCCGACTTCCTCTCCGGTGCCGCCCAGCTCGCCCACGACGACGGGGCGGTGGTCCTGGCGTCGGCGGCAGGGCGGCGCGCGTTCGTCCACCGGGGCCTGGTCGATGGCGAGGACGTCGATCTGGGCGGCCTGTCGCTGCGGGCGCTGGCGACCCCGGGGCACACCGACGAGCATCTGGCGTTCCTGCTGGCCGACGGCGGCGCCGCGCTCGGGGTGTTCACCGGCGGCTCGCTGATCGTCGGGTCCGCCGCGCGGACCGACCTGCTCGGCGAGGACCGGGCGCAGGAGCTGGCCCGCGCGCAGTACGCATCCCTGCGGCGGCTGGCCGAGCTGCCCGACGACACCGCGGTGTGGCCCACTCACGGCGCGGGATCGTTCTGCTCGGCCCCTCCGGGCGCCGAGCGCACCTCCACCATCGGCCGGGAGAGGGCCACCAACCCGCTGCTGGGCATCGCGGACGAGGACCGGTTCGTCGGCGAGCTGCTGGGGTCGCTGGGCAGCTACCCGCCGTACTTCCTGCGCCTCGGGGAGATCAACCGGCGTGGCCCGGCCATCGTCGACACCTCCACCACCGGCCGGCTCGCCCCGCTGCCGGTGTCCGCGGTCCGCCGTCTCCGCGAACGCGGGACGATCGTGGTCGACGTGCGCCCCGTCGTCGACTATGGCAGGGCGCACATACCTGCGGCGGTGTCGATCCCGCTGCGGTCCCAGTTCGCGACATGGCTGGGGTGGCTCGTGCCCGCCGATACGTCGCTGGTCGTGGTCCGTAACGATGACCAGGACGTCGAGGAGATCGTCTGGCAGGCCGCCAAGATCGGCTACGACCGGCTCGCCGGTGAACTGGCTGGCGGCATGGACGCCTGGACCGCAGCCGGGCAGCCGGCCAGCAGGACCGAGCTGGTCACCCCCGACCGGCTCGGGGACCGCCGCGTGCTCGACATCCGCCAGCGGCCGGAGTTCACCGGTGAGCACCTGCCCGGCGCCCGGCACATCGAGCTCGGCTCGGTCGCTGCGGCCGCGGGTCGGCTGCCGGCCGCGCCGACGGTGGTGATGTGCGGGCACGGTGAGCGCGCCGCCGGCGCGGCCAGCCTGCTCGAACGCGCCGGTCACCGGGACCTCGCCGTGATGGTCGGCGGCCCGGACGACTGGTCCCGCACCACCGGCCGAACCCTGGAGTCCGGCTCGTGAGCGTGCCTGCGACAAATCAGTCCGGCCGGCCGCTGCGGCTGGGCCTGCGCGAGAACCTGGCTCAGTTCTGCCTGCTCGTCGCGGTCAACGCCCTGGTCGGCGGAATGCTCGGGCAGGAGCGCACGGTGCTGCCGCTGCTGGCCGAACGGGAGTTCGGACTCACCGCCTACACCAGCGCGCTGACCTTCATCCTCGCCTTCGGCGCCACCAAAGCCGCCACCAACTACTTTGCCGGGGCCTGGTCGGACCGCTTCGGCCGCAAACCCGTCCTCGTCACCGGCTGGCTGATCGCGTTGCCGGTACCACTGCTGCTCATCTGGGCGCCCCGCTGGGAGTGGGTGATCGCGGCCAACGTACTGCTCGGGATCAGCCAGGGCCTGACCTGGTCGACCACCGTCATCATGAAGATCGACCTGGTCGGGCCCGCGCGCCGCGGGCTGGCCATGGGGCTCAACGAGGCCGCCGGATACCTGGCCGTCGCCGCCACCGCGCTGGCCACCGGCTACATCGCCGCCCGCTACGGGCTACGGCCCGAGCCGTTCTACCTCGGCATCGCCTACGCCGCCCTCGGGCTGGGCCTGTCCACCCTGGCGGTGCGCGAGACCCGCGAGCATGCCCGGCTCGAAGCCGCCTCCCACACCGCCCGCGCGGATGGGCGCCACGATCACCTGCACGCCCAGCTGTCCGACCGTCAGGTGTTCACACAGACCAGCTTCCGCGAACCCGCCCTGTCGGCGGCCAGCCAGGCGGGCATGGTCAACAACCTCAACGACGGTCTGGCCTGGGGCCTGTTCCCGGTGCTGTTCGCCGCCGCCGGCCTGTCGGTCGCCCAGATCGGGGTGCTCGCCGCGCTCTACCCCGCCGTCTGGGGGCTCGGGCAGCTCGTCACGGGAGCACTGTCGGACCGGGCCGGCCGCAAACCTCTGATCACCGGCGGGATGTTCCTGCAGGCCGGAGCGCTCGCCCTGGTCGCGCTCGGCGAGTCCTTCACGGTCTGGGCGGTGGCTGCGGCACTGCTCGGAACCGGCACCGCCATGGTCTACCCGACCCTGCTCGCCGCGATCGGCGACGTCGCCCACCCGGCCTGGCGAGCCCGCTCGGTCGGGGTCTACCGGCTCTGGCGCGACGGCGGATTCGCCGTGGGCGCCCTCGCCGCCGGGCTGCTCGCCGACGCCTTCGGCATCCCCACCGCGGTGTGGGTGATCGCCGCGCTCACCGCCGCCTCCGGTCTGGTGGTGGCGGTGCGGATGTATGAGACCCACCCGCACACCCGAGCCGGCTGACCCCTGACTGTCCGACCGCGCCGCTCTACTCGGTCTACTCGGGGGCGCGGGCCGAACCCAGCACGTGCGGGCTGGAGGGCTGGGTCATGCGGTTCGCCGGGAAGCGCAGCCGCCGGCACGTGGTGATCTCGAACCCGGCGGCGCTGATCAGCCCGACCGGATCGGTGGCGGTGTGGCAGCCACCGGCCAACAGCGGCCACACGGTCACGTCGGCGATCCGCTGCACCGCCCGCAGTCCGGGGCTGTCGGCGATCGTGTGCTCCAGGAACCGCAGCGTGCCGCCGGGGCGCAGCACCCGGGCGAGTTCGGCGAGCGCGGCGGCCCGGTCGTCGAGTGAGCACATCACCAGGCACAGCACGGCGGCGTCGACGCTGCGGTCGGGCAGCGGCAGCCGGTCCGCGGTCCCGGCCCGCACGGCCACCGGCACCGGCGCGACCCCGGCCGCCCGAGTTGCCAGGCCGCGCAGGTAGGGCTCGGGCTCGACCGCCACCACGCGCGCGACCGCGCTCGGGTAGTGGACGAAGTTCAGGCCGTTGCCGGCACCGACCTCGGCCACCTCACCGGCCAGCTCGGCGAGCAGCTCCCGCCGCAGCGCGGCCATGCCCTCGGCCTCCATCCGCTCGCTGATCCGGGCGTAGAAGCGGCTGAACACCCGGCGGGGCCGATCAACCGGCGCAGAGGCAGGCGACGAACTCGGTTTGGACATCAGCGACGAGTCCTTCCGTGGGGCGGGCCCACCAGATGGCGATCCTCGTAGCGAGACCGCAGGTGAACCCCTTCTCCGAACACTCATGACAACACACATCGTGTACTCAGTACATAGATGCAGTCATTCACAGTGATACGTTTTCACCATGGCGTCGGACCCGGTCATCGCATTCGACAAGGTGTTCGAGCTGGCCGCGCGGATCGACGAACTCATGCAGGCCACGCTGACCGAACGCGGGCTCACACCCGCCCGCGCCGAGGTGCTGCTCGCGCTGCACCACCAGGGCCGCCCCATGGTTCAGCGCGAGCTCGGCCGGGCCCTGCGCTGCACCGCCCGCCACGTCACCGCACTGGTCGACGCCCTCGAAGCAGACGGCTGGGTGAGCCGTGGCCGCCACCCCACCGATCGCCGGGCCACCCTGGTCAGCCTCACCGAGCAGGGCACCGCCGCGGCGGACCGCATGGCCACCGAACGTCGCGACGCCGCCCACGCGCTCCTCGGCGACCTACCCACCGCTGACCTCACCGGGTTCGTCGCCGTCGCCGACCACGTCCTGCGCCACCTCGACTCGGCTCCCACACCCGTGCGGTGACAGGGCCGCCCTCCTTGGCCTCGGGTCAGGTCGGGCCGGGCCCGGGCCGAGGGCGGCGAGGCGGTGCAGCCGCACCCGGTGCGCGATGACGCGTTCCAGGTCGTCCCCGATCGGGACGTCGACCACCTCGTGCCCAGGCCCGCCGGCGCCGTTCGGCATGACACCCGCCGTGGGCCGACGGCACCGCCGTGCTGATCACGGAATACCTCCGGCACGCGACGACGCCGGCCGCCCAGCGCGGGCGACCGGCGTCGTCGGATGGGTCAGGGGCGCGATGCGGGCACGGGGTTCGGCACCAGCCCGCGAAGCCGGTCGCCGGCCGTGGCGGCCGGCGACCCAGCGGTGACGGCCTCGCTGCCGCCACCGTCGCCGCCGGAGTCGCCGCGGTTCTCACCGCCGCCGTCGCCACGGCCGTCACCGCCGCCGTCGCCGCCGCCGTTCTCTCCGCGGTTCTCGCCCCCGGAGTCGGCCGGGGCCTCGCCGCTGCCGGGCTCAGGCGTGCCCTGACCGGGGTCCGCGGGCGGGGGCGCCGCCAGTTCCTCCGGGCTGAGCGCGTACTGCTTCACCCAGTCCACCTGCATGGACGACGACTGGACCGCACCGCCACTCGGGAAGAAGTCCAGCTGGATGCACAGGTGCATCGGTCCGGACGGCAGGATCGAGGTGTCGGTCGTGCGCCACCACTCCTTGCCGTTCACGAACGCGGCCACGTGGTTCGGGGTCCACTCGACGGCCCAGTTGTTCCACTGGGTGCCGTCGATCGCGACCTCGCCGAACACCTGGTCGTTGTTCGGTCCGTGGTGCAGGAAGGCGTTGGTCTTCTGCCGACCGGGGTCCAGCATCTCCATGAAGTCGATCTCCCCGCCGATCGGGTAGTCGTCGGCGTCGGGCCACAGCAGCAGCAGCGGGTTGTACGCCCGGTCGCCGGCCGGGGCCCGGACCCGGCCCTCCCAGCGCCCGTACTGCTGGCCGAAGGTCCAGGCCATCCCGCCGGTGGCACCCTCCGCGGTACCGGTGATCGTGAGGATCCCGTCCTGGAGGCGGAGCGCGTCCGGCGTCCGGCGCCCGCTGGTCGTGTAGCCGGGCCCGTCGTAGACGCTCCAGGAGGCGTCGAGCGCCGGACCGGTGAACTCGTCGACGCTGACCGGCTCGCCCCAGCCGAGCACCGTCGCTGCGCTGGTGTCGGCACCGGCCGACAGCTGCGGAGCACACGGGTCGGCCGGGGTCTGGGCGGGGGCCGGCGCGCCGGCGGCGGGTTGCTCGGTGCCGGCCTGCGCGGCCGGCTCGGTCGCGGGCTCGTCCCCCGAGGAGCTGGACTGGTCACCGCCGGACGCGTCGCCGCGCGACGAGTCACCAGAGGAACCGCCCGACGAGCCGCCTGCAGAGCCGTCCCCGGAGTCACCCGACGAGCCGTCCCCGGAGTCACCCGACGAGCCGTCCCCGGAGTCACCCGACGAGCCGTCCCCGGAGTCACCCGACGAGCCGCCTCCGGAGTCGCCCGACGAGCCGTCGTCCTCAGCGCGGGCCGCGGGCAGGGCGGCACCGGGCCGAGCGAACTCTGCGGCGGGCGCGTCGGCCCCCGGAACAGCCACAGTGCCGCCGGTCGGCTGAGCCGGAGCAGCAGGAGCCGGTGCGGCAGCCGGGTCGGGCGCCGGTGCAGCGCCAGGAGCCGAGACGGTGGCTGGGGCCGAGGCCGCGCCAGGAGCCGAGGCGGCGGCTGGGGCCGAGGCCGCGGCAGTGGCCGGGATTGCGGCAGGGACCGGGGCAGGGTTCACCGGTGCCGGAGCGGGCGCTACCGGAGCCGCCGGTGCTGGAGCGGCCTGAGCCGGGCCAGCGGGCGCGGGATCGTCGGGAGCGGGTGTGGCCGACGCCGCCGGGTCGGACGCGGCACCCGGGGCCGTCGGACCAGGGGCAGGACTCGCGGCCGGGACCCGCGCCGCCGGCGCCGAATCAACCGGAGCCGTGGGTGCGGACACCGGAACCGGAGCCGTCGCTGCCGAGGTCGGCGCGGGAGCGGTCGCCGCACCGGGCGCGACGGCGGGCACGCAGTCGGCCGGCGCGGGCGCTCCCGGCTGCGCGATCGCCGCCACGGACCCGCCGAGCATCGTCACGGCGACGACGCCCCCGATCGCCACGAAGCGTCTCATCCGTCTCCTCCACCACTCGCACCACATCCGGCACGGCGGAGACTATGGGCGGGGCGTGACATCAAACGGCCGATTCACCTCACCGTGTGAGCAACTGGACCCCGACGGGGACACGCAACGTCGCCGATCCCCGCGGGCCTTCACGGCGATCGGACGCCACTGCACGACGAACGGCGCGTCCGGGGATCGAGCGGCTGCACGCCGACCCGAACGAGTGAGGACCGCCGCAGCCGGCGGGATTCGCTGCCGCTCCCGGGCCCCTCAGCAGCCGGCCGCCGCCTCCCGCGGCGAGCCGCGCCCCCGGACGCACGACGCCCCGCCCGGAGTCCCGGGCGGGGCGTCGTGAGCGGGTGGGGCGGGGCTCACCAGCCCCGGTCGGCGAACCGCTGCTCGGCCGGCAGGTCCGGGATGTTGATCCCGACCATCGCCTCGCCGAGCCCGCGGGAGACCTTGGCGATCACGTCGGGGTCGTCGTGGAACGTGGTGGCCTTGACGATGGCCGCGGCACGCTGCGCCGGGTCGCCCGACTTGAAGATCCCGGAGCCCACGAACACGCCCTCGGCTCCGAGCTGCATCATCATCGCCGCGTCGGCCGGGGTCGCGATGCCACCGGCGGTGAACAGCACGACCGGCAGCTTGCCCGAGGCGGCGACCTCGGCGACCAGCTCGACCGGCGCGCGCAGCTCCTTGGCCGCCACGTACAGCTCGGTCGCGTCGAGCGTGCCGAGACGACGGATCTCGGCACGGATGGACCGCATGTGACGGGTCGCCTCGACGACGTTCCCGGTCCCGGCCTCACCCTTCGAGCGGATCATCGCGGCACCCTCGGAGATGCGCCGCAGTGCCTCCCCCAGGTTCGTCGCCCCGCAGACGAAGGGAACGGTGTAGGCCCACTTGTCGATGTGGTGCGCCTCGTCGGCCGGGGTGAGCACCTCGGACTCGTCGATGTAGTCGACGCCGATGGACTGCAGCACCTGGGCCTCGACGAAGTGGCCGATGCGGGCCTTGGCCATCACCGGGATCGAGACCGCGTCGATGATGCCCTGCACCATGTCCGGGTCGCTCATCCGGGCCACGCCGCCCTGCACGCGGATGTCGGCGGGCACCCGCTCCAGCGCCATCACGGCCACCGCACCGGCGTCCTCGGCGATCTTCGCCTGGTCGGCGTCGATCACGTCCATGATGACGCCGCCCTTGAGCATCTCGGCCATGCCGCGCTTCACGCGGGCGGTCCCCAGCTGGGGGCCGGCGTTGTCGGAAAGGGCCTGGTCGCGCGACACGGCGGTACCTCTCTGAATGACGAACAGGAACCATCCGATGGTACGTCAGCTCGCGGGGTCGGCCCGCGAGCGTCAGGCCACGCTCCGCCGGGCCGCGGCCGGCTCGGGGTCGGCGATCTCGAAGTACCCCGGCTCCGGCGCCGTGCCCGCGAGCCGCAGCCAGCGAACCAGCCGCCGGGACCGCAGCCCCAGGGTGTCGCGCACCGCATCGTTGTGCACCCGGCGGGCCAGGATGACGAGTTGCTCCGCGTCGACGAGGTCGGAGAACAGCGCGTCGTCGAGCGACCCCCGGTCGATCTCGGTCAATCGCCTGCTCAGCACGTTCTCGGCTTCCTCCCGGTCACCGTCACCGACCGCGTGGACCGAGGCTGCGGCGGCCCGCAGAGCGGCGACGTCGTGTCCGGCGCCCGCCAGCGCCGCGGCCACCCGGCCCGCCACCACGGCCCTCCGCGCCAGGGCCGACTGCAGCCCGGCCCGGGCCCCGTCGGTGCGCACGTGCAGCCGGTCGAGCCGCCGTGCGCGACCCACGCAGAGCGCGGTCAGCCAGATCACGATCAGCAGGATCGTGACCAGTGCCACCCACGCGATCACCGTCACCGCCGGCCCTCCGCGTCGCGCGCGAGGACGGACCGGCGCGGATCGGCGGCCACCGCCGCCTGGTAGACGCGCAGCACGGCGCCGGCCACCACGGGCCAGTCGAAGTCGGCCGCTCGCAGCCGCCCGGCCGCGGTGAGCGCGGCCCGGCGGGCAGGATCGTCGAGCAGTGATCCGAGGGCGGTGGCCAGTGCGCTCGCGTCACCGGTGGGAACCAGCACCCCGGCGAGCTCTCCCGGTCCGGGCCCCTCGTCGCTGCCGCCCAGCACACGGCGGAACGCGTTCAGGTCGCTGGCCAGCACCGGGGCGCCGGCCGCCATCGCCTCGGTCAGCACCATGCCGAAGCTCTCCCCGCCCAGGTTCGGCGCGCAGTAGACGTCCATGGACCGCAGCGCCGCCGCCTTGGTCACGTCGTCCACCGGGCCGAGGACGTCGAGCCGGTCGGCCAGCCCGGAGCCGGCGTGCCGGCGCAGCGCATCGGCGTCACCCCGTCCGACGACGAGCAGCCGCAGGTCCGGGCGCTGTGGAGCCAGCAGCCGCAGCGCGTCGAGCAGCACCGGCATGCCCTTGCGGGGCTCGTCGAACCGGCCGAGGAAACCGACGGTGGCCGACCCCGGCCGCGGATACCCGGGCAGCAGCGGCCCGTCCGCGAACAACCCGACGTCGACGCCGTTCGGGATCTCCACGGCGTCCCCGCCCAGGTGCTCGACCTGGACCCGGCGCGCCAGCGTGGACACCGCGATCCGTGCGGTGACCTTCTCCATCAGGGGGCGCAGCATGCCGCCGAACGCCGTGAGCGCGCGGGACCGCTCGGTGGAGGTGTGGAACGTCGCCACGATCGGGCCCTCGGCCGCCAGCAGCGCGAGCACTGAGATGCTGAACGTCGTGGGCTCGTGCAGGTGCAGCACGTCGAACGTGTGGTCGGCGAGCCAGCGTTTGACCCGCGCGTAGGACACCGGGCCGAAGGTCACCCGGGCCACCGAGCCGTTGTAGGGCACCCCGACCGCCCGACCGGCCGGGGTGACGAAGTCGGGCAGCACCGCCTTCCCGCCCGCCCGGTCCTCGTCGGCGGGCGCGAGCACGCTCACCGAGTGCCCCAGCCGCCGCAGCGCCCGCGCGAGGTCGACGACGTGCGCCTGCACCCCGCCCGGCACGTCCAGGGAGTACGGGCAGACGATGCCGATCCGTAACGGTCCGGGGTTCACGAGGTCCCCGCTCCGGGAGGGGGAGGGCTCGCAGTGAGATCAGCCGAGAGATCGGCGCTGAACAGCGGCTGCAGCATGTGCCAGTCCGCCGGGGCCTGGGCGATCGACCCGGCGAACGCGTCGGCCAGCGCCTGGGTGGCCTTGACGACGGCGGTGCGGTCGGGCACCGGGACCGGCGGGGCGATCGTCAGCGCCCAGCCGCCAGGGGTGAACCGGGGGTAGGCGGGCAACAGCACCGCCCCGGTGAGCGCGGCCAGCCGCGCCGGACCCGCCGGCAACCGGGCCTGCTCGCCGAAGAACGACACCTCGACGCCGGCCGCGGTGAGGTCACGGTCGGAGACCAGGCAGACGACCCCGCCACCGCGCAGTCGCTTCGTCAGCGCCCGGTGGGCCTCGCGCCCGTCCTCCGCCGAGACGACCTCGAATCCCAGCGACTCCCGGTAGGCCACGAACCGCCGGAACAGCGACTCGGGTCGCAGCCGCTCGGCCACGGTGGTGAACGCGGGTTCCCGCCCCAGCCGGCGCAGCGACTCCACCATCCAGACCCCGGCCAGGTCCCAGTTGCCGCTGTGCGGCAACGCGAAGATCACGCCGCGGCCCTCGTCGAGTGCTTCCCAGACCGGCTCCGCACCCGTGACCAGCGGGTCCATCCGACGATGGATCTCCGCCGGGTCCATCGTGGGGAGCCGGAACGCCTCGCACCAGTACCGGGCGTAGCTGCGCAGCCCCTCGTGCACCAGCGCATCGAGCTCCGCGCGCCCGGCCGCCGGGACCACCCGGGCCAGGTTCGCCCGCAGCCGTCGCGGCCCGGGGCCGTCGCGCCGGGCCGCCGCGTCCGCACCGAGCCGGAACGCGCCGAACGCCACCGACGGTGGCAGCGCCCGCACGAACCGCCAGCCCGCGGCGAATCCGAGGTCGGCAGCCCGTTCCGCGAGACCGCTCACCGCACTCCCCCGGACCCGGGCGCCGGCTCGGCCGCCGCCCGCGCGCTGTGGTGGACCGCCAGGAGACGCTGCCCGACCGTCCAGACCGACGCGACGGCGAGCAGCGACAGCGCCACGGTGAGCGCGTACGGCACCCCGACGCCCTGCAGGAACGTTCCGAGCAGAGCGATGATCAACCGCTCGGCCCGCTCGACGAGGCCGCCGTCCGCCGAGAGTCCCTCCGCCTCCGCCCGGGCCTTGACGTAGGACACGATCTGGCCCGCGACCAGGCAGACCAGCGCGGCGGCACCGGCTGCCGGCTGGTCGGCCACCGCGAGCGCCCACCAGGCCAGTGCGGCGAACAGCGCGCCGTCGGCCAGCCGATCGCACGTCGAGTCCAGGACCGCCCCGAACGGCGTGCCGTGCCCGCGGGCGCGGGCCATGGCGCCGTCGAGCAGGTCCAGCAGCACGAACGCGGTGATCACGAAGGGCCCGACGATCAGCTCGCCGCGGGGAAGGAACCACAGCGCAGCGGCCACCGCGCCGACCGTGCCGATGACCGTGACCACGTCGGGCGAGATCCCGCGACCGACCAGCCACCGGCCGATCGGGTCGGTGACCCGGTTGACCCGCGCTCGGGCGAAGACGTTGAGCATGGACTGGTGCCGACTCCTGCCGGTTGACGGGCCCTCTGGAGACCCGCCCCAGACTAGTCGGATGTGGACCCCCGGCCGGGCGGCTACCCCGTCGGTTCGCCCGACGTCTCAGCAGGTTCCCAGGCATCGGCGAGCAGCTCGCGGGTCTCGGACAACAGTTGGGGGATCACCTTGGTCTGTCCGACGACGGCGATGAAGTTCGCGTCGCCGCCCCAGCGCGGCACCACGTGCTGGTGCAGGTGGTCGGCCAGCGAGCCGCCGGCCACCGTGCCCAGGTTGATCCCCACGTTGAACGCGTGCGGGGCAGCCACCTTCTTCATCGCCTTCACCGCCCGCTGGGTGAAGACCATCAGCTCGGCGGCCTCGGCCTCGGTGAGGTCCTCCAGCTCGGCGACGTGCCGGTAGGGCAGCACCATCAGGTGCCCCGGGTTGTACGGGTGCAGGTTGAGCAGCGCGTACACCGTGTCGCCGCGCGCGACGACGAGCCCCTCGTCGTCGGGTAGGTCGGGGATCCGGCAGAACGGACACCCGCCCTCCCCCGCCTCCTTGATGTAGGCGAGGCGGTGCGGCGTCCACAGCCGGCGGAACCCGTCCGGTGTCCCGACGCCGTCCTGGGGCACCATCGCCGGCTCGTCCATGGGGCGATCCTAGTGAGCGACCGAGAAGCCCTCTGCGGTCGGCGACGCGTTCTCGCGGCGCTCGATCCAGCCGGCGATCGCGTCGACGGCCTCGTCCACCGGGACCCCGTTGACCTGGGTGCCGTCCCGGAACCGGAAGCTCACCGCACCCGCCTCGACGTCGCGGGCACCCGCAAGCAGCATGAACGGCACCTTCTGCAAGGTGTGGGTGCGGATCTTCTTCTGCATCCGGTCGTCACCCGCGTCGACCTCGACCCTGATGCCCTTCGCGCGCAACGCCTTCGCGATGCCCTCGATGTGGGGCACCTGGTCGTCGGTGACCGGGATCGCGACCACCTGAACCGGCGAGAGCCACGCCGGGAACGCGCCCGCGTAGTGCTCGGTGAGCACGCCGAAGAACCGCTCGATCGAGCCGAACAGCGCCCGGTGGATCATGACGGGGCGCTGCCGGGTGCCGTCGGCAGCGGTGTACTCCAGGCCGAACCGCTCGGGCAGGTTGAAGTCGAGCTGGATGGTCGACATCTGCCAGGTGCGCCCGATCGCGTCCTTGGCCTGCACCGAGATCTTCGGACCGTAGAACGCGGCGCCGCCCGGGTCGGGCACGAGCTCGAGCCCGGAGCTCTCGGCAGCCTCGCGCAGCGTCTCGGTGGCCTGCTCCCACATCTCGTCGGTGCCGACGTACTTCTCGTCGTTGCGGGTGGACAACTCGAGGTAGAAGTCGTCGAGGCCGTAGTCACGCAGCAGGTCGAGCACGAACGTGAGCAGCGACTTCAGTTCGTCGGTCACCTGCTCCGGGGTGCAGAAGATGTGCGCGTCGTCCTGCGTCATCCCGCGCACCCGGGTCAGCCCGTGGATCACACCGGACTTCTCGTACCGGTACACCGAACCGAACTCGAACTCCCGCAGCGGCAGCTCCCGGTAGGACCGCCCGCGGGATCCGAAGATCAAGATATGCATCGGGCAGTTCATCGGCTTGAGGTAGTAGTCCTGCCCGGGCTTGCGCACCTCGCCGTCCGGACCGCGCTCCTCGTCGAGGTGCATGGGCGGGTACATCCCGTCCGCGTACCAGTCGAGGTGTCCGGAGATCTCGTAGAGCCGGCCCTTCGTGATGTGCGGGGAGTACACGAACTCGTAGCCCGCCTCCTCGTGCCGGCGCCGCGAGTAGTCCTCCAGCTCCCTGCGGATGATCCCGCCCTTGGGGTGGAACACCGGCAGGCCGGAGCCCAGCTCCTCGGGGAAGCTGAACAGGTCCAGCTCCGCGCCGATGCGGCGGTGGTCGCGGCGCTCCGCCTCGGCCAGCCGGGTCAGGTATGCGTCGAGCTGCTCGGTGCTCTCCCAGGCGGTGCCGTAGATGCGCTGCAGCTGCGGGTTCTTCTCGCTCCCCCGCCAGTACGCCGCCGCGGAACGCATGAGCTTGAACGCGGGGATGAACTTCGTGGTCGGCAGGTGCGGGCCGCGGCACAGGTCGGACCAGACGGTCTCGCCGGTGTGCGCGTGCACGTTGTCGTAGATCGTGAGGTCACCCTCACCGACCTCCATCACCTCGGAGGTGTCGACGTCGGAGGCGCCGCCCTTGAGGTCGATCAGCTCCAGCTTGTACGGCTCGTCGCGGAGCTCCTTGCGGGCGTCCTCGAGGGATTCGAACCGGCGCCGGCTGAACCGCTGCCCCGCCTTGATGATCTTCTTCATGGCGGACTCGAGCTTGCTCAGGTCGTCCGGCGTGAAGGGGCGCTCGACGTCGAAGTCGTAGTAGAAGCCGTCGGTGATCGGCGGGCCGATCCCGAGCTTGGCCTCGGGGTAGAGCTGCTGGACGGCCTGGGCCAGCACGTGCGCGGCGGAGTGCCGGATGACGCTGCGGCCCTCCTCGGTGTCGGCGCCGACGGCCTCGACCTCGACGTCGGCGTCCGGGGCCCAGGCGAGGTCCTTGAGGTTGCCCTCGGCGTCCTTGACGACGACGACCGTGCTCGGGCCGCTGGTCGGCAACCCGGCCTCCCGGACGGCGGCGCCCGCCGTCGTCCCGGCCGGCACCCGGACGCGGGCGGACTCGGGGTGGGCGGGGGGTGCGGACACGACGGGCCTCCAGGAACAAGCTGAGCCGAACTACGGAATGTCTGCCATCGATGCTAGAGGTCCGCGGCGAGCAGGTTTCCGGCGTGTCGGTGGTGGCGCGGCACGGACCGGGATCAGGAGGGGCGCTCCGGCGGCGGGGTCCACCAGCCCGTGGACGCCGACCGGCGGGCCGCCGTGACCGGGTCCTCGAACCAGTCGGAGGCCGAACCCGTCGCAGGTGCCGCGGGCAGGTCCGGGACGGCCGGTCCGACGGCACCGGGCGACGACGGACCCGGCGTCACCGGGTCGGCCGCCTCCGCCTGGTGGGCCGAGGGTGCGGGGCCGGTCGGCGACGGAGCGGGGTGGGTCGCCGGCGGCGGGTGCGCCGGCCCCGGACGGGTGGAGCGGGATGCGGTCGGGGACGCTGGGGTCCGCGGCGCCGGAGCGGGCGCGGTGGCCCACGGCGCGGGCATGACGACGCGCGGTGCGGGTGCGGGTGCGGCGCCCCG
>NZ_JAHDTG010000109.1 GCF_018531475.1 Pseudonocardia mahuensis
CGCTTCGCCGAGTCAGCCTGTGCCCGTGGCGCATCGGCGCCATCACCGCAGCCGCGCTGGTCCTGCTCCACCGCGAACACGACCGCACCACATGATCTCTCGACGGCTACTGGGAATGGCTCAGTGAGCCACCGGTGAATACGGCTGCGGGCCCGTCGCCGTCGTCGATCAGATACGACAGGTGCGTGTCGGTGTGCCCGGGGGTGGCAACCGCCCGGACCCGCAGCCGACCCGCGGTCAGCTCGTCACCGTCACGCACCGGGTGGCGCTCGAAGCAGACCTCGTCGACGGCACCGACGGCGTAGCGTGCGCCGGTCCGCCGTGCGAGCTCGAGCCCGCCGGTGACGTAGTCGTTGTGGATGTGGGTCTCCAGGACCAGCTCGCAGTGCAACCCGCGGTCGGCCAGGATCTGCTCGACCCGGTCGAGATCCCGCTGCGGATCGATCACCACCGCGGTCCGGCCGTCGTGGGCGATGTAGCTCCGGTCACCCAGCTCGCTGGTCTCGATCACTTCGACGTTGGGACTCACCCGATGACCTCCCTTGTCGGCGGCTCCTAATGACCGTACATTAAGAAGCTGCATTTCATCAGCTGGTAAGAGCGGACGTGTGGGTGCGGTGATGGATCGAGGTCCTCGAACGCTGCGGCGTGGCGTCGAGCCGCTGTGGGCCCAGCTGCTCGCCGACCTTCGACGGCGCCTGGCCGACGGCCAGTTCGCCGACAGCTTCCCTGGTGAGCTCGCCCTGGTCGCGGAGTACTCGGTGAGCCGGCACACCGTGCGTGAGGCGTTGCGGCGCCTACGCGAGGAGGGCACGGTTGTCGCTGCGCGCGGCAGGGCGCCCCGGCTGGCAGAACCGGTCGAGATCGAACAGCCGCTGGGGGCGCTGTACAGCCTGTTCTCCTCGGTCGAGACCGCGGGGCTGATCCAGCGCAGCGTCGTGCGGACCCTCGACGTCCGCGCCGACGGCGTCGTCGCCGTCCGGCTGGGTCTGGAGGAGTCGACTCCACTGGTCTACCTGGAGCGGTTACGGATGGCGGGTGAGGCTCCGCTGGCCCTCGACCGGGTCTGGCTGCCCGGACATCTCGCCGCACCGCTGCTCGACGTGGACTTCTCGCATACGGCCCTGTACGGCGAGTACAGCCGGTTGTGCGGAGTCCGGCTCACCGGCGGACGGGAGCACATCCGCGCGGTGATCCCGACTCCGGCCGAACAGCACCTGCTCGCCATCGGGTCCGACGTTGCCGCCTTCGCGATCGACCGCCTCGGCTGCTCGGCGGGTCGGCCCGCGGAATGGCGGCACACCATCGTGCGGGGCGACCGGTTCGCCGTGACGGCCGACTTCTCCGCCCGCGCGGGCTACCACGTCGACATGTCCACCCCGATCGCCCGGAAGGACGTCATCTGATGAGCACCCCCGACCGGATCCCGCAGATCGACCCGGCCGAGGCCGCCCGCCTGGCCGAGCAGGGCGCCCTCCTGCTCGACGTCCGCGAACCCGGGGAATGGGACGCCGGACACGCGCCCGAGGCCGTGCACCTGCCCTTCGGCCGGGTGCATCCCGACGCCGTGTCCGGCGGTCGCGTGGTCGTGGCGGTGTGCCGCTCGGGCAACCGGTCGGGCACGGCCGCCGTGCAGCTCGCCGCGGCAGGGGTCGACGTGCGCAACCTCGCGGGCGGGATGAAGGCCTGGGCCGCCGCCGGGCTCCCGGTCGTCCTGGACAACGGTCAACCGGGCACGGTTGGTTGATGCTCTGGGCGGCCGGCGGCCTCGGGCTGATCATCGGCCTCGTCATGGGCGGCCTCGGCGGTGGCGGTGGCGTACTGACCGTGCCGGTTCTGGTCTATCTCCTGGGTCAGGACGCCCGGGACGCCACCACCAGCAGCGTCATCATCGTCGGTATCGCCGCCGCGATCGGCGCTGTCGCCCGCATCCGCGGCGGCCTCGTCCGCTGGCGGACCGGGCTCGGCTTCGGCCTGGTCGGGGTTCCGGCCGCGTTCCTCGGCACCCTGCTCAACCAGAGCGTCGACCAGCAGATCCTGCTCCTTTCCTTCGCCGCCCTGACCCTGCTGGCCGCGATCGCCATGTTGATCAACTCCAGAGGCGGTCCGCACGGCGAGGCGTCCGAGGGCGACTGCGGCGACGAGGAGCTTGCGTCCGGAGCCCCGACCGGCAGCGGGTCCGCGGCCGCGACCGGGATGCGAGCCCCAGCCGCGACCCGGCAACGCCGGCGGATCGCCCTGGCGGCCAAGGGCGCGTTCTTCGGCGTCCTCGTCGGCTTCCTCACCGGCTTTCTCGGGGTGGGCGGCGGTTTCTTGATCGTGCCGGTCCTCGTCATCGCGATGCGTATCCCGATGACCTGCGCCATCGGGACATCACTGTTGATCATCGCGATCAACTCGGTCGCCTCGCTGGTCTCGCGGGCCGGATTCGCCGAGTTCGACTGGCAGGTCATCGTCCCCTTCACCGCGGCCGCGATCGTCGGCACGCTCGCCGGTCAACGCATCTCCGACCGGTTCTCCGGCACCGTCCTCACCCGAACCTTCGCCGTGATGCTGATCCTGGTCGCCGGTTTCGTCGCCGTCGAGAGCCTCGGCTCGTGGTGAGGAACGGTCAGTTGTCCGGTCGCGTGGGTGCGGCCATGTCGTCGGTGCGTGGGAACGGAGCGTGGATGCAGGACCGGGGCCGTCGTGAGTGGATGGTGACGATCGGCGCGGCCGTGGCGGCCGCGCTGACGGCTCGCCGCGCCCCCGTACGGATCGACGCCGCCCGGCCAGGAGTGCCGTTTCACCCGTTGCGGGTGAGGACCTGGTCAATCCGTCGGAGGTGTGCAGCACGTCGGGATCCGGCGGCCCGCCGACCCCTCGATGAGATTGGTCCGGTCGTGGCCGACGACCAGGATGCTCCCGCCCGGAGCCACCGCCTCGGCGGCCCGCTCGAGCACCGGTGAGAGTACCGCGGTGGGCAGCTGCAGGTAGGCCACCAGCACCAGGTCGAACGCCCCGGGATCCGGACGGTGATCGGTGACGTCGGCCAGCAACCAGTCGACCTCGACGCCGCGTCGCGGGCGAGTGTCCGGGCCCGGTCCAGCCCGGCGACCGAGAAGTCCACGGCGCTCACCCCCCAGCCCCGCTCGGCGAGCCAGATCGCGTTGCGATCCGCACCCGCCCCCAGGTCCAACGCCCGCCCTGGAGCGATCTCCCGGCGGAACGCGCCGGCTCAGGGTGATCGCACGGCATCGGCCGGCGAGGCCGGGTGACGTCGAGTCAGCGCTGTTCGGGCTCCGTGAGGAAACGGTCGATCACCGGGGCCAGCTCGCGGGCCTCGGTGAGCAGCGCGAGGTGTCCGCCGGGGTAGACGTGTAGCCGCGACTTCGGGATGCCCCGGTGCATGATCTTCGCGTTGATCACCGGCACGATGGGGTCGTCGTCGCCTGCGACGATCAGCGTGGGCCGGCGGATCAGGCCGAGCAACGGCAGGCTGCTCCAGCCCGCACCGGCCAGGAGTTGGTAGTAGTAGCCGCGCCGGGGGCCCTTGCGGGTGTAGGTGTGCAGCACGTCCGCGGCACGTTCCGGGTTCGTGCGCATCGTGCCGCCGTAGATCTCCCCGGCGATCCGGCGGGTGTACTCCGGATCGCGGTGGCGGCGCGGGGTGAGCATCCGGCCGAGCACCCGCGGGCGCGCCGGGACCATCAGCGAGCCCGTCCCGGTCGCGGCGAGCACGAGGCGGCGGGTCTGCCGGCGCTGGGCCACCGCGAACTGCTGGGCGAGTCCACCGCCCCAGGAGAAGCCCAGGACGTCGACCTCGCGGTAGCCGAGCCGCGTGACGAGCGTTCCGACGAGCGGCGCGAACGTGGACATGTGATACGGCAGCACGGGCAGCGGCGACCCGCCGATGCCCGGCACGTCCAACCGGATGACCTCGAGGGCGCCCGGTAGCTCGTCGACGAACGGCTGCAGCAGTTCCAGGCTGGCGCTGATGCCGTTGAGCAGCAGCAACGGGGTCCGCGTCGGTCCCCGCCCACCGGCCGCGCGGCGGATCGACACCCGCAGCGTGCGGCCGCGAACGGTCATCTCGAACATGTCGTCGGCGGCCCGCGGTCGCCGACCGGGCGCAGGGGCGCTCACCGCGCGTACACGTACTCACCGGGAGCGGGGTGCACGGCGTGCAACCCGCGGCCGCCGAGCTCAGGGGGCGCGTCACGCAGGCCCCCGGACCGCTCGCCGAGCCAGTCGAGCAGGTCGGGCCACCAGGAACCGGTCTCGGTGTCGGCGGCGTCCAGCCAGGTCTTGGCGTCGGCCGGCCCGCCGGGGGCGATCGGCTCCGCGGTGACCCGGAAACCCGCCTCCGGGTTGCCCGGCGGGTTCACCACGGACGCGATGTGCCCGCTCGTGGACAGGACGAAACGGCTCTTTCCCCCGACGAGCTGGGTGGTGCGGTAGCAGGACTGCCAGGTGCACTGACGGTCGGCGATGCCGGCGATGACGTAGGCGTCACGGTCGATCTTGGACAGATCCACCGGTGTGCCGAGCACGTTCGCCGCGCCCGGAGTGACGAGCGCATTGGTCAGCGCGATGTCGATGAGGTCGCGGTGCAGCCCCGCGGTCATCCGGGTGGTGTCGGCGTTCCAGTAGAGGATGTCGACCGGCTCGGGCGGCTTGCCCTGCAGGTAGTTGTTGACCCAGTAGTTCCAGATCAGATCGTTCGGGCGCAGCCAGGCGAAGACCTCGGCGAGCGTGCGCCCGTCCAGGTAACCGTTCGCCGCCGACGCCTCGGTCGCGGCGCGCGCGGTGGCCTCGTCGAGCAGCGCCCCGGTGGTGTCCACCTTGTCCTGGTCCAGGACTGTCGCCGCGAACGCGACGGCGGCGACCCGGTCCTGCTGGCCGATCGCGGCCAGGTGGGCGAGCAGCATCGCGGTGATCATGCCGCCGGAGCAGAATCCCATCAGCGCGGTGCGGTTGACCCGGGTGATCCGTTCGCAGGCGTCCATCGCGTCGAGGACGGCCTGGCCGTAGGTGTCGAGGTCCCAGTCGGCGTGCTCGGCGTCGGGGTTGCGCCAGCTGATGAGGAACACCTGCTGGCCGCCCTGGACGAGATGCTCGACGATGCTGCGGCCGGGGGCCAGGTCGGCCACGTAGTACTTGTTGATCGTCGGCGGGACCATCAACAGCGGCACGTCACGGACCTCGCGGGTCTGCGGCAGGTACTGGAGCAGCTCGAACACCGGGGTGCGCAGCACGACCGCGCCCGGGGTCGCCGCCAGGTCCTCGCCGACCTCGAACGCGTCGGGCTCGACCATCGACGGCACCCGTGGTGGGCTCGACAGGTCCGTGACGAGCCGGCGCAGACCCTCGACGGCGCTGCGGCCGCGGGTGTCGATCGCGGCACGCCAGGCCAGCGGGTTGAGCACCGGGTTGTTGCTCGGGGCCAGCGCGTCGGCGACGTGGCTGACGGCGAACCGCACCCGCTCGGCGTCGACCCGGTCGAGCTCGGCGTCGTCGACCAGGTCGGTCGCGGTCCCGGTGGCGGCGATGTGGGTCTGGACGATCCGGCGCAGCAGCCCGTTGTCGCGCCACGCGGGGTCGGCGAAACGACGGTCCTCCGGGTCCGGGGCGAGCTCCGAGCGGCCGAGCCCGATCTTGCCGAGCTCGGTGGCGAACCCGACGCCGCGGCGCAGCAGCGAAGTCGGCTTCGTGGCGAGCGACGCGGCCAGCCTGAGTCCTGACGCCGCGGGCACCATCCGGCGCAGCGGGCCGAGCGCGCCGTCGGTGAGCAGCATGTCGAGCCCGGTCGCGACGTCGTCGTCGGGCTGATCGTGCGCCGGGGCGCCTGCGGCGGCTGACTCCGCGGTCACGTGCTCTCCTTCGCGCGGGACGGGGGACCGGCGCCAGCATGGGCGGAGCGGCCGTTCACGGGCAAGTCGGGCGTCACCCGATCGCACTCCGGCGCCGTTGAACCGGCCCCCGGGCCAGCGGTGCTCCCGGCCCCGCCCGCACCCGCCGGCCACAGCACCTGCGCGGCCCGCCGGGCGGCGATCCTGCGCATCGACAGCATCCGGTGCAGCCGCCGCTGACGCCGGGTCGGCCGGGCCGGCCACACCTGTTCGACGGCGTTGTTCAACTGCGCGCCCAGCACGATCGAGAACCCGAGCAGGAACGCGAACAGCAGGAACGCGATCGGGGTGGCCAGCGCGCCGTAGGTGTAGCCGGTGGTCGTGATGACGGCGATGTACACGCGCAGCCCGGTCGTCGAGACGATGAACACGAGCATCGCCAGCAGCGCACCCGGGAGCAGGCGCCGCCACGGCAGGCTGTGCGGCAGCGCGAGCTTGTACAGCGTGGTCAGCACCAGCACGAGGATCAGCCCGGCGCCCGGGTAGTAGAAGGCGTCGATGATCGAGGTCGCCGTGGGGCGCCACGACTCCGGGAGCACCTCCGGCAGCAGGTCCGGGCCCAGCGCCACGATCGGCAGCGTGAACACCGCGACGACCAGCGCGAACAGGTAGATGAGCAGCGAGAAGACGCGTTGCCAGACGGGGTGGCGGACGTCGTACTGACCGTGCGCCTCGGTGATCGAGTCGACGAGCGAGGAGATCGCCGACGAGCCTGCCCACAGCGAGATCACGAACCCGATCGAGACGACGTCGGCTCGCCCGATGGTCAGGATGCTGGCCGCGGTCGGCGCGATGATCTGGTCGACGACCTCCGGGGTGAAGACCTGGCGGGAGAACTCGACGATCTTGCCTTCGACGATCTCCACCGTCGCCGGGCCGAACCAGCCGCCCACGTAGCCGAGCGCGCCGAGCAGCGCGAGGAACAGCGGCGGCAGCGACAGCGCCTGCCAGAACGCGGCCTGTGCGGACATCGAGAAGATGCCGTCGTCCCAGGCCTTGACCAGGGTGCGCCCGATCACCCGCCGGATGCCGCGCCGTCGACGGCGCGGCCGCACAGGCCGGCCGGGTCGGGCGCCGGACCGCTCCGGATCATGCTCGGGCGTCCGATTCCCGGTGGGAGGAGCGTTCGTCTCGTCGGTGGCCATGACTTCCCCAGGATGGACCACGACGCCGCGATCGTCGTACCGCGCCGGGTCACGACTCGCCGTGCGATCGGCCCCGGTTACCCTGATCGACGCCCGCACGATGGTGGGGTCGTCCGGCCTCTGCGGGGTGTCAGTCGTGCCTCGCGGCGTTGCGTGGCCGGCTGCGGCCCGCCCGTGCGCCGGCCGCAGCCGTACTCATCCGACATGGGGAGTCGTGTGTCGCAGGCCATCACTCCGCCCGAAGTGAACCCGTCCCAGCGGCCGCTGCGCGCGTGGCAACGCAGCGCCCTGGCCCGCTACCTGGCGGCGAAGCCGCAGGACTTCCTCGCCGTCGCGACCCCCGGCGCGGGGAAGACCGCGTTCGCGCTCCGGGTCGCCAGTGAGCTCCTCGCCGACCGGTCGATCAGCGCGGTGACCGTCGTGACGCCGACCGAGCACCTCAAGTACCAGTGGGCGCAGTCGGCGGCCCAGGTCGGCATCGCCATCGACCCCGAGTTCCGCAACTCCGCGGGCGGCACGTCGTCGGACTACACCGGAATCGCCGTGACGTACGCAGGGGTCGCGGCGCACCCGATGCTGCACCGGGCGCGCACCGAGAACCGGCGGATGCTGGTCATCCTCGACGAGATCCACCACGCCGGTGACGCCAAGTCGTGGGGCGACGCGGTCAAGGAGGCCTTCGACCCCGCGGCGCGCCGGCTCACGCTGACCGGGACGCCGTTTCGCAGCGACGACAACCCGATCCCGTTCGTCGACTACCTGCCCGATACCGAGGGCGCCCTGCGCAGCCGTGCCGACCACTCCTACGGCTACGCCGAGGCGCTGGCCGACGGCGTCGTCCGGCCCGTGGTGTTCCTGGCCTACTCGGGCGTGTCGAGCTGGCGGACCAGCGCGGGCGAGGAGATGACCGCCCGGCTGGGCGAGCCGCTGACCGCGGAGCAGACGGCGCGGGCCTGGCGGACCGCGCTCGACCCGGGCGGGGAGTGGATCCCGGCGGTGCTGGCCGCGGCGGACAAGCGGCTGACCGGGCACCGGGCGGGCGGCATGCCTGACGCCGGTGGGCTCGTCATCGCCTCCGACCAGACGACCGCGCGCGCCTACGCCGCGATCCTGGCCGAGATCACCGGGACCCCACCGGTGGTGGTGCTCTCCGACGAGGCGGGCGCGTCGGATCGGATCGCGAAGTTCTCCACCTCCGAGGACCGGTGGATGGTCGCGGTGCGGATGGTGTCCGAGGGCGTCGACGTCCCGCGGCTGGCCGTCGGGGTGTACGCGACGAGCGCGTCGACGCCGCTGTTCTTCGCCCAGGCCATCGGCCGGTTCGTGCGGTCGCGGCGGCCGGGGGAGACCGCGAGCGTGTTCGTGCCGAGTGTCCCGGTGCTGCTCGGACTGGCCAGCGAGCTGGAGGCCCAGCGCGACCACGTCCTCGGCAAGCCGCACCGGGCCGAGGAGAAGTGGAACGACGAGGAGCTCGCCGCCGCCCAGCGCCAGGAGGACGAGCCGGGGGAGGACGAGCCGTCGTTCACCGCGCTCGGCGCGGAGGCAGAGCTCGACCAGCTGATCTACGAGGGCACGTCGTTCAGCGCCGACGAGGAGGACTACCTCGGGCTGCCCGGGCTGCTGGAGCCCGAGCAGGTGCGGACGCTGCTCAACCAGCGGCAGAAGGAGTGGCTCGCGCGGGGGAGCCGGATCGGCGCGCAGGCCCGGGCCACCCCGGCCCCGCCGCCGCCCGCGGAACGCCCGCAGCTGTCGGTGCGCGAGCAGCTCCACGCGCTGCGCAAGGAGCTCAACACGCTCGTGGCGATGTACCACCACCGCACGAACAAGCCGCACGGCGCGATCCACAACGAGCTGCGGCGGCACTGCGGTGGCCCGGTCACGGCGATGGCGACGATCGAACAGCTCGAGGAACGCATCGCCACCCTCCGCTCCTGGCGCTGACCCGCGAGTCGGCGCTTTCGGGAGCCCGAGCCGGGGTTGTTCCGTCCGCGAGTCGCGGTGCCTGCGTCCGCGAGTCGGGGTCGTTCCGCGCGCGAGTCGTGGTATCGCCGTGGGTCAGTCGTGGCCCGCGCACACGGGACCCACTGATCGTGCCCGGGTGCCCGCCGCCCCGTAGCGTCCGGCCGCGTGACCTACGACGTGTCCCGAGTCCGCGCGCAGTATCCCGCCTTGGCCGACGGCCGGGCGTGGCTGGACGGCGCGGCCGGCACCCAGGTCCCGGAGGACGTGATCGCGGCGATGGCCGACGCGATGCGGGCCGGCGTCGCCAACCAGGGAGGCGTGTTCCCGGCGGCCCGGCGGGCCGACGCGATCGTCGACGCCGCACGCGTCGCCGTCGCCGACCTGCTGAACGCCCCTGATCCCGACTGCGTCGTGCTCGGCCCGAGCATGAGCGCCCTGACCTACCGTTTCGCGGGGGCCCTGGGCTCGACCTGGGCGCCGGGCGACGAGATCGTCGTCACCGAGGCCGACCACGACGCCAACGTCCGGCCCTGGGTGCAGGCCGCGCAGCGGGCGGGGGCGACAGTGCGGTTCGCGCCACTCGACCTGCAGTGCGGGGCGCTGCCCACCGACCACGTCACCGGCTTGCTGAGCGGGCGCACGCGGCTGGTCGCGGTCACCGCGGCCTCGAATCTCACCGGTGCCGCCCCGGACGTCGAGACGATCACCACGGCGGCCCGCCGGGTCGGAGCGCTCAGCTATGTCGACGGCGTGCACCACTGCCCGCACGTCCCGGTCGACGTCACGGCCCTGGGCGCGGACCTCTACGTCACGAGCGCCCACAAGTGGGCCGGGCCGCACCTCGCGGCGGTGGTGGCCGCGGATCCGGCGGTGGTCGCGGTCGTCGACCCGGAACGCCCCGCACCGGCACCGGCGACCGGGCCGGCGCGCTTCGAGCAGGGGACCAACCCGTTCCCGGCGCTGGCCGGCCTCGTGGCGGCCGTGGACCACTGGGCGGGGCTGGTGCCGGCAGAGGGCGGGCGGCGTTCCCGGTTGGTCGTCTCACGCTCCGCGGCGGCGGAGCACGGACGGGCGCTCGGCGAGCGGCTGTGGAAAGGCCTGGGTGAAATGGCGCACGTGCACCGCTACGGGCCGGAGGTGCCGCGGACTCCGATCGCGTCGTTCCGGATCGCGGGCACGGCCCCGGCCGACGTCGTCGTCGGGCTCGACCGGGCGGGCGTCAACGCGTGGAGCGGCTACGCCTACGCCTGGGAGGCCGCGGGGGCGCTCGGGGTCCGTGACGACGGCGGGCTCATCCGGTTGAACGTCAACCACTACAGCGAGGAGTGGGAGGTCGACCGGGCGCTGGAGGTCGTCGCGGCATGCGGCGGAGGCTGAGTGCGGCCGACTACGCCTGGCACGCGGAGAGGGCGCGGCCTCGACCGGGGCAAGGACGCCGCCTCGGGCACAGACCGACTCGCGGGCGGTGGGACCGCGACTCGCGGGGAGGGGAGGAGGGGTGGGGAAACGACGGGGCGGGAACCGTGGTGGTTCCCGCCCCGTCGGCAGTGCTCCCTAGAGGCCGGCGCGCCCGCCGGCCCCGATCAAGCGCCTGACTGCACGTCGACATCCAGTTCACGGAGCTTGTCGGCGTGCGCCCTCGCGTGGTGCCCGCAGAACAGCAGCTCTCCACCTGACGGCAGTACGGCACGGACCTTCGCGGCCGCCCCGCAACGGTCACAGCGGTCGGCGGCGGTCAACTCGGGCCGGGTCAGGGTTCCTGGCTGCATAGCGGTCTCCCTCCGTCTCGACACCGGATGGGCCGGTGTCGCTTGCTGTGACGACCGCTTCCGCGGTGCGCCCACTCTTGCAGACGTACTGCACCCCTGCACGTGTTCCCGGTTCGCGTCGCGACGACCATCACGTTTGACCCTGTGGGGTCGACGAGCTGTCGCCGCGGCTGCGGACCGGTGACATTCGCAGATTCAGTTGACTACGAGTGAATGATGCGGTGCGGGGTGTGACACCGCAAGGTGTCGTCTGTAAACACTGGTCACGTCGTGACTACGCTGCGCAGTTGTGACGATCAGTGTCCGCGACCGGGTCCCGGCGCCTGTGCTGTTCGTCGTCGGGGGTGCCTCGATGTACGTCGGGGCGGCCCTCGCGGTCGGTCTCTTTGATCTTCTGTCGCCGGCCGCGGTCGCCGTGTTACGGATCTTCGGAGCTGCGCTGGTCCTGATCGGGTGGCGCCGGCCGGGGCGGCTCGCGTGGCGCGGTCGCCGGCTCGCCCGGGCGGTCGCGTTCGGGTTGGCGACCGCGCTGATGAACATCGCGTTCTACGAGGCCATCGCACGGCTGCCACTGGGTACTGCGGTGGCGATCGAGTTCTGCGGCCCTGTCGCGGTGGCCGCGCTGGCGTCCCGGCGCCCGCGCGACGTCGCGGCCGTCGTGCTGGCGGCGGTCGGGGTGCTGCTGATCGCCGATGTGCGCTGGTCGGGCAGTCCGTCAGGGGTGCTGTGGGCGCTGGCGGCGGCCGCGATGTGGGCGGCCTACATCGTGCTCGGCAAGCGGGTGGCCAGCGGTGGCAACGGCGTCGACGACATGGCGGTGGGATTCGCGGTGGCCGCCGTGGTGCTCTCGCCGCTGCTGCTCGTGGGTGGTGAGGTCTTCTCGGTGCTCGCCGATCCGACGGTCCTGCTGCTCGCGGTCGGGGTCGGGGTGCTCTCCAGCGTGGTCCCGTACGTGCTGGACCAGGTCGTCCTGCGACGGGTGGGGCAGGCCAGGTTCGCTGTTCTGCTGGCATTGCTGCCGGCCACCGCGACGGTCGTCGGACTGATCGCTCTCGGGCAGGTGCCGGGGCCGGTGGAGGCAGCCGGGATCGCCGCGGTGGTGGTCGCGGTGGCGTTGCGCTCGCGCGACGGGGACGTCGGGGCCATCGATCCCCCGCTCGACCGGACGCGGCCGGACGGCCCAATTCCTCGCGGAGAGTAATCACCGGTTGAATGACACTCCGTAGTCGGAGACTCGGCGAGTGGGTGAATCGGGGAGTCGGTCCGGCCTAGCCTCTGTGGCGGGCGACACATCGCTGCGGCCTGAGTCCGCAGGTCGCCGACCCCGCAGGGCGAGTCCTGCGTGGCGTTCGGGTTCGCGGTGCAGCCGGCCGGCTCGGCCGCGCCCGATCACCCGGGTGCGGGCCCCTTCCGGGAACGCGAGCCGGTGCCGAATGTGATGATGATCACGGGCTGGCGCGCTGGGTCCGATCGCGCCGAGTTGGGCCCTACGGCGGTGCGCCGTAGCCGGCATACGTCGTCGCGCACAACATTCACCCGCCCAGCGGCGATACCACGACGACGTGGGAGGACATCGATGCGCAGGACGAGGACGGCGCTCGTCGCCGCCGTCTTGGGGTCCGCACGCTGGCCGCGTGTGGCAGAACAGCGCGAGCAGTTCGGGCAGCGGCGGCCAGAGCGCGGCGCCGGCCGACGGGATCAAGGTCGGTGTCATCCTGCCGGAGACCGACACATCGGCCCGCTGGGAGGGGTTCGACAAGCCGCTGCTCGACAAGGCCATGCGGTCCCAGGTCCTCGACCCCGACATCCAGAACGCCCAGGGCGACGAGCAGAAGTTCTCCGCCCTGGCCGACGGGATGATCTCCAGTGGGGTGAAGGTGCTGGTCATCGCCTCGATCAGCAGCGACGGTGGCAGTGCGGTGGCCGCCAAGGCCAAGGCGCCGGGCATCCCGACCATCGACTGCGACCGGCTCAACCTCGGCGGGTCGAGCGACTCCTACGTCTCGTTCGACGACGAGAAGGTCGGCCCAGACCCGTCAGGTGCTCGACCTGGTCCGCCGGCTCGCCGAGCAGGGCCTCGGCGTGGTGCTGATCAGCCACAACATGGCCGACGTGTTCGAGGTCGCCGACCGGATCGCCACGCTCCATCTCGGCCGGATGGTGGCCGAGGTGCCGGCCAAGGACGTCACCCACGGGCTGATGGCCAAGATCGAGATGCCGTCGTTCGTGGTGACGCTCGCGCTGTTCATCGCCTGGCAGGGCGTCATCCTGCCGCTCATCGGGGACGGTGGGACCCTCGGCCTGCGCGATGCGGTGATCAACGCCGTCGCCGACGGCAACCTCTCGGCGATGGGTAGCCGGCTGCTGTTCGTCGTGGCCGCGGGCGAGTATGCGGCGGTGCTGCTGAACCGGCAGGTGTCGCGGCGCACGCTGGGACCGGTGGCGCAGCCGACCGGCCTGGTGCTGCTCAAGATCGGCGCAGTGGTGCTGCTCGCCGGGGTGGCGACCTACCTGCTCACGCGGGACCGATCACCGGGCGTGGTACGGATCTCCGGTGTCCCCTACGTGGTTCCGATCGTGCTCGTCGCCGGGACCTACGTGCTCGACCGGACCCGGTTCGGCCGCCACGTCTACGCGGTCGGGGGCAACCGTGAGGCGGCCCACCAGGCAGGAATCGACGTTACCCGGATCCGGGCGAGCGTGTTCGTCATCGGTTCGGCGTTCGCCGCGATCGTGTACTCGTCCAAGGCCGGTTCGGTGTCCCCCGCGGCAGGTGGCGGCAACACGCTGCTGTTCGCCGTGGGCGCCGCGGTGATCGGCGGGACGTCGCTGTTCGGTGGACGGGGGCGGGTCAGCAACGCCGTCATCGGCGGTGCGGTGCTCGCCACGGTGAACAACGGCCTGGGTCTGCTCGGGCAGCCGGCCGCGATGGTTCCTGGCCAACGGCCTCGTGCTGCTGGCCGCTGCGGTGGACGGGCTGTCACGGTGCCGATCGGCCGTCGCCGGCCGGTGACCGTCCCGACCTCCGGTACCCGGCCGGACGACGCACGCCGCCACAACCGGTCCGCGCTGCTGCGCCGGTTGCACGTCGACGGCCGGTGCACGCGAGCCACGCTGGCCGTCGAGCTGGGGCTCAACCGCAGCACCATCAAGGCGGTGGTCGACGGGCTGGCCGAGTCGGGGGTGGTGACGGAGGCGGCCCCGGCGCAGCGCAACGGCGCCGGGCGGCCGTCGCTGCTGGTGCTGGGCCGGCACAGCTGGAATCTGCACCGCACGACGCGGCTGCCCGGTGAGGTGATCACGCACATCGCCGAGTCGGCCGAGCTGCTGCGCGAGGAACTGGCCGTGACCACGCTGGGCGTCAGGGTGTCGGCGCCCGGGGTGGTCCGGCGCTCCGACGGGTTCGCGCACGAGGCGCCGAACCTGAGCCGGCGGGAGGTGGCGCTGGGTGCCCGGCTCGCCGCGGTGCTCCAGCGCACGGTCCAGGTGGCGAACGACGCCGAGCTCGGCACGCTGGCCGAGCACGTCCGCGGCGCCGCGCGGGACGCCAGCGACCTGGTCTACCTCTCCGCCGACGTGGGTGTCGGCGGCGGCGTGATCGCCGGCGGCCAGCCGTTGCGCGGCACCGGGGGCTACGTCGGCGAGCTGGGCCACATGATCGTCCGCCCCGGCGGGCGGGCGTGTTTCTGCGGTGCCCAGGGCTGCTGAGAGACCGAGGTCGGGGAGGCCGCCCTGTGCCGGGCGCTCGGCCTGCGGGAGGACACCCCGCGTGGGGTGCTGGTGGCAGAGCTGCGGGAGCTGGCCGCCGAGCCGGGACGGAGCGACGCCGTGCTCGGCGAGTTCACGGGGAACGCGCAGGCGTGGTGCGGCTGTGCGCCGACGACTCGCCTCCGTCGGGCGCCGGAGGAGTACGCCGCGGCGAGATGCTCGCCGCGCTGCGCTGACGTCAGGCCGCCGGGCCGGTGCGGCCGAGCAGGGTGAGGGCCTGCCGGCGCAGGACCGCGAGGTCGTCCTCCGGGTCGGGGACGACCGCGAGCCGGGCCGGCCGATCCGGAGCCTGCTCGGCGCCTCGGCCCGGCTGACCGCCGCGCGGCGGGTCGAGCGCCTGGCCACCGTGCGGCCTGCGCGCCGGCGTAGCCGGGCGCGGAGGCTCAGCGGTCCGGAGGGCGCACTCGTCGCGCAGCTGCTGCTGGCCGCGCCGCAGTGTGTCGCGGGTGTGCTTGCCCGCGCTAAGCAGGAAACCGTCGGTGCAGTGCCGGACCAGGGTCTTCGCCTGTCCGCGGCGCTTGTCGAGCTGGCGTTTGCGCTCGCCGCTGAGTGCGGCGCCGCCCATCAGCATGGCGGCGACGACGGCGGCGGCGGCGATGACCCACATCGGGATGTTCAGCCCCGCGTACCGGGGCAGGATCAGCGTCATCATCACCCCGCCGTAGGACGACATGAGCAGCGTCCGTCCGCGGGCCGCGAGGGGGCCGCGGTCGGCGGACGGGGGGTCTCGCGGCGGTAGGTGCGCGAGCAGGTCGGGCGGGTCCGGCAGCTCGACGGGCCGCAGGGCCGCGCCCGGTGGCAGACCGATCTGCTCGGCCAGCGACGCTGCGACCTGCGCGGCCCGTTCGCCGAGCAGGGCGCGGGTCTGCCGGGCCTCGTGGGCCAGCCGGTCACGCAGCCAGTCATCGAACACGTTCCAGTTGCGGGCGGGGTCACCCTCGTCGATGGCCCGTTCGGCCTCGGCGACGACCGAGCGCACCCGGGTCCGCAGATCGAAGTCGATGTCGGAGGCCGCGGCCGCGAACCCGTCGCCGAGGACCTGCTGCCAGCGGGCGCGATCGGCGGAGGCCGGCGCGGGGTCGGGACGTCGGGGGCGCGGCCGGGGGCGCGATACGGCCTCCAGTGCGGAGATCGCGCCGAGAACGTGGTGGGCGATGCTGCGCGCCGTGGTGGCCTCCGCCTGCTCGGTGACCTCGCGCAGCCGCTCGGCCAGCGCCGGGACGCCCGAAGCCGAGGTCAGTGCGCGGTCGCCGGCGGTCACGGCGTGGGCGTAGAGGTGCGCCGAGACGGCGAACGGATCGACCTGGATGCCGGCGGTCCGCAGGAGCGCGAGGTCGGCCTCGAGCACGTCGCGCCACTTCGGTTGCAGATCGGTCTTCGTGAGCGCGAGCAGCACGGTCGGGGAGCAGCGGTACAGCGTGCGCAGGTGGTCCAGTTCGGGAGCGGTGAGCGGCTGGGCGGCGTCGGAGACGAACACCACCGCGTAGGCGGCCGGCCCGGCGACCTCGGTGAGGACCGGGTAGGCCGGTCGCGGCGCAGCGCGCACCAGGGCGTCGACCAGTGAGGTCGTGCCCTGGTGCGCACCGCCGGTGACGAGCACGGTGAGGGACGGTGCGCGCAGCAGGTTCCGGGCCCCGGACAGCCGCTCGACGAGGTCGACGCGCCCGCTCGCGCGGGCGGTGCCGATCGCCGAGTCCAGGATGTCCTGCGGCCGGGCGGAGGCCGGTCCCGGCGCCTGCTGCACGCTCATCACGCCCCTCGACGGGTCCCGGGCCGGGGCCCGGTCCGATGCGTCGGTCAGTACCAGTCGCCGTGGTCGTCGGAGTCGTCGGAATCGCTGTCGTCGCCGCCGTCCCAGTCGGTCGACTCGTAGTCGTCGCAGTCGTCACTGTTGTCGTCACACTCGTAGTACTCGTCGTAGTCCGACATGATGTCCTCGTTTCTCTCCGAATGGGCGGCGAATTGTTTTCCGCCATTTCGAACCCACTACAAGAATGCCGGGAAGGAATGGTCGAAACCATCGAGGAAACCCCCCGGGGCGGGGAGTGTGCCCCCGTGTTCGAGGTGGGGGGAACCCGTCCCCTCGGTCCGTCCCGCGGACAGAGATCGAGCCCGGTCGGAGGGTCCGACCGGGCTCGGGAGGCGGGTGGTCTCAGGAATCGGGACTCAGCGCGGCGCCGGCGGCGCGCAGCCGGGTGCGGTGGACGCGCGCGTGGTGGCCGCAGAACATCAGCTCGCCGCCGGTGGTCAGGACGGCCCGGAGCTGCGCGGCGGCTCCACAGCGATCGCATCGGTCGAACCGGGTGAGGGCCGGGGCGGGCACGGTGGTCGTGGTCATGTCACGCCGCCTCGAGGATCGCGCGCCCGGACGAGGTGAGCTGGGCGGGGCCCGGTCGTCGGCCGATGGCCGTGATCAGACCGGCGCCGGCGAGCCGGGGACCCACGAACTGGTCGCAGCAGCACAGGCCGTCGATCATGAGCGAGTGACCGGAACCGTCCGGCATCTCGCAACGGCCGGCGGCGACGGCCCGCAGAACGGCGCGATCCCGGTTGCTGAGCGGGGTCGAAATCGTCGTGTTCAGCGAAGTGTTCAGCGACGTGGTCATTGTCGACTCTCCTTCCGGGTCCGATCTCCGGGCTTGCCGTCCGGGGTCTTTCTCGAACCATTGAAGGATGCTGCGAACGGCTCACCGGGACCATCACGCTGTCCCTACGGCCGCCGGGGCGAACCCGCCGGCTCGGGTAGGGAAGACCCCCCGCCCCGTCAGCCGGCGAGGTCGAGGACGCTCAGGGTGCCGGCGTTGAGGTTGGTCACGAACGCCTGCCGGCCGTTGGGCAGCACCGCGACGCTCGTCGGGGCGGCCCCGGTCGGGATCGTCGCGGTGACCTGGAAGGTCTCGGCATTGATCACCGAGACGGTGTTGTCGGTGACGTTCGCGGTGTAGACGAAGCGTCCGTCGGCGGCCCAGCTGATCTCCTGGGGGTTGCGGCCCACGGGAATGGTGGCGATCACCTTCTGCGTGTTGGTGTCGATCATCGTCACCGACGCCGAGTCGTAGTTGACGTTAGCCACCAGGGGCCGGGTGGGGTGCACCGCGAGGCTGTGCGGGCTGGTCCCGACCGGGATCTCGGCGAGGACGGTCCCGGACGCCACATCCAGGACCGAGATGAGGTTCGACTCGTGATTGGCCGTGTAGGCGCGGGTGCCGTCGCGGGAGAACTCGATCCAGTGCGGGTTCGGCGCCACCTTGATCTCACCGACGACCGCGTTGGTCGACGTGTCGACCACCGAGACGGTGCCGGAGTCGTGGTTGGGCACGTAGAGGCGTTTGCCGTCCGGGGTCACCGCCGCCAGGAACGGGCGGGTTCGCACGGGAATGGTAGCGATGACCGAGTTCGTCGTCGTGTCCAGCACGGCCACATCGGCGATGGTGCGGGCCTCGTTCCAGATGCTGACGTAGACCCGGCGCCCGTCAGGGGAGAACGTGACGTACTGCGGCGGGCCCGACGGGATCGGGATGGCGGCGGTCACCTGGTTGACCGCGGTGTCGACCACCGTCACCACACCGGCGCCGCGACCTGCGACATAGGCCTGCTTGCCGTTGGGGGAGATCGCCGCGAATCCGGGGGTCCGCCCGATCTGGATCGTGGGGCCGATCGTCGGGATGGGCACGCTCGCGGCGATGTCCGCCGGCTGAGCGGGTGCTGCGTTCTCCGGCGCCGGCCCGGGCGCGACGGGGGCCGAGGCCACCGCCCCGTCGGAGGCCGCCCCGGGGAAGAACCGGCTCACACCCAGGTAGAGGCCCGCGCCGATCAGTGTGAGCAGCACGACGACCGCGGCGGATGCGGCGAGCACCCGCCGCCGCCCGCCCCCGGTGTCGTCGCCCAGCGGCGGGGGTGCACCGGGCGGCGGCCCGCCCCGGTCGTCCGCGGCGGGCGGGCCCGGGGGCTGCCCCGATCCGGGCGGCCGGACCCGGGTGGGCG
>NZ_JAHDTG010000110.1 GCF_018531475.1 Pseudonocardia mahuensis
CGACGCGGCGTCGGATCCGGCAACAACGGCTCCAGCCGCTCCCACTCCGCCTCGGTCAGGTCATGGCGCTCCAGCACGAACGACAACTACCGCACCCGGAGATCAAGATCCGCGGGACACGCCCTAGTCGTCCTCGTAGCCCAGCGCCTCGTCGACGTCCGCGTCATCGCGGGCGAGGAAGCTCGCCAGCCGCTCGACGGCGTCCTCGAACCTGGGGTTCAGATCCACGAACGCGCGGAGCCGGTCGGCCACCCACTCGAGCGTGACCTGCTCCTCACCGCGCCGCTCGGCGAGCTCCTCGATACCACGATCAGTGAAGTACATGGCTCAGCTGAAAGCCTTGTCGATCAGCTCGGCCTGCTCGACCTCGTGCACCTTCGACGAGCCGGCCGCGGGGGCTGCCATCCGCCGCCGCGAGACCCGCTTGAGCCCCGACAGCCGCTCGGGCAGCTTGTCCGGCAGCTCGAGGCCGAAGTACGGCCACGCGCCCTGGTTGGCCGGCTCCTCCTGGACCCAGCGGATGTCGCGCGCGTTCGGGTAGCGCTCCAGCACGGACGCGAGCTGACGGTCGGGCAGCGGGTAGAGCTGCTCGATACGGACCAGGGCGGTGTCGGTGATCTCCCGCTTGTCCCGCGCGGCGGCCAGCTCCCAGTACAGCTTGCCGCTGCACAGCAGGACCTTCTGCACGTCGCTGGCCGGGCCGTCGTTCGTGCGGTAGCGCGGGTCGTCGATGACCGTGCGGAACCGGCCGCCGGTGAAGTCGGACAGCGGGCTGACGACCTGCTTGGCCCGCAGCATCCACTTCGGCGTGAACACCACCAGCGGGCGGCGCACCCCGTCGAGGGCCTGGCGGCGCAGCAGGTGGAAGTAGTTCGCCGGCTCCGACGGCACCGCGACCGTCATCGAGCCCTCGGCGCACAGCTGCAGGAACCGCTCGATGCGGCCCGAGGAGTGGTCCGGGCCCTGACCCTCGAGGCCGTGCGGCAGCAGCAGCACGACGTCGGACATCTGGCCCCACTTCGCCTCACCGGACGAGATGAACTCGTCGATGATCGACTGCGCACCGTTGACGAAGTCGCCGAACTGCGCCTCCCAGAGCACCATCGCGTTCGGGTTGGCCACCGAGTAGCCGTACTCGAAGCCAACCGCGGCGAACTCCGACAGCGCCGAGTCGTAGGGCAGGAAGCGCTCCTGGTCCTCCGACAGATTGCGCAGCGGGTAGTACTCCGCACCGGTCCTGCGGTCGATGACCACCGAGTGCCGCTGCACGAACGTGCCGCGCCGCGAGTCCTGCCCGGACAGCCGCACCAGCTTGCCGTCCATGGCGAGCGAACCCAGCCCGAGCAGCTCGGCGAAGGCCCAGTCCACGTTGCCCTCGCGCGACATGGTGTAGCGCCGCGCCAGCACCGGCTTGACCCGCGGGTGCACGGTGAAGCCCTCGGGCAGGTTGGCGTGCGCGTCGCCGATGCGGTGGACGACCTCCAGCGGCACCGAGGTGTCGAGGTCGGTCGGGACCGACTGTTCCTGCTCGACCGAGGGGCTCACGACGGGCGGGGTCTTCTCCAGCTCGCGGACCTCGTTGAACACGTGCTCGAGCTGGTTGGAGAAGTCGCGCAGCGCGTGCTCGGCCTCCTCCATGGTGATGTCGCCACGGCCGATCAACGACTCGGTGTAGATCTTGCGGACGCTGCGCTTGGCGTCGATCACGTCGTACATCGCCGGCTGGGTCATCGACGGGTCGTCGCCCTCGTTGTGGCCGCGGCGTCGGTAGCAGATCATGTCGATCACGACGTCGTTGTTCCAGCGCTGCCGGTACTCGACGGCCAGCTTGGCCACCCAGACGCAGGCCTCCGGGTCGTCGCCGTTCACGTGGAACACCGGGGCGCCGATCATCTTGGCGACGTCGGTGCAGTACTGTGAGGAGCGCGAGTGCTCCGGGGCGGTGGTGAAGCCGACCTGGTTGTTGATGACGACGTGCACGGTGCCGCCGGTGCGGTAGCCGCGCAGCAGCGCCAGGTTCAGCGTCTCGGCCACGACGCCCTGGCCGGCGAACGCCGCGTCGCCGTGCAGCATCAGCGGCAGCACGGTGAAGCCGCCCTCGCCCTTGTCGAGCAGGTCCTGCTTGGCCCGGACGATGCCCTCGAGCACCGGGTCGACGGCCTCCAGGTGCGACGGGTTGGACGCCAGCGAGACCACGGTCTCGCCGTCGCCGAACATCCGGAAGTACTTGCCCTCGGCGCCCAGGTGGTACTTCACGTCGCCGGAGCCGTGCGCCTGGCCCGGGTCGAGGTTGCCCTCGAACTCGCGGAAGATCTGGCTGATCGGCTTGCCGACGATGTTGGCCAGCACGTTGAGCCGGCCGCGGTGCGGCATGCCGATGACGACCTCGTCGAGCTCGTTCTCGGCGGCCTTGTCGAGTACCGCGTCGAGCAGCGGGATGACGGTCTCGCCGCCCTCCAGGGAGAACCGCTTCTGCCCGACGTACTTGGTCTGCAGGAACGTCTCGAACGCCTCGGCCGCGTTGAGCTTGGACAGGACGTACTTCTGCTCGGCGGCGTTCGGCTTCTGGTGCGGGACCTCGATGCGCTCCTGCAGCCAGGCCCGCTGCTCAGGGTCGGCGATGTGCATGTACTCGGTGCCGACGGTGCGGCAGTAGGAGTCGCGCAGCAGGCCGAGCACGTCGCGCAGCTTCATGTGCGCCTGGCCGCCGAAGCCGCCGACCGCGAACTCGCGGTCGAGGTCCCAGAGGGTGAGGCCGTGGCTGAGCACGTCCAGGTCGGGGTGGCGGCGCTGGCGGTAGTTCAGCGGGTCGGTGTCGGCCATCAGGTGGCCGCGGGTGCGGTAGGACTCGATGAGCTCCAGCACCCGGGCCGTCTTGTCGACCGTACCCTCGGGGATGTCCTGCACCCAGCGCACGGGCTCGTAGGGCACCCGAAGCGACGTGAAGATCTCGTCGTAGAAGCCGTCCTCGCCGAGCAGCAGCTGGTGCACCCGGCGCAGGAAGTCGCCGGACTCGGCGCCCTGGATGATCCGGTGGTCGTACGTCGACGTCAGCGTGATGATCTTGCTGATGCCGATCTCGGCGAGCCGCTCGTCGCTCGCGCCCTGGAACTCCGCGGGGTACTCCATCGCACCGACGCCGATGATCGCGCCCTGGCCCTGCATCAGCCGCGGCACCGAATGGTTGGTGCCGAGCGTGCCCGGGTTGGTGAGGCTGATCGTGGTGCCGGCGAAGTCCTCGGCGGCCAGGGTGCCGTTGCGCGCCTTGCGCACCATATCCTCGTAGGCCGACCAGAACTGGGCGAAGTTCATCGCCTCGCAGCCCTTGATCGACACGACGACGAGCGACCGCTGCCCGTTGCGGCCCGGCAGGTCGATCGCGAGACCGAGGTTGACGTGCTCGGGCTGGACGACCGTGGGCTTGCCGTCGGTCTCCACGAAGTGCCGGTTCATCACCGGGACGTCGGCCAGAGCCTTGACGACGGCGAAGCCGATCAGGTGCGTGAAGGAGATCTTGCCGCCGCGCGTCCGCTTGAGCTGGTTGTTGATCACGACCCGGTTGTCGGCGAGCAGCTTCGCCGGCACCGCGCGCACGCTGGTGGCCGTCGGCACCGTGAGCGAGGCGTTCATGTTCTTGACCACGGCGTTCGCGGCGCCGCGCAGCGGGGTCACCGAGCCCTCGCCCGCGGCGGCGGCGGCGGGCTTGGCGGCCTGCGAGGTGCTGCCCGCGGCGGGCTTGTCCGCGCTCTTCGGCGGGGTCTTCGTCGCGCCCGCGGCCCGGTCGCCCCCGGTGCGGGTGTCGCCGGCGGCCTGCTTGCCGGCGTCGGCCTTCGCGACCTTGCCGTTGGCCGGGGGGCCGTCCATCGCGTGGCGGTCGGCCACCCGGCGGCTCTCGGTCGGCTCGGCGGGCTCGGCGGCGGGGGTGGCGGCGGGGGACACCGCGTCCTCGCGGGTGGAGTCGTCGCTGTTGTCGGGGGTACTCGGGGAGCCGGAAGCCTCGGTGTCACCGGGGCGGTAGTCGGCGAAGAACTCGTGCCACGCGGGATCGACCCCGGACGGATCGTCGAGGAAGCGCTGGTACATCTCCTCGACGAGCCACTCGTTGGGGCCGAACTGGCTCGCCTGACTGGAGGTACTGCTGCTGGACACGCTCTCAACCGCCTTGGATCTCATACTCAATCGTGTTCGCCGATGACCGGCGCTCAGGTTAGTCCCCGAGTCCCACGACCGGGTACCGCACGCCGGGGTGGGCGTGGTGGAGCGCACGTCCGCGCTCGTTGTGCCGGTGGTGCGGCCGGTCGAGCCGGCGCGGTGACCGGTTCCGGGTCACACTGCGAGGCGCAGATCATCGCCGGGGCCGCCCGGATACCGCGCCGAGAGAGGACCGTGATCCATGACCCGTCCGCCCCTGCCGCCGTTCGATGCCGGCACCGCAGCGCAGAAGGTCCAGGCCGCGGAGAACGCGTGGAACACCCGGGACCCCGAGAAGGTCGCACAGGCGTACTCGGAGGACTCCGTCTGGCGCAACCGCGACGAGTTCGTCACCGGGCGCGCCGAGATCGCCGACCTGCTGCGTCGCAAGTGGGCGCGTGAACTCGACTACGCGCTGCGCAAGGACCTGTGGGCGTTCGAGGGCAACCGCATCGCCGTGCGCTTCCAGTACGAGTCCCGCGATGTCGACGGGCAGTGGTGGCGCAGCTACGGCAACGAGCTGTGGGAGTTCGACGACGACGGGTACATGCGCCGTCGCGAGGCGAGCATCGACGACGTGCGCATCGACGAATCGGAGCGGCGGATCCACGGCCCGCGACCGGAGGCCGAGCGCGGGGCCGTGCAGCCGCTGCGGTAGGGCCTCCTAGGAGATCCACTCCTTGACCTGTGCGAGCACCTTCGGGGCGTCCGCGCTGACGGGGTTGACGTGCAGGTGGGTCACCCCGGCCTCGCGCAGGGCGGCGATCCGCTCCTGGACGAACGAGGGCGGGCCGATCAGCGTGACCCGGTCGATGAAGTCGCCGGGCAGCGCGGCGGCCGCCTCCTCCTTCTTGCCGTCGAGGTAGAGGTCCTGGACGAGCTTGGCCTCGTCGGCGTACCCCTGCCGCTGGAAGACGGTGTTGTAGAAGTTGCGGCCCCGGGCACCCATGCCGCCGATGTAGAGCGCGTACATGGCGCGGGCGAGCTGGCGCGCGGGCTCGAACATCTCCTCCTCGGTCGCGAGGATTCCGCCGCCGGTCATCTGCAGCGGGCCCAGCTCGGGGGCGCGCTTGGCGAACCCGGCGTCGAGCGCGGGCCCGAACACCTCGCGGACCTTCTCCGGCATCAGCACGTGCGGCAGCCAGCCGTTCGCGAGCTCGGCGGTCATCTCGACGTTCTTGTCGCCGAGCGATGCGACCCAGATCGGGATGTCGGCCCGCTTGGGGTGGTTGATCAGCTTGAGCGGCTTGCCCAGCCCGGTGCCCTGGCCCTCGGGCAGCGGGATCGGGTAGAGCCCGTCGTTGGTCAGCTTCTCGCGCCGCCAGACCTTGCGGCAGATGTCGATGATCTCCCGGGTGCGCGCGACGGGCTTGTCGTAGACGACGCCGTGGAAACCCTCGATGACCTGTGGGCCGGAGGCCCCGAGGCCGAGGATCATGCGCCCGTCCGAGAGGGCGTCGAGACCGGCCGCGGTCATCGCGGTCAGCGTCGGGGTACGGCTGTAGATGGGCAGGATGCCGGAGCCGATCTCGATGCGCTCGGTCCTGGCCGCGAGGTAGCCCATCAGCGACACGGCGTCGTAGCTGTACGCCTCGGCGACCCAGACGACATCCAGGCCGGCCTGCTCCAGCGCGACCACCGCCTCGGCGTTGCGGATCGGGTCGTCGCCGTACTGGAGTTGCGTGGACAGCTTCATGGGTGTGGTCCTAACGCAGTAGTTACTCGCGAGTCAAGTAACGGGCGGGAGTGGCGGCCCCACGCCCTGCCGGACGTCTCGGACCTGCATCGCGCGGTCGCCGTCGCCGGATCCGGCGAGGGGGTCTCGCGGGCCCGCGGGCCGTCGCAGATCGGGTCTCGAATGGAGTATTGACACCACCACCACTGCCGCGGTTAGTGTTCAGACCACCAGATCACCTGAAATCCACTCCTCCGGGGAACGGGTCACCAGCCGGGTCGGGGAGAAGCAGTGGGAGAACGAGCGTGCCGCGGTGCCGGCCGCTCGGCCTGAACAACGCGCCTGATCAGCACGTATGGCGCGGGTAGTAACGACCGTCCACATCACGCAAAGGAGCAGCGATGTCTTCGCTCGACTACACCTACCAGCACATCGACGACCACATCGACCGCTCGAGCTGGGTCGCGCCGACGATCGACCCCGAGAAGACGATGCTGCTGGTCCTGGACATGCAGAAGGCGTGCGCGGAGCCGGGCGGCGCGATGTACATCCCGAGCGTCGGCGGTGCCCCCGAGGGCAAGGACGTCGTCGCGCCCGTCGTCAACGTGCTGGAGGCCTGCCGCGCGAAGGGCATCCCGGTCGTGTGGTCGCTGTGGGGCCTGCGTCCCGATGGCAAGGACGCCGGGTTCGCCGACGTGAAGTGGGGTCTCCAGGGCAAGCTGGCCGACTTCCCGGGTTCCTGGGGCAACGGCGGTGACGAACTGGTCGACGAGCTCAAGCCGCTCCCCGACGAGCCGGTCATCCGCAAGCACCGCTTCAGCTCGTTCTACGGCACCGCGCTGACCGAGTACATGCGCAAGGCGGGCTGCGACACCCTCGTCATCGCGGGCCTGTCCACGGGCAACTGCCAGCTGGCCACCGCGATCGACGGCTGCAACCAGGACTTCAAGATCGTCGTCCTCGCCGACACCACCGCCGCCATCCCCTCGGGCAAAGACGACCCGCTGGGCTACGGCCAGCACTGGGAGGCCCTGCGCCAGATCCAGGCCAACCACGGTGACGTGCGCACCAGCATCGAGTTCCTCCAGCTGATCGACGCCTGAGTGCTTCCGGGGTCCCGCGCGGGTGTGGGCCCCCGGACCTCCACCGCGCCGACACCTGGACCACCTGTAAGCACCGACGACAACGAAGGACGTGAGATGTCGCTTTCCGGTAAGCGCGTTGCCCTGCTCATCGAGGACGAGTACCAGATCCTCGAGGGCTGGTACCCCTACCTGCGCCTGCAGGAGGCCGGTGCCGACGTCAAGGTGATCGGCAGCGGTACCAAGGGCAGCTACGACAGCAAGGAGCACTACCCGATGGCGGCGGACGCCGCCGCCGCCGAGGTGTCGGCCGCCGACTTCGACGCCGTGGTCATCCCCGGCGGGTTCGCCCCCGACAACATGCGCCTGCACCAGGAGATGGTCGACCTGGTCAAGGACGCCTACGAGTCGGGCAAGCTGGTCGCCGCGATCTGCCACGGCGGCTGGATGCTCGCCTCCGCGGGCGCCACCAAGGGCCGCAAGATCACCGGCTACCTGCCGATCAAGGTCGACGTGGAGAACGCCGGCGGCACCTGGGTCGACGAGCCGGTCGTCGAGGACGGCAACGTGATCACCTCGCGTACGCCGGTCGACCTGCCCGACTTCGGCCGCGCGATCGTCGACTACCTCGAGCGCGCCTGACCCACGTGGATCGACGACGTCCCGCAAAGGAGAGGGATCGTGACGGATCTGAGCGTGACACCCCGCAACGCCAAGCCGCCCCTGGGCGGCTGGCTGCCGGAAATCCGGCTGACCGACGTGCAGGCCGCGGTGCTCAATGCCGCGGCGGACGAGCTCGTCCCGGGGGGCGACGGATTCCCGGCGCCCAGCGAGGTCGACGTGATCTCGTTCATCGCCCGGTACGTGGCACCGTCCGGGTGGGAGCCCAAGTGGTTCCCGTTCCTCGGTGAGGCCGATGTCCGCGCCCGGCTCGACGCGCTGGGTAGTGAGTTCGTCGACGCCTCCCCGGCGCGGCGCGTGACGGTCCTGGAGGGACTGGCGCGCGACGAGGCGGAGTTCTTCACGCGCCTGCGAGACGTCGTCTACCACGCGTACTACTCGCGGCCCGAGGTCATCCGGGCCATGAACATCCACCTGGCCGCGGGCCGGGACTACCGGAATACACCACAGCCCTACGGCTACTCCGACGTCATGGACGACTGGGACGACGAGCTGCTGAGCCGGGTGCGTGGCACCTACATCCGGACCGAGGACGTCCGACGGGTCGAGATCCCCGCCGACCTGCCGATGTGCTCGGCCCGGGAAGCGGCGCGGAAAGCAGGAGAGAGCTGATGGCGGCCTACACCGAGACCGACGTCCTGGTGATCGGGGCCGGCGCGGGCGGCGGCGCGATGAGCAAGCGGCTCAGCGATGCCGGGATCAAGGTCGTCTGCCTGGAGCAGGGCGACTGGGTGCACGCGATGGACCATCCGCACACCTACGACGGGTGGGAGATCGAACGCAAGCGGAGCTGGTCGTTCGAGCCGAACGTCCGGCAGTTCCCCGAGGACTACCCGATCACCGGCAACACCACGCCGTACACCTTCACCGGCGTCGGTGGTTCCACCCTGCACTACGCCGGGGCCTGGCCGCGGTTCAAGCCCGTCGACTTCCGCAAGGGCACCGAGCACGGCGTCGAGGGCACGATCGACTGGCCGATCAGCTACGAGGAGCTCGAGCCGTTCTACGCGATCAACGACGCCGAGATCGGCGTCGCCCGCCGGACCGGTGACCCCGGCAACCCGGCGCGCCCCGAGGGCTGGGGCCCGGCCAGCCGTGGCGGCAAGGTCGGCCACAAGATGGGGTCGGGCTTCGACAAGCTCGGCTGGCACTGGTGGCCTGCCGACAACGCGATCCTCACCCGCACCAAGGACGCCCGGCTGGCGTGCAACGACTGCGGCTTCTGCCTCGCGGGCTGCCCCCGGCACGCGATCGCCTCGACCGACGTGTCGTACTGGCCGGCGGCCCTGCGCAACGGAGTCGATCTGCGGGTGAACGCCCGGGTCGAGCAGATCAACGCGAAGAACGGCCGCGCCACCGGGGCCACCTACATCGACCGGGTCACCGGTCAGCGCCATGAGGTGCGCGCGGGGATCGTGGTGGTCGCCGCGAACTCCATCGGCACCCCCCGGCTGCTGCTGATGTCGGCCCAGAAGGGCCACCCGGACGGGCTGGCCAACTCAGGCGGCCTCGTGGGCACGCACCTGATGTTCCACAGCTGGTCCTTCGTGGACTTCTGGTTCGACGAGCCGCTCGAGGGCTTCAAGGGCCCGGAGCCCGCCGTCCTCTACAGCCAGGAGTTCTACGACACCGACCCGTCGCGCGGCTTCGTCAACGGGTTCTCGCTGCAGGTCGGCACGGCCCTCGGCGCCGCCACCAGCGCGCTGGGCACCAACACCGGCAACCTCGCGCCCTGGGGCGCCGGGCACCGCAGGTTCTTCAACGAACACTTCGGCCGGCACGCGCTGATCTACGTGCAGGGCGAGGACCTCCCGGTGGCCACCAACCGGGTCACCCTCGACCCGGAGGTCAAGGACTCGAGCGGGCTGCCCGCGCCGCACGTCCACTACGAGCTGCACGAGAACGACCGCCGGCTCGTCGGGTGGGGACGCGAGCGCGCCCAGGAGGCCGCGGATGCGGCCGGCGGCGTCCTCGACACCGCCAGCACCGGCATCGGCGGCATCGACGGTCCGCCCCCCGGCTGGCACATCATGGGCACCTGCCGGATGGGCAACACGCCCGAGGACTCGGTCACCAACAAGTGGAACCAGACCTGGGACGTGCCCAACCTGTTCATCACCGACGCGAGCTCGCTCACCACGGGCGCCGCGGTCAACCCCACCAGCACGCTGCAGGCCGTCGCGGTCCGCGCTGCCGAGTACATCAAGCGACGCCACCGCGACATCGCGTCGCAGACGACGACCCCGAGCAACGCCGACGCCCCCGGTCTCTAGAGGACCCGGCTTCCCTCCCGTCCCCCTTCCGCCCGTCCGAGGGCGCTCTCCCTCGGGCTCCGGGCACGTCATCGCGTATCGGCACCGCTGCCGGTGCGGAGAGGAGAGCATCGTGCGTCACGCCAAGAAGCCCGACCCGGTCGACGCGATCGTCGTCGGTCTCGGTGCGACCGGGGCCACCGCGGCCAAGGTCCTCAGCGAGGCCGGACTGAAGGTCATCGGGTTCGACCGCGGACCGTGGCTGTCGGCCGAGGACCACTACTCCGGCGACGAGCTCAAGTTCGTCAACCGCAACTACCTGTGGCCCGACCCGAACCTGTTCCCCCGCACGCTGCGCCACGACGAGACCTCCGAGGCCGAGCGCTTCCCGTTCTCGCCCACCCCGCAGCTGGTCGGCGGCGGCACGAACCACTGGGCCGGTTGGGTGCCCCGTCCGCGCGAGTCGGACTTCATGGTCCGCAGCCTGCACGGTGACATCGAGGGCGCGAGCCTGGCCGACTGGCCGATCCGCTACTCCCACCTCGAGTCCTACCTGACCAAGGTGGAGTGGGAGTTCGGCATCTCCGGCATCGCCGGCGCCGACAAGTACGAGCCGTTCCGCAGCAAGGCCTACCCGAGCGAGCCGCTGCGCCCGACGAAGTTCGGCAAGCGCTTCTACGAGGCCTGCAACAAGATGGGGATCAACGGCTTCCCCATCCCGCACGCGATGGTGACGAACAACCACAAGGGCCGCGACCCGTTCAACACCACCAGCTTCTGGAACCAGTACGGCGACCCGAGCACCGCGCGGTCGAACACGCTGACCACGTTCATCCCCGAGGCCGTGGCCACCGGGAACTTCGAGCTGCGCTCGGAGTCCTTCGTCCGTGAGATCACCGTCGGCAAGGACGGCCGGGCCACCGGCGTCGTCTACATCGACCCGGACGGCAACGAGGTCGCCCAGGAGGCGAAGGTCGTCGTCCTCGGTCTCGGCGCCATCGAGTCGGCCCGCCTGATGCTGATGTCGAAGTCCCCGCAGTTCCCCGACGGCCTGGGCAACTCCAGCGGCATGGTCGGCAAGAACGCGACCTTCCACGAGTACGTCTTCGCGGTCGGCCTGTTCGACTCCGAGATCGACGACCCGCTGCACGGTTGGGCCGGCAACTACATCAGCGGTGGCACCTTCGAGTTCTACGAGACCGACGAGAACCGCGGGCACATCGGCGGCTGCCTGATCTCGGCCTCGCAGACCTGCCACCCGATCAACTGGGTGTTCCCGGGCCGGCCCCGGTGGGGGCAGTCGCTCAAGGACGCCGACCGCAACTACTTCAACTTCGCGATGAAGATCGGCGCGATCCTGCACGACATGCCGGTCGAGTCGAACCGCGTCGACCTCGACCCGACGGTCAAGGACGCCTGGGGCCTGCCGGTCGCCCGGATCACGCACAAGCCGCACGCCAACGACGTCGCCATGAGCAAGTGGCAGGTCGACAAGAACGCCGAGATCCTGCAGGTCGCCGGCGCGCGCAAGACCGTCCCGGTCTACCTGGACCGGATGACCGGCAACACCTGCCACCAGCACGGGACCGCGCGCATGGGCACCGACCCGTCGAAGACGGTGCTCAACGAGTGGTGCCAGTCCCACGACGTGGACAACCTCTTCGTCGTCGACGGGTCCTGCTTCCCGACCTCGACCGGCGTCAACCCGACGCTGACCATGATGGCCAACGCCTGGCGCGTGTCGGAGTACATCGCGGCCGTCTGGTCCAAGGGCCGCGAAGAGCACATCCAGCTGGCCGGCTGACCCGACAGCACCGTCAATCCCAAGGAAAGGAGGACGTCGTGACCCTGAAGGCAGACTGGGAGATCGTCGGTTCCCCGATCGACCCCGACTCCGACGAGCGGTTGTTCTTCACCCAGCACGAGTGGGACACGATCGAGGCGGCCGCGGCCCGCATCATCCCCACCGACCACGATCCGGGTGCCCGCGAGGCGCGCGTGATCGTGTTCATCGACCGCTACCTGTCGGGCATCGACTACATCTTCGCCGCCGCCGACGGCAGCGGCTTCCTCGAGCTGACCGGCAAGTTCGCCGACGCCTGGCGGGCGCGCATGTTCGACATGCAGCAGACCTACCGCGACGGCATCAAGGCGCTCGACGCCGTGGCCCATGAGCAGTTCTCCCAGCCCTTCACGGATCTCGCGGAGGCGCAGCAGGACCTCATGCTGGAGGCCTTCTCCGGTGCGCCGAAGCCCGGCCCCGTCACCCTCGGCTCGAGCCTCGCGGTCGGGACGTTCCTGCAGGGCACCTTCGACCAGGGGCTGCCCTTCTTCGAGGCGCTGTGCCTGCACACCCGCCAGGGCTTTTACTGCGACCCGGTCTACGGCGGGAACAAGGACCAGATCGGCTGGAAGGTCATCGGCTTCCCCGGTCCGAAGTCGCTGAAGGACACCATGGACGGCACGTACAGCACGACGGAGTACTTCGCTGCGCAGTACGACTGGAACGAGCTCGTCCCGCACCTCGGCGAGGCCGACTGATGAAGATCACCGCCGTCGAGGCGACACCGCTCGGCTCGCCGCTCGACGAACCGCTGCGGTGGGGAGCCATGGTGGTCGGGACGAAGGGCGGCATCGTCGTCCGGGTCACCACCGACGAGGGGCTGGTCGGGATCGGTGAGGCGGGTTTCTCCTCGGAGTACTTCTCCACCGTCGGGCCGATCATCAATCACCAGCTCGCACCGATGCTCGTCGGGCGCGACCCCCGCGACATCGGCGCGATCTGGCAGCAGATGCTGGAAGCGACCCACATGTGGGGTCGCCGCGGGATCGAGACCTACGCCATCAGCGGCGTCGACATCGCGCTGTGGGACCTGCTGGGCAAGATCAGCGGCCAGCCGGTCTACCGGCTGCTGGGCGCTTCCAAACCGAAGGTGCGGGCCTACTTCGCACCGTCGCTCAAGCCCGTCGACCAGATCGTCGACGAGGCCAAGCTCGCGGTCGGTGACGGCTTCACCGCGATGAAGCTGCGCGTCACCGGTGACATCGCCGGCGCCGTGGAGCTGGTCGGCTCGGTGCGCGACGCGGTCGGGGCGGGTGTCGACCTCGCGGTCGACGCCAACATGTCCTACGACCGGCGCGGGGCACTCGAGCTCGCCCGCGAGCTGGAGGCCTTCGGGGTGGCCTGGCTGGAGGAGCCGATCCTGGCTCGCAGCCTGACCCAGTACGTGGACGACCACACGTGGCTGGCCGACCGGGTCTCGATCAAGCTCTCGGGCGGGGAATCCCTGCTGACCCGGTTCGAGTTCATCGACCTGGTGACCCGGCGGACGTTCGACATCCTGCAGCCCGACGCCACGAGCGTCGGCGGGATCTCCGAGGCGAAGCGGGTGGCCGACCTGGCCAGCACGTGGAACCTCAGCTGCGTGCCGCACATCGCGTGTTCCTCGGGGACCGGCATCGCGCTGGCCGCGGGGCTGCACATGATCCTGGCCTGCGAGAACACGCCGCTGATCGAGGTGGACGCCTACGGCGGCCCGGGATGGGACGGGATGCTGGTCAACCCGCTCGTGGTGGAGGACGGGTATCTGGCAGCGCTGGACGCGCCCGGGCTGGGCGTCGAGCTCGCTCCGGACGCCGACGAGCGGTTCGCCGTGTCCGCCGAGGCTGCCCGGCCTACCGGCGGTGTGATCTCCTTCGGCGCCCGGGGAGATTCAGCGCGGTGACCGGCACCGTGTCCGCTCTCGAGGTCCGGGACCCCCGGCTGCACGACGTGGTGGCCGGCGACCCGCTGCGCCGGGTGGTCACGGGGTTCCGGTTTCTCGAGGGCCCGGTGTGGCATCCGGTCGAGCGGTCGCTGGTGTTCAGCGACATCCCCGCCGCGCGGATGTCGAGGCTGCAGATGTCGGCGTCCACCGCTGACGGGGAGCTGTCGGTCTTCCGGGACCCCAGCCACATGGCGAACGGGAACGCCTACGACCGAGCGGGCCGGCTGCTCACGTGTGAACACGCGACGAGCCGGCTGGTCCGCCAGGAGGCCGACGGTTCGCTGGTCACCCTCGCCGACGGCTACCAGGGCAAGGAGCTGAACAGCCCCAACGACGTGGTCGTGGCGCGGGACGGGACGATCTTCTTCACCGATCCCGCCTACGGCCGCGCCGCGCCCTACGGGGTGCCGCGGTCGCGGGAGCTGCCGTTCTGCGGGGTCTACCGGCTCGGCGGTGCGGGGCTGGAGTTGCTGACCGACGACGTCGAGGGGCCCAACGGGCTGTGCCTGTCCCTCGACGAGCGGTTCCTGTTCGTGGCCGACACCGAGCGGATGCATATCCGCCGGTTCGAGCTCACCGACAGCGGTGTCGCCGGCGGCGAGGTCTGGGCGCGGACCACGGGCGCCGGCCCCGGTGAGCCCGACGGGTTGAAGATCGACAGCGCGGGCAACCTGTTCAGCTGCGGGCCGGGCGGGATCCACGTCCTCGACCCGGCCGGTCAGGCTCTCGGCGTCATCGAGGTCCCGGAGACCACCGCCAACTTCACCTGGGGTGACGACGACATGTGCTCGCTCTACATCTGTGCCAGCACCACGCTCTACCGGTTCCGGACCCGGGTTCCCGGCATCCGGGCGTTGTAGAAGGAGGACCCAGCAATGGCCCTGTCCGCGGCCCAGGTCCGGATCGCCGATCGCATCCGCGGCGCCCGGATCGTCCCGGTACTGCGAGCTCCCGACGCGGACGCCGGTCGCGTCATCGCGCTGCGACTGGTCGCGGCGGGTCTCGACGTCCTCGAACTCACCGCGACGATTCCCGGCTGGCCGGGCCTCGTCGCGGCGGTGAAGGCGCAGGCGCCGGCCGCGGTGGTCGGGCTGGGCACGGTGCGTACCGGCGCCGACGCCGAGCGCGCGCTGGCGAACGGCGCGGACTTCGTGGTGAGCCCGCACCCGGTCCCGGAGGCGCGGGCGATCGCCGCCGAGGCGGACGTGCTGTTCGTCGAGGGCGGGATCACCCCGGCCGAGATCGGGGCGGCCGCGGACCGCGGGGTCGCCAAGATGTTCCCGGCGCACCTCGGCGGGCCGCAGTACCTCAGGTCGGTGCTGTCGATCCTGCCCGGCGCCCGCATCGTCCCCACCGGAGGCATCACCGTGCGTGACGTTCCCGCGTGGCTCGACGCGGGCGCCTTCGCGGTGGGCGTGGGCAGCGACGTGTACGCGGCCGACGACCTCGAGGCGAAGGTGGCGGAGCTGCGCGACCTCATCGGAGCGGGGCGGTCATGATGCGGGTGGCCGCCATCGGCGAGTGCATGGTCGAGCTCACCCACCAGGGCGGGGACACACTCGCCCTCGGCTTTGCCGGGGACACCTTCAACACCGCGGTCTACCTGGCCCGCACCACGCCGGCACAGGACGTGAGCATCGACTACGTCACCGCGGTGGGCGACGACTGGTACAGCGGCCGGCTGCTGGCCGCCGCGACGGCGGAGGGTATCGGCACCGGCCTGGTGCAGCGCGTCCCCGGGCGGTCCCCGGGCCTGTACCTCGTCCGGACCGACGGCGCGGGGGAGCGCAGCTTCACCTATCACCGCTCCGAATCGCCGGCGAGGCGCCTGTTCGACGCCGACTGGCCGGAGCAGGTGGATCGGGCGGTCGCGGAGAGCGACGTCGTCTACCTGTCGGCGATCACGCTGCAGATCCTCTCCGCGGCGGCCCGGGAGCGGCTATGGGCGACGCTCGCGGTCGCCCGGGCGCGGGGAGCGCGCGTCGTGTTCGACAGCAACTACCGCCCGGGCGGCTGGCCGGACGCGGCAGCCGCGCGGGCGGCGATCCAGCGCACGCTGGAGTCCACCGACGTTTACCTGCCCACGTTCGGCGACGAGCAGGAACTGCACGGTGACCGGGACGGCCAGGCGTGCGCGACCCGCCTGGCCGCCCTCGGCATCGCCGAGATCGTGATGAAGAACGGCCCGGACGACTGCCTGGTGATCGCCGACGGCGAGGCGGTGACCGTGCCGGCGCAGCGCGGGATCACCGTCGTCGACACGACCGCGGCCGGTGACTCCTTCAACGCCGGCTACCTGGGCGCGCGGCTGCGGGGCGAGCCGCCGCAGCAGGCGGCAGCGGCGGGGCACCGGCTGGCTGCCGTCGTGGTCGGCCGACCGGGCGCGATCGTCCCCGACGAGGTGCTGCCGCGCCGCGTCCTCCTGTCGGGCTCGTCGTGATCGCGTCCTGCCGATCCCGGACCGTGACCACCCCGCGTCGGCTTGACAGTGAGATGGCTGCCGCTACTTTTCAGACCACCGGACCACTGGCGACCCTCGTTGAGGGTTGTGCGCCGGAACGGAACAGCGGCCGACAGGAGAGGGGGGTGCGAGATGACCGGCACGACTCGCGGGGGCATCGAGCCCGTCCGCCGGCTGAAGGTCGCGGACTCCGTCGCGGAGCAGCTCGAGTTGATGATCACCCGGGGCGACTACGCGCCCGGTGACAAGCTCCCGCCCGAGCGGGTGCTCGCCGAGCAGTTCGCCGTCGGGCGCAGCTCCATGCGCGAGGCAATCCGGGTGGTGGAGGCGAACGGGCTGCTCCGCACCGATCACGGGGTCGGGGTCTTCGTCGTCAGCAACACCCGCCGGGCGACCAACCTGTCCGAGTTGCTCGTGCTCGACGAGTTCACGGTCCCGGAGCTCTTCGAGGTTCGGATCACCCTCGAACGCGACGCCGCGGGGTTCGCGGCCCAGCGCATCACCGCCGACGAGGTGGCCGAACTCCAGGGAATCATCGCGGCCATGGCGGACCCGGATCTGAGCGACGCGGCGTTCGTCGCGCTCGACGCCGATCTGCACCGGGCGATCGCGCGGGTGACGAAGAACCGGCTGCTGATCAAGCTGCACGAGACCATCAAGCCGCTGTTCGTCGACTACTCCCACCAGGTCATCGGGCTGCCCGGCCGCCGCGAGGGTGCCCACGCCGGGCACTGCGCGATCGTCGATGCGGTCGCCGGTCGGCGGGTCCGCGACGCCCGGACCGCGGCCGTGCGGCACATCCGTGACGTCGAGCGTGACATCGTCGCGCACCTGGAGCAGTCCGCTGCTCCGACAGGCCGAGCGCGGCGTCGGGTTCCTGAGCCACCGCCGCCCCGGTCGACGAGCAGGCCCGGATCTCGTCCGACGGGGCCGGCCGGGGCGCCACCGGCGGGCGAGACGCGAGAAGGGTGAGCTCGCAGAGCTCGCCGGCTCCCGACGGGTCCGGATGCTCCCTGCCACCGTCGTTTCGACGCTCCGACGGGCGGGTAGGCCCGCTGTGTGGCCGATCATGTGGGCCGGAACCGCCGACCAGGTTCGATCAGCCGAGTCGCCCTTGCGGGCCCTGCTCGGATCGACCACCCCGGCCTGATCGCGGTCGACGCCGTGCCGCGCCGGCAGGTGCCCCGGCGTCACCGCGTTCGCCCTACTCGGAATGGTGATCATGGCGAGTGGTGACGGCGGACCGGACGGTGAGAGGGCTGTCGGCACCCAGCTGAGCGGGGTCCCCACCGCCGGAGACCTCGCGCGGTTCTGGGACCTGTCGCTGGCGATGATGGGCGTCGGGAACTACGACGGCTACTTCACCCTGGTCAATCCGGCCTACCAGGAGCTGCTCGGGTGGTCCCCGGACGAGCTGATGTCCGTTCCGTACTGGGAGTTCGTCCACCCCGACGACCGGCACGCCCTGGTCGAGTCCGGCGAACAGCTGATCGAGGGCACGACCGACGCACGCATCGGGTACGAGGTGCGCATGCTCGGCCGCGACGGCTCCTACCGGTGGACGCGGTGGAACACCAAGGCGATCCCGCAGGAGCAGCTGGTCTACACCATCGCCGTCGACCTCACCGGGAGCCGACAGGACCACGACGAGCACGTCGACGTCGGTTCGTGGGAATGGTGTGTGCCGGCCGACCGGTTCAGCGTGTCCGGGACCCTGCGCGCGGTCTTCGCCCTCACCGATGACGCGCCCTGCGGCTACCGGGCGTTCCTGCAGCGGGTGTATCCCGGCGACCGCCGACGGGTCGACCGTGTGCTGCGGGCGAGCCTGACCGAGGCCGAGCCCTACAGCGACGACTTCCGCATCCAGCGTCCTGACGGCGGGATCCGCACGGTCCATTCCGCCGGTCGGCCCATCCCCGGTCCGAGCGGCGAACCCGAATGCATCCGGGGCATCACCGTCGCCGTGACGGTCCGCAGGCAGAAGCAGCCGACCGGCTAGACTCGGCGCTCACGGCCCTCCCAGTAGGGCTCGCGGAGGTCTTTCTTCAGGACCTTGAGTGGCAAAGCTGCCGCGCCTCTGAGCTGCTGGAACACCGGCTCGGACGGTCGTGCTGCGGGGTTCTGTTCCGTCGCTGTGCCGCGTCCTAGTACTCCAGCCGTACTTCGTGATCTTGCGGCGTGGCGGTCCCGGACGGAGCACGGCCACCGCTTGATCATCGTCAGTTGTGTGGACATCTGAAGATCAGGCGGCGGCCGCGGGCCACAGCGTAG
>NZ_JAHDTG010000111.1 GCF_018531475.1 Pseudonocardia mahuensis
GGAGGCCACCCCGGCGCAAGCCACTCCGGTGCAGGCCGCGCCGGTCGGGCCGCCCGCGGCCCACGCCGCTCCTGGGGGCCCCGACGGCCACGCCGCCCAGCCTGCGGAGGCGAACGGACAGGCCACCCCGGCCCGGCCGCGCCGACGCGGCCGGGTCACCCGGACGGCGGGCGCCCCGTCGACCGGCAGCGAGGCGACTGTGATCACCGCGCCCCTCCCGGCGGCGAGGACCGAGACGACGGCGGGAACGACGACCGAGGCGGAGCCGGTGGTGGCGGGCGTGCAGCCGACCGGCGTCCCGGCCCAGCCCGAGCCGTCCACCGCCTCCCGACCGCGGCGTTCCCGCCGTGCGGCGTCCCGCCCCGCGGGCCCGCCGACCGGCATCGACGCCGGGGAGGGCGCCGGGGGAGACCCGGTTTGACCCTTCCAGAACCCGTTCCGTACCCTGGGACCTCGGAGCCGAGCCTGCGAGCATTCGCCGGCGGCGGCGCGTGCGCTGTGAAACGCGCGCATCTGTCCCCCGATTTTCAGGAGTCGTGCGTCAACGATGTACGCGATCGTCAAGACCGGCGGTAAGCAGTACAAGGTGGCCGTCGACGACGTGCTCACCGTCGAGAAGATCGACGGCGAGCCCGGCGCCGAGATCAGCCTGCCCGCCGTGCTGCTCGTGGACGGCGACGAGCTGACCACCGATGCGGAGGCGCTGGCCAGTGCCTCGGTGACCGCGACGGTCGTCGAGCACACCAAGGGCCCGAAGATCCGCATCCACAAGTTCAAGAACAAGACCGGGTACCACAAGCGTCAGGGGCACCGTCAGCCGCTGACGAAGGTCCAGGTCACCGGCATCGCGAAGTAGGGAGACGCAGCCATGGCACACAAGAAGGGTGCGTCCAGCTCGCGCAACGGGCGCGACTCCAACGCACAGCGCCTGGGCGTCAAGCGCTTCGGCGGCCAGACGGTCAACGCAGGCGAGATTCTCATCCGCCAGCGCGGCACCAAGTTCCACCCGGGCACCGGCGTCGGCCGTGGCGGCGACGACACGCTGTTCGCGCTGGTCGAGGGCGCTGTGGAGTTCGGTACCAAGCGCGGTCGCAAGACCGTGAACGTGGTTCCGGCGCAGGTCTGAGGCCTGCTCGCAGGGCCGAAGCGACAGCACCGGGCCTGCTCGCAGGGCCGAAGCGACAGCACCGGGCCTGCTCGCAGGTTTGGGGCGTCCGCTCCGGGCCTGCGTCACCCAGCACCGAAACGGCGGGCCGCCCTACCGGGTGGTCCGCCGTTTTCTGTTGAGTACCACCGCCGCCACACCCATGATCGGCGTTCGGAAGCCTGCGGCCGTGATGTTCGCGGCCGTACCCGCCGAACCGGTGATCATGGGTCGGGGCGGCATCGACGGTCGCCAGTGATCGTCGATCTGGAGCCGGCAGCCGCGCACCGCGCGGTCACCGGCCCCCAGCACGCGATCACGGCCGCGACCCGGCCGCGATCGAGAACAAGAGGAGATGTCGTCCGATGTCGCGGTTCGTCGACCGGGTCGTTCTGCACGCCACCGCGGGGGCGGGCGGTAACGGCTGCGCCTCGGTGCACCGGGAGAAGTTCAAGCCGCTGGGAGGCCCGGACGGCGGCAACGGGGGCCGGGGCGGCTCCATCGTCCTGGTCGTCGACCCCGGGGTGCACACCCTGCTCGACTTCCACCACCGCCCGCACGCCATGGCCCGCAGCGGCAAGCAGGGCCAGGGTGGTTTCAAGGCCGGCGCCAACGCCGAGGACCTGGAATTGCAGGTCCCGGACGGGACGGTCGTATTCGACCAGCGCGGCAACGTCGTCGCCGACCTCGTCGGCCCGGGCACCCGGTTCGTCGCCGCCGAGGGCGGGCGCGGCGGCCTGGGCAATGCCGCTCTCGCCTCGTCGGCCCGCAAGGCGCCCGGGTTCGCGCTGCTCGGTGAGCCGGGCGAGAGCCGTGACCTGGTGCTCGAACTGCGGTCGATGGCCGACGTCGGGCTGGTCGGCTTCCCGTCGGCGGGCAAGTCCTCGCTGGTCGCGGCGCTGTCCGCGGCCCGGCCGAAGATCGCCGACTACCCGTTCACCACGCTCGTCCCGCAGCTCGGTGTGGTCACCGCGGGGGAGGACGTGTTCACGGTCGCCGACGTGCCCGGGCTGATCCCCGGGGCATCGGAGGGTCGCGGCCTGGGACTCGACTTCCTGCGCCACATCGAGCGCTGCTCGGTGCTCGTGCACGTCGTGGACTGCGCGACCTTCGAGCCCGGGCGCGACCCGGTCTCCGACGTGCAGGCGCTCGAGGACGAGCTGGCCCGTTACACCCCCGCGCTCGGCGGCGAGCTGGCCGATCGGCCCCGGTTGATCGCGCTGAACAAGGTCGACGTGCCCGACGCCGCCGATATGGCGGACCTGGTCACGGCCGAGCTCACGGAGCGCTTCGGCTGGCCCGTCTACCGGATCTCCACCGCCAGTCGCGCCGGGCTGCGCGAGCTGTCGTTCGCGATGGCCGAGCAGGTCCGGGCGTACCGCACGACCCTGCCGGTCGCGGAGCCGACGCGGGTGGTGCTGCGGCCGGCGGCTGTCGACGACGCCGGGTTCACCGTCGATACCGATCCCGAGCTGCCCGGTGGCTTCATCGTGCGGGGTGCCCGCCCCGAGCGCTGGATCCGGCAGACGTCGTTCGACAACGACGAGGCGGTCGGGTACCTGGGTGACCGGCTGGCCCGGCTCGGCGTCGAGGACGCCCTGGCCGAGGCGGGTGCGGTGCCGGGCTGCCCGGTGACCATCGGCGACGTCACGTTCGACTGGGAGCCGAGCACACCCGCCGGGGTCGCGGTGATGATGTCCGGGCGTGGCACCGACGCGCGCCTGGAGCGGTCGGGCCGGGTCGGCGCGGCGGCGCGCAAGGCGGCCAGGATCGAGCGCCGCCGGCACCTCACCGATGAGGAGCTTGCCCAGGCCGCGGGCGCCGAGGCGTCCGATGAGGACGCCGAGGACGCCGAGGACGCCGAGGACGCCGAGGACGCCTGGGACGAGCCGGTGTGGGGAAGCGCCGGCGAGGCCGATGTGGATGAGGCCGACGAGGCCGACGAGGTCGACGAGGCCGGCGCGGTCAGCACGGTCGATGAGGCCGACGGCGCCGAGAACGCCCCCGGCGGACCTGCGCCCGATGGCGGGGAGCACCCCGGCGCCGCCCGATGAGTGCCCGCGCCCAGCTGGCGGCGGCACGCCGGCTGGTGGTGAAGGTGGGGTCCTCGTCGCTGAGCAGCCTCGACGGTGGGCTCGACGCCGAGCGGCTCGACCGGCTGGTCGACGCGCTCGCCGCCCGGCGCGTGGCCGGCACGCAGGTCGTGCTGGTCTCGTCGGGGGCGATCGCCGCCGGCCTCGCCCCGCTCGAGCTGACCCGCCGGCCCCGCGACCTGGCCACCCAGCAGGCCGCAGCGAGCGTCGGGCAGCTGTTGCTCGCGCACGCCTACTCGGCGTCGTTCGCCCGTTACGGGCAGCCGGTCGGGCAGGTGTTGCTCACGGCGGACGACATGATCCGCCGCGCGCACTACCGCAACGCCCAGCGCACCCTCGAGCGGCTGCTCGGCCTCGGCGTGCTGCCCGTGGTCAACGAGAACGACACCGTGGCCACGGACGAGATCCGGGTCGGCGACAACGACCGGCTGGCCGCGCTCGTCGCGCACCTGATCGGCGCGGAGGGGCTCGTGCTGCTCTCCGACGTCGACGGGCTCTACGACGGCGACCCCCGCCGGGCGGGCTCGACGCTCATCGCCGAGGTCGACGCACCGGCCGACCTGCAGGCCGTGGAGATCGCGCGGCCGGGAGCCGCGAGCCTCGGCCGCGGCGGGATGGCCACGAAGCTCACCGCCGCCGCGATGGCCTCGGCCTCGGGGATCCCGGTGCTGCTCGCAGCGGCCGAGGAGGTCGGTGCGGCATTGGAGACGGCGACGGACGGGCCCAAGACGGGCACCGCGTTCCGCCCGTCGGGCCGGCGGATGTCGGCGCGGCGGTTCTGGCTCCGGCACGCCGCCGACGTCCGCGGCCGGCTGGACATCGACGAGGGCGCGGTGATCGCGGTGCTGCGCCGGCGGCGCTCGCTGCTGGCCGCGGGGATCCACGGCATCTCCGGGGAGTTCGTGGCCGGGGACGTCGTCGACCTGGTCGGGCCGCACGGGGTGGTGGTGGCCCGGGGCGTGGTCGGCTACGACGCCGCGGAACTACCGGCCCTCATCGGTCGCCGCAGCGACGAGCTGCCGCCCGAGCAGCGCCGCGAGGTGGTGCACGCCGACGACCTGGTGCCGCTGACCGGCTCCTGACCGTCCCGTCCCGGTCTGCACGCAGCAGCCTCGTTGTTGTTCTCCAGGTCTCCGGGAACGCGCTGGACGTGGTTACTGATTGCGGGGGCGCGACGTTGGTCGCAGACTCGGAGGGATGGTCTCTCCGGAACGTGCGCGGTCGCGGCTGGTCGCGGCACTGTGTCGGGAGGCGCGGGTGTGCACGCCGGCTGTCGCCGAGGCGTTCGCGACGGTGCCCCGGCACCTGTTCCTGCCGGAGACCCCGGTCGAGGCCGCGTACGCCGACGAGGCCGTGGCCACCAAGTACGCCGATGGCGTCGCGGTCAGCTCGGCATCCCAGCCGTCGATGATGGCGATCATGCTCGAGCAGCTCGGCCTGCGGCCCGGGCACCGGGTGCTCGAGATCGGCGCGGGGACCGGGTACAACGCCGCGCTGATGGCTCGCCTGGTGGGCCCGTCGGGTGCGGTCACGTCCGTGGACATCGACCCCGACCTCGTCGTGAAGGCGGAACAGAACCTGCGTGCCGCCGGGGTCGATGGTGTCGAGCTGGTGGCCGGCGACGGTGCACTCGGTCATCCGCCGCGGGCACCCTACGACCGGATTATCCTCACCGTCGGCAGCTGGGATGTCCGCCCGGAGTGGGTGGCGCAACTGGCCCCGGGCGGGCGGCTGCTGCTGCCGCTGGCCATCCGGGGCAGCCAGCTCTCGGTCGGGCTCGACCTCGGGCCCGACGGCCTGCTGTACAGCGACTCGGTCCGCAGCTGCGCGTTCATCCGGTTGCGCGGGGTGGCTGCCGGGCCGGACGCGAGCGTTGCGCTGAGCGACGACGGGCTCGCGGTGCAGGTCGCCGAGGAGGCTCGACTCGACCTCGCCGGAGTGCGCGCGGCGCTCGCCGCCCCTGGCCCGATGCTGCCGGCCGGGGTGCAGCTGGGGTCGGCCGATCTGTGGGACGGGCTGGGGTTGTGGCTCGCGCTGGCCGATTCAGCGGTCCTGCGGTTGCTCGCCACCGGCCCGGCCGTCGAGAGTGAGCCAGGACGGCGACTGCTGCCGATCGGTCCGGACCGGGGCACCGTGGCGCTCGGGGCGGGCCTCGGCGCCCCCGATGGGCTGGCGGCCGTGGTGGTGGACCCGCCGGTGGCGGCGGGTGAGCAACCCGCCGCGGGGTCGATCTGGCTGCAGGCGTTCGGCCCCACCGGGCCGGAGCTGACCGGGCGGCTCGCCGTTCTGCTCGATCGGTGGACGGCGCAGGACCGGCCCACGGCGTCGGAGCTGCGCGTCGTGGTGATACCGAACGGTATGAGCCCCGGCGCCGGGTACGCCGCCGCGACCGTGGTCAAGCAACATTGCCGGTTGCTGCTCGACTGGCCGGCTCCCGGCCGGTAGGGGCGGACGTCCGCACCACGGCGGCCATCCGCACCCTCCCCGCCGGCGCCGGGCGGGGCTACGCTGCGACGCCCAGCAGGTGCTCTCGCAGGCCGTATGTCGCGGTCCGGGAGGGAGAGCGGCGATGAGCGGCGAGATCGTGGTGCGCATCCCCCACAACTGGCGGTACACCGCCGGGGCGTACGGCCAGGTCCGTCCGCGCCAGCAGCGCGCGGACGTCGTCCGCATCCGCGTCGCCGCGGCTCGCGCGCTGCAGGTGTACCCCGGGCCGGTCGGGCAGCTGGTCGCGCGGGAGTTGTACGCCTACCTCGAGTTGGGTTGGCTCCTGCCCCACGACGGGCTGGCCGAGCGCATCATCCGGGATGTGCTCGACAGCCCGGCCCCGGGCCGGCCTGCGGGTGGCGCGTCCGCGCCCCGATCGCCCTGACCCCTGCCGGGGTGGCGTTGCGCCGTATGGGCGATCTACCGGGGCCGGGCGGCGTCGAGGTACCGTGGGCTGCCATTGGAGCCCACCGGCGGGTGATCCCCGCAGCTCCCCGGTCGGCCGCTGCCGGTAGGCCGATCGGTCCACGAGCAGCGGCAGGGCGGCCCTCAGCCTGCCGCTGCCAACGCGAACGGCAGTACCGCCGGTGCGCCCGCCCGGCGCAGCGCGCGGGCGGCCACGGTCATCGTCCAACCGCTGTCGAGCAGGTCGTCGACGAGCAGCACCGGGCCGCCCACCCCGGACAGGTCGGGCAGTGCTGCGGTGTCGAAGCCGTCCCACACCGCGGCGAGCCGCTGCGCGGAGTTCTCGTGCGCCGCCGGGCGCGGGCCGACCGGCTCGAGGTGCCCGAGCAGCGGCAGCCGGCCGATCTCGGCGATCCACCGGGCCAGGTGCTCGAGCTGGTGCGGGCGGGTCCGGGACCCGATCCCCACCACGCCCACCGGGCGCTCCGCCCAGCCCCACCCGGCCAGCACCCGCACGCACGCGTCGAGCAGGTCCTTCGGTACCGGCTGGTCGACGGCACCGTCGACACCGTCGGCACCGGACAGCAGCTCGCGCAGCCGGGTGCCCCAGCCGATGTCGGACAGCCGCCCGATCACCCGGCCGTGGGCCGCCAGCTCACCCGCGGGGATCCGGCCCGACGCGGAGATGCCGAGCTCCTTCATCCCGGTGGGCCACTGCTTGCGCGGCGGCACCTCGACCCCCGGGCGGGTCAGCCGCTCCTGCGCCGCCGAGGCCGCCGCGCCGTCGACCTCGGCCGACCACACCTGTCCGGCGCAGACGTCGCAACGCCCGCACGGCGTCGCGTCGGCATCGTCGAGCTGGCGGCGCAGGAACACCAACCGGCACCGGTCGGTGTCGAGGTAGTCGAGCATGGCCTGCTGCTCGGCCTTGCGGGCGGCAGCGATCCGGCGATGCCGCTCGCCGTCGTAGACCCACGGCTCGCCGGTGCTGATCCAGCCTCCCTTGACCCGCTTCGCAGCGCCGTCGCTGTCGAGCACCTTGAGCAGCATCTCCAGCCGGGTCCGGGACAGGTCGACCCGGGTCTCCAGCGCCGCGGTGGACTGCGGGACCTCCGACAGGACGTCGAGGGTCTGGCGGACCAGCGGCTCGGGCGGGAACGCGAGCGAAGCGAAGTAGGCCCAGATGTCGCGGTCCTCCCGGCCCGGGAGCAGCACCACCTCGGCGCGGTCGACGGCGCGCCCGGCCCGGCCGATCTGCTGGTAGTAGGCCACCGGCGACGCGGGCGCCCCGAGGTGCACGACGAACCCGAGGTCGGGCTTGTCGAAGCCCATGCCGAGCGCGCTCGTCGCGACCAGCGCCTTGACCCGGTTGGCGAGCAGGTCGGCCTCGGCGGCCAGCCGCGCCTGCGGATCGGTCTTGCCCGTGTAGGACGCGACCGGGTGCCCGCGCTCGCGGAGGAACTCGGCGACCTCCTCGGCCGCCGCGATGGTGAGCGTGTAGACGATCCCGGCCCCGGGCAGCTCGTCGAGCTGTGACGCCAGCCAGCCCAGCCGCTGCGCCGGCGTCGGCAGCTTCACGACCGACAACCGCAGGCTGGCCCGGTCGAGCGAGCCGCGCAGCACGAGCGTCCCGGCCGAGTCCTCGGCGCCGAGCCCGAGCTGCTCGGTGACGTCGTGCACCACCCGGTCGTTCGCCGTCGCGGTGGTGGCCAGCACCGGGATCCCGGCCGGCAGTTCGGCGATCAGCGCGCGCAGCCGCCGGTAGTCGGGCCGGAAGTCGTGCCCCCAGTCGGACACGCAGTGAGCCTCGTCGACCACGAGCATCCCCGCCGAGGCGGTGAGCCGGGGGAGCACCCGGTCGCGGAAGTCGGGGTTGTTCAGCCGTTCCGGGCTGACCAGCAACACGTCGACCTCGCCCGCGTCGATGGCCGCATAGGTGGCGCCCCAGTCGTCGATGTTGGCCGAGTTGACGGTCGCGGCGTGGATCCCGGCCCGGTCGGCCGCCTCGATCTGGTTGCGCATCAGGGCCAGCAGCGGCGAGACGATGATCGTCGGGCCGGCCCCGCTCGCGCGCAGCAGCGCCGTGGCCACGAAGTACACCGCGGACTTGCCCCACCCGGTGCGCTGGACCACCAGCGCGCGGCGGCGCTGCGCGACGAGGGCGTGGATCGCCGTCCACTGGTCCTCACGCAGCCGGGCTCCCGGCCCGGCCAGCGTGGCCAGCACCTGCTCGGCGCGCTCGCGCAACGTGGCGGTGACGTCGTCGACGTCGCTGACATCGGTGGTCTGGGCCGGCCGGGTCACTGTCACACGCCCCATGGTGGTGGTTCACCCCGACAGTTCGCCGCGCGCCCCGGCCTGCTGGGGCGGACCGCGGCGCCCTTTTCCGACCCCACGGGTCCTGATCGTCGGGGTGCCGCGCTGCCAGCGTGGGCGCTCACGGGCAGCCGGATCGGCAGGAGGTGGGGTGATGCGCCCGACGACCGCGGTCCGCGTGCTGCGCGGACTCAGGGCCGTCGCCGCCGTCACCGTGGTCGTGTCCGCAGCGGGGGCCTGCGGGACGGACGCCAGCCCCCCTGGCCCGCCGTATCCGCTGCCGGCCGGCACCCTCGGGGCCACCACCGTCACCGCGACCGATCCCGACGGCAGGCCCATCGGCGCGGAGGTGGTCAGGGTCCAGCCGCGCAGCGCGGCGACCGAGGCCGGCCTGAAGCCCGGTGACGTCATCGTCCAGGCCGATGGAGCCGCCGTCACCACCGCGCAGCAGCTGGAGGCACAGATCGCGCGCCGCCACCTCGCCCAGGGCTTCCGGCTGACGCTGCTGTGGCCCCCCGGGGAGACGCGCACGGTCAACCTCGACCTGGCCCGCTGAACGATCCGGCCCGCCGAACGACACCGGAGGCACCATGCTCACCGTGGACACGCTGCAGCGCATCACCCGGTTCACGGGTGACGGACTGCCCGTCCTGTCGGTCTACGTCCGGGTGGACCCCGCCAACCGCAGCGACTACCACAGCCAGGTGGGCTCCCTGCTGCACCAGATGCGGGCGGCGGCCGACGACCCCGACCTGAGCCACGAGGCCGCGGTGTCGCTGCGCGACGACATCGCCGCGATCAAGGCGGCGGCCGAGCAGCCCCAGCCGGATGCGCTCGCCGTCGCCTACTTCTGCTGCTCGGGCCGGGGCCTGTTCGAGCAGGTGGAGCTGCCAAGGCCGGTGCGTGAGCGGATCGTGGTCGACGAGACGCCCTGGGTGCTGCCGATGACGCTGGTGCTCGAGGAGTACCACCGCCTGCGGATCGCGATCGTCGATCGCGGCACGGCGCATTTCTGGGAGCTGTTCCAGAACGAGCTGGAGGATCGGGGCAGGCTGCGGGACAAGACCCTGCGCAAACCCGACTACGCCTACGGGGACCGGGAGTACGAGACCCGCAACAAGGTCGAGACTCTGGCCCGCAAGCACTACCGGAAGGTGGTCGACCACCTCGCCGAGGAGGTCCGGGGCGGCGCCTTCGACCTCCTGGCGGTCGGCGGGCACCACGAGGAGCTGCCGGAGTTCGTCGACTTCTTCCCCCGGGAGCTGCGCGAGCGGCTGGCCGGGACCTTCCAGGTCGACCCGCACACCGCGAACGCGAACCGGGGCACGATCAAGGAGCACGGGCAGGCCATCCTCGACAAGTGGGAACGCGCCGAGGAGGAACGGCTCGTCGCCGAGACCTACGAGCGCCGCGCGATGCGGTGGCCGGCCGCGATCGGGTTGCCGGAGTGCCTGTGGGGGGCGACGACGGCCGCGATCGACCTGCTGCTCGTGCAGGAGGGCGCGGAGGCGCCCGGGGTGATCTGCGACGATTCGGGGTGGCTGGCGCAGGTGGGTGACACGTGCCCAATCTGCGGGAAGCAGACCCGCAAGACCCCCGACATCGTCGACGAGCTCGTGCAGGCGGTCATGGACGAGAGCGCCTCCGTCGAGCACGTGCTCGTCGAGCGGACCCAGCTGGAGTCCGACCTCGTCGCGGCCAAGCTGCGCTTCCCGCTGCCTCCAATGGAGTTCGACCAGGCGTGAGTGTGAGGCGGGTGACACCCCCGGTACGCGGTGTCACGGGGCCGCCCCTGGGCGGATGGGCGCACCGCAAGGCAGGATGATCCGCGTGAGCGCCTCCCAGTCCCCGCTGTTCGGTTCGGTCGCGGACGTGGCCGAGCGGCTGGCCGAGGTCGGCTACCTGGCCTCGACCGCCGTCGCGACCACCGTCTACCTGGCCGATCGGCTGGGCAAGCCGCTGCTCGTCGAGGGCCCGGCCGGGGTCGGCAAGACCGAGCTCGCCAAGGCCGTGGCCGAGGCGACGAAGTCCGAGCTGGTCCGCCTGCAGTGCTACGAGGGCATCGACGAGGCCCGCGCGCTCTACGAGTGGAACCACGCGAAGCAGCTGCTGCGGATCACCGCCGGACAGGGTACGGAGAGCTGGGACGAGACCCGCGACGACGTGTTCTCCGAGGAGTTCCTGCTGCCGCGCCCGCTGCTCACCGCGATCCGGCGTGCCGACCCGACCGTGCTGCTGGTCGACGAGATGGACAAGGCCGACGTCGAGGTCGAGGGTCTGCTGCTCGAGGTGCTCTCGGACTTTCAGGTCAGCATCCCGGAGATGGGCACCGTCACCGCCACCCGCCGCCCGTTCGCGCTGCTCACCTCGAACTCCACCCGCGAGCTCTCCGAGGCGCTCAAGCGGCGCTGCCTGTTCCTGCACCTCGACTTCCCCGACGCCGACCTGGAGCGCCGGATCGTGCTCAGCCGGGTCCCCGAGCTGGCCGAGTCGCTCGTCGACGCGCTCGTGCGCACCGTGCGGGTGCTGCGCGGGCTGGAGCTGCGCAAGTCCCCGTCGGTGGCCGAGACCATCGACTGGGGCCGCACGCTGCTCGCGCTCGGCATGGACACCCTCGACGACGAGGCCGTGCGCACCACCCTGGGTGTCGTCCTCAAGCACCAGTCCGACCAGGTCAAGGCGGCCGCCGAGCTGCGGCTGAACTAGGGGGCGACGGATGCCGGTCACTGGGCCGATGGCAGCAGAGCATGGCCTGCCCGGACACCTGGTCGACTTCGTCGGCGCGCTGCGCCGCCACGGCGTCGCGGTCGGTCCCGGGGAGACGGTCGACGCCGCGCAGGTGCTGTCCGTCATCGACCTGCTGTACCGCGACCAGTTGCGCGAGGGACTGGCCGCCGCGCTGCTGCGCCGCTCCGGGCAACGGCAGGTGTTCGACAGCCTGTTCGAGCTGTACTTCCCCGCGGCGCTCGGCGCCGGGGCCGGGGAGGTCGAGGTGCCCCGGGTCGGCGACGACGAGGACGGCGCGGTCGACGTCGACGCGCTGCGTGACATCCTCGGCGACCTGCTGCGCGACGGGGACACCGCGGCGCTGGCCGAGCTGGCCCGGGCGGTCGTCGACGCGCTCGGCCGGTCCGGAGCGGCAGGCAGCGGTGGCCAGGGGGCCGGCAGCCAGCCGAGCTGGTCGGTCTACCAGGCGCTGCGGACGCTCTCCCCGGAGACGCTGCTGGCCCGGATCATGGACGACCTCAAGGCCGGGATGGGTGGCGAGATCTCGGACTTCACCGACGACATGCTGCGCCGCGAGATCCGCGACCGGATCGCCCGGTTTCGCAAGATGATCACCGACGAGGTGCGTCGGCGGACCGCGGAGATCCGCGGAAAGGAGCAGGTGGCCAAGACCGCCGTTCCCAAGCAGGCCGAGCAGGTCGAGTTCCTGTCCGCCTACGCCGATCAGCTCGCCCAGCTGCGGCGCACCGTGCACCCGCTGGCCCGGCGGCTGGCCAGCCGGCTGGCCGTGCGCCGCAAGCACGCCAAACGCGGCACGCTGGACATGCGGCGCACGCTGCGCCGGTCGATGTCCACCGGCGGGGTGCCGATGCGCCCGGCGTTCCGCACCCGCCGTCCCGGCCGTCCCGAGCTCGTCATCCTGTGCGACGTGTCCGGCTCGGTGGCCGGCTTCAGCCACTTCACGCTGCTGCTGGTACAGGCCCTGCGTGAGCAGTTCAGCAAGGTGCGGGTATTCGCGTTCGTCGAGCGCGCCGACGAGGTGACCCACCTGTTCGAGCCGGGTGCGGAGCTGTCCGGGGTGATGAACCGGGTGCTGCGTGAGGCCGATCTGGTGGCGTTCGACGGGCACAGCGATTACGGCGGCTCGCTGGGCGGTTTCGCCGAGCACTGGGGCGACGCGGTCACCCCGCGCAGTTCGCTGCTCGTCCTCGGCGATGCCCGCACCAACTACCGCGATCCGAACCTGACGGTGCTGCGCCGGCTCGTCGGGCAGGCCCGGCACGCGCACTGGCTCAACCCCGAACCGCGCCGGCAGTGGGGCAGTGGTGACTCTGCCGCGTTGCGCTATGCCGACGTGCTGCCGATGCACGAGTGCCGCACCGCCGGACAGCTCGCCGACGTCGTGGAGGCCCTGCTTCCGGTATGAGCCCGCCCGCACCCGAGACAGCCGAGTTCTTCTTCGATCCGACCTGCCCGTTCGCCTGGGTCACCTCGCGCTGGGTCGTCGAGGTGGCGAAGCAGCGCCCTCTGACCGTGCGCTGGCGGCCGTTGTCGCTGAGGTTGCTCAACGAGCCCATCGGCTACGACGGCCGCCCCGCCGACTACCCCGACGCCCACCAGCGTGGCCTGGAGATGCTGCGCGTGGTCCACGCGGCGCGCGAGCGGTACGGCGAGGACGTCGTGGGCGATCTCTACACGGCGCTGGGGGAGGAGATCTGGGACTCCCCGGCCCCGGACGAGGCCACCTTCGAAGCGGTGCTCGCCGAGGAGGCGCGGCCGCGCGACCTGGCTGCCGTGCTGCGCCGCGCCGGGCTCGACCCGGACCTGGCCGCGGCCGCGCACGACGACCGCCGGGACGAGGCCCTGCGCGCCGAGACCCATCTGGCGGTGAACCGGGCCGGGGGCGGGGTCGGCACCCCTCTCCTGACCTTCGACCCGCCGGACGGGCCGTCCTTCTTCGGCCCGGTGATCGAGGCGGCCCCAGCGGGGGAGGAGGCGCTGCGGCTGTGGGACGCGGTGCGCACCCTGGCCGAGCACCGCGGCTTCGCCGAGCTCAAGCGCGCGGTGCGGTCCTTCCCCCGCACACCGATGAGCGCCCGGATCGCCGGAGAGGCCACCCGCGTCGGCTGATCCGGGGCCTCGCGTCAGCCGAGGACCATCCCGCACGTGCCGCCGGTGCGCGGGCCGCACGACCTTGCGCAGGACATCAACCGGTGCGCACGGCGGCGAGGCGCTCGGCCACAGCGGTGAGCAGGTGCAGGTCGACGCGCAACCCCCTGGATCCGCGGGCAGGGGCAGGCCAGGGCCGGTGACTCGATGGTGGTGTCAGCGGTGGGCCGGGTTCCCACCGGGCGGTCCCTGCCCGTCGGCTCCCCGCCGCATGTCGTCCGCGCGCTGAGACGAGGTCCGGTTCCCGGCCCGGAAGATGTCCGATGCGTCGTCGGTGCCGTCCGCCGAGGCGGGGGGACGGAGACTCCGCGTCGATGATCGGTCGGCGGTGTCGCGGGGTGCGGACGTCGTCGCGTCGGATCCGCTCGCCGCGGGCCCGTTCGAAGCGCTTCCGTTCCCGGCCGGCCCGTCGGCGGCCGGTCCCTTTGCGTCGGGCCGATCCGGGGCGGATTCCCGGGCGGTCGGCCCGCTCTCCGGGGATCGGTTGGTGCTGGGCCTGTTCTCTGCGGGTCGGTCGGCGGTGGGCCTGCCCTCTGCGGATCGGTTCCTGGCGGGCCCGTTCTCCGTGGGTCGGTTCGTGGTGGACTTGTTCGCGCCCGGCCCGTCCTTGGTGGGATCGTTCGTGGTAGGCCCGGCTGGGCGGTCGTCGCGGCCTCGCCGGCCCTCCGGGTCTCCGTTCCCGCCGCCGGTGGCGTCGAGCATCCGTTCGACCGCAGATCCACGGCTGCCGCGCCGATCCGGTTCGGTTCCCGGCGTGGACGTGGACCCGCCACCGGCGTCCTGGCCCGGGCCGCGAGGCCGCGGGGCGGGTGGCGGAGCCGTGGGCGTGGAGCCGGTGTCGGAGCGGGCGGAGTCCAGACCGCCGGCGGAGCGGGACGACTCGCCGGGGCGGTCGGGGCCCCGCGGCGGTCCGGCCCGGCGCTGCGCGGGATCCGGGCGGCCGTCGTCGCGGCCCTGCGGCGCCGCGATCGCCGGTCCCGGAGCCTCGGCAGCGGGGGTTTCGCGGGCCTGGGCGGGCGCAGTGGTCCGCCCGGAGACGGTCTTCGGGGGTCGGGCGTCGACCGGTTTGCCGGGTCGGCCGGGCGAGAGAGCCCCGGGACGGTTCGGCGTGGGGGCAGCGTTGCCGGGCCCGGACCTGTCCGGGGCCCGCGCGGTCGGCGCGCGGGTCAACTGCTGCAGCAGGTCATCGTGCCGGGATTGGAGAACGCTGCGGCCGTCCTCGAGACGTACCTGCGCGAGACGGTCGCCCGCGGCGCGCAGGGCCGTACGCGCGTCATCGGCCCGCCCGGCCGTGATGTCGGCCGCGCTCGCGTCCAGGATGCTCCGCACCTGCGCGGCCGCCTGCATGGAATCGGCATGCTGGCTGTAGAGCAGTTGGGTCACGCCCCACAGCGGGTCCCCGGGCGTCGCGTTCCGGGCGCCGAGACCCACCCCGAGGCAGACGGCGACCAGAGCGGCCGCGGCGATGCACGCGGTCAGCGGGATGCGTCGATGCCGGGGACGTCGAGCGGGCATGACCTTCACGGCCGCGCAGGCGGCAGCGAGTTCGGCCGGGGGCCCGGATGGCTCGCGATCGATGTCGTGCCGCCAGGCGAGCAGCACATCGACGAGTCGGTCCTGCGCGGCGTCACCGCAGTAAAGACGCACCGCCTCCTCGTCGACGTCATCCTGGCCCAGCATGTCCAGGAGCGCGTCGTCGGCCAGGATCCCGAGCAGGTCCTCGACTTCGCCGGCATCGGCGAAGTCGTCCCCGTCCCGGTGCCTAGACGCGTCGTCCATGGCATCCCACTCGGTGTCGACGCCGTTGAGGCGTGGCCCGGCGCCGTTCGAGCGACGCACCCGACGGGAGGCTGTCCACCAGCACGCGCAGTGCGGCGAGGGCGCGGTGCTGGGCGAGTCGCACCGCCCCGGGCGGGCAGTCCACGACCCGCGCGGTCTCGTCGGTCGACAGTCCCCAGACGATCCGCAGCAGCACGATCTCCCGCTGCCGGGGCGGCAGGATGCCCAGCAGCCTCGGCAACTGCGGCAACCGGGTCGCCGGGGACTCGGACCCCGGCGCCTGCCGGGCCGCCGAGATCTCGTCCACCGCGATGCGGTGCACGAACGCGAGGAACGTCTGGTTGCGGTCGGGATAGGTCGGCAGGGCACGGAACACGGCGAGACACACCTGCTGGGCCACCTCCTCGGCCGCGGCGGGCCGCAGCAGCGCAGCGCAGTACCGGATGACCCGCGGATGGATCAGCCGCAGGATCCGTGCGATCGCCCGCCGGTCGCCGTCAATGGCATCGAGCACCAGCGAGTCGATCTCGATGTCTGCTCCCGGCATCGAGTTCACCGACCTCTTCGTGACGCCGATGGCCGATCCGGTGTCACGGAGGACCCGGTCGGGCTGCCTGTTGCGCCGTCACGATAGACGTGATTCGGGCCCGAATCACGTCGATCGGAGAACGGATACCGGACGTTCGAGAGGAACCCGGCGAACGACCGCCCGATCGGTCGTGGAACCGGTGATCGGCGGCTCGCGGTCAGCGCGCGCCGATCATCCCGTGCGGATCGAGCACGAACTTCTTCGGTGCGCCCCGGTCGAACTCCTGGTAGCCCTGCGGCGCCTCGTCGAGCGGGATGACCGTCGCATTGACGTTGCGCGCGATGTCCACCCGGTCGTTCAGGATCGCCTCCCGCATCCCGCGGTTGTACTGCATCGCCGGCGTCTGACCGGTGGCGAACGTCAATGACTTGGCCCAGCCGATCCCGAAGTTCAGTGACACCGAGCCGTGCCGGGCCGCCTCGTCCTTCGCGCCGGGGTCCTCGGTCACGTACAGGCCGGGGATGCCGATTCCGCCGGCTGCCCGGGCGACCTCCATGGCCTGGTTGAGCACGACTGCGGGCTGCTCGGTGCCGTCCTTGTGGGCCTTCGCCTCGAACCCGACGCAGTCCACGGCCGCGTCCACCTGCGGAACGCCGAGGATCTGCTCGATCTGCTCGGACAGCGGGCCGGCGAGGGGGTCGACGGTCTCGCAGCCGAACGTGCGGGCGTGCTCGAGCCGCTCGGGGTGCGGGTCACCGATGATCACGACCGCGGCGCCGAGGAAGAACGCCGACGTCGCCGCGGCCAGCCCCACCGGACCGGCGCCGGCGATGTACACCGTCGACCCCATGCCGACCCGGGCCTCGATGCAGCCGTGGTAGCCGGTCGGGAAGATGTCGGTGATCATGGTCAGGTCGAGGATCTTCTCCATCGCCTGGTCTCTGTCCTCGTAGCGCAGCGTGTTCCAGTCCGCGTAGGGCACCATCACGTACTCGGCCTGGCCGCCCCGCCAGCCGCCCATGTCGACGTAGCCGTAGGCCCCGCCGGGGTGGTCGTTGACGTTCAGGCACACGTCGGTGCGCCGCTCCTTGCAGTTGCGGCACCGCCCGCACGCGACGTTGAACGGCACCGAGACCAGGTCGCCGAGCTTGCGGTACTCGACGTCGCGTCCCCGTTCCACGACCTCCCCGGTGATCTCGTGCCCGAGCACCAGGCCCACCGGCGCGGTCGTGCGGCCGCGGACCATGTGCTGGTCGCTGCCGCAGATGTTGGTCGCGACCACCTTGAGGATCACCCCGTGCGGGCACGGCCGGTTCTCGTTGATCGGTGGTACTCCTGGCCCGGGCCGAAGGATCAGCTCCGGGTAGTCGATCTCCTCCACCGCGACCTTGCCCGGTCCCTTGTAAACCACGCCTCTGTTGTCAGCCACCGCTCACACCTCCGGTTGCCTCCCCGGCCCGCCAGGCTCGCAGCCATCGCCGGGCACCGCCTGCGCCCGGCAGGTCAGGGTGCGCAGGCGTCGTTCGGCCCGGCAGGCCGGACCCCGGTGGACCGTCCCGGCGATCCCCGCTCTCCGGTACCGGCCTCCGTGCTGCCGATCCTCCTGTTGCGCTGCTCCGGCCACCCGGACAGGTAGCGCCGGCCTGGAGTCGGCGGGCAGAGATGGAGCGCGGTCAACACGGGCTGACCCCTGCACCGCGAGGCCCCCACACCACTTCGCGGTGTGCCCTCGATTCGGGGCGAAGACGGACAGACGCGCGTACCCTTGCCCTTGGGTGAGCCGGGAAGCCTGGTCGGCGATCGTTACTCGACTGCGAGAGGCCGCATCCATGGCTGTCACATCCGCCCCGAGGCCCGACGGATCGGGCGCCCTCACGTCCTGTGCGCGAGCGACCTCAGCTGAGACCGAGGAACCACCGGGCTCGTCGGATCCCGGCCCGGCCGAAAAGTCGACGGGTAGCGGTTCTGGCGGGAAGTGGTCGCCGCTGTCTTCCCGGGAGTGTGACCGGGTCGTGCTCGCGCTGACGGTCCTCCTCGCGGCGAGCCTGCTGATGCCCGCTCCGTGGTGGATCGCTCTGGTACTGCTCACCGCGCTGGTGATCGTGCTCTGGTTGCTGCCTGTGTGGTCGACCTGCGCGAGCCCGAGTAGGAGCGCCGACTGATGGATCTCTGGATGATCTGGTTGGTCCTCGCGCTCGTGTTGGGTGTCGCCGAGATCTTCACGCTGACCGCCGCGCTGGGGCTGCTCGGCGGCGCCGCCCTGGTCACGTCGCTCTTTGCGGCGATCGGGTTTCCGCTGCCCCTCCAGTTCCTGGTGTTCACCATCGCCTCGACCGCCGGCATCCTGCTCGTCCGGCCGATCGCCCGGCGGCACATGCTCCGGCCGCAGCTCGAGCGCTTCGGGGTGGATGCCCTCGTCGGCCGGTCGGCGCACGTCCTGCAGGAGGTCACCGGGCAGGGCGGCCGGGTGCGCATCGGCGGTGAGGAGTGGACGGCGCGCGCCTACGACGAGTTCTTGGTGATCCCGGCGGG
>NZ_JAHDTG010000112.1 GCF_018531475.1 Pseudonocardia mahuensis
GTCGCGCGGCGCACCCGGATCGGGTTCCCGCGGCCGCGGCGCACGATCTGAGTCAGCCGCCGACCCTCCTCGTCGGTCAACCGACGTGCTCTGACTGGCTCTGCCACCCGACCTCCGCTCCCGGCCCCGACTCGATGTTGACCCCGAGAGTGCGATCAACAGCAGCCCAGCCGTGGGACCCCGCCCAGCGTGTCGCCAAACCGGTGAACCTTCTTGGTCACCGCACTAGCGGCAGCGTGTCGCCGGTGACCTCGATGGTCCTCGTCCCGACCCTGCGCAACAGTTCGGCGATCGTGACCTGCGCCGAACCCTGTGAGTGCGCGATCATGCCGTCCCGAATCACCAGGTCGTCCGCGCGGGCCGTCCGCAGCGGTGACTGCTCGTGGTCCATGGCCAGCGCGACCAGCTCGTCCCGTGCGGCCGTCGCCGCCCGGGAGACCGCACCGGTGAGGCTGTTGGCGATCTGTGACACCCCGGCCACCGGTGCACCGGGAAGGCTGGTGTCGCCGAGCTGTACGCGCACCCGGTCGATCGGCACGCCGACCACGTCGGCGGTGGTCTGGGCGAGGATCGTGTAGGTGCCGGTACCGATGTCGGGGCCGCTGCTCGCGACCTCGACCGAGCCGTCGTCGAGGACCGTCACGCGGGCCTCGGCCGGCGTCTGCACGACCGGGAACGCGCCGCCCGCCATGCCCCAGCCGATCAACTGGCGCCCGTCGCGCATCGAGCGTGGCTCAGGGGAGCGCCGCTCCCAGCCGAAGGCCCGGGCGCCGGCCTCGTACGCCTCCCGCAGCCGGCGCGTCGACCAGGGCTTCTGAGTCTGCGGGTCCTGCTCGGCGTAGTTGCGCAGCCGCAGCTCGATCGGGTCCATCCCGAGCTCGTGGGCGAGTTCGTCCATCGCGCTCTCGAGCGCGAAGGCGCCGATCGCCTCTCCCGGCGCCCGCTTCCAGCTGGGCGTGAAGGAGTTCACCTTCACGACCCCCTGGGTCGTGCTCAGGTTCGGCACCGCGTACATCACCTTGGCGGTCCCGCCACCGCCCTCGACGTACTCGTCGGCGAAGGACGTCTCGTTGACGCCTGCGTGGATGAGCGCCTGCAGCCTGCCGCCCGTGTCCGCGCCGAGCGCAAGTCTCTGCCGGATCGCCGGACGCGGGCCGTAGCCGTTGAACGTCTGCGGGCGGGTCAGCGCGAGCTTCACCGGCCGGCTCAGCACGCTCGCCGCCATCGCCGCGAGCGACGCGTCGGGGTGCGCGGTGACCTTGGCGCCGAACCCGCCACCGACGAACGGAGAGACGACCCGCACCTTGTACACCGACATGTCGAACCAGTCGGCCAGGGCGCGGTGCGCGCCCTCCACCCACTGGCTGGGCAGCCACACGGTCAGGCTGCCGTCGTCGCCCCACTCCGCGATGGTCCCGAGCGGCTCGAGCGGGCTCGCGGTCTCCCGCGGTGTCGTGTAGACCTGCTCCACCCGCACCACGCTCGCGTCGAGCGCACCTCGTGGGTCGCCGCGCTCGCTGTCGGGCGGCAGTGTCGTCGCGCTCTGGACGCAGTCCTGGTCGTGCGCGTCCTTGTGGCCGTTGCGCTCGGCGGCGCCGCCGCCGACGCTCGTGCATTCCGGGTCGTCGAGGTCGGCGACCGCAGGCCGGCTCTCGTACTCGACCCGAACCTGGTGGGCGGCCTCGGTCGCCTGCTCGAGCGTCTCGGCGATCACCAGCCCGATGGGTTGTCCGCTGTAGTGGATGCGGTCGTCCTGCAGCGGCAGGAAGCTCTCCATCACGGCGCCCTCGGGAACCAGCGGGCACGGCCGCAGCGACGGGGCGTCGGCGTGGGTGAGGATCCGCAGGACGCCCGGCATCCCCGCCGCCGTCGTGGTGTCGATCCGCAGGACGCGTCCGGCGGGGATGGTGCTCTCGACGACGGCGGCGTGGACGACGCCCGGCGGATCGTGTTCGAGGGCGTAATCGGCCCGGCCGGTGACCTTGGTGACGCCGTCGGCGCGCGGGAGATGGCGGCCGAGGAAGGAGCCGTCGCTGCGCGGAGCATCGGAGCGGGTGGCGACCATCAGTCGAAACCTCCCACGGTCAGGAGCGCGCGCGCGGCGACCCGCGGCGCCAGCTCGATCTTGAAGCCGTTCATGCCGTGGTCGACGGCGCCCTCGGTGGCCAGGGCGCATGCGGCCCGCACGGTCGGCTCGTCCAGCGTGCGGCCGGTCAGCGCGGCCTCGACGTTGCGGGCCCGCCACGGCTTGGTCGCGACACCGCCGAGCGCGACCCGCACGTCCCGGACCGTGCGGCCGTCGCCCTCCAGTTCCAGCCCGACGGCCGCGCTCGCCGTCGCGAACTCGTAGGACTCCCGGTCACGCACCTTGAGGTAGTGCGAGCGGCGCAGCGCCGCCGAGGCGGGCACCTCGACCGCGAGGATCATCTCCGCGGGCGCGATGGGGTGCTCGACGTGGGGCGTGTCCCCCGGCAGCAGGAAGAACTCGTCGGCCGGGATGCCGCGTCGATCCCCGTTCTCGACGATCACGGTGGCGTCGAACGCGACCAGGGCGACGGCGAAGTCCCCCGGATAGGTGGCGATGCAGCTCGGGCTGGTGCCGAGTACCGCGTGCCCCCGGTTGACGCCGTCCAGCGCGGCGCAGCCCGAGCCGGGGTCGCGCTTGTTGCAGGCGGGGAAGGCGCTCGATTCGCGGAAGTAGCTGCAGCGGGTCCGCTGCATGAGGTTGCCCCCGATGGTCGCCATGTTGCGCAGCTGCTCGGAGGCGCCGCGCCACAGCGACTCGGACAGCACGGGGAACTCACCGCGGATCCGCGGGTCGTTCGCGGCGTCGCTCATCCGCGCCAGCGAGCCGAGGCGCACACCGTCCGGCCCGACCTCGATCCCGTCGAGCCCCGGCAGCCGCGTGATGTCGACGAGCGTCGACGGCTCCTCGACCCCGCACTTCATGAGGTCGACCATCGTCGTGCCGCCGGCGAGGAAGCGGGCATCGGCCTGCCCCGTGACGGCCTGCCGCGCGTCCGGAACGGTCGCGGCGCGTACGTAGGCGAACTCCCTCATGGTGCCGTCACCTCGGCGCTCCCGGTCGCGACGTCCCGCACCGCGGCCCTGATGTGCGGATACGCCCCGCAGCGGCACAGGTTGCCCGACATGTACTCGCGGACGTCCGCGTCGGAACCGGCGTGACCCTCGGCGATGCACGCGACCGCCGACATGATCTGGCCCGGCGTGCAGTAGCCGCACTGGAAGGCGTCGTGCCGGATGAAGGCGTCCTGCATCGGGTGCAGTTCCCCCTCGGCGGCCAGCCCCTCGATCGTGGTGACCTCCTGCCCCTCGGCCTGGGCGGCCAGCGTCAGGCACGCCAGGACACGCCGGCCGTCGACGTGGACCGTGCAGGCGCCGCACTGGCCCTGGTCGCAGCCCTTCTTGACCCCGTAGAGATGCGCGTACTCACGCAGGGCGTCGAGGAGCGTGACCCGAGGTTCGATCTCCAGGGGAAGCTCGCCACCGTTGACGGTCAGCCGGACGGTGACGGTCCGGACGTCGGTGGGAACGTTCGGTGATATCGCCATGATCCACCCCATGCGAGGGTCGTGTGACGGTTGCGGGGGACGACACGGCGCAGACTCCCGCCTCGCCGTGGCCTCCCCTCCGGGGATACCGCCCGGTGGGTCTCACCGTGGCAAGCCCGCGTCGCCCGGACCTCCGCCCGCGAGGTCGAGAGTTCACGTCGACGCTGCACTCGCAGGCCGAACCGCTACCCGATCCGCGCCGCGGACGTCCTCCCCGCAGTCACGGCCGAGGTGACCGGGGAGGACGGGTTCGAGCCGCCCGGGCGCTCGTCGACCGCCCGGGCGACCACGAGATCGTCGGCGGCGACGGTTACGGCGCGCGCTACTCCTTCGGCACCTTCCGCAACACCACTCTGCAGATCAGTACCGGTTGTCACCTGCCCGAGGCCCGACGATCCGAGGAGCCGGCCGCCGGCCCGTCCTGACGGGCGAGGCGCGATCGTGGCGTAGCCGGGTCCGGACGGCGGGGCTCACGACGGGTTCGATCCGGCCACCGGTGGCCGGGCCATGGCCCGCCTGGGGCGATCGCCGGCGCGGGGATTGGTACCCGCAGGCCGTGGTGGGTGCATCCGTGCTGCCCGGAGGCTGTCCCGCGCGGACACCGGCCTGATCCGGGGAGGTGTGCACATGCGACACGGAGCGCTCCCGATGAGGCCTCCGGCACCCGACCGTGCGGCCGTGAACGCCCTCGGCCGGGTCCGCCTTCAGGCCGCCGCCGAGATCGGCAGCGTCGCCGCCGCCCCCGGACGCACCCGGGACCGGGCCGAGGCGATGCGCGAGCCGTTGCACCGCATCATGCCGTTCGAGGCGTTCTGGATGGCGGCGCTCGACCCGGAACGGCGGGAGCACGCCGAGCTGGTCGCCTGCGGGCACGACGACGCGACGCTGCGCTACATGGCCGGGCCGGAGATGCTCGGTGACATCGAGGCCGTCGGCCTGGACCGCTCGAGCCGGACCGTCACAGCCCACGACACCCCGGTCCCCAAGGAGGAGCTGCGGGTCTGGAGCGACTTCTACGCCCCCGCGGGTTTCCTCGAGGGTCTGGGCGTCGGGCTGTTCACCACCGACGGGCGCTACCTCGGGCTGCTGACCATGCTCACCGATACCGAGGCGCATCCGACCCGCGACGAGTGCGAGCTGATCGCCATGCTGGCCCCGACCATCGCGCGCGCGGTCGACCCCATGCGCATGATCGCCACGTCTGCCCGCATGGTGCGGCAGGCGCACGCGGGCGTGGTGCTGACCCGCGGTGGCGGGGTCCTTCCACTACCGGACCTGCCGCCGCACCCGGTCCTCGACCGTGGCTCGGCGGTGTTGTCCGTCGTCACCTCGCAACTGGCGCAGGGGGCTGTGTACTCGTCGTTCCTGTGCGCCCGTCAGGCGGGACACCTGCGGATCACCGCCCTGGCCTGCCCGCCCGAGCCGCCGTACCACCTCACCGCCGTCGTGCTGGTCTCGACGCCGCCGGACCTGCACGGGCTCACACCGTGCGAACTCGAGGTCCTCGGCCTGCTCGTCGAGGGTTGGTCGCGCTTGCGCATCGCGGCCGCCCTGGAGATGGCCGAGTTCGACGTCGCCGCCCGGGTGGAGACGGCCGCGACGAAACTCGGGGCGCCCACCCGGACGCTGGCCGCGGTTCGGGCCGCCCGGGAGGGCCTCTACGTGCCCCGGGCGCTGATCGACCTGAGCCCGGACCCCGACCTGCGTGACGAGGCGGCCCCTGACGGCCGGGGCAGCCCGGCCACCGTGAACCGGGTGGTCGCGGCGATCCAGGCTCATCACGGCCGCCGATGGACGCTCACCGAACTCGCCGAGACCGCCCACCTGAGTCCCCGGCGTCTGCAGTTCGAGTTCCAGCGCGGGCTCGCCACCACGCCCATGCGCTACCTGGAACACGTCCGGCTCGCCCGCGCTCACGACGAGCTGTCCCGCGCCGATCCGGTGACCTCCTCGGTGGGCCGCATCGCGGAGCGCAACGGGTTCTCGCACCTCGGGCGGTTCGCGGCCGCCTACCGGGAGGCCTACGGCGTCCCGCCGTCGCAGACCCTGCGCCGCCCCTGCTGACCGGTCAGCCCACGGCCGCCACGGGCCGGCGCAACCCGGAGACCGCCGCCGCCACGCTGGGGTGGATCTCGAACAGGGCGAACTGCCCCGTCGCGGCGAGGAGCCGCCGGCGCTCGGCGTCGATGCCGACCAGCGCGAAGCCGATGTCGGCCTCACCCGCCGCGTACGCCGCCTGCACCAGGGCGGACACTCCCTCGGGGGCAAGCACCGCTTGCTCGCCCCACTCCACGACGACCGGTAGGGCGGCCGTCGCCAGCAGCTCGTAGAACACGCGGAGCAGCTCCCTCGGATCCGGCCCGCCCCGTACCCGGACGAGCCGGACACCGCTGCTCACGATCTTGACCTCGATCACCGCCGGGCGTGCGCCGTCGGCGGACCGGCCCCCGGGCCCCGTCAGCGGTCTCATCCGTGGCGCTCCCTGATCGACCCCGGTGCACCCGCTCCGGGCGCACCACGACGAGGTCATTCAAGAGCCGGAGCGCGGTCGACGGCTATCCGCATTGCGCCCGCCCTCGTACGGTTCACGCCCCTGGAGACGGTTCTCCCCGAGCTGCCGGTCCAGGGTCGGGGAACCCCGGATCCTCGAGTGATCCGGGCAGGCGGCGTTGTGCCGGCCCGTCGAAGCGGCCGTCCGCGTCGCCGCCTGCCTGCTCGTCGAGGAGCTCGCGGATGCGGTGCATCCGGTAGCGCGCCGTGCTGCGCTGGATGCCGAGAACGCGGGCAGCGAAGGAGTAGCCGCCGATCCGGTACTGCACCAGGGTCTCCGCGAACTCGGTGCCGCTGCGCTCGTCGTAGGCGCGCAGCAGGCGCAGGGTCGCGTCCTCCGCTGTGGGGCCGGCGACGCCGACTGGTCGGCCGTCGTTGTGCACGAGGGGCCTCCTCCGTAGTGCTGCACCGGTCACTCTAGGAACGGCCCGGATCGGCGACGAGCCACTTCACGTGGGCACGGAGGTCAGTTCACGCACCGACGTCGTGCACCCGCGGGCGCGGCGCGGTGCGCAGCGTCACCGACGGGGCCTCGCCGTAGGTGCGCAGATGCGCCGCGGCGAAGCGGCCGGCGTGCAGGAAGCCCCATCGGATCGCGACGTCGACGACCGTGGTGCCGTCGCGGGGTTCCCCCCGCACGAGATCCTCGTGGGCCCGCTCCAGCCGCACCTTCTGCAGGTACTGCTTCGGCGTCGTGCCCAGCTCGCGGCGGAAGCCCGCCTGCAGCGCGCGCACGCTGACCCCGACGCCCCGGGCCACAGCGGACACGGTGAGCGGTTCGGCCGCACGCCCGTGGATGACGTCGACGGCATCGCACACGTTCGTTCGCTTGACCTGGGCCGGCTGCGACAGCAGCACGCCGGTCCACGTGTTGGGCTGGCCCAGCAGGGTGAAGATGATCTGCTCCCGCAGCGCAGCGGCGACGAGCGGGTTGAGGGCACCCGGTGCGGCCCGGTCCGTCAGCTCGGCCAGGAGCGCGACCCGCTCGAGGACGCCGGCCCGCGTCGTGGGTGCGGCCAGGACGGGTCGATGCTCAGCTCGATGCCGGGACCGCCACCCGGGGCCAGCGAGCGGGCGACGGAGCGCACCGCGGGGGCCTCGCCGAAGCCGACCGGCGGCGGCGCGTCGACCCGCAGCGGGACGCCGTAGTCCATGAAGTAGGGCGAGACCGTGCTCGACGGCAGCCCGTTGGTCCGTGCTGCCAGCGGTCCGGCCCGGTCGGGGAGGATCCGGTGGCTGGAGAGCAACGCCGAACCCTGCTCCTCGATCTCGTCGACGCCTGTCGTGCGGGCCAGCGGGTGTCGTGACATCGGTTCCGCCGGCCGGCGGTGTGGCCGCGGCGGTCGGCGAGCACGGGCATCAGCCCCGGACCAGCGCTGGCTCTCAGCGCTGAGCGCCGCCGTCCACGGCCCGCAGCGCCGCCGCCACGGCCTCGTGGCCCAGCATGGCCGCGCGCTCCACTCTGTCGACGTCGATGGTCAGCCCCCGGACACCGGACGTACGCGCCGGGGTGATCGCCAGCAGGTGCGCCCCGCCGCGGTCCGGGTGAGCGGCGTCGGAGAGCAGGGCCAGGCTGTCGGCGTGCCGGCGGACGTCCTGGGTCATCGCACCGAGGCCGGGGACGACGACGTCCAGCGAGCGGGCCCACAGCGGGGCCTTCTCGCCCGGGTCGGACCGGCGCAGTTCGGGAACGGTCCGGGTCAGCAGTGCGAGCACGTGGGTGGCGCCCTCGCGCAGCGCACGCAGGACCGGGAGCGGGTCGCCGACCGAGCCGTCGATCCAGCGCCGGCCGTGGAGCTCGACGGGGGGCCCGGCGAGCCACGGGATGGTCGCGGTGGCCCGCATGGCCAGCTTCCACTCCTGCGCGGTGTCCAGTTCGGTCAGCACGTGTGGCTGCATGTCGTCGGCGTCGGTCACGACGACGCGCAGGGGCACCGGGCTGGTCTGCAGCGACGACCACGCCGTCGGCCTGGAGACCTGCAGGATCTCGTCGAACAGGTGGTCGAGCGACACCATCGGACGCCGGGTCCCCAGCCGGCGCGGATCGATGAACTCCTTGCGGGCCATGTTCTCGGGGAAGATCCGGGCGGCGTCGTGACCGTGGCCCAGCACCAGCGCCGTGCCCACGAAGGCTCCGGCCGAGCTGCCGTACACGACGTCGAACGCGTCGCTCAGCCCGGCCTGTTCCAGCGCGTGCACCATGCCGCCCGCATACGCCCCGCGCATCCCGCCGCCGCCGACCACCAGGGCGATGCGATGGGGGTCGGAGCGCGCGCCGGGGCTGCTGCCCGCATCGCGGCGGCGGACCAGCGCCTGCAGCACCTCCTCGTCGCCGGAGAGGGCGGCGTCGGCGGGCCGGCTGGACTCGGGGTCCCGACCGGGTAGAGACATGCCCCGATCATCCCGCCCTGGTTCGCACCGGTCGTGCCCGGTGTGGCCGATCGCTCCCCCAGCCCGGCAGCACGCCGTCCGGGGCCGGGCCCGTCGTACTTGTCGAGTGTCTGCGGGCGGCGGACGCTGGATGTCATCAGCCAGCTCGATCCGGGAGGTCCGCGATGTCCGGCATCGTGGTCGGAGTAGATCGCTCGAAGCACGCGGTGGACGCCCTGCGGTGGGCGATCGAGGAGGCGGCGCGCCGCGGCTGCCCAATCACGGTCGTCCACGTGTGGGAGTCACACTGCGTGTACGAGGACTGCCGGGGCGACGTCGCGATGGCGCTCGACGAGGAGTCGCGGCGTCGCGCGGACCACCTGCCCGAGGAGTTGCTGTACACCGTGCTCGGCGATCGACAGCGGCCGCGCGAACTGGCGAGCACCACGTGCGCGGGCAACCCCGGCCGGATGCTCACCGAGATCGCCGCCGACGCCGACCTGCTGGTCGTCGGTGCGCTCGAGCGTGGCCTGTTCCGGCACCTGATCAGTGGGTCGGTGGCGCGCCACGTGGCGCGCCACGCCCGATGCCCGGTGACGGTGGTGCCGTCGTGGGCCGAGGTGCTCGTGCCGGGCTGATGCGGTGCACGCACCGGATCGAGGAGTCCCCGGGGCCGGGTGGCCTGCACGGCGGTGTCCCGCCCCCGCCGGGTGAGCCGGCCGTGGCCCTCCCGCTCGGGGCGACACCCGGCCCCGGATCAGGCGCGGATCGTTCCGGTGAGGTTCCGGCCGAGGTAGGCGGCCAGCCGGTCGGCGGGGGTCGAGTCCGTGGGCACCGGTTGCTCGTCGCCGAAGGTCACCGGTCCGCGCGGCACGCCGGCGTAGAAGGCGCGGGCGGCGGTGATCGCGGCCGAGGCGCGGAACGCCGCCACGTGGTCCGCGCCGAGGTAGTCGGTGCCGGCGTCGGGCGCGGGCATCGTCGAGCCGTTCGCCGGCGCGACGTGCGCGAGGTTCTCGAAGGTCATGTGGTTGGGCAGCGCAAGCACGGTCCAGCCCGCAGCCGGTGGGGTTGTCCAGCCTGCTCGGCGGGTACCTGCTCCACCACGGCCAGAGCGGCGTCGAGCACCTGGGCGGCGTGCGCCTGCACGGTGGCTGGGTCGACGGCGTCGAGGGCGTCGGGATCCACGTCCGGGTCTCCTGCCCGGCCCGGGGTGGTGCATGCTGGGGGCACCGTACGGCGCCCCGGGTGCCGGGGCAGCCGGTTCTCCGAGGCCGGCCGGGTGGGCGCCACGGGGTGCCCGGCGAGGAGCGCGAGCATGAGCGGGGTCGTGGTGGCGCGGCGGGGGAGCACCCTGCTGGTGACGCTGGACCGTCCGGAGACGCTGAACGCGCTCACCGTCGACGACATCGCCGCGTTGCACTCGGCGATGGACCTCGCTCCCGACGTGCAGGCCATCGTGTTCGCCGGGACGGGGGAGCGGGCCTTCTCCGCGGGGATGAACGTCGACGAGTTCCTGTCCTTCGACGTCGACGGCGCGTGCGCCTTCATCGCGAGCCTGCGGGATCTGCTGCGCCGGGTGCGGACCGCCCCGGTCGCCACGATCTGCGCCGTCGACGGGTACTGCCTGGGCGCCGCCTTCGAACTCGCGCTGGCCTGCGACCTGCGTGTCGCGACCACCCGGGCCGTCTTCGGTCTGCCCGAGATCAAGGTCGGCATCCCGTCGGTGGTCGACGCGGCGCTGCTGCAGCAGTACGTCGGGCTCAGCCTGGCCAAGGAGATGATCCTGACGGGGGAGAACTACCCGGTGCAGCGATTGTCCGCGTCCGGGTTGTGCAACGAGATCGTGGTGCCCGCCGGGTTGGACCCGGCCGTCCACACGATGCTGGACCGGGTCACCGGGCACACCCCGACGGTGGTCGCGGCGCAGAAGCGGCTCTTCGAGATCTGGCAGAACACCACGCTGACAAACGGCGCCGACCGCAGCGTCGAGGAGTTCGGCCGGGTGTTCGCCGCGCCCGAGACCCGGGCGCACCTCGCGCAGTACCGCGCGGCACTCGGCGACGGTCGCTGAGGCAACGGCCCGGCGCCGCCGCGCCCGTCCGGGAAGCGATTTCCACCCGTACGAGTGGCACTTTCGTGCATTCCTGTCATCGCCCGGAGCCCGTGAGCGTGGCGATTGACGCTCGAATTCCACACCCGTAATGTTGATCATGAACTCGCCATTCTCGAAACGCATCCAGAGGATCGGTGCCGACATGCGGTAGGGGATGTAGCGGAGCGCACCCGTGCGCCAGATCGCCTGGTCGCACGCGGTGCGGCGGGCTGCGCCGGCTGCTGCGGCCGCATCACACGCGCCAATCGTTATGTTCGTTGCCTATCGTGGCAGCGCGTCAGGCTCGGACCGGGCGACGCGGCCCGGTTCCGGTGACCGAGTCCGCTGTGCGGTGGGCCGCCAACAGGGAGGACCTCTTCGTGGCCACCACATCGGAGACCGGCGGCGCCGCGCCGCCCGGTCCGAGGAAGCGATCGACCACGACCATCTCGCACCGGGTCTTCTGGCCCTCGGCGGCGATCGTCGCGGCGTTCGTGCTGTTCACGGTGATCTTTCCGGGCACCATGGAGTCCGGGATCAACGCCGTGCAGGGCGCGATCATCGGGACGTTCGGCTGGTATTACACCCTCATCGTCTCCGGTTTCGTCGTCTTCGCGCTCTGGATGGGCTTCGGTCACTTCGGTGACATCAAGCTCTCCCCGCGCGACGAGGACCCGGAGTTCACCCTCGGCTCCTGGTTCGCGATGTTGTTCGCGGCCGGCATGGGTATCGGCCTCGTCTTCTGGGGTGTCGCCGAACCGCTGAACCATTTCGCGAGTCCCAAGCCCGGTGTCGAGGGAACGCCGAGCGAGCTCGCCCAGCAGTCGCTGGTCCAGACGTTCCTGCACTGGGGACTGCACCCGTGGGCGATCTACGTCATCGTCGGGCTCGCGATCGCCTACGCGATCCACCGCCGGGACCGGCCGGTGTCGATCCGCTGGGCGCTGCAGCCGCTGCTCGGCGACCGGGTCAAGGGTTGGCTGGGCGATGCGATCGACGTGGCCGCGATCGTCGGCACCCTGTTCGGTGTCGCGACCTCGCTCGGGCTCGGTGTGCTGCAGATCGCCTCGGGTCTGAGCTTCCTGGACCTGATCAGCGACCCGGGCAACCTGACCTACAGCATCCTGATCGGCGCGATCACAGCGTTGGCGGTCTTCTCCGTGGCCACGGGCCTGAAGAAGGGAATCAAGTGGCTGTCGAACATCAACATCGTGATCGCGGCCGCGCTGGTGCTGTTCGTCCTGATCACGGGCCCCACGCTGTTCATCTTCCGCGAGGCGGTGCAGTCGGTCGGCCTGTACTTCCAGAACCTGTTCCAGCTCAGCTTCGACACCAGCGCGCTGCAGGGTGAGGACGGCCAGTCCTGGCAGGGCAGCTGGGCCACCTTCTACTGGGGCTGGTGGATCTCCTGGGCGCCCTTCGTCGGCGTCTTCATCGCCCGCATCTCCCGCGGCCGCACCGTCCGCGAATTCGTCGTCGGCGTCCTCGGAGTGCCGACACTGGTGACGTTCCTGTGGTTCACCGTCTTCGGCGGCACCGCCCTGCATCGCGAACTGTTCGGCGGCGGCGGCCTGGTCGGCGCCGACGGGTCGGTGGACACCAACGGGTCGCTGTTCGGGCTGCTGGCCGGCCTACCCGGCGGCACCTTCGTGGTGGCCGGCGCGATCGTCCTGATCGTGCTGTTCTTCGTGACCTCCTCGGACTCGGGATCGCTGGTGGTCGACATGCTGGCCTCCGGTGGCAACCCCGATCCGCCCGTCTGGAGCCGGGTGTTCTGGGCCTCCGCCGAGGGGCTGGTGGCCATCGCCCTGCTGATCGCCGGCGGATTGACCGCGCTGCAGGTCGCGGCGATCGTGATCGCGTTCCCGTTCAGCGTGGTGATGCTGGGCATGTGCGTGTCGATGTACAAGGAGTTCAGCTCCGAGCGGCGCACCCAGCTGCGCATACAGCGACGGCTGCAGCGCGAGGAGCTCACCGAGCACGTATCCCGCGCTCTGAGGGAGGACGGTTGGAGCAACGGCACCGGTGACACCGCTGCGGGCGCGGCCCGCGACGGGACGGGGTCGGCGGGGCCGACGACCTCATAGCGGTCGGCCGGGCCGGGCCCCGGCTGTGCGCCCGGGCCTGTCGCGTGTGCTGCGTGGCGTGACCGTACGGCCCCGCCCCGGGCCGGCCAATGTGTCGCCGAGACGAAGAGCATCCGCGTCTTCGTGTCGCGGAGACGGTGGGCCGGGCAGTGATCGATGTCACGGTGGCTGCACGGGCCCGGCAATGTCGCCGGGCCCGCGGACCCACCGCAGGAGGCAACGGTGCCCGTGCACCCGGAAGCTCAGCAGTTGCTCGCCGCGCTCAGCGCGGCCGGTCTGCCGCCCTTCGAGCACATGACGGTCCCCCAGGCCCGCGCGGCCACCAAGGGTTTCATCGACCTGCAGGGCGAACCGGAGGACGTCGCCGTGCAGACCCGGGCCGCGCCCGGTCCGGGTGGGCAGATCCCGGTGCGTATCTACACCCCGGCCGGCGAGGGCCCGCTGCCGGTGGTCGTCTACTTCCACGGCGGCGGCTGGGTGATCGGCGATCTGGACACCGTCGACACGCCGCTGCGCAGCCTGGCGAACCGGGCCGGCGCGATCGTCTGTTCGGTGGACTACCGGCTGGCCCCCGAGCACCGCTATCCGGCCGCGTTCGACGACGCCTACGCCGCCACGGTCTGGGCCGCCCGCGAGGCCCCGCGGTTCGGCGGCGACCCGGACCGGCTCGCGGTGGCCGGGGACAGCGCGGGCGGCAACCTCGCGGCGGCCGTCGCCATCGCCTGTCGCGATCGGCTCGGCCCGTCGATCCTCGCCCAGCTGCTGATCTACCCCGTCACCGACTTCGGTTTCAGCACCGCCTCCTACGAGCGCAACGGCGAGGGCTACCTGCTCACCCGCGGCTCGATGCAGTGGTTCTGGGCGCACTACCTCGGTGCGCAGGACCTCGGCAAGGACCCCTACGCCTGCCCCGCCCGCTCCGATGACCTCGTCGGCCTGCCCCGGCGTTCGTCGCCACCTGCGAGTACGACCCGCTGCACGACGAGGGGGAGGCCTACGCGGACAAGCTGCGCGACGCCGGTGTGGACGTCACCGCGAAGCGCTACGACGGCATGTTGCACGGCTTCTTCTGGACCCTCGGTGCGACCCCGAGCGGCGCCGCGATCATCGACGACCTCGCCGCGGCCTTCCGCGCCGCCCAGGGGGCGCGACCATGACGGAGCAGACGGATCGCACCTGTACTGGTTCTCCTTCGACGCCCAGCCGGACTGGAGCCGGGTGTACGCGTTCCAGCCGGAGATCCAGGCCAACATCGAGCGCCTGGTCGACCGGATGGACCTGCGCCGGCACATCAGGCTGAACACCGAGGTCACCGGCGCGCACTGGGACGACGCGTCCGGGTGCTGGACCATCGGGACCGCGGGCGGGGAGCCGATCCGGGCCCGTTTCCTGGTCACCGCGTGGGGCCAGCTGAATCGGCCGACGTTCCGCGACATCCCGGGACGGGCGGACTTCACCGGCCCGTACTTCCACTCCGCCCGGTGGGACCACGACGTCGACCTCGCGGGCAAGCGCGTCGCCTGCATCGGCAACGGGGCGTCCGCGGTGCAGTTCATCCCGGAGATCGCGCCGATCGTGTCGGAGCTGACCGTGTTCGCGCGGCATGCCAACTACGTGGTGCCGCGCGACGACCGGCCCTACGAGTCGCAGGAACGGCAGGACTTCCTCGACCAGCCCGATCTTCTGCAGGCCAGCCGGGACGCGATCTACTGGGAGCACGAGGGCTGGATGGGGGCGATGAAGCAGGGCACGCCGGTGGCCGAGGAGTTCACCGCCGCCGCCCGGGCGCACCTCGAGGCGACGGTGACCGACCCGGAGCTGCGCGAGAAGCTCTGGCCCGACTATCCGATCGGCTGCAAGCGGATCATCGCCGACACGTTCTACCCGGCGATGATCCGCGACAACGTGCACCTGGTCACCGACAAGATCGAAGGGGTCGAGCCGGCCGGGGTGCGCACCTCGGACGGCACCCTGCACGAGGTCGACGTGATCATCTACGCGACCGGGTTCGAGACGCTGTCGTTCAACGCGAGCCTCGACGTCACCGGCCGCGGCGGCCTGGTGCTGCGCGACGCCTGGCGCGAGGGCCCGCAGGCCTACCTGGGCATGTCGGTCGCGGGGTTCCCGAACCTCTACAGGCTCTACGGACCGAACACGAACCTCGGCCACAACTCGATCATCGCGATGCTCGAGTGCCAGTACGGCTATGTCCTGCAGGGGCTGCAGGTCGCCGACGAGAAGGACGCCGCGCTCGACCTGCGCCGCGACGTCCAGGAGCGGTTCAACGCCGAGCTTCAGGCCGAGCTCGCGGACAGCTCCTTCGCCGGCAGCTGCAACAGCTGGTACAAGACGGCGGACGGCAAGATCACGAACAACTGGATGGGCAGCGTCGAGGACTACCGGCAGGCCACCGCGCGCCTCGACGTCACTGAACAGGAGGACATGCTGGGTCCCCTGATCGTCGATGGAGGGGGGCACCGTGGCCTGGCTGTGGCTGGTCGGCGCGATTGTCATGGAGGTCGTCGGGACGACGAGCCTGAAGCTGTCGGAGGGGTTCACCCGGCTGCTGCCGTCGATCGGTGTGGTCGTCGGCTACGGCGCCGCGTTCGCGCTCCTCGGGCAGGCGCTCAAGGGCTTCGAGGTCGGGACGGCCTATGCGCTCTGGTCGGCGATCGGCACCGCGCTGATCGTGCTGGTCGGAGTGGTGTTCCTGGGCGAGTCGCTGAGCCCGGCCAAGATCGCCGGGGTGCTGCTCGTGATCGGCGGGGTGGTGCTGCTGAACCTGGGCGGGGCGCACTGAGGCGGCACGGAGGGCGGCGCTGACGGCGGCGGCGTCGGCCCGCCGGCCAGCTGGATCATCGAGGGTAGGGTCGCCCGTGTGACAGAGCTCAAGGTGGAAGCGGACGCGGCGGAGGTCGGTTTCGACGCCGACCGGCTAGGACGGATCGACTCGCACTTCCGGCGGTACGTCGACGACGGCCGGCTCGCCGGCTGGACGATCGTCGTCGCCCGGAAGGGACGCATCGCGCACCTGAGCCACCACGGCAGCCGCGACCTCGAGGCCGGCCTGCCCGTCGAGGCCGACACCCTGTGGCGCATCTACTCGATGACGAAGCCGATCACCTCGGTGGCCGCGCTGATGCTCTACGAGCGGGGCGCGCTGGAGCTGACCGACCCGGTGTCGCGCTACATCCCGTCCTTCGCCGGCCTGCGGGTCTACAAGGCCGGCTCGGCGCTCAACCCGGCCACGGTCCCGGTGACCGAGCCCGTCCGCGTGTGGCACCTGCTCACCCACACCGCCGGCCTCACCTACGGCTTCCACCACGTCCATCCGGTGGACGAGATGTACCGGATCAAGGGGTTCGAGTTCGGCGGGCCACGGGGCATGGACCTGGCCGCGACCTGTGACGCCTGGGCGACGCTGCCGCTGCTGTTCCAGCCCGGCACGGAGTGGAACTACTCGGTCGCGACGGACGTGCTGGGGCGCGTCGTGGAGGTGGCCGCCGGGCAGTCGCTCGACGAGTTCTTCGCCGAGCACATCTTCACCCCGCTCGGCATGACGGAGACGGCGTTCTCCGTGGCCGAGGGCGATCTCGACCGGCTGGCGGCGCTGTACGTGCCGAAGCCGGGCGGCGGGCTGCTGCGCAACACGTCGCTGGCCGAGGCGATCACCCGGCCGCCGTCGATGCTGTCCGGCGGTGGCGGGCTGGTGTCCACCGCGCACGACTACCACCGCTTCACCCAGATGCTGGCCGGTGGCGGCGAGCTCGACGGCGAGCGGCTGCTCGGCCCGCGGACCGTCCGCTACATGACCCGCAACCACCTGCCCGGCGGTGCCGACCTGGAGAGGTTCGGGCGGCCGATCTTCGCGGAGTCGTCGTTCGCGGGGGTCGGGTTCGGGCTGGGCTTCTCCGTGGTCGTCGACCCGCTGGCCGGGAAGGCGCTGACCAGCGCCGGTGAGTACGCCTGGGGTGGGATGGCCAGCACCGCGTTCTTCGTCGACCCGGCCGAGGAGGTCAGCGCGATGTTCTTCACCCAGCTGATGCCGTCGAGCACCTATCCGGTCCGCTCGCAGCTGCGGGCGCTCGTCCACCAGGCGCTGGTGGACTGATGTCGAACGCACTCGCCCTCACGATCCGGGTCGCGGTCGTCGCCGTCGCGCTGTGGGTGGCCACCGCGCTGGTCGGCGGCATCGAGCTCGGCGGCGGTACCACCGAGGGCCGGATCGGAACCGTGATCGTCGTCGCGATCATCTTCGGTCTGGTGAACGCGGTCCTCAAGCCGCTCATCAAGGTGGTCGGCTGCCCGCTCTACATCCTCACCCTGGGGCTGGTCGGCCTCGTGGTGAACGCGCTGCTGTTCATGCTGGTCGGGTGGCTGTCCAGCAGCCTGGGCCTGCCGTTCACCGTTGACGGGTTCTGGGCGGCCTTCTGGGGCGCGATCATCGTCGGGGTGGTCGGGTTCGTGCTGCACCTGGTCATCCCGGACCGCTTCGACCAGCGCTGACGCCCCGCGCCGTGGTGCGGGCAGGGCTGCCCCGCCCGCACCAGGCGATCCGGCGCGACTCGCGGTCAGACCGGCCAGGTCTCCTGGCGGTAGCCGGCGTCCCAGAACATCCACTCGTAGCGAGAGGTCGTCGTGAAGTGCTCGCGCATCCGCTCCAGCTCGCGTGGTGAGAGCTCGGCCCCGATCCGGTCGGTCAGCGCCAGGACGTCGTCGACGACGGTCTGGAAGTCGTCGCCGCCGTACATCGCGATCCACCGGGCGTAGAGCGGGTCCGGCGAGCTGCGGGCGAGCAGCTCCTCGCCGACGCGGGCGTAGATCCAGTAGCAGGGCAGCACCCCCCCGACGGCCTCGGCGAACGAGCCGCTCTGGGTGGTCGCCATGAGGTAGCTGACGTACGCCCGGGTGGTCGGCGCGACGGGCTCGTTCGCTGCGGCCTCGGCCGTGCTCCCCATCTCGCCCATCAGCGCGGCGTGCAGGTCCTGCTCGGCGGCGACGGCCCCCGCGGCGTGTTGCGCGAACATCACGGTGTCCTGCTCGGTCGGGGCCTTGGCGGCGCACACGGCGAGCGCCCGGGCGTACCCGCGCAGGTAGTGCGCGTCCTGCACGATGTAGTGCCGGAACGACTCCCGGGGTAGCGAGCCGTCGGTCAGTCCGGCGATGAACGGGTGGGCGAGCACGGCGGCGTAGATCTCGGAGATGTCGGTCCAGAGCACGTCTCTCGTGCGGACCGGCGCGGTGGTGACCATGCCGATCACGCTAGCGCGTGTTTGATAATCGGCGGAGCCAGATGTCGATCGCTGCGATCTGGGTTGTGGTTTCGTAGCGCAGGGCCAGCTTGTCGTAGCGGGTGGCGACTCCCCGGCGCTGTTTGTGCAGGTTGATG
>NZ_JAHDTG010000113.1 GCF_018531475.1 Pseudonocardia mahuensis
GAGATGCTGGCAACAGAGGCACGGGCCCTCCAGGCGATCATCAGGACTTCAGCAATCCCATGATCACTGGGGGTCCGTGCCTCTACCTGCAACGACACGCAGGAACCTCATTTGCCGGTCGCTCTTAAACGACGTGTGGCCGGCGACCTCGATCACGGTCCGGATCACGCGCAACCGGGCCCGGTCGAAGTCGAGCGCGTCCGTGCAGAGCCCGACGGCCTCCCCCAGCGCAGGCCGCACCCGCCCGCCGCGGCCACGAGGCCCCGGTGAGCGTGGGGGACGGCGGGGAGCAGACGACGGAATGTCTCGCGCTCGATGACCTGTTCGTCGGTGTCCCGGGCGGCGCCGTTTCTGCACCTTCACGTCCTCGCACGGGTTGAAGGCGATGAGTCGGTTTCGCACCGCGGACCGCAGCACCGCGCTGGTCAGCCGACGGCACTCCGCCACCGTCGCCGGGGAGAGCCGGGTACTCAGGTCCGTGATCCACGTCTGGATCGACAGATGATCGATCTTGGCCAGCTGCCACGGGCCCCACTGCGCGATCACATGCGTGCGCATGATCGACGCGTCGCGGGCGTGTGTCGTCGCCTCGTTGTTCCACGACTGCATCCACCGCTGCGCGTGATCACCGAAGAGCACCCGCCCGGCGTGTGGGGAGACGTAGGTGCCGGTGCTCGCTGCCGCCGAGATCTGCGCCAGGAACAGGGACGCCTCCCTCTTCGTCGCGAAGGTCTTGGAGGTCTGACGACCGCTCGGCTCCCGCCAGTACGCGCGCCAGTTCCCGGCAGGCGTCTTCCGGATGCCGGCCATCAGGCGGCCGCCTTGCCGTCAAGCCAGTCGTGGAGGCGCTTGCGGGGGATCAGCCAGCGTCGGCCGATCCGCTCCGCGGGGATCACTCCGTCGCGCACGTACTGGTAGGCCATTCCGCGGGAGACGTTGAGCAGGTACGCCACCTCGTCCACTGTGTAGGTCAGGCGCGTCGTGTCGATGATCGCGTCGCTCTTCTGCGTCATGGCCGGGTTCCTTCCGTGCGTCGCTGCTGTCTGAGATCCCGCTTCCGTTCGGCGATGGCGAGGGCCAGTTCGCGTTCGCCTTCGTTGCGGTGGCCGATGCCGACGAGGTGCCAGTCGTTGATCACGGTGATGGTGTCGAGGTCCGGCGGGAGCCCGTTGGGATCGTCGGTGTCGGCGGCGAGCCGGTCGAGGGTGTCGGCGAGGCGCCAGGTGCGGCGCTCGCCGCGGATCTGGCGGAACGTGGTGGAGTAGCGCTGGGACTTGGTGAGGAAGTGGCCGCGGAAGCCGAGCATGTGCGCCCACTTGCGCAGGTTCAGCTCTTCGTACTGGGCCAGGCCGCCGAGTTCCCACACGGTCTGGATGTGGCGGCGGTGGTGGTCGGGGACGTCGAGGTAGGCGACGTGTTCGATGGCCCGGATGGGGCGGTCGGGGTGGCCGTCGGTCTTGCCGGTGCCCTTGGTGGCGTACTTGGCGATGTAGCCGGCCAAGCTCGCGTCGGTGATCTCCCCGGCGTCGTCCTCGACCGAGCGGGCGCGGGCCGGGGTGATGGCGCGGACGTCGATCTGGGTGCCCCAGCCGAGGAGCAGTGGGGTGCCGTCCGGGCGGGCCACCTCGAGGCAGACCGACCGGGCCGCGGCCAGCACCGCCTCCCGCAGCGTCTCCGGGGTGAGCCCGGGCGGGGCCGGGTCGTGTGGCCCGTCGGGGCCGTCGACGCGGATCGCGGCGTGGAAGTGCACCAGCCCGCGCCGCTGGTATTCGGCGACCTTGGCGTAGGACAGCCGGGCGACGTCGCGGAACTGGCGGGCCGGGACCCCGAGGATCGCGGCGAGCGCGCGGCGGAGCGCGATGGCGAAGCGGGACCAGAGGGCTCCGGCGTGGGCCTGCCAGAGCACCGCGCCGACGTAGTCGTAGGCGTTCGGGTCGACTGGGGTGCCGAGGGCCGGGTCGTGCTCGCGGTGGTGGGCCCCGCAGCCGCACGGGATCACCCGCCCGCGCGCGGACAGGCGGCGGGAGTGCACCGGCCCGAACGACGGCGCGGTGAGGGTGAGGAACAGCCGGGGCTTGCCGGTCACGGTCTCCGGGACGCCTTTGTCGCCGCCGGCGAGTCCGGCGCGGATGAGGTGGAAGGCGTAGCGCTGCGAGCAGGCCGGGCAGATCGTCTCGCGGCGGTTGCCGCAGGGGGCGAAGATCTCCCCGGCGTGCTCGACCAGGACGGCGCCGTCGCGGTCGAGGATGCGGGAGGAGCCGCGGAGCCGGACCAGGTGGGCGCAGCCGCCGGTGGCCTCCACGTTGGCCCGCCATGCTCGGTAGTCGGGGGCGCGGAGCCGGTCGGAGATCATCGCGGCCACGGCGGCCTGGGCGTCAGTGAGCATGTGTGTGGTCACCGGAACTCCCGTTCGTGTTCGATCTCGACGGAGGTGGCGCGGTGGCCGTGGTGGCGGGCGAGGCGTTCGGCGCCGTGGCGGTAGGAGCGGGCGCGGCCGATCACGTCCCCGGCTTCGATCTCGACCAGGTAGGACGAGCCGTCGCGGACGATGACGCCGGACCAGTCGCCGTCCCCGCAGGTCACGAGGCCCTTGCCCGGGGGAGAGGACGTCGACCAGGACCCGCACCGCTCGCGGCTCGTCGGTGGGCGGGTGGGGGTGGCGGGTTCGATCGGGGTGGCGCCGCGGCGTTCGTCGTCGAGGGTCACGCGCACGGTGCGGCTGTCGTAGCGCAGTCGGTGGGTGGCGAGCAGGTGCTGCACCGTGGCCGCCTCGAACACCGATACCGCCTCGACCACGGACGCGTCGTGCTCGGTGCGTCGGTAGACCTGGTCGCGGACCCCGACCAGCACGTAGCGCCCCGCGGTGGCCGTGCGTAGGGCGAGCGCGGTGGCCGGATCGTCGAACAACGCGAGCTGCCCGGCCGACGGTGCGGTGCCACTCGGGCGGGTCACGGGGCCCACCACCAGGACGAGCGGGCCTCGTGCGCCCACTCCTTGCGCAGTTGGTCGGTCCCGTAGATCTCAGCCAGTGCGGCGGCGGCGCAGGCGAGGAAGAATCAGCCGGAGTCGGTACCGAGCAGCCAGCCACAGGCGGCGATGGCGAGCGCGAGGGCGGCGGTGAGCTTGAGCCAGGTGGCGAGCGCCCAGCCGGTGACGGCCCACATCACGCCGCCCCCTCGTTCTCGTTGCCGTCCTGGTCGCCGTCCGCGTCGCGCTCTGGCCGGAAGGGCAGAACCTGGGCGGGTGGCGGGTGGATCGCGCAGCGGCCGACGAGCTCGTCGATCTCGGCGTCGTCGACGTAGGCGGCGCGGAACCGGACCGGCAGCCGCGAGCCGGTGTCGATGACGAACCCGATCCCCGCATGCCGGACATCCCCGGGGATCTCGTCGGCCAGCGCGCCCCGTTCGCGGGCGCCGTCGCCGAGGACCATGTCCACGTGGGAGGCGGCGGTGACGCCCAGGCAGATGCGGGTGGTGAACAACTCGCGGACGTCCACGACGTCCTTGGACGGCTCCTGCACGTACCCCCAGACCGAGATCCCGCAGGCGCGGCCCTGGGTGAGCAGTTCGGCGAGTAGCCGCAGGGCCTCGCGGACGTCGGCGCGGTCGCCGTAGGCGGTGAGCATCGCCATCTTGTCGATCTGCACCAGCTCCAGCGGCCACTGCGCCGACACGTCCAGGCCCCGAGTCCCCGCGTCGCGCATGTGGTCCTGGCGGCGCTTCATCTCGTCCCGCACCTCACACAGCAGGCGCAGCGCGTCGGCCGCGGTGGTGGCGTAGCGGTGGAACAGCCGCGCCCCGCGCTGGGTCTCCGCCCCGCCTTTGAGGTCGATCACCCGACACCCGGACATGGCGGTCGCGGATGAGCGGGCCCATCGCCCGCGGCGGCGACCACAGCAGCGAGCCCTTCCCCGCCCCAGAAGCGCCGGCCACCAGGACGTGCTTGCCCGACGCGGCCACGGTGAACGGCTGGCCGTGCTCACCCCTCACGCGCCCTGGCGGCGCGGTGCGGCTAGGACTTGTCGCCGCGGACGTGCACGGCCTTGAGACCCATCGCCTTGAACGCCACCCCGGAGGTGAACCGGCCACCACCGTTGTCGATCTGATACGGGTTGAGCCGGGCGTCGACCAACTTGACCTTGACGTCCTCCCCGAACCCCTCCCCGGGGTCGGTCGCCAGGGTCACCTTGATCTCCTCACCCTTCGGCGCCTTCTCACTCGGCCCCACGCGCAGCTTCGCGAACAGCCCGACCACGAACTGCCTGACGCCGTCCTTGTCCACGATCGGCACCAGCGCGCCGTTCTCCTCGCGCGTCTTCGGCACCGGCGGCTCCACCACCGTGAGCTTGTAGCCGCCCAGGTTCACCGGAATGTCCCGCATGACCTCTCCGTCCCTCGTCGTGGTGTAGACCCCTAAACTCCGCTGTTCGCAGTAGTTGAGGGGGCTAAACGGAAGCTGCGGCGCGGCGCGCCGCCTTGTCCAGGGGTCTAAACTCCGGGCGTGGACGACGAGTTCGAAGCGCTGCGCACCGAGCCGGACCCGGTGACGCGTGGGCGGCGCGCGACGGAGTTGCTGGCGCGCTACCAGCAGCGCTCGGTAGAGCTGTCGCGGCTGCGGCGTGCGGCCATCGAGGAGGCGCGCGACCAGCTCGGGGGGAGCTACACCGAGGTCGCGCGGGCGTTCGGCCTGACCAAGGGCCGGATCACGCAGATCCGCAACGCCCCGCCTGCACACCGCACGTTCTTCGGGGTCGGCCCGCTCGACGTCGCGCTCGTTGGTCGCCGCATCCTCGAGCGGGACGGGCTGGTCATCGCCACCGAGGACGACACCGTGGCCGCGCACCTGATCGGCGAGGCCGAGACGCTGGCGTTCGTCACCGAGCGGGTGGTCATCGACCCGCGCGACGAGTGGGAACCGCCGCGCGACGCGATCGTGGTCTGCGGGCCCGCGTCGGCCCACGTTGGACACCTGCTGCTCGGCCGGGACCCGCTGATCGGCATGGGTATCGGCGACGGCGCCCGCTGGTTCATCGAGGACACGGCGACGGGGGAGCGGCACCCCTCGCCCCTCGACGACTCGGACTCGCCCCGCCAAGCCGATCATGCCTACATCGCCCGCCAGGTCCACGATGGCCGGGTAGTCGTGCACATCGCCGGACTGCACGCCCTCGGTTCGATCGGGGCGGCGCACTACCTGGCCGAGCACCTGCCCGAGCTGTACGCAGGGTTCGGCGACGGCTCGTTCAGCATGGCCGTCACCACCGAGTTCGACGACCTCACCCCGACCGCGACCACCGTGCTGATCCCGCCTCGCCGGTGGGATGCGTGATCGTTCACGGCGCCAGCCTGCCCGGGGGAGAACCGCCCGGTCAGGACCGGTGGGCGAGCACCGAGCACGGCGTCATCGTGCTCGATGGGGCAACGGCGTTCGACCCCGAGGCCCCACCCGCCGGCCGCTACGGCGACGAGCTGCTCGACGCCCTGAAGAGCTGCCTCGACTCCGACGCGGATCTGCCCTACGTCCTGCGCCACGCCATCTCCGTCGTGACCTACCGGCTCAGCCTCGAACCCGGCACCGCGCCGTCCTCGACGGTGCTGCTGCTGCGCGAGGACCGTGACCGGATCGAGGTCGCGGTCCTCGGAGACAGCACCGCCATGATCGGCTTCCACAACGGTCGGACCGAACGCCTCACCGACGACCGCATCGAGCACATCGCCGCGCAGGAGCGCGAACAGTGCCGGGCCCACCTGGCACGGAGGAGTGGCTACAACTCGACCCACCGCGAACTGCTTACCAAGATCCAGCACGCTGAACGTCAGGCGCGGAACCGCGAGGACGGCTACTACATCGCCGAGGCCGACGCGACGGCCGCGCACCACGCGATCCTCCGATCCTTCCCGCGCGACGAGGTCGCCTGGTGCGTGCTTGCCACCGACGGGGTGCAACGCGGACTCGACCATCACGGGATCGACTGGATCACGCTGTACCAGGACAGCGACGCCGAACTGGCGCATCGACTCGACGAACTCCAGCGCTGGGAAGCCGAGCAGGACCCCGACGGAGCCCACCTCCCACGAGCCAAACGCCACGACGACAAGACCCTCGTGACCTGGATCAACACGTAGCCGGCGGCCGTCCTGGTCAAGGCTGCGGCGCGCGTGTTCAGACTTCCATTCCTGGTCAAGCGCGCCTTCGGCGCGGCGGAGCGCTGCGACCTCCGGTCGGTCGCTCCGCCGCCGGCCGAGGTGACTCGCTGCACAGCGTAACGAATGCGACCGTTGACTACACGATCGAATGATCGCTTACGCCGCGAACGGCCTGTTGATCCCAATTTTGGGACTCGTTACGGTTGTGTTGTCTCGCAACAGCATTCGCCTAGGAGGTAATTCCACGGAGAGAGCGCTGCGCAGCCCCATTGCCCTTATGGTCGTCCTAGTTCTGGCTATACTGGCATTAGTTCCTGCCGCGGCTGTCGCGTCAGCGGCAGCGCCACCTTGGGGTGCCTGCGGCAGGAGCACCCCAGAGGACAAGCTGGTCCGCGAATTCGTGACCGAGACTCCGGCTGCGCGGTATCGGCTGCTCTGCGGAAATGAAGTCAAAGGTTATAGGCATATCCTTGCTCGGCATCGCCTCGACTTTGAACGGATGGCGGCTGGAACCAGTACCAACTGGCGAGACGGCGCAGACTTGGCGATGGACACGATGCTGAGGGACCCTGACGAGCTCAAGCCAGCTAGGGGTGACCAGACCTGTCGAACCTGTGTACTCTTCCTGAGGAACTTACAGAGCAACCAGGTCGTCAGGCAGCAGCAATTCAAGATGTTCACCTTTAACGGGAGCAATGAGATCGCAACAGCGTTTCCCGACAACAGGAGGTGCGAATGACTGGTAAGTCGAGCGAACGCCTTGAGTGGCTGTTCGAGTACCTACGCGGCAGTGGGTTCGAGCTTGAGCGGCACGGCAAAGGTGACTCGTACCGGGTCACATCGCCAGAGGGTAAGACTCATCCGCTAAATCCAGTGCTCGTCGTAAATGCAACAGACTTGGATGATTACGTCGAGCAGCTTCTTTCGGGGGCAAAGGGGGGTAGTGGCGAGGAAGAAGCGCTTGGGATGGTATCTCTGAATGTCTTAGAAGAGCTGTCGACTGATCATGGAGACGGCTATAACTTCGTCAGGTCCCTTGGGTTCCGACGGCGCAAGGAGCGAGTGGATTTTTTCGTAGACTCTAGCCCTCCGGAGCCGGGTGAGTTCGACCCGAGTTCTCCGTTAGCTTGGACTGCGTACCCCTGAATCAAGCGATCGAGGGAATCGCGTGGCCCTCGCCGGGCAGGCAGGATGCTCCTCTGTCCTGTCAAGGACGGGGGAGTCGGGTTGTGTCCTTGTCCGCGTTGATGGTCCGTGGCCGTGGCAGGCGCTTCAACCCCGCTGCGCGCGCCTGCGGTGTTTCAGGGTTGACCCGCCCACCTCGTCCGCTGGGTGGGCCGGGACGACAAGGACGGCCGGCTGTGACCATGATCTGGTAGATCTCGCGCACCAGATAGCGTTTGAGGCAGCGGATGATCTCGGGCTTGGTGAGCCCTTCGGTGGTGCGGCGGTCGAGGTAGTCGCGGGTGCGCTGGTCGCAGCGCATCCGGGAGAGCATGACGGTGTTGAACCGCCCCGGGTTCGGTAGAGACTCCTCGCTGGGGTCAAGCGACCAAGCTGATCAGGTCGCCCAACTCGTACAGGGCCTCGTACTCGACCGGTGGCCTACCTCCGCAGACTCCGTGAAGCCGCCGGTGGTTGTACCATTCCACCCACGCCGCGGTGGCGATATCGACTTCGTCGAGATTGTGCCACAGCCCCGCCGCTTAATCAACTCGGTCTTGAACAGTCCGATGGTCGACTCCGCCAGGGCCTTGTCGAGCGCGTCCCCGACCGTGCCGATCGACGCGTCGATCCCCGCGTCCACAAGATGTTGAGTGAACCGGAAAGACGTGTATTGGCTACAATGCCACTAAGTTTGGCAACCTGAGGCTTCTGGACGTGCAGGACGGGCTGATAGGTCTTGCCGTGATGTTCGGGCTTCTTGATCGGCGTGTTGTGGCGATTTCCTCTCTTGTGGACACGGGGGTATGTGCGTTTGCGTCGGCCCTTCGTGATGCGCTCGAGGTTCTCCGTGATGCTTTCGGAGTGCGCGCGGTCAAGGCTGTCGGGGGGAAAATGCCGCCTGGTTGGCCACCTGGCGGCGTACGATGTTGAGCGTTCTGGTGAACGATAGTCGATCGGAGTCGACGTACGCCGGCATCGGCCCGAACAGCAGGCCGAGCCGCCCGGACCCGAACCGTCCGATCACGGGCTGGGCCGTGTGGAACTCGACCGCGCTGAATTCTTGTGATTCGACCCCGCCCCCCGTGTCCACGTCAGTGGGCGCGAGGACCTCCGCGGGGATGTCGGCCGGCGGTGCGTGCCGGGCACCGGCGGGGGTGCTGGCGAGCGCGCACCACCCTGGAATCAACCCCGACGGTCCAACCGGGCCCTTCGCGCGCGTCGGCGTCGCGGCGCAGCTCGTCGAGGATCTGCACCCACGTTCCGTCCCCGGACCAGCGACGATGCCGGTTGTACACGGTCTTCCAATGCCCGTATTGCGGTGGCAAATCCCGCCACGGCAGCCCGCAACGGTTCCGCCAGAACACTGAAACGGCCCAGTGGCAGGTCTGTGACCCAGAGTTGGTTCGGCCCCTCGGTGGCGAACCGGCGCTGGACCAGGTCGGGGTGCCGGGCGGCGACCGTGTCGTCCTGGTGGTGCGCACTCGTTTGGTCCGGCGGACGCCTTCGATCCCGGCGGCGCGCATCAACCTGGCCACCTGCAGCACTCGGCAGATGGGCTCGACCCCGAGCCGGCGACCCTCGACGACGTCCTCGCGGTTGCCGTCGATGAAACGCCACTACCTGCGCGACTGGCGGTCGAGCTCCGCCCCGAAGAAACTTGCCGCCCGCTTCAAGATCTCATTGGCCCGCCGCAGTTCCCGGACCTCTTGCTCGAGCTCCCGAACCCGCGCGGCCTCGTCCGTGCCCACTCCGGGCGCGTGACCGTCGTCGATGTCGGCCTGGCGCACCCACAGCCGCACCGACTCGGTCCCGTAGCCGAGCTGATCGGCGACCCGCTTGATCGTGCCGTGCTCGCTGCCCAGCTCCGCCCGCAGAGTCCGGACCATCCGCACCGCCGCGGCCTTCTCCTCCGAGTACCGCCGCGTGGTCGGCTTCCCCGGTGACTGCTCCTTCGGCATGACTCCATCCTCGTTTCCGAGGTCAGGAGCCTCCACGAGACCCGGAGCGACTCACTGAGGCGTTACGCATCTCGGACGGTCCCGCGCACAACGCGGGGGCGGGACTGGCGCAGCCAGGCCTCCCGCCCCCGCCCGCCTCGAGCGACTACATCTTCTCCGCGCCGGCCTTGATGGCCTCGCGGATGCGGAAGTAGGTGCCGCAGCGGCAGATGTTGCGGATCTCGTCGAGGTCCTCGTCGGTGATCTCACCGCCCTCGGACTGGACCTGCCGCACCTTGGCCACTGCGGCCATGATCTGGCCGGGCTGGCAGTAGCCGCACTGCGCGACGTCGTACTCGATCCAGGCCTCCTGCATCGGGTGCAGCTTCTCGCCGACGCTGTCGGCCAGGCCCTCGATCGTGGTGATCTCGTCGTCCGACTCGATCTCGGACACCGGCACGGCGCACGGGTTGAACGCCTTGCCGTTGATGTGGCTGGTGCAGGCCTTGCAGACGTTGATGCCGCAGCCGTACTTGGGTCCGTGCACGCCGAGCTTGTCGCGCAGCACCCAGAGCATGCGCACGTCGTCCTCGACGTCGACGTCGACCTGCTGGCCGTTCAGCTTGAAGGTGTGGTTCGGCACAGGGAGCTCCCTCAGAAGGTGAAGTCGAGGCCGTTGGTCGGCGACTCCGGGACCGGCGGGACCAGCGGCTTGGGCTCGAAGCCCAGCTCGTCGTGGAGGATCGGGAAGAAGGTCGGGATACGACCCACGGCCGCGGCGTAGGCCGACGCGATGGCGCCGCACGCGGCGGCGACACCGGCCTCACCGGCGCCGGGGACCTCCAGGGCCGGGTCCGGGTCCATGATGTCGATCTCGATCGTCTCCGGGACGTTCCACTGGCGGGTGTAGAAGTAGTCGTCCCAGCTGCCCTCGAGCGGGATGCCGTCCTTGACGTGCAGGCCGGCGGTGAACACGAGGCCGACCGCGTCGGTGATGCCGCCCATCAGCTGGGCCTCCATGCCGCGCGGGTTGACCACGAGGCTGCCCGGGATCGTGGCATACCAGACCTTGGTCACGCGCGGCCCGGTCTTGCCGTTGCGGATCTCGCGCTTGACCGTCTCCGGCCGGGCGTCGACCTCGGCCATGCAAGCCATGATCTGCTTGTACTCGTCGTGCACGGCGATCCCGTATCCGACGCCGTCCGGCACCGACCGGCCCCAGTCACCCATCTCGGCGACCCGTTCCAGCACCTTGCGCAGGTGCTCGTTCTTGGCGTAGGCGCGCCGGAACCCGTAGCGGTCCTCGCCCATCGCTTCGGCCAGCTGGTCGACGATCAGCTCCTGGGCGACCCGGACGTCCGGCGAGTACACGTTGCGCACGCTGCTCGTGGGGAACTGCAGCGGGATCTCGTGGAGCAGCTGGTTGGTGACGCCGAAGTTGTAGGACGTCTTCGCGGCCAGCAGGAAGAGCGACTGCGCGACGGTGTAGTTGCCCGGGGGCAGCTTCGTCGCCTGCGCGCTGATCGCCTCGCCGAGTCCGTGGTAGGTGTCGGTCTCCACGCTGGTGTGGTGCTGGTGGTAGGCCAGCACCGCCTCGTCATTGTGGGACGCCCGGATGTTCACTGTGGTCATCGGGTGCGTGCGGCCGTGGCGGGAGTCGTCGGTGCGGTGCCACATCAGCTTGACGACGCGGCCCATCTTCTGCGACGCCTCGGCCGCCTCGAGCGCGGCGTCCGGGAACAGGTGGCGCCCGAAGGAGCCACCGCTCTGTACGACGTGGAGGGTGACCGCGGTCTGCGGGATCCCCAGCAGCAGGGCGATCTCGGCCTGTGCGGTGATCGGGACCTTGGCGCCGTACCAGACCTCGGCCTTCCCGTCGCGCACGTCGGCCACGGCGCAGTTGGTCTCCAGCGGGCTGCCGCTGCGGAAGGCGAAGACGAACTCGTTCTCGACGACCTTGGCGCCCGGCAGGCCCGGGGGCAGCGGGATGGCAGCCGCGCGCAGCTTCTCGATCACCGTGTCGTCGGACTCGCCGTCGACGACGCCGGGGCCCCACTCAACGTCGAGCGCGCGCACGACGTCGATGCACTGGCCGAAGGTCTCGGCGGCGACCGCGACACCGGTGCGGATCACCGCGATGTCGACGACGCCCGGCATGCTGCGGACCTTGTCCTCGTTGCGGACGCCCTTGACGGTGCCGCCGATCGTCGGCGGGCGGCAGACCATCGTGGGGATCGCGCCCGGGACGTCGAGGTCCATCGCGAACTGCTTGCGCCCGGTGACGATGTCGTAGGCGTCGACGCGGGTCTGCGAGGTGCCGACGATCGTGAACTCGGACGCGGGCTTGAGCGCGGGCGCCTCGACCGCGCGGGTCTCGGTCGCCGCGGCGGCCCGCGCCAGCTCGCCGTAGGACAGCACCGTTCCGGCGGGCCCGGTGACCAGCCCCGCCCTGCTGGTCAGGCGCTCGCGGTTCTCCTGCAGGATCGCGGCTGCCGCGTCGAGGAGCGCCCCCTTCGCGATCGCCGCAGCGACCCGGATCGGGGTGTACATCGCGTGGATGGTGTTCGAGCCGCCGGTGAGCTGGTTGAACACCAGTTCCGGCCGGGCGTCCGCCAGGGTGATCGTCACCTTGTCCAGCGGGACGTCCATCTCCTCCGCGATGATCATCGCGACCGCGGTGGTGATGCCCTGCCCGACCTCGGCGCGCGGCAGGTCGAACGAGACGGTGCCGTCCTCGTTGACGACGACCGTGATCAGGTTCGCCGTCGGCCGAGCGGCGTCGGTCAGCGCGTCGGTCAGGTCGTACAGGTCGGCCGGTTGCGGCGGCGCGGGGATCGCGGCGGAGGCGGTGTCGCCCCCCGCGAGGTCGACCCCGAGCTTCACGCCGACCGCAAGGGTCGGCGCGGCGATCATGTACGCCAGGAAGCGGCGGCGCCCCACATCCCGGTGCCCGAAGGCCACGGGCGCAGACGAACGGCGGTGAGCCGGCATCAACGGTCCTCTCGGCTGCCCTTGGCGCGAATCGCCAGGGGCGGTGTGTGTTGTTTGCGAGGGGAACGACGCCGAGGCAGTCGAGTTGCTGAGGGTGGGGTGCGGGCCGGCGCGCATGGTGGCACTCCGACGTCGCGTTGTGCTGCCCGTCACTCATACGCTGCGGGTGTCGGAATCCGCGGACGGCGGTCTCGTCACCCAGATGTGACAAGGAGCGCAGCGCGCGCGGCACCGTCGCCGCACACCACTCGATCGGGTGGCGTCTCCTGTGACCGCCGCCGCTACCCCCGCACGGGTGAATTTGAACGGCGTTCCTGTTCTGTTATCCGGAACATGCGCCGGCGCTCGTCATCGCGGGCAGGGCCGTGCCGCGGCCCGGCCGACCGCTGCGTTCTTGCGCCGGTCGGTCGTTGGATGTGGTGGCCGGCGCGACCGAGGGAGGCCCTGTGGACGACGACGTCGCGGCGCGCACGGTGGTGGACAAGCTCCTCCCCGAGCGACTCCGGAGTCTGCAGCGGGTGAGCGGCGTGCCCGTCGTCTTCGGGGGTCCGACCAGGCCCGGGAGCAACGGACGGGAGTTGGTCATCACGCGGCTCGCCGGCACCTTGCGCGACTCCCTGCGGGATCTCGCCGTGCACTCCGGGCGCGGTCTCGGAGGCGCCGTGCTCGGTCGCGGTGTGGCATGCCGGGTGAACGACTACGCCTCCTCGACGACCATCACCCACGAGTACGACCGCATCGTGGTCGGGCACGAGAAGTTGACCTCGATCTTCGCCGTGCCGGTGGTCGTGCAGGGCACGGTGCACGCCGTCCTGTACGGCGCGGTGCGCGACACGCAGCCGATCGGGGACCGCGCGGTGCGCAACGCCGGCCTGATCGCCGTCGAGATGCAGCGAGCAGCGGACGACGTGCTCCGCGCCGAGAAGCGACAAAGGGCGCCGTCTTCCCCGTCCCGGGCCGCGCTCGACGACCTCGCCGCCCTGATCCGCGGTACCACCGACCGGTCGCTCCGGGAGCGGCTCACGCGCATCCACCGTGACCTCGGCGGGCGGCCGGATCCTGCAGCGGGCGACATCGCGCGCCTCGCCCCGCGGGAACTGGATGCGCTGCGCCTCGTCGCCGTCGGCGCGAGCAACGTCGAGATCGCCGGTGCGCTCGGCCTGAGTCCGCAGACCGTCAAGGCCTACCTGCGCACGGCGATGCGGAAGCTGAACGTGCACAACCGCACCGCGGCCGTGCACGCCGCCCGCGTCGCCGGGATCCTGTAGAACCCGGCCGGCCGTCGGAAGGGTTCTCCTGCGCTACCGGCCTGCGGCCGCGAGCCGCCGTACCGTCGGCGTCGCCCCCTCAAGGGCCGCCGCGGCCAAGGCGTCTCCGAGGGCGGGTGCGAACTTCATGAGGCTCTCCCCGTACACCGCGAGGACCGGACCACTGCGCCGGAACTCGATGCCGTCGCCCATGTTCGGGACGTGGTTGCAGTACAGGCTGTCGACGATCGTGGGCTCCACCGTCAGCCGCTCGCGCACGTAGCCGAGCACGGCATCCCGGGATGCTGCGGTCGCCGCCTCCCGACCCACCTCCCACGCCGTCAGCACGGGATCGACCGACCCGCCCACCGACCACTGACCGGGCCCGCTCCGATGCTGGTAGGTGCTCAGTCCCTCGGCCGGCTTGTCGATCCACGCCTGCCACCTCGACGAGTCGTCGGCCGGAAAAGGTGAACCGGACGTGGTGGACCAGCGTCGGAGGGGTGTAGATCCCGACCTGGGCGGCCAGGGCGGACGTTCCCGCTCCGGCCGCGATGACGACCGAGTCGACATGGCTCCCGCCACTCGGGCTCCACACGGTCGCTCCCGCGGTAGCGTCGCAGTCGAGGGCGTAGACCGGCTCGTGGACGAGGACGTGCCTGGTCTGCGCGACGAGCAGCACCCGGACGGCGTCGACGTCGAGGAGACCTCCCGCCGGGTCGATCAGTACGGGAGACGGCGGCGCGACGGCGGGCAGCCACACCCTGCTCGACGGTGCCTCGACCATCTCGTAGGGCGCGCCTGCCGCCTCCATCGCCTTCGCGCGATCGACGGCGTCGACGCCGCTGATCACACAGCCGCTCACGTCCAGTATCGGTGCGCCCACCTCCGCCGCCCAGCGGGCGAAGCCGTCGCGCGCCGCCATCGCGAAGCGGACGAGGTCCGGTTCGGTGTGGGTGAGACGGAAGATCCTCGACGAGCCGGCCGACCGCTCGCCCATCGCGGAACCGGCGCGTTCGAAGCAGACGACGTCCACGCCTGCCCGCAGCAGGCAGGCGGTGGTGGACAGGCCGACGACCCCTGCCCCGACCACCGCTACCCTCACTCCCGCGAGGGTAGTGGCGTCACCGCCCCGGGGTATCGAGGATCTCGCGGGCCGGGCGCCGATCGTCCCGCGCTGAGGATGTCGTCGCTGCCGAGTGGCCGGGTACCTCACGCCCCGATAACCGAACTATCGGTTCCCCAGGTCCACCGTCCAGTAGTGGTTGCCAGAACCGCCATGGAGGTGCGCGGCGCCCGCGTCCTGGGTTGTGCAGTCGAGAACATGGTTGCGGTGCTCCCACCCATACTTCTCATCGTTCTGCATCCAGAACTCCAACGCCTCCTGCACCGTTGGGAAACCGGTGGCGACGATCTCTGATCGAGAGGAATGGTCGCCCGCCTGATCCATGGGCTCGCCGTCATCCCAAACCAGTTTCCCGTTGGGCCCTTGTGCATGTTCGGGTAGGTGTTCACCCACTCGATGGGACGGCTCGCGAGGCAATTGTTGTGCGCATGTGCCGTGCGCCGAAGGTCGGGGGAGAACTGCAGTGGGTTGGTGCAACCGGTCATGACCGCGCCTTGGGTGTTTCCGCGCGGCGGGTAGGGCTCCGGGTGTGCCCGTGCATAGTTGATGTGCCTGTGGATCCATGTGTCCCCCTGGTCGAGGGGGCCTCTGCCTGCAGCGCCGAGTGACGTGCCGAGTGGGGTCACCGCCGAGTCGCGCTGCACGGGTTGAGCCGGGGTGGCTGCGCCGGCGGGTATGGCAGCCCCGAACAGCAGGCCGGCGGCCGCGACTGCTCGGCTCTCCTGCGATCCGTGAGCTGCACGCGGTCGGTGGCGATGCGTCCGGGAAGCAGCATGTTGCAGGTGACGCCTCGGGAGGCGACTTCGGCGGACAAGGTCTTGAGATAGGCGGCCAGAGCAGCACGGCCCACGTTGGACGCGGCCAGGTTGGCCAAGGGCTCGACGACGCCGGAGGAGCCCACGGCCAGGATGCGACCCCAGTTGCGGGCGAGCATCGCCGGCAGCGCGGCGGCGATCAGCTGTCGCTGGGCGCGGGCCAGCGTGTCGATCGCTGCCGTGAAGTCCTCGTCGCTCATCGTCTCCGCGGTACTGTGCGGCGGGCCAGGACTGTTGAGCACCAGGATGTCGACGACGCCGAGTGCCTGCTCCACTCGAGGCACGAGTTCGGCGACGGCGGTCAGGTCGGTGAGGTCCGTGACGAAACCGGCGCCATCCAACTCGGCGGCGCGCTGCTCGACCATGTCCGCACGGCGGCCGGTGATGGCCACCCTGACGCCTTCGGCGGCCAGTGCTGCGGCGACGGCGTAGCCCAGACCGCTCGTCGAGGCGCAGACCAGGGCGGTGCGGCCTTGGATGCCCAGATCCATCAGGCCGCCCCTGAGGTGCCGGGGACGCCATGGTCATGTCCTTCCACTGCGGGGCCTCGGGTGAACGGCCGCTGCTGGTGTCGCGGACACGGATGAGACAGCGGCCAGGGTGGAGCCGTCGTCGGAGCCCGGTGGGGAGGCGAGTGCCCCGAGTCCTCGCCTCCCCACCGAGATCAGTCTCGTGCCGGTGCGGCGGGTACCTCGGCGCATTCCGCCACGATCGCGGCGAGCTCACGTGGGCGGGAGAGGAACGGAGAGTGCCCGGCGTCGATGTGCACCACCCGGGTGGCCCGACCGGCTGCCATCGCCTCCTGGACGAACTGGGGGAGCTCCGGGTCTCGGTCGGCGACCACGTACGTCGAGGGGATGGTCTTCCAGGCCGCTTCCCGCAGCGGCTGCCGACATGCGCTCAGCGACTGCGGCTGGAGCCGGGGTACCGCCGCGGCGGCCACGGACGGCTCGCAGTCGCTGTAGAAGACCTCTTCCGGCCGGTCCGGCGTCATCCACGTGCCGTCCTCGGACAGGCGCCACCACGAGACGGGTTGCCCACCGGCCGCGTCGATGAGGCTCACCCCGGCGTCGAGCATGAAGGCGCAGACGTACATCAGGTGGATCACGTCCTCCCGACCGGCGGCGGCCTGGGTCACCGGCAGCCCGCCGTACGAGTGCCCGAGCAGGATCTTCGGGCGAGGAACGGCGTCGAGCACGGCGGTGACCGCGGCCACGTCGGCGTCCAGGTCGCCGAGCGCGGTCACGTCCGGCCCCGAGCTGGGCAGGTCCACGGTGGCCACGGCCAGCCCGTGGGCCTCCAGAGCCGGGACGAGCTCGTCCCAGCACCAGGAGCCGTGCCAGGCGCCGTGCACGAGGACGACGGTGGCGCTCACCGGGCACCCTCGTTCGTGTCGGCGGGGAAGCCGACCGCGTGGGTGTCCATGAACTCGCGGACTCCCTCGATGCCCATCTCGCGGCCCATGCCGCTGTGGTTGAAGCCGCCGAACGGGGCCCGCTCGTCGAGGTGGGCGGCGCCGTGGGCGTTGACGAAGGTGTAGCCGGTCCGCAGCTGCGCGGCCAGGACGGCGGCCCGGTCGAGGTCGGTGGTCCAGACCGAGGAGCACAGCCCCGACCAGGTGTCGTTGGCGCGGGCGACGGCGTCGTCCTCGTCGTCGAAGGGCAGGATCGGCAGGGTCGGGCCGAACTGCTCCTCGACCACGACGCGGGCGTCGTCGGCCGGGTCGAGTACCAGGGACGGCCGGAGGAAGTTGCCGCGGGAGATGTCGGTGCCCTCGGCGGCCTCCCCGAACTCGCGGACCTCGGCCCCGGTGCTGCGCGCGTGCTCGACCAGCCCCTGGACGTATTCCTTCTGCCGCGCGCTGTGCAGTGGACCCATGGTCACGCCCTCGTCCAGGCCGTGGCCCAGCCGGGTCGCGGAGCAATGCCGCGGAGTTAAGGGATCTACGGTCTCGTCAAGCGAGTGGCGCTACGTAGTGTTTGCGCAGTTCGGAGGGGTGTGGCGTTCTCCGGTCGCTGTCAGCGTGGACGACGCTCGTCACGGCGCA
>NZ_JAHDTG010000114.1 GCF_018531475.1 Pseudonocardia mahuensis
GGGCCGGTTGCTGTCAGCCCGCTCCCGCGGAATGAGCAAGATCGGCCTGCGGCCCCGTGACCTGGCGGAAGCGGAGGGATTCGAACCCCCGAGTGGTTTCCCACTGCTCGCTTTCAAGCTGTGCCGGAGCCCTCGTCGGGACACGTTCTGCCTGGCTGCTTATCGGTAAGCACGTGCGCTACCGGCCCGCTGACGTGGAACGCTGGCTGGCTTCCCTGAGCCACGAGGTGGCCTGATGGGGCACATTCAGGACCGCTGGTACAAGGTCGTCCCCGACCCGGACCGGCCCGGCAAAACCGTTCGCGTCCCGACCGCACACCACGGCATGGGACGGCGGTACAAGGCGCGGCTGATCGGCCCGGAAGGCAACGAGGTCTCGGCGACGTTTGCGGACGGGCAGCTCAAGCTCGCCCGCGACTGGCTGGCGCGGCAGCACGTCGACAAGGCACTCGGGACGTTCGTCGATCCGCGGGCGGGCAAGATCACGATTGCCGCTTACGCAGAGCGCTGGCTCGCTGACCTCGACGTCGATGAGATCTCGCGCGAGCACTTGGAGATGCGGTTCCGCTCGCGGGTGCTTCCGCACCTCGGCCGATTCCAGCTCTCGGCGGTTACGGCCAGTACCCTGCGGGGATGGGACCGGGCCCTGCGAGACGCGCGGCTCTCCGACCGGTACCGCCACACGTTGTTCGGCAACGTCGCCGCGTTGTTCACGGCGGCCCAGGACGACGGGCTCATCGCCAAGAACCCGTTCGGGGGGAAGTCGGTGAAGAAGCCGCGGCCGGCCAAGGAGCGGGTCGTTCCGTGGCCAGAGGCGCAGGTCTGGGCGGTGCAGCGGTCCCTCCCTGAACGCTTCCGTGTGCTGGTCGACCTCGCAGCAGGGCTCGGTCTACGGCAGGGCGAGTGCTTTGGTCTCGCGATCGAGGACGTCGACTTCCTCCGCGGAGTCGTCCGGGTCGAGCGCCAGGTCAAGACTGTGCGCGCCAAGCGCGTGTTCGCTCTGCCCAAGTACGACAAGAAGCGCGAGATCCCGCTGCCCGAGCCGATCAAGCTCGCGCTGGCGGAGCATCTGCGGGCGTTCCCCGCGCATGACGTGTCGCTGCCGTGGGACGTCCCGGGCGGGCGGTCGGTGTCGGCTCGTCTCATCGTCACGTCGATGTGGGGCCGGGCAGTCCCAGCCAACGACTTCAACCGGAACTACTGGAAGCCCGCGTTGAGCGTGAGCGGCGTGCCGTGCGGACGCTACGAGAACGGCATGCACGAGCTGCGCCACTTCTTCGCATCGACACTCCTCAACCAGGGCGTGTCGATCAAGACGGTGGCCGAGTGGCTGGGTCACACCGACCCGGCGTTCACGCTCGCGACCTACACCCACCTCATGCCCGACAGCGACGAGCTGACTCGGTCGGCGATCGCGAACGTCTACGGCCGCCGGGACCTGCCGCAGGGCATCGACGGCCCAGCGGCGGCCCAGGACGACGGCGACACGGCATAGACGCTGGTCAACGGCTCTGTCGCGACAGATCGACAAGATCTTCTGGGAGACCAAGCAGGCTGCCTGACCCAGGCGTCGAAAGCGGCGCTGACCAGCGGGAACACCACCCGTCGGTCAGCGCCGTTTCTCGTTTCCGGGTGGTCTTTCGCAGCCAGGCCCATGAGCGCACCGAGGGAACCGCGACGAGAAAGATCATCTTGATGATGTCGGCGTCTCTTGACGGCTTCATCGAGGGACCGGACCGCGAACTCGATTGACACATGGTCGACGACGAGTTGCACCGCCACTTCAACGAGCAGCTCAGCGCGATGGGCGCCTTCCTGAACGGACGTGTCACCTACGAACTGATGGCCGGATTCTGGCCGACGGCCGACACGGACCCCTCGAGTACCGCGCCCATGGTCGAGTTCGCCCGCATCTGGCGGGACATGCCCAAGATCGTGTTCTCCAGGACCCTGGAGCGGGCCGACCGGAACACCACGGTGGTCCGGGACCTCGTCGCCGAGGAGGTCATGGAGCTCAAGGTGGGGAGATCAGGGATGCCCAGGCCCTCTGATCACCACCCTCGTGACGCACGGACAGTAGTTGTAACAATTCCGGGCGGATCCGATGGAGCACCGACGCACACGCTTCGCGTTCCGTGCCGTCAGCTGTGGTCCGGCGCACCCGTCAGATGGTGGTCGACGGCCCCCAGGGCCTCCCCCAGCAGTCGTCGCACGTGACCCCCGCGCGCCCGGTAGAGCGCCCGGCGCCCGTCCCGGCGGGCGGCGACCAGGCCCGTCATGCGCAGCTTGGCCAGATGCTGCGACACCGCCGGCCGCGCCGCGCCCACCTTCTCCGCGAGGGTCCCGACGTCGTGCTCGCCGCCGCAGAGCAGCCAGAGGATCCGCAGGCGGGTGGGGTCGGCGAGCATCCGGAACGACTCGGCCGCCGCCTCCACGTGCCCGCTGGCCGGCAGCCGTTGCCAGGTCTCGGCACTTGCACTGTCGTCGCGTGCGTACATGAGCACGTATGGTGTCAGCCGTCCGGGGATGGGCGGAACCCCGGGGGGAGGCACGGGGCATGAGCGCCGACCAGCACAGCGGACACGGCCACGGCCACGGCCACGGCCGGACCAACGCGGCGACCCGGGCCTGGCGGGCGGTGGCCCACCTCGTCCTACCGCACAGTCACGACGCCGCCGATCGCATCGACCCGGCGATGGAGAGTTCCCGGGCCGGGATGCGCGCCCTGTGGATCTCGCTGATCGCGCTCGGCGTGACCGCCGCGATCCAGGCGGCCGTCGTGCTGGCCTCCGGGTCGGTCGCACTGCTCTCCGACACCCTGCACAACGTCGCCGACGCGCTCACGGCCGTCCCGGTGGGCATCGCGTTCCTGCTCGGCCGGCGCCCCGCGACCCGACGCTTCACCTACGGTTACGGCCGCGCCGAGGACGTCGCCGGGATCATCGTGGTGGCGGTGATCGCGACCTCGGCGGTACTGGCCGGCCTCGAGTCGCTGCGGCGGCTGGCCGAGCCCACGGACATGCGCCACATCGGCGCGGTGGCCGTCGCGGGCCTCATCGGGTTCGCGGGCAATGAGATCGCCGCCCAGGTGCGCATCCGGACGGGCCGCCGGATCGGTTCGGCGGCGCTGGTCGCCGACGGCCTGCACGCCCGCACGGACGCCCTCACCTCCGCCGCCGTACTGCTCTCCGCGGGCGGCGCCGCGATCGGGTGGCGGTGGGCGGACCCGGTGATCGGCCTGGTCATCACGGCCGTCATCGGTGCGGTCACCGTCGGCGCCGCCCGGCACGTTCTGGCCCGGCTGATGGATGCCGTCGACCCGGCCCTGGTCGAACAGGCGACCGGGACACTCAACCAGGTCGACGGGGTCGCCGAGGTGGACCGGGTCCGGCTGCGCTGGATCGGTCACACCCTGCACGCCGAGGTCACGATCTCCGTCGCGGCCGCCCTCTCCCTGGAACGCGCCCACCGCATCGCTCACGACGCCGAGGACGCGCTCATCCGGGCCGTGCCGCGGCTCACGACGGCGACCGTGCACGCCCACCCGGGCCGCTCCGCGGTCCTGCGGGACACCCCGATCGGCCAGTAGTCTCGACGGCGTGGCCGATGATGGCGAGCCCGGGCGGGTGTTCCTGCTCCGCCACGGTGAGACCGAGTGGTCGGCCACGGGCCGGCACACCGGGGTGACCGACGTCCCGCCGACCGAACGCGGCCGGGAGCAGGCCCGCGCTGCGGCCTCGATGCTCGCCGCCCTGCGCGGCCGCGACGCACCGCCACCCGTACTCGTCCTGACCAGTCCGCGGCTGCGGGCCAAGGAGACCGCGAAGCTCGCCGGCCTGCAGATCGACCGCGTCGACGACCGGCTCGCCGAGTGGGACTACGGCGACTACGAAGGCATCACCACTCCCGAGATCCGGCAGAGGGACCCCGGCTGGACGGTGTGGAGCCACCCGACCCCCGGCGGCGAGACCGCGGATGCGGTCGCCGCCCGGGCCGACGCGCTGCTCGCCGAGGTCCGGACCGTGCTGCCGCGCGGCGACGTGGTGCTCGTCGGCCACGGCCACTTCAGCCGGGTGCTGATGGCCCGCTGGATCGGCCTGCCCGCCACGGAGGGGGTGCACTTCGCGATGGACCCCGCGGCCTGGAGCGTGCTCGGCGCCGAACGCGAGGAACCCCGGCTCGACCACGTGAACATCCGCGCCCCGGAGTGACCGAGCGGGCGGTCGCCGGACCCGCGGCAGCACAGGCCATCCTGTGCCGGTGAACGCTGTGGTCCGCCCGATCTCCGAAGCCGACCTCGACGAGGGCGTGAAGATGGTCCACGAGCTCGCCGACTACGAGCGCGAGCCCGAGTCCTGTCTGCTCACCGCCGAGCAACTGCACGCCGCGCTCTTCGGCCCGGCGCCGGCGCTGTTCGGGCACGTCGCCGAGGTCGACGGCGCCGTCGTCGGCTGCGCGCTGTGGTTCCTCAACTTCTCCACCTGGCAGGGCGTGCACGGCATCTACCTCGAGGACCTCTACGTGCGGCCCGAGCACCGTGGCCACGGCCTGGGCCGGGCGCTGCTGGCCGAGCTCGCGGCCATCTGCGCCGAGCGCGGCTACGCACGGTTGGAGTGGTCGGTGCTCGACTGGAACGCCCCGTCGATCGGCTTCTACCGCTCGATCGGCGCGGTGGGCATGGACGAGTGGACGACCTTCCGGCTCACCGGGGCGCCGCTGGCCGAGCTCGGCCGGGAGGCCGGCGTCTAGGGACGCGCGTCGGGCAGGTCCAGGCCCATCGACCACATCCGTGACCGCTCGCTGATCAACAGCAGGAACGTCCCGATGACGATCACGCCGGTGACGATCCCGAGCAACAGTTGCCGGGACGGCCCGATCAGCGAGTAGACCACGGGGAGCAGCAGCAACTGGGCGACGATGGCCGGCGTCCGGGCCCACCGCCGGCCGGCCGTCAGTCCCCAGCCGACCCAGCCCAGCGCGGCCCCGATGAGGGCGAAGTAGACGGCCTCACCGATGGCGTTGCCCACACCGATGTCGGCGCCGAGCGCCCGGACCGCCACCACGACCGCGAAACCCACTCCCAGCAGGCCCTGCAGGCCCACCACGGCGCCCGCCACCCGGATCTGCGGGGGCGGGCCGGCGGGGGCTGCGGGTGGCCCCTCGGGACCTGGAGCGTGCTCGGAGGTCACGGACCCGAGGATAAGCCGGGTTACCCTGCGACGCGTGCGCGCGCTGCTCGTGGTCAACCCGCAGGCCACGTCGACCACCCCGGCCGGACGTGACGTGCTCGCGCACGCACTGGCCAGCGAGCTCAAGCTCGAGGTTCTGCTGACCGCCTACCGCGGGCATGCGGCAGAGGCGACCGCCCAGGCGGTCGCCTCGGGCGTCGAACTGGTCGTCGCCCTGGGGGGCGACGGGACGGTCAACGAGGTCGTCAACGGTCTGCTGGTGGCCAACCGCGGGACCGCTCCGATCGATCCCTGGGCCGCGCCGGCGCTGGCCGTCGTCCCCGGCGGGTCCGCGAACGTCTTCGCCAGGGCCCTGGGCATGCCCCGCGACCCGGTGGAGGCCACAGCGACGATCCTGGCGGCGTTGGAGGGCCGGCGCAGCCGGCTGGTCGGACTCGGCCGCGCCGACGACCGGTGGTTCACCTTCAACGCCGGTCTCGGCTGGGACGCCGACGTCGTCGCCGAGGTGGAGCGGGCCCGCGCGCAGGGCCGCGAGGCCAGCCCGTGGCGCTACGCCGGCACGGCGCTGCGGCAGTACCTGCGCCAGCGCCGCAACCCTCCGGCGATGACCGTGGAGATCCCCGGCAGCGACCCGATCACGGACGTGCGGCTCGCCTTCGTCAGCAACACCGACCCCTGGACCTACCTCAGCGGGCGGGCCGTACGGACGAACCCGGGTGCGTCGTTCTCCACGGGGCTGGGCCTGTTCGCGCTGCGAGACCTCGGGCTGCCGACCATCGCGCCGGTGCTGCGCCAGATCCTGCAACGTGAGGGGGATCCGCGCGCCCGGCACCTCGTCCGCCACGACGCGGTGCCCTACGTGCGGGTCCGCACCGACGAGCCGCTGGCACTCCAGCTGGACGGCGACCACCTCGGACAACGCAGTGAAGTCGAGTTCATCTCCGTGCCGAAGGCGCTACGCGTCGTCGTGTGAGAAGGGCAGCTCGTCGCAGCCGACGTTCCGGCGTCACCCGTTTCAGCGACATGCGCGGTCCATTCACCGATGCGCGCGGACCGTCGAGCCGAACGGGGCTCGCACCAGCGCAAACGGTCCTACAAGGTAGGTCGTACGCAAGTGAGGGACCGCGGAGATGTTTTCCGCATGGTCTGCCGGAGCCGGGGGTACCCGGGCGGCGGGCAGGTACAAGGTTGATCGCTCATCGTGACCGCAGCGCGAAGCAGTAACCGATCGTGTTGTCCATCGTTGCGATGAGTGGGTGAGGATCCTCACCTGAGTGGACCTTGTCCCTTGAAGACCGAGCGCGCTCGTGAAACCATTCACAAGCGCGGAAACACCGTGACGGACGATCGGCGCGACCCCGATCGCGCAATACAAGGAGCAGAGCAACCATGGATTGGCGTCACCGCGCTATCTGCCGCGACGAAGACCCGGAGCTGTTCTTCCCTGTGGGGACCAGCGGGCCTGCGCTGCTGCAGATCGCCGAGGCCAAGACCGTCTGCCGACGCTGCCCCGTGGTCACCGAGTGCCTGACCTGGGCACTGGAGAGCGGCCAGGACGCAGGCGTCTGGGGCGGTATGAGCGAGGACGAGCGACGGGCGCTGAAGCGCCGCAACGCGCGCACTCGCGCACGCACGGCCTGACAAACAACAGGTCTCTCGAGACCAACGAGCTTTCAGCTCCCCTGACCGCGGGCCCGACGCCGGACGCCACCGGCCTCGGGCCCGCGGCTGTATCACCGGGCGCACGGATCGTCTCGGCGCTCCGGGCGGGGGGACCGCGGAGCACGGAACCAGCGCGACCAGGGTTCCGGAGTCGGCGGTCACAGTCCTAACGTTATCTCCCCGACATCGGTAGCTGGATGACGGCCTCCGTACCGCCTCCTGACCTGGGCCGCAACTGCAGCGCCGAGTCCAGCTCGGAGTCGAGCAGCGTGCGCACGATCTGCAGGCCCAGCCCGTCGGAACCGTCCGGGTCGAAGTCCGCCGGCAGCCCCCGGCCGTCGTCGGCCACGATCACGTCGAGCCGACCGGCGGACCGCCGGGCCGACACCACCACCTCGCCGGACTCCCCCGGCGCGTAGGCGTGTGCCAGCGCGTTGTGCACCAGCTCGGTCAGCACGAGGACGAGCGGCGTGGCCAGTGCGGCGGACAGCGTCCCGAAGCTCCCGTCCCGGCGGACCTTCGCCCGGCACTCGGCCGTGGCGCCGTCCCCGATCGCCGGCAGCACGGTGTCCACCAGATCGTCGAGATCGACCTGCTCGGCCACCGAGAACGCCAGCGCCTCGTGCACCAGGGCGATCGAGGTCACCCGCCGCACGCTCTCGGCGAGCGCCCGGCGCGCCTCCGGGATCGCCGTTCGCCGGGCCTGCAGGCGCAGCAGCGCCGCGACCGTCTGCAGGTTGTTCTTCACCCGGTGATGGATCTCCCGGATCGTCGCGTCCTTGCTCAGCAGGGCCAGGTCGCGACGGCGCAGGTCGGTGACGTCCCGCACGAGGACGAGCGCACCGGCCGCGTCACCCCGCGGGCGCAGCGGCAGAGCGCGGACCAACATCACCGCACCGCGCGCCCGGATCTCCATCCGCAGCGACGAACGGCCGGCCAATGCGGCCTCGATGCGCCCCGCGACCTCGGCCGCGTCGAACGGGTCGCGGACCAGCTCCCGGGTGACGTCGGCGAGCGTCAGCCCGATGAGGTCACTCGCGTGGCCCATCCGGTGGTACGCCGACAGCGCGTTGGGGCTGGCGTAGGCGACGAGGCCGTGCGAGTCCAGCCGGATCAGGCCGTCCCCGGCGCGCGGGCTGGTGTCCGCGCCCGCCACCGCGGCCTTCGGCGGGAACGTCCCGTCGGCGATCATCTGGCACAGGTCGGACGCGCTGCCCAGGTAGGCGATCTCCAGCGGGCTCGGAACCCGTGGCATCGCCAGGTTGGTGTCACGGGACAGCACGGCGAGCACCCGTCCGGCGTGCCGGACCGGGATCGTCTCCCGGCGTACCGGCACCTCGAGGTGCCAGCTCGGGTCCTCCTCGCGGCAGATCCGGCCCTCCACCACCGCCCGGCGCAGCTGCGGGTTGTCGGCCGCGCTCGCCTTGGCGGCCACGATGTCCTCGGAGTGCGCCGTCGGGGCCGTCGTCGGACGGGCCTGGGCCACGCACAGGAACTCCTCCGCCACGGCCGGATCACCGAGCGGGATCCACAGCAGGAAGTCGGCGAAGGACATGTCTGCGAGCAGCTGCCACTCGGCGACGACCCGCTGCAGGTGGTCGACGGCGTCGCCGGGCAGCTGGGTGTGCTCGGCCAGGAGCTCGCTGAGAGTGGACACGCGTCAGTCGACCACCGCGATGAGGTCGCCGCTCTGCACGAGGTCGCCCGCTGCCACCGCGACCTTCGTCACGGTGCCGTCGACCTCGGTCAGCACCGGGATCTCCATCTTCATCGACTCCAGGATGACCAGGGTGTCGCCATCGGCCACCCGGCCACCCTCGGCGACCACCACGCTCATCACGTTCGCAACCATCTCGGCCCGGATCTCCTCGGCCACTCCCACCTCCTGATCGACCCACCCGCTGGGCGGCGCAGCCCTCTCGCAACGGGACCCATCCAACCACGTGGGAGACTCGTCCCAGACAGCCGAGAAGATCGTGTGAGGAGGAGCCATGTCCAAGCGCGCCCGCAAGCGCCGCGACCGCAAGAAGAGCGGCGCGAACCACGGCAAGCGGCCCAACACCTGAGCCGGCCGGGAACGCGGGCGACGCCGATGGCCGTCGCCCGCGTTCGTGGTTCTGATCAGGTAGCTGATCCGTTACTGCGCTGTCAGATGCTGCGTTCCACCCGGGTCGTGCGCACCTCGACGGTCGTCCCACCCGGACCGGACTCCACGGTCACCTCGGCCTGCTCCAGCACCGCGTGACGGATCTGCTCGCGCAGCCGGTCCTTCAGCCCGTTCGGCGCATGCTCGCCGCCGCACTTGCGGGCCAGCAACGCCTTCAGCTTCTCGTCGATGCCGTACTCGGCCAGGCACGGCGCGCACTCGTCCAGATGCTGCGCGAGCAGCGCCCGACGCTGCTGGTCGCACTCGTGGTCGAGGAACAGCCACACCTCGGCCAGGACCTCCGAGCAGTCGGTCTCGTGGTGGTTCCCGCAGCTCACCGGGTCACCTCCTGCTGCTCACTCTGCGATCCCCGGATGAACCCGCGCTCGCGTGCGGTGTCCGTGAGCATGTCACGCAGCTGCCGACGACCACGGTGCAGCCGCGACATGACGGTGCCGATGGGAGTGCCCATGATCTCGGCGATCTCCTTGTAGGCGAATCCCTCCACGTCGGCCAGGTAGACGGCCATCCGGAAGTCCTCCGGGAGCTGCTGGAGGGCCTCCTTCACATCGGAGTCCGGAAGGTTGTCCAGCGCCTCCATCTCGGCGGACCGCAGACCCGTCGACGTGTGCTCGCTGGCCTGCGCGAGCTGCCAGTCGGTGATCTCGTCGGTGGGCGACTGCAGCGGCTGGCGTTGCCGCTTGCGATAGCCGTTGATGTAGGTGTTGGTCAGGATCCGGTACAGCCACGCCTTCAGGTTCGTGCCCTGGCGAAAGGTCTTGAACGCCGAGTAGGCCCTCAAGAAGGTCTCCTGAACCAGGTCCTCGGCGTCCGCGGGATTGCGGGTCATCCGCAGCGCGGCGCCGTACAGCTGGTCGATGAGCGGCATCGCGTCCCGCTCGAAGCGGGTGGCGCGCTCCTCTGCCGTCTCGGCCGGGGCCTCGTCCGTCGAAATCTGGTCGGCGGCCGCCTCGACAGCCGTCTCGACCTGGTCCTCGTCGGCAGGCTCGGACGCTGCCTCGGTCGACGGATGTGGTGTCGCCGGGGTGCCGGGCACCGCACTCCTCTCACGCAAGGCGAACCCTGCGGCCACCTCGGGGGCGGTCACCGCTGCGGCGACCGGGTGTTGCGTCGAGGGTACGCGCATCAGCGGGCCCCGGCGCTCCGACGGTGCATCCATAACAGCGTGCGTCACGTGTGGTGCCAACGCGCGTAACCGACCGCTGATTCCCGGTGTGCGCTGTGGGGGCCACAGGGTCGCCACACGGTTCCACCGGGTTGGCTACGGTCTGCGCCGTGGCAGGGAAGGGCACGCCGGCGACCGCGCTGCTGGCCAAACAGAAGATCGACCACCGGCTGCACACCTACACCCACGAGGGCGGGCAGGCGTACGGCCCGGAGGCGGCCGAGGCGCTGGGGCTCGACCCGGCCCGGGTGTTCAAGACCCTCGTCGCCGAGGTGGACGGGGCGCTGACCGTCGGGATCGTGCCCGTGACGACGACCCTGGACCTGAAGGCACTGGCCGCGGCGGTGGGCGGGAAGCGGACGCGGATGGCCGAGCTCACCGCCGCGGAGCGGGCCACGGGCTACGTGGCCGGCGGGATCTCGCCACTGGGCCAGCGCAAACGGCTGCCGACCGTGCTCGACGCCTCGGCGCAGGACTGGCCCACGCTGTTCTGCAGCGGCGGACGGCGGGGGCTGGAGGTGGAGATCACGCCCGCCGATCTTGCCCGGTTGACCGGCGCCCGATTCGCTCCCATCGCGACATAAGGCCACGTCATCCGGGTCGACCGGCGGACGGTACCCGGCTCGGCGGCGACCGAAACCATCGGTTCGGAGGGTTGACCACACGGTTGCAGTGCGGTTACCCCCCTTCACCTCGTCTCGGCGACACTTCATCATGACCCGGTGGCAGCGACGATCACAGGCCGTGCGCGCGACCTGTACAGCACCTGGTGGACCCGCGGTGAAGCACCACGCCCGCTGCCACCCGCGATGGTCGGCAACGTCTACGCGTTGTGGCTGATCGCCCTCACGTTCAAGGTGCTCGGGTCCTCCTGGGACGTCTCGTGGCACTTCAAGTGGCTGCGCGACGACCTGGCACCCCCGCATCTGCTCAACACCGCGGGCACCGTGCTGGTGGTTGCGCTGGTGCTGTTCCACAGCTACACCGGGTACGGCGTCGACCGCCTGACCCTGCGGTTCATGCAGGCCGGGGTCGCGGTCTTCCTGCTGGCCGTCCCGCTCGACGTGATCAACCACCGGATCAACGGGCTCGACATCACCGCCTGGAGCATCACCCACGCGCTGCTCTACCTGGGCACCGCGGTGATGCTCGCCGGCGTTGTCCGCGGCTGGTGGCGCTACGGCCCGGCCGGGCGGCCGCGGATCCCGGTGCTCGCCCTGCTGTGGCTGTTCGTGCTGGAGAACGTGTGGTTCCCGGCCGGCCAGCAGGAGTACGGCGTGCTGGCCGTCGCAGCGTGGGACCGCGGGCAGCCGCAGGCCGAGCCGATCCTGCTGCAGTTCGCCGCCGACCAGATCGGCCGCCCGGTCGACCGGGCGTCGGTGCTGCACTTCGCGCTGCCGGTGCCGGACTGGGTGTACCCGATGTGGCTGGTGGCCGCCGCCGGGCTGGTGCTCGTCCTGGCGCGCTGGATGATCGGGCGTCCGTGGGTGGCCACCGCGATCGCCGCGGGCTACGTCGCCTACCGCTGCGCGATCTGGCTGGTGCTGGCCGGCGCCGACTTCCCGATGTCCGCGGTGCCGTTCCTGCTGCTCGGCGTCGCGGTGGGCGTGGACCTAGCGTTCGCCGCCCGGGTGCCGGAACTGGTGCGCCCGGTGCTCGGGGCCGCGCTCGCCGGGCTGGGCGGCGCCGGTGCGGCGTGGCTGCAGGCCGAGTGGCTGGTGACCCCCCCGATCGACTACCCGACGTTCTTCACCGGCGCGATCGTGCTCGCGCTGCTGTGGATCGTGGCCGTGCTCGTGGTGCGCGCTGCGGTGTTCACGCGGTGGGCGGCGCTGTCCCCGGTGCGCTGAGCAACCGGTCGAGCCAGTCCCCCACCGCGCGACCCGCGCCGGCGGGGTCGGCCTTGAGGGCGTGGTCGCCGGCGAGCAGGACGAGCTCACGGCCGGGCGCCACGTCCGGGCGGCCGAACGCGTCACGCTCGCCCTGGACGATCAGGACCGGCACCGTGACGCCGTCCAGCTCGGCCCGCCGGTGCTTGTCCGGCTTGCCAGGCGGGTGCACCGGGAACGCCAGGCAGAGCACCGCCGCCGCACCGCCCACCGCGGCCGTGCGGCAGGCCACCCGTGCCCCGGAGCTGCGGCCGCCGAACACCAGCGGTAGCTCCCGGAACTCGTCCGTTGCCAGCTCCGCGACGACGGCGAGCCACGCCGCGTCGAGTTGCCGGGCCGGAGCGGGGGCCCGCCGGCCGGCGACCCGGTAGGGCTGTTCTACGAGCGCGACGTGCACGCCCGCGGCGAGCGCCGCGGAGGTGGCGGCCGCCAGGTCCATGGCGCCGACCCCGCCGCCCGCTCCGTGGCCGAGCAGCAGGGCGGCACGGGCCGGGCCGGGGGCCCGGTGCAGGTGGACCCGAGCCGGGCCGTGCGGGGTGTCGATCTCCCTGGTCGTCGCGGTCGGCAGACCGGTCCTCACGTCAGCATGTCCAGCTGCAACGGCTCCTTGACCTCGCCCGCGGCGAGCCGCTCGAGCAGCTCCGGGCCGTTGTTCCGCACGCTGTTCACCCGCTCGGACACCGGGCGCAGCTCCATGCGCTCGATCAGCTCCGGCGCGGGCGGCGCGAGCAGGGCGGACACCGACTCGGCGGCGGCGTCGGTGTCCGGATCGAGCCAGGCGTCCCAGGCCTCCGGCGGCAGCACCAGCGGCATCCGGTCGTGCACCTCGGCCAGCGGGCCGACCGCGTCGGTGGTGAGCACCGCGACCGTGACCAGGCCGTCGGCATACTTCCCCTCGGGGTCGTCGGCGGCGTTGCGGGGCCGCCAGAACTCCCACACCCCGGCCAGCGCCACCGAACCGCCGTCGCGGTAGTGCGTGTAGTAGGGCTGCTTCGTCTTCGCACCGGCGTCGCGGCGCTGCCACTCGTACCAGCCGTCGGCCGGCAGCAGGCACCGGCGCGTAGCCAGCGCCTTGCGGAACGCCGGCTTCTCCGCCGCCGTCTCGGAACGGGCGTTGATCATCCGGGCGCCGACCGACGGGTCCTTGGCCCACGACGGAACCAGGCCCCAGCGCATGACCCGGATGCTGCGTTCGGTGACCTCGGGGTCAGGCCTGCCGTCGGCGTCGCGGGGGTGGCGCTGCACGACGGTGTACACCTGCTTGGTCGGCGCGACGTTGTAATCCGGCGCCGCGGACCCGCCGGTCTCCGTGGCGTCGATCGCCCGGAACTCGTCGGCGAGGTCGGCGGGGGCCTTCGTGGAGGCGTATCGACCGCACATGGCATCCATCGTGGCACGGCCCCCTGACAGGATGGGGGCGTGAGCGAGTACTGGCCTGCCCCGCACGTCACCGCCCCGGTCCGCGGGCGCGTCGCCGTGCCCGGTTCCAAGTCGGTGACCAACCGGGCACTGCTGCTGGCCGCGCTGTCCGGCGGACCCGCGTCGGTGACGGGGGCGCCCCCGACGCGGGACACGGCCCTGATGGTCGAGGCGCTGCGCGCGCTCGGCGTCCCGGTCGAGGTGTCCGGTGAGCGCGTCTCGATCGGCGCGCACCCCGGCCTGCGGGGCGGCGGCACCGTCGACTGTGGGCTGGCCGGCACCGTCATGCGGTTCGTCCCTCCCGCGGCGGTGCTGGCCGACGGTCCGGTGCACTTCGACGGCGACCCGCGGGCCCGCGAGCGCCCGATGGGCACGGTGCTCGACGCGCTGCGCACCCTCGGCGCGTTCGTCGCCGGCGATGCCCTGCCCTTCACCCTGCGCGGCACCGGTGGCCTGCCCGGCGGTGACGTGGTCATCGACGCGTCGGCGTCGTCGCAGTTCGTGTCGGGGCTGCTGCTGTCGGGCGCCCGCTACGACAAGGGCGTCACCGTGCGTCACCGTGCCGTAGCCGGCGGCGCCGGCGCGGCGGTGCCCTCGCTGCCGCACATCGACATGACGGTGGACATGCTGCGCGCGGCCGGTGTCGAGGTCGACGACACCGAGCCGGACACGTGGCGGGTGTCGCCCGGCCCGGTCGCGGCACGGAACTGGACGGTCGAGCCCGACCTGTCCAACGCCTCGGTGTTCCTGGCCGCCGCGGCCGTCACCGGCGGGCGGGTCACCGTCGCGGGCTGGCCGGAGCGCTCGACGCAGCCGGGGATGGCGATCCTGGCCGTGCTCGAGCAGTTCGGCTGCTCCGTGGAGCCGGGCCCGGACGGGATGACGGTGACCGGCCCGGACACGCTCACCGGCGTCGACGTCGACCTGCACGACGTCGGCGAGCTGACACCCACGATCGCCGCGGTGGCGGCGCTGGCCCGCACACCGTCACGGCTGCGCGGCATCGCGCACCTGCGCGGGCACGAGACCGACCGGCTGGCCGCGCTGGCCACCGAGATCACCGCGCTGGGCGGGGACGTCACCGAGACGCCGGACGGCCTGCAGATCCGGCCCCGCCCGCTGCGGGGCCGCTCCGACCGTCCGTGGGGGGCCTACGCCGACCACCGGATGGCCACCGCGGGTGCGCTGATCGGGCTCGTGGTGCCCGGGGTGCTGATCGACGACGTCGGCAGCACCGCCAAGACCATCCCCGACTTCCCGGGGCACTGGGCCGCGCTGCTCGGGAGCGCCGGCTGAGCCCCCGCGGCCGGGCCCGGGAGTACGACGAGTCCGACGTCCGGGTCCGCCCCGGTCGTCGCGGCTCGCGCCCCCGCAGCAAGCGCCGCCCCGACCACGCCGACGCCACCGGGGCGATGGTGATCGCCGTCGACCGCGGCCGTTGGACCTGCGTGCCCGACGGCGATGCCGGCCGCCCGCCCGTGACGGCGATGCGCGCCCGGGAGCTGGGCCGGACCCCGATCGTCGTCGGTGACCGGGTCGGGCTGGTCGGGGACCTGTCCAGCGCACCGGACAGCCTCGCGCGCATCGTCCGGGTAGAGCCCCGCGACACCGTCCTGCGCCGCACCGCCGACGACACCGACCCGTTCGAGCGGGTCGTCGTGGCGAACGCCGAGCAGCTCGTGATCGTCACCGCGCTGGCCGACCCGACGCCGCGCACCGGGTTCGTCGACCGCTGCCTGGTCGCCGCCTACGCCGGCGGACTGGTCCCCGTGCTGTGCCTGACGAAGGCGGACCTGGCCGACCCGGAGCCCTTCGCGGCGCAGTACGCCGACCTGGACGTCCCCGTGGTCGTGACCCGGCGCGACCGCCCGCCGACCGAGCTCGGCGACATCCTCGCCGGCCGCGTCTCCGCGCTCGTCGGGCACTCCGGCGTGGGCAAGTCGACCCTGGTGAACACGCTGGTGCCGGACGCCGAGCGGGCGGTGGGCGTCGTGTCCGCGGTGGGCAAGGGACGCCACACCACGACCGCAGCGGTCGCGCTGCCGCTGCCGGACGGCACCGGCTGGGTCGTCGACACCCCGGGGATCCGCTCGTTCGGGCTCGCGCACGTCACCCCGGACGACGTGCCGGCGGCGTTCGACGACCTCGCCGCCGCCATCGAGGACTGCCCCCGGGGTTGCGGACACCTCGGCCCGCCCGCCGACCCGGAGTGCGCACTCGACGCCCTGGTCGCCGACGGCTCGCTGGCACCCGGACGGCTGGCCGCGCTGCGCCGCGTGCTGGTGGCCCTCCGATAGGGCGCACCCGAGGCCCTGGGTCCGGTCCGATGTTCACCCGCTAGCGTGCAGCTCGACGAGGACCCGGGAGGGCACGAGGTGACGGGCGGGTTGAGTGTGCGCCGACGGCCGGGCATGTGGCTGGCGCTGCTGATGCTGATGGGCACGCTGCTCGGCGGCTGCACCGGCCCGGACCCGGCGCCCGAGGAGACCGCCTCGGCGCTGCCGCGCTACTACGACATCTCCGAACTCGTCGCCGCCGTGGCCGAGCGGCAGCGCGCCGACGGGACCGCCCGGCTCAGCCTGGACGGTGACGTAACGGGGCGGTCGTCCACCCTGCGCTTCACGGGCGAGGGCGTGCTCCGGCTGGAGACCCGGGGCGTGTCGGTGCGGTTCACGCAGACCGTCACCCAGGGCGACGCGGCCCCGCAGGAGACCGGTTTGGTGGTCCTCCCCGGCGAGGTCTACCTGCGGCAGCCACCCGGGCCGGACACGGTGGCGGGCAAGCCGTGGGTCCGGGTCGACCCGACCAGCTCCGACCCCGCCGACCAGCAGCGCGCGGTCCTCGCGGCCACCCTCACCGACAATGCCGATCCGACCACCAACCTGGCGCGTTACGCCGACGCCACGCTGATCGCCGACGCCGCCGACGACCAGGTCGACGGTGCCTCCGCGGTGCGCTACACGATCGTCGTCGACCTGGCCCGGGCGGCGGTGCTGCAGCCTGATCCCGCACTGCGCGCCCAGCTCGAGCAGCAGGTGCGCAACGGGCTCACCCGGATCACCTCGACGCTGTGGGTCGACGGCGCCGACCGACCGGTCCGCAGCGACGTCCGCCAGGAGCTGCCGGGGATCGGGACCCTCAAGCTGACGGCCGGCTACCGCGACTGGGGACAGCCGGTGGACATCGCGCCGCCGCCCGCCGCCCTGGTGCGCTGACCGCTCGTGAGGGCGCTGGCCGGTGGGCTCACCCGGCCGGTTCGGATACAGCGCGTCGCCGTTTCCTGCGTCTCCAGCCGGCCTGCACGGCGGCGGCGGTGATGCTGAAGACCACGACGGCGAGAGCGAGGACGACATACGGGTTGGCCCCGTGGCCGGTCCACGTCATGAGCGCCCACACTCCGCGGATCAGCAGGTACGCGTAGAAGATCACCACCACGGTGACCCAGATGCGACGGCGGCGCCGAGCCCGCCTGTCGTCGTCCGCGGTCTCCACCGGCGCGCTCGTGGTGTCGTGTCCTCCGGGATCGGGCATCTGCTGCTCTCCTCTGTGGGCTCGCGTTCCGGGCGTCTCCGGCACGTCGATGTCGGGTAGGGCGCGGGCGGGGCGCACCCTGCTAGGCCGTGTTTAGGAAGTGGTGTTGGCGAGGGCACGGAGCCAGATGTTGATCGTGGCGACGTGCACGGTGGCCTGGTAGCGGACGGCGAGTTTGTCGTAACGGGTCGCGACCGCACGGTGCTGTTTGAGCAGGTTGATGCCGCATTCCAC
>NZ_JAHDTG010000011.1 GCF_018531475.1 Pseudonocardia mahuensis
AGTCCCGGGCGATCGACGAGGTGTTCCAGGCCGTGCACCGCAACGACCCGGACCCCAAGCTGCTCGCCTACCAGTACCTGCAGATGCTGCCCCAGCTCGCCCAGGGCCAGGGCAACACGTTCTGGGTGATCCCCAGTGAGCTCACCTCCGCGCTGCACGGGGTCTCCCGCGCGTTCACCGACGCCGTGCCCAGGTCCCCGGCGACCCGGGAGGCGGCCCCCGCGCCGGATCTGTCGGTGCGGGCCGCCGAGGATGCGGCCCAGGCCGAGGAAGCAGCTGCCGAGGCCGTCGCCGATGCAGCGGAGGCCGACGACATCCGCCGGTTCACCTCCGGCGACGCTCCGACGCCCCGGCGTGGTTGAGTGTCACGTGCAGGAGTCCTGCCGGAGTCGACGATGCGGAGGTGCCGATGCGGAGGTTGCTCATCGCCTCGGCGGTGGCTCTGGTGCTGCTCGTGCTGGGCGGCGCGACGCCCGCTCTGGCCGACCCCCCGCTCCGCCTCCAGAGCCAGGTCACCGACCGCGTCGGTGCGCTCGGCGGGGACGAGGCGCAGGTGCGCGAGGCGGTCGACCGGCTGCGCACCGAGAACGGCACGCAGCTCTTCGTCGTCTTCGTCTCCAGCTTCGACGGGGTGTCCGGTGAGGACTGGGCCGAGGAAGCAGCGGGGCTGTCCCAGCTGGGGCGTCGTGACGTGCTGCTCGCGGTGGCCGTCGACGACCGGGCCTACGGAGTCTCGGTCGACACGGAGTACCCACTGTCGAACACCGAGATCGACGACATCACGGCCCGCGACGTCGAGCCTCGCCTCGCCGCCGGCGATTGGGCGGGTGCGGCGGTCGCGATGGCCGACGGCCTGCGCACGGGCGCGAGCGGCGGCGGCGGACCGCCCGTCGGCGTGCTGCTCGGCGGCGCAGCGCTCCTGGGGGGCGGGGCGTACGTGCTGAGCCGGCGTCGCCGCCGGAAGGCGTCGGCGGGCGGTGCGGCGGGCGCTCCTGCCGGGGAACCACAGGCCGACCAGGACGAGTTCGCCGACGTACCCACCTCGGATCTCGCCTACCGGGCCAGCGCCGACCTGATCGAGTTGGACGACGCCGTGCAGACCTCCGAGCAGGAGCTCGGTCTGGCGAAGGCGCAGTTCGGTGACGAGGCGGTGGGTGAGTTCCGCCGCGCCCTGGACCAGTCACGTGCGGACCTGTTGCGCGCCTTCGCGCTGCGCCAGAAGCTCGACGACGACGAGCCCGAGGACGAGGCGGCGCAGCGGGTGCTGCTCGCCGACATCGTCCGGCTCTGCCGCTCCGCCGATGAACGGCTGGACGCGCAGTCCGAGGCTTTCGACCGGCTGCGGGACCTCGAGCGGACCGCTCCGGAGTTCATCGCGACCCTCGGCCCCCGCCTGGACGAGGTGCGCGCGCGGGTGCCGGATGTGACCGCGCGGTCGGCGGTGCTGCGCGAGCGCTACGCCGCCGGCGCGCTGGCGCCGATCGCCGACAACGTGGATCAGGCCCGGCAGCGCCTGGACGTCGCCGCCACCGAGATCGACGAGGCACGGACGGCGCTGACCGCAGGCCGGCGGGGTGAGTCGGTCGTGTCGGGACGCGCGGCGGAAGAGGCGATGTCGCAGGCGGTGACGCTGCTCGACGGTGTTGCGCGGTTGGAGACCGAGCTCGCCGAGGCCGCGTCGAGGTTCGCCGGGGCGCGGTTGGAGACCGAGCAGGACCTGGCGGAGGCACGTGCGGTGCTCGCGGCCGGGGACCCGGGCGGGCTCGCACCGCTGGTGGCGCGAGCGGAAGCCGCGCGCGCCGCCGCCGACGACGCCGCTGCGCCCCGGGACGGGACGCTGCCGGACCCGCTCACCGCGTTGCGCCAGCTCGACGAGGCCGGGGTCGCGCTCGACCAGGGCCTCGAAGCGGCACGCGACGCGCAGGACCGGACACGGCGTGCCGCTGCGGTGCTCGACCAGGCGTTGCTCGCGGCGCGATCCGGTGTCACCGCGGCCGGTGACTTCATCACGACCCGGCGTGGCGCCGTCGGCAGCGAGGCGCGCACCCGGCTGGCCGAGGCCCAGCGGCACCTGGAGCAGGCCGTCGCGTGGTCCACCGGGGATCCGGCCGCAGCGCTGCGCGAGGCGCAGCACGCCGACTCGCTCGCCCAGCAGGCGCTGCAGCTGGCCCAGTCCGACGTCTCGCGCTGGTCCCCGCCGAACGGACCGTTCCAAGGCGGCGGGAGCCAGAGCGGCGTGGACCTGGGAAGCCTGATCCTCGGCGGGATCCTCCTCGGCGGCAGGGGTGGCGGTGGTTTCGGGGGCGGGTTCGGTGGCGGTGGCCGGCGCGGAGGCGGCGGCCGATCACCCGGGAGCTTCGGCGGTTCGGGCACCCGCGGCCGTCGCGGTGGAGGCGGCCGTTTCTGAGCGACCGGCTCAGGCGATCGGCTGATCGGTCGGCCGGATCGGGCAGGGCAGGACGTCGCGCCCGGTGAGGTAGGCGTCGACGCCGGCTGCGGCGGCGCGGCCCTCCGCGATCGCCCACACGATGAGTGACTGCCCGCGGCCCATGTCACCGGCGGCGAAGACGCCCTCCACGTTGGTCATGAAGTTGTCGTCGCGCGCGACGTTGCCGCGCTCGTCGATCTCCACGTCGAGGTCGGCCAGGAGCCTGCCCCGCTCGGGGCCGAGGAAACCGAGGGCCAGCAGCGCGAGCTGCGCCGGGATCTCCTCCGCGGTTGCGGCGGTCGGGTGGAACCGTTTGTTCTCGTCGCGGAGCCCCTCCACCAGCTTGATCGCCCGGAGTCTGCCGTCGGCGTCACCGAGGAACTCGAGGGTGGCCACGGAGAACAGGCGCGTGCCGCCTTCCTCGTGGGCCGGGGCCGTCCGGTAGATCGCCGGGTAGGTCGGCCACGGCATGTCGTCGGTGCGCTGCTCCGGTGGGCGCGGCCGGATGTCGAGGTGCGCCACCGACCGTGCCCGCTGCCGGTTGGCGGTGCCGAAGCAGTCGGTTCCGGTGTCCCCACCTCCGATGATGACGACGTCCCTGCCCTCGGCGGTGATCGGAGAGACCGCCAGGTCGCCCTCCTGAACCCGATTGGACCAGGTCAGGTACTCCATCGCCGGGTGGACGCCGTCGAGTTCACGGCCAGGTACGGGGAGCTCGCGCCCGGCGGTGGCGCCCCCGGCCAGGACCACCGCGTCGGAATGGGACCGAAGCTCGTCGATGGTGAGGTCGACGCCGACCTCCACTCCGGCCCGGAAGATCGTGCCCTCGGCCTTCATCTGCTCCAGGCGCCGGTCGATCCGGTGCTTCTCCATCTTGAACTCGGGGATGCCGTAGCGCAGCAGCCCGCCGAGCCGGTCGGCCCGCTCGCAGACGACCACGTCATGGCCGACGCGGGTGAGCTGCTGGGCGGCGGCGAGCCCGGCCGGGCCGGAGCCGACGACGGTGACGGTTCGACCGGTCCGCGTCTTCGGCGGGAGCGGCGTCACCCACCCGTGCTCCCAGGCGTGGTCGATGATCTGCAGCTCGATCTGCTTGATCGTGACCGGATCGGTGTTGATCGCCAGCACGCATGCGGATTCGCACGGAGCAGGACACAACGTCCCGGTGAACTCCGGAAAGTTGTTCGTGGCGTGCAGCCGCTCGATCGCCGCGCGCCAGTTGTCGCGGCTGACCAGTTCGTTCCAGTCGGGGATGAGGTTGCCCAGCGGGCAGCCCTCGTGGCAGAACGGGATGCCGCAGTCCATGCACCGTCCGGCCTGCCGCCGCAGCCGGCCGTCCGGCAACGGCGCGTAGACCTCGCGCCAGTCCTGCAACCTCAGGTCGACCGGGCGGCGCGACGGGGCCTCGCAGGGGGTACGGAGGAATCCCCAGAGTTCGCCCATGGCCAGCCTCCGGATTGACCAGGCCTGCGTCGCATCAGGTCCAGATACGGTGCTCCCATCGGCGGCCCGGTGGCAAGGGCGCGGTGTCAGCCTCCGGTGACGGCGGACCGCAGACGAGTGGTCACCTCGTGTGGAGCCACGGCCTGCCCGCAGCCGGTGCACGCCACCTGCTCGACGACCGGGCCGCCGCAGCCGGCGTGCGCCGTGAGTCGGGGCGGGCCGTCCGCACCGGCGAGGTGGCGATCACCCCAGTGCATGAGTGCCAGCAGCGGAACCGACAGTTCCTGGCCGGCGGGGGTGAGGGTGTACTCGTACCGGTCGGGCCGTTCCTGGTAGCGCACCCGCTCGAAGATGCCGTGCTCGACCAGGCGGTTGAGACGGTCGGTGAGGGTGTTGCGCGCGATGCCCAGGCTGTCGCGGAACTCGTCGAAGCGGCGCAGCCCGAGCAGGGCGTCGCGGATGATCAGCAGTGTCCACCGCTCGCCGACGATCTCGAGGGCGCGCGCGATGGAGCACATCTGGCCTTCATACGTCCGACCCAACACCTGGCCGATCTTACCCGAGTGAGTTGCATCATGCGACTGGCCTGGCTAGGCTGAGTTGCACTACGAAACTTACTAGTGGAGGTGCCCGATGAACGCAGTGCCTGCCTTCATCTGGGTAGTCGAGATCGCCGCGATCACCGGAGGTGTGGCCGCTGTCTGCGCGGCCCTGTACGCCGGCGCCCGAGCGACCGGGCGCGACGAGGCCGGGGCGGCCCGCCTCGTCGCGCTGGCCGGCCTGCTGCTCGTGGGATGGATGGTCGTGGCGGCCGGGCTGGCGTCCGTCGACGTGTTCCGGCAGTACCCGGACGAGGCGGTGCCCTGGATCGGCGTCGCCATCGTGGGAAGCTTCGCCTTCTGGCTCCTGGCCGCTCGTCTCCCGGCGGTGTCCGCCGCGTTGGCCGACCCTGCGGCCCCCGCCCGCCTGGCCGGCGTCCAGACCTTCCGCGTGGTCGGCGGGGTGTTCCTGCTCCTGATGGCGCTGGGCTTCCTGCCTGCGGCCTTCGCGCTGCCGGCCGGCCTCGGGGACATGGCGATCGGACTGGCGGCCCCGTTCGTGGCCGTTCGCCTCGCCCGCCACCCCGACCGCGTCCGCGGTGCGATCTGGTTCAACCTGCTCGGTCTGTTCGACCTCGTGGTGGCGGTGGGCATCGGATTCCTCGCGGCCACCGAACCGCTGCGCGTCCTGGATCTGTCCCCGTCGACCACGGCGCTGGCCCTGCTGCCGCTCGTGCTCGTCCCGACCGTCGCGGTCCCGCTCGCCGCTGCTCTGCACGTGGTGTCCCTGCGTCGGCTCACCCGCCCGGCCGCTGTCCGGCAGGCTGCCGGGGGGCCGGTCGCGGTGCACCCGTGACCGGGTGGGCGACGATGAGCGACCAGGTGGCGTCCGACGTCGTGGACCTGCTCCGTGCGGCCTACCGCGCCTTCAACACGCGCGACGTCGAGGGGTGTTGTCGCGGAGGCACCCCGACGTGGAGTGGGCCAACAGCATGGAGGGCGGGTACGTCGACGGGCGCGACGGTGTGCGCGTACTGGACATGCCAATGGCAGCTGGTCGGCCCGGCCGTCGAACCGCTCGCCTTCGTCCTCGAGCCGTACGACCGCATCCGGGTCAACGTCCACCAGCGTGTGGTGGACAGGAGCGGCGTGCTCGTCACGGCGGGCCTCGTGCAGCACATCTACCGGATCCACCGGGGGCTCATCACGCGGATGGACATCCGCCTCCCATGAGGGCCGAGGACGCCGTCCTCAGAACAGCTCGAAGTACTCGCGATGCTCCCAGTCCGTCACGTTCGCGGCGTACTCCTCGGCATCCGGACGTTCAGCCAGGTGTGCCGCGTAGCGAGTGGTCTCGCTCCGCTTCATGGTGACGATGTAGTCGATGAACCGATCACCGTAGGCGCGCCGGAAGAACTCGTTGCCTTCCAGGGCATCCAGCGCGGCGGAGAGGCTGGTCGGCAGCTGAGGTACGTCGGTGGCGTAGGGGTCATCGCTGATCGGGCCCGGATCGATCTTGTTGGTGACACCGTCCAGTCCGCTGAGGGCCTGTGCGGCGATGTACAGGTACGGGTTGGCGGCCGGCTCACCGACCCGGTTCTCGATGTGGGAGGACCCGTCGCCCGGCGCGCTGATCACCCGGACCATCGCCGCCCGGTTGTCGTAGCCCCAGGTGATGCGGTCCGGGGCCAGTGAGTAGGGCCGACGGCGCCGGTAGCCGTTCACGGTGGGTGTGGTGAAGGCGGATGCGGCGATGGCGTGCTCGAGGGTGCCGCCGACGTAGTGCCGCCCGATCTCTGAGAGGGGCTCGCCCTCCGCCGGGACCATGGCGTTGCGGCCGGTACTGCGTTCGGTGAGCGAGCTGTGCAGGTGCCACCCGCTGGCGTAGAAACCCGGGACCCCGGGTGTGCACATGAATGTGGCGAGATATCCGCTGCGCCGGCAGCTCTGCTTGACGGCGCTCCGGAACAGCGTCGTCGCGTCGGCCGCGGCCATCCCTTCCAGGACGTCGAAGGTCGTCTCCACCTGGCTCGGCGCCCACTCGTCCTCGAGGGTGCGCAGCGGCAGGCCGAGGGCGGACAGGTGCTTGCGCAGGGGACGGAGCACGTGATCGATCTCGTCGAGGTGCGATTCCTGCAGGTAGCTGTAGCCGCGGGCGAGCGGCGCAACCTGTGGCGGGGCCCCGGGGCTCCCCGGCCCGCCCAGATCGCCGGAGGTCAGGGAGTCGTCGAGGATGCGGGTGATGTACCACTCCATCTCGATGCCGGCGACGAGGTCGTAGCCGGCGCGACGGACCTGGTCGAGCGCCGTGCGCAGGATCTGCCGGGGCGCGAACGGGAACGGGCTGCCGTCGCGCATGTACAGATCGCAGAGCACCCAGCCGGTCTCGGGCGCCCAGGGCAGGATGCGGAACGTGGTGGGATCCGGGAGCATGACGACGTTCGGGCTGCCGGACAGCTCAGGAATGTCGAACCCGCCGCCGACGCTGAACGGGTTGAAGACGATGGCGTTCGCCGTGTCGAAGAAGAACGGCGCCATGGTGATTTCGGCGCCGTCGCGCAGCGCGGAGACGAAGGCGTCCGCGGTATAGGTCTTGCCGCGCAGCAGCCCGTGCTGGTCGGGCCACGACATGCGGATGACGTCCAGCCCCGACTCGGCGATCCGGGCGCTCAAGCGTTCAGCGGCGTCCCGCTGCTCGGCGGTCCACAGGCCGTGCTGCTGGGCGAATCCCTTTCCCATCGTGACCTCCAGTGGTGGTGCGCGGCATGCGACCCATGCCGGGCGGATCGGGGACCGGATCCGGGGCCGGTACCGGGTCTCACTCGCGGGTGGCCGGTGGCCGTGGCGCCCAGCGCTCGATCAGTCGCCGCAGGACGGTGTGCCCGGCCTCGTCGCGGGCGATCGCGTCGGTCAGGATGCGCGCGACGCCGGGTGGGTGGCCGTTCGCGTCGGGGCGGGTGGCCGCGAGCAGGCGGCGGACGCCGTCGGACGACATCTCGGGATGGAACTGCAGGCCTAGTGCCGAGCCCACCCGGAACGCCTGGGGATAGGCCGGGGAGTCGGCGAGCAGCGCGCTGCCCGGTGGCGGGTCGAACGTGTCCGAGTGGAAGGAGAGGTGCTCGCCCTCGAACGCGTGCAGCACGGGGTCCGCGCGCCCGGCGTCGGTGAGCCGCACCGGGATGTAGCCCCACTCCCGGCCGTGTCCCGGGTACGCCCGGCCGCCGGTGACCTCGGCGAGCAGCTGCGCACCCAGGCAGATCGCGAGGGTCGGCACCTCCCGCTCGACCGCCTGCTCCAGCGACCGCATGGTGTCCCGGAGGAACGGGTAGCGCTCGGTCTCGTAGGCGCCCATCGCGCCCCCCAGGACGACGAGGCCGTCGACCTCGTCGAGCGCCGGCACCGGTTCGCCCTGGTCGACCCGCACCACCCGGGACCCGGCGCCGCGCTCGCGCAGGATCTGCTCGAGCCAGGCGGTGTCGGTGCCTTCGGAGTGCACGATCAGCGGGATCATCGGCTCTCCAGCCGCCGTTCCAGTGTCCGGCCCCATGGGCGCCAGTGGTCGTTGGCTGCCAGTGCCCGCATCAACCGCTCGACATCGTCGCGGTCGATCGCCAGCCAGTCGGCGTCGAGCTGCACGTCGTAGGGCACGAAATCCCAGATCCGCGCCTGACGCAGTGCCGCGAGCACGGGCAGTGCGTCGTCGAGCTCGCGGCGCAACCGGGCGTTGGTGCGCCGCAGCAGCGCGCATTCCGCGCGCAGCGCGGCGAGTTCGGCGGCCTCGGGAGCCGGTTCTGCAGGTGCGGGGTTCGACACGGTCCCTCGTCCTCAGAAGATGATCGTGAGGTTCTCGTGGCCGTGCTCGGAGTCGAGCAGGTTCACCTGCTTGACCGCGATCCGCCACTGTTCGCCGTGTCGTTCCAGCAGGTGCCCGTACCAGCCCGGGTAGCTGCGGGACACGCCCGCGCGGAACTCGTGGACGACGAAGTTCGACCGCACCCAGCGCCGAGCACCGGACGGCTCCTCGAGCACCTCCACATTGGTGATCAGCCGACGGGTGCGCGACTGCGGGATCTGGCAGAACGCGAGGCCGGTGCGCAGCCAGTAGACGCGGTCGGCCATCCGCCTGCGGTCGTCGAACGAGTAGCTCACCTCGGTGCGCGGGTCCCCGCCGCCAGGGGTGATCGGCACCCAGTACAGGCATCGGTCGGTGAAGAGTTCCAGCCACTCGTTGAACCGGGCCTCGTCGATCAGGCGGGCCTCCCGGGCCAGCACCGCCTCGCACTCCGATCGCACCAGTGGATCGGCAGGCGGCCAGTCGTCGGACCAGGACCGGGCAACCTCGATGAGGTGCAGGTAGAAGTCGGGGTCGAGGTAGTAGGACCAGCGGTCGGTGTTCTCGCGGTTCACCGTGGACCCGGTCCGGGACATCTGGGGCTCCTCGGTCGGCGGTGACGGGGACGTGGCGGGCGTCATCGGCTCATCAACCGGGCCCACTCGCGGTAGTAGCCCCGCATCGGGTGCTCGTCGGTCACCGGGCCGGTGACGACGCCCGCCTCGTCGGTCTTCTCCCGCCCCTCGACGGCGAGGCCGCGGTGCATCATCACCCATTCCATCTCCGGAACGCCCAGCCCGCGCTGGGCCTCCTCGAAGTTGGCCTGATCATCGGGCTCTCCGAATGAGGGGAAGTCCTCCTGGGTTCGCATGCGCAGCGTGTTGATCTCGTCGGGAAGTCCGTCGACGGTCGTCGCATGCCAGGTCAGCTGGGTGCGGTCGACGGCCATCGGCTCGATGACCTGGATCTGATTGCCGATGACGAGCAGGTTGGGGAAGATGTTGATGTTCATCTGCGCCCCGACGGCAAGGTCGAGAAGCCGGTCGGCGTCGGTTCCGTAGCGTGCCCGGGTCCTCTCCTCGAATGCCTCGCGTCCGGGCTGGAGGCGCTGCCGGGCCCAGTACGAGCCGACGCCGTCGTAGCTCGGCCGCTGGTCGATGAAGGTGTGGCCGTTGCCGAGGTCCTGGGCGTACATCGGGCCCTCGTCCGGCGTCCGTCCGAAATAGACCATGTCCTTGGCGTCTCCGAACCGCTCGCCCAAGCGCAGCAGCGAACGGTGCGAGAACGCCGGGTGGTAACCGTCGCCGGCGTTGTCGTAGGCCAGCTTCCAGTTACCCCGGTAGACCATCCGGTTGGCGGCGCTGCGGACCGTGACGGTTCCCGCGGGGGTGCGGTCGAGCCACTGGTCGAGCAGCTGTGCAGCGGGCCCCAGATGCTCGACCAGCGGCGGCGCGTCCTCGTTGAGGGTGGCGAAGATGAATCCGCGATAGGTCTCGACCCGGGCGACCCGCCCGAGGTTGAGCTCGGTGCGCCGAAACTCCTCGCCGTACGCGTCCGGCCAGGGCACCCCGATCAGTTCGCCGTCGTTGCGGAACGTCCACCCGTGGTACGGGCACTGGAAACTCTTCGCATTGCCCCGCTCGAGCCGGCACACCGTCGCGGCGCGGTGGGTGCAGCGGTTGAACAGGACGGCGACCCGTCCGCTCCGTTCCCGGCAGACGATGATCGGCCGCAGACCGAGGTAGCCGGTCCTGAAGTCGTTCGGGTTCGGGATCTCGCTGTCGTGGGCGCAGTAGACCCAGGTCTGCCCGAAGACCTTGACCATCTCGGCGGCGAAGATCTCCGGGTCCGTGTACACCAGCCGGTGCACCCGATCGGTCCGTACGAGCTCAGTGATCGGGATCGAGCGAGGATCGGACACGGGAGCTCTCGAAACCGTCATGCCTGCGCCACCTCGGGACGGTGCGGATCGCAACGGACTGATCGACGAGAATTTCGTATACGGTGTACGAAACAGCGGTGCGCGTCAAGGCCCCGTCCGGGTCCGCAAGGAGGTTTGCCAGTCTTTCGAGGGAACGCCGCAATCGAGAGGAGCCCGCGTGGCACTGCGCCCCGTCAACGGTGAGACCTTGGCCGATGCGGCGTATCGCCGGATCAGCGAAGCCATGCTCTCCGGAGGACTCGAACCCGGCGCGCGCCTCGTCATGGACGCCCTGGCGGCACAGCTCGAGATCAGCCGGACGCCGGTGCGCGACGCGCTTCACCGTCTGGAGCGGGAGGGGCTGATCGAGTCGGCCGGCCGCCGTGGATTCGTCGTGCGCCGTCTCGGACCCGCTGAGATCCACCACCTCTACGAGATCCGGATGGCGGTCGAGGTCTTCGCCGCCGGGCGGGTCGCCGAGCTCGGCGCAGAGGCCGTCGCGCACGTCGCCGACGCGATCGCCAAGGCGGAGGTCATGGACCTGTCGCAGCCCGCCGAAGCGTTCGCCGCCAACCGGCTCGTGCACCGAGCCGTCGTCGAGGCGGCCGGTAACCCCCTGCTCGTCGATCTCTTCGACGGCATCTGGACCCGTGCCACCGCCCTGCAGATCTACTCCGGCTACTTCCGGCGCGAGCTGGTCCACCGGCCCATCCGGGAGCTGCACCAGCCGATGCTGGAGGCTCTCGCTGCGGGCCCGGAGCGAGCGGCCGAGGTCATGCGCCACCACATCCAGGAAGGCCTCGACGCCACCCTCGGCTGAGGCGCTCCCTGCCGCGCCGGTTCCGTCCGCAACGCGGGAGCAGGCAGCCGGTCTCGGGGGTGAAGGGTCTTGTGCCCGCCGCATGTGGATGCAAAAGTGTGCACACCTTGCTCGAAAGGATGACGAGTGAATCCCACTACGACGAAAGTCCGGGTCGGCAGCGAGCTGCACTGCGAGGTGGTCGACTGGCTCGACACCGAGGCCGAGCTGCTGGATGACGGCCACGAGGCTCGGTGGCTGGACGAGATGGTCAGCCGCGAGGTCGTCTACCAGATGCCACTGCGTCAGACCGTCGAGCGGGCGCGGGGCGCAGGGTTCGAGGAGCACGCGTTCCACCTCGACGAGACGTACGGTTCGCTGGCCAGCCGCGTGGCCCGCAACCAGACCCCGTACGCATGGGCCGAGGACCCGCCGTCGCGGATCCGGCACTTCGTCACAGGAGTCCGGGTCTCGGAGACCGAGGACGGCCTGATCGCGGTCCGCTCCAACCTGCTGGTCATGCGCACCCGGCAGGAGATGACCCAGCCGCAGACCTTCGCCGGAGAACGGCGCGACGTGCTGCGCCGCGAGGACGGCGTGCTGCGCCTGTACCGCCGCACGATCCTGCTCGACCTGACCGTCATCGGCACGCACAACCTCGCCATCTTCTTCTGACGCCGCCACTGCACCTCGTTCGAGGAGTACCCATGACCACCACTGAGCACCGGGCCGGCGAGCAGCCGGTCGGCCTGTCCGCCGACCACCTCCTGCGCCGGCTCGACGAGGGGCTGCCGGTCGGAGAGATCCCGGCGGCGCTGTTCGGCAACGAGGACGTCTACCGCCATGAGCTCCGGTCGGTCTTCGGTCGCTGTTGGGTCTTCCTGGCCCACGAGTCCGAGATCGAGGCCAAGGGCGACTACGTCCTCCGCAAGATCGGCGAGGACAACTTCGTCGTGGTGCGCGACGAGCAGGGCGGGATCAACGTCCTGTTCGACGCCTGCAGGCACCGCGGGGTGCAGGTGTGCCGGGCGGATTCCGGCAACACCTCGCACTTCCGCTGTCCGTACCACGGCTGGACGTACAACACGAAAGGTGATCTGGTCGGCGCGCCGTTGTGGCGCAACGCGTTCGGCGGGATGTCCAAGGAGGGCAACGGCCTGGTTCCCGCGGCCAAGGTGGCGTCCTACCACGGCCTGGTCTTCGCGACGCTCGACCCGTCGGCGCCGCCGCTGGTGGAATACCTGGGCGGGATGACCTGGTACCTCGACCTCGTCTTCGGCCTCGACGCCGAGGGCGTCGAGGTGCTCGGACCGCCGCAGCGGTTCGTCATCGACGCGAACTGGAAGTCCGGTGCGGACAACTTCTCCGGGGACGACTACCACCTGGGCACGCTGCACCGCTCGGTCTGGGAGATCGGCGCCTTCCCGGTCCCGTTCCGGGAGAACATGCTCGGCTACCACATCCAGGCCTCGCCGGGACACTCGCTGTCGTTCTCCATGGCACCCACCGAGGACGAGCCCGGGCCCAAGTTCTTCGGCTACCCGGAGGAGCTGACGAAGACCTTCGACACCAGCCGGATCAGCGCCCACCAGCTCGATGTGGCGCGCCGGTCGCGGGTGTTCGTCGGCAACGTCTTTCCCAACTTCTCCATCCTCGCGCTGCCGATGACCGAGGACGGGGCCAACCATCCGCCGACCGGCATCCTGACGATCCGGACGTGGCAGCCCAAGGGGCCGGGCCAGGTCGAGGTGTGGAACTGGTTCCTCGCCTACAAGAACATGACCCCGGAGCAGAAGGACCGGGCGTACAAGGCGGGCCTCGGCACCTTCTCCATGGGCGGATCGTTCGAGATGGACGACACCGAGCCGTGGATCACGGTCAGCCGCACCGGCCGCTCGGTCGCCGCCGAAGTACTCGACTTCAAGCTCAACTACCAGATGGGCATGCCGGGCATCGGCATCGCCAAGCGGGTGGAGGAGTGGCCCGGCCCGGGCATCGTCTACTGGACCCGCTACGAGGAGGGCGTCCAGCGCAACCTGTTCTCCTTCTACTCCCGGATGATGCAGGCGGCTCCCGGGCAGTGGCCGGAATTCACCTTCGACGACGAGTGAGACCGGCGGATGCGGCAAGGGAGCAGGAATTCATGGGCTGCCTGGACGACCAGGTCGCGTTGATCGTCGGCGCCGCCGGCGGGATCGGGCGCGCGGTGGTGCGCCGGTACCTCGCCGACGGCGCCACGGTGCTGGCGGTCGACCGCAGCGAGGAGCGGCTGGCCGAGCTGGCGACCGAATCGGGCGACCATCCGCGGCTGGCGACGCTCGCTGCCGACGCCTCGACGTGGGCCGGCTGCGAGGCGATGGTGGCCCGCGCCGTGACCGGATTCGGCGGGCTGGACGTGCTGGTGTCCTGCGTCGGGGTCTACGACCACGGTGTGCGGCTGGTCGACATCCCGGGCGAGCGGCTGACCGACGCGTTCGACGAGTGCTTCCGCGCCAATGTCGGGTCGCTGCTGCTGGCGATCCGCGCCGCGATCGAGCCGCTCGCCGCGCGGCGCGGACGGATCGTGGTGACCGGCTCGTTCGCCGGGCACCGGCCGTCGGGCGGCGGCGTGCTCTACACGAGCGCCAAGCACGCCGTGGTCGGTCTGGTGTCGCAGCTGGCCTACGAGCTGGCGCCGAAGATCCGGGTGAACGGGGTGGCTCCGGGCGTCGCGAAGACCGTGATGTCCGGGCTGCGCAGCCTGGACCAGGAGCCCCGCGACGCGCTCCAGCCCGGCACCGAGGACGCGCTGCCGCTGCAGACGCTGCCGCACACCGACGACTACGGGGCGGTGTACGCGCTGCTGGGCTCGGCGGAGTCCGCGGTGATCACCGGGACCGTCGTCGTGGCCGACTCCGGGTTGCTGGTCCGGGGCCTGGCCGGGCCCAACCTCGGCGGTGACCTGTGACCGTCCCGCACTGGATGGACGACGTCCGGGAGCGCTACGCCGGCCGTGGCCTCGGGGGGCGGTTGCGGCCCGGCCGCCGTCCCGCCGTCGTCGTGATCGACCTGATCCGCGGGTTCACCGACCCGTCCTGCCCGCCGGGCTCGGACCTGGACGCGGTCGTCGCCGCCACCCGGCAGGTGCTCGACGCAGCCCGCGAGGCGGGCGCTCCGGTCGTGTTCACCTCGATCGCGTTCCCCCGGGTCGAGCTGGACACCACGTTGTGGCTGACCAAGATGCCCGCGATGCGGGTGCTGGTCCCCGGTTCGGAGTGGGTCGAGGTGGACGAACGGCTGGCTTCTCGCACGGACGAGGTGGTGATCACCAAACGGGCCGCGTCCGGCTTCAACGGCACCGACCTGGCCGAGCGGCTGGCCGTCGCCGGTGCCGACTCGATCGTGCTGTGCGGCGCCACCACCTCGGGCTGCATCCGGGCCACCGCGATCGACGCCTGCGCGCTCGGGCTTCCGACCTTCGTTCCCCGCGAGTGCGTCGGGGACCGGGCGGCCGGGCCGCACGAGGCGAACCTGCTCGACATCGACGCCAAGTACGCCGACGTCGTCGATCTCGCCGACGCGCTCGCGTTGCTACGGGCGCCGGTGGCCGACGTGTCCGGGGGTGGGCGATGAGCGCCGCCTCCGTCGCCCTCGAACAGACCGAGGGCCACCATCCGTCCATCACGCCGCGGCTCGTGGTCCCCGGCACCGCGGCCGGACCGCTCTCCCTGACCGCCGAGTGCGCGCTCGGCGGCTACGACCCACCCGCCTGCCCGGACGTGATCGCCGAGCTGCGGGTCGCGGGCCTCCGCGGCCGTGGCGGGGCAGCCTTTCCGGCGCACGTCAAGTGGGCCGCGGTCGCCGCAGCCACCGGGCCCAAGGTCGTCGTCGCCAACGGCGAGGAGGGGGAGCCGGCATCGGCCAAGGACCGCTGGCTGCTCACCCACCGCCCGCACCTGGTGCTCGACGGACTGTTGCTCGCGGCCCGCACGGTCGGCGCCGACCGCGCGGTGCTCTACCTCGCGCACCCCGACACAGTGGCCACGACCAGGAAAGCCTTGGACGAGCTGCGCGGCGCCGCGGCGCTTCCGGCCGGCGTCACGGTCGACGTGCACGTCGTCGAGCCGAGCTACGTCGCAGGCGAGGAGACCGCGGCCTGCCGTTCGATCAGCGGGGGGCCGGCGCTGCCGCTGGCCAAGCCCCCGCGCCCACACGAGAGCGGCGTGGACGGGGCGCCGACCCTGGTGTCCAACGTGGAGACCCTGGCGCACGCGGCGTGGATCGCCCGCCACGGTGCCACCGCCTACCGGTCGGTCGGCACGCCCGACTCGCCGGGGACCACCTTGATCACCCTGAGTGGCGCGTGCGCGCGTCCCGGGGTCTACGAGGTCCCGTTCGGACTGCCCGTCGCCGACCTGTTCGCCTCGGTCGGCGGCGGGTTCACCAGCGGCCCGGCCGGGTTCGTGATGGGCGGCTGGTTCGGCGGCCTGCTCGCGGCGGAGCGCGGCGCCGTCACGTGCTGCTACGACGCGGTGCGTGCGGCCGGTTCCGGGCTGGGCTGCGGCGCGATCACCGCGCTGGGTGCCGACGAGGACCCGGTGGCGGTCGCCGCGGGCATCGCGGCCTGGTACGCCCGCGAGTCCGCCGGGCAGTGCGGGGTCTGCGTCAAGGGCACCGCCTCGATCCGCGACGCGCTGGGCGCGCTGCGCGACGGCCGGGCCACGGGCTCCGAACCGGCGAACCTGGCCCGCTGGGGCAGCGCGTTGCCGCGCCGCGGCGCCTGCGCGTTCCTCGACGGTGCCGCCACCCTCGCGCGCACCGTCGTCACCGAGTTCCCGTCCCAGGTCGCCGACCGCATGCGGTCGGTCGATCACCACCACAACCCAGGAGACCCCGCATGAAGGCCTACGTGGACTCCACGAAGTGCTCCGGATACGGCACCTGCGCCGACGCCTGCCCGTCGGTGTTCTCACTCGACGAGTGGGGCTACGCCGCCACCCTCAACGACGGCGTGGTGCCCGACGGCGACGAGGCGACGGCCCGGACGGCGGCCGAGGGCTGCCCCGAGAACGCGATCAGGATCGAGGACTGAGCAGGCGTGGATCTGGAACTCAAGGACAAGGTCGCGCTGGTCACCGCGGCCAGCAAGGGCATCGGCCGCGCCGTCGCACACCGGCTCGCCGCTGAGGCCGCAACGGTCGCGGTCAGCTCCCGGGACGCCGGCCGGGTGGACGCGGCGATCGCCGAGGCCGGCCCGGTTGCGGGTTCGTTGAGCGCGCACCCCGCCGACCTGTCCGACCCCGCGGCGACCGAGGCGCTCGTGCCCGCCGTCGTCGCGGCGCACAGCAGGCTCGACATCGCGGTCCTCAACACCCCCGGCCCGCGGATCGCGGCGTTCCTGGACACCACCGCACAGGACTGGGCGGACGCCTACGACCTGCTCGTGCGCCCGGTCGTCCAGCTGGCGCGCGACGCCGCCCGGCAGATGGTCGAGCAGGGCAGCGGCAGCATCGTCTTCCTCACCTCGACCTGGGTCCGCCAGCCCATGGCCGGCGGGGTGCTGTCCGCGGCCATGCGGTCCGCGATCTCCGCCACCGCCAAGCAGATGGCCCTGGAGCTCGCCCCGCACGGGGTGCGGGTCAACCAGCTCATGCCGGGGGCCACGGGGACCGGCCGGATGGAGTCGATCCTGAGCTCGAAGGCCGCGGCCAACGGCACCTCGCGCGACGAGGAGCTGGCCAAGGTCGTGGAGAACATCCCGCTCGGACGGTGGGCCGAACCCGAGGAGATCGCCGACGCGGTCGCGTTCCTGGTCTCTCCGCGCTCCGCGTTCGTCACCGGCTCGGCGCTGGCTGTCGACGGCGGCGCCATCCGCTCCACCTTCTAGACCGCAACGAACGACGAAGGGACACACAAGGCAATGCCGAAGACTCTCCGGGAACTGTTCGTCGACCAGTTCCGGCTGTGCGCGGTCACGCCCGACGAGACCGTCGGAGTGATCAGCGAGCTGGGGCAGAAGACCGAGTACGTCGAGGCGGCGGTGGCAGCGGCCCGCGACCTCGGGGCGGGGGCGCTGGTGCTGACCGCGTCCAGCCTGTCCAACCCGATGCTGCCGCCCTACTCCGCCGACGGCCGCGAGGTCGCGGCCCTGCTGGCCGGTGCCGGGGAGTGCGACCTCGTGGTCGACGTAACCGTGGGCGGGCTGATCCACTCCGACGTCCGCACCCGCATCACCGGAGCGGGCAAGCGGATGCTGTTCGTCGCCGAGCCCCCTGACGTGCTCGAGCGCCTGATGGGCTCGCCCGAGCTGCGCTCGGTCGTGGAGCAGGCCGGCAAGCGGCTCAAGGCCGGGACGACGTTGCGGGTCACCAGCGCCGCCGGGACCGACCTGACCGCCGACATCTCCGGTTCGGAGCTGCCGGTCACCCACCAGTGGGGCTACGTCGACGAGCCGAGCCGGTGGGACCACTGGCCCAGCGGATTCGTGGCCTGCTTCCCGCACGACCGCACAGCCGAGGGCACTCTCGTGCTGCAGCCCGGCGACGCGCTGATCCCGTGGCAGCGCTACGTCCGCGAGCCCGTCACGCTGACGGTGGAGAAGGGCTTCATCACCGACGTCAGCGGCGGGGCCGAGGCGTTCCTGCTGCGCGACTACTTCGAGAGCTGGGACGATCCGGAGGTCTGGGCGCTGTCGCACATGGGCTGGGGCCTGCACCCGGTGGCTCGTTGGTCGGCATTCGAGGTCTACGAACCACGCTCGCTCTACGGCCAGGAGCTGCGCTCCGCCGCGGGCAACTTCATGTGGTCGACCGGGTCCAACCGGTTCGCCAACCGGGAGACCCCGGCCCACCTGGACATCCCGATGCACAGCTGCACGGTGGCGATCGACGACGTGGCGGTCGTGCGCGACGGCCGTCTCGTGGGGGACTGAGCGATATGGACGCAAAGGCCCTCGAGACCGCGATCCTGGCGCTGGCCGGCGACCCCGAGCTGTTGGAACGGTTCCGCGACGACCCCTCCGGCGTCGCCCCCGAGATCGGCATGGACGCCGAGTGGGCGGCCGTCATCGCGGGCGGTGACCGGGACCGGCTGCGCTCGGCCGGCCTCGGTGACGGGATCACCATCCTCGTCAGCCGGTGGTTCGCCGACGACCTGGGCGACTCGGCCAGCACCGGCCGGTTCCACGTCGAGCAGGGCGGCGCGCTGCCCGACCCCGACGTGCCCGCGGAGGTCGTCTTCGCCGGCGGCTGCTCGCACGTTCCCGACCTGCTGGCCCGTCCCGAGATCGACCCGGCCGACGCTGTGGCGCGGCTGAACACCGGGTACGAGCGGCTGGCCCGCGACATCGCCGCCGCGAACCCCGACATCATGATCGTGACGGCGGACTGCCACTTCCAGAGCTTCTCCACCGGTGCCTTCGTGGTCGGGACCGGCGAGACGCACACCGGATCGATGGCGTTCTTCAAGCGACCTGACCTGGACCTGACCGTCGCGGGCGACCCGGCCTACGCCCACGCGATCGTGGACGCGGTCCGGGCCGAGGGGCTCGAGGTCGAGGAGTCCACCCGGATCGACCTCGACCACGGCCTGATCGTCCCGCTCCGGCTGCTGCTGCCGCGCCCGGACATCCCGGTCATCCCGATCATCACCCAGCCCGCTCGCGGGTTCTCGCCGTTCGGGGCGCGGGCCTTCGGTGAGGTGCTGCGGACGGTGGTCGAGTCTGCCGGGCGCCGGGTTGCGATGCTGGCCACCGGCGGCCTGTCGCACTGGCTCGACCCGGGGAAGTTCGGCCACGTGGACGAGGAGTTCGACACCTACGTGCTGGAGATGCTGCGCGCGGGCAAGGGCATCGAGCTGGGCAATCTGGAGCCCTACGCGTTGCTCGACCACGGCCAGTACGAGTTCCTCAACTGGCTGATCATGCTCGGGCTGATCGGTGGCGGTGTGCGGGGCGAGGTCTACGCCTACGAGCCGATGCAGGCGTCGGGCGGTGGGTGGACCGTGGTCAACATGCTCCTCCCCGAGAGGAAGCCCGCTCGTGTCTGACGCGCCCACGGATGTGCGCCGGTTGCGGGTGGCCCTCACGCAGTGGCGACCCACCCGCGACGTGGCGGCGAACGTGGCCGTCGCGACCCGGCTGATCGGCGAGGCCGGGCCGGACGCCGACCTCGTTCTGCTCCCCGAGAACGGCCTGATGCTCGGCACCAACACCGAGATGCGGGCTGCCGCGCTCTCCGTCGACTCACCGGAGATCGACGAGCTGCGCGCGGCGGCGAGGAATGCTTCGGCCACGGTGGTTCTCGGCGGTTTCAAGCGCCGCGACGACGAGGACCGCATCTTCAACACCGCCCTCGTCATCGGCCCGGACGGGACGGTCGCAGGCGGCTACGACAAGATCCACCTGTTCGACGCCCGGGTCGGTGGGCGGTCGTTCGAGGCCTCGTCGGTGGAACAGGCCGGTGGACGGCCGATGATCGTCGAGATCGGTGGCGTGCGGGTCGGCCTCACGATCTGCTACGACGTCCGCTTCCCGGAGCTGTACCGGCGCCTGGCCCTCGCCGGGGCCGAGGTGATCCTGGTGCCGGCCGCGTTCACCCAGAAGACCGGTGCGGCGCACTGGGAGGTGCTGCTGCGGGCGCGGGCCATCGAGAGCGCGGCCTTCGTCGTCGCATCCGCCACGGTGCGGGGCGACGACGGCACCGACGCGTTCGAGACCTTCGGCCATGCGCTCGTCGTCGACCCTTGGGGGACGATCCTCGCCGACCTCGGGGTGGGCGGGCCTGCATGGCAGGTGCTCGACCTCGCGCTGTCCGAGGTGGACAGGGTGCGCACCGCCCTCCCGGTACTGGCGGGTGTTCGGCCGCAGGCGTACGCCGCCGAGCCTGAGATCATCGACATCGGTTGATCCGAGAAGGGGAGAGCGTCATGAGCCTGGGGGATTCCGGGGACGGAATCGTGCGTGCCGGGGAGCCGTTCGGCATCGCAAACGAATTCACCGGTGTGCAGGTCCGGAAGGTGTGGACGAAACAAGGTGAGCGCCTCGAACTGACGGTTCCCCGCAGCGGATATCGCATCCTGCTGGACGCGATGCAGCTGGAGATCGTCGCGGCACAGGACCCGGAGCGGTTCACCGAACTGTTCGCGATCCGGCTGGACGCTCATGACGGGGTCAAGCCGTGACGGTACGCCGCCCCGGCAACACGGTCGAGGAGATCTACCAGACGTTGTGGGAGCGGATCATCGACGGCGTCTACGCGCCGGGGTTCCGGATGTCGCAGAGTGTCCTGGCCGCGGAGCTGCAGGTCAGTCGCACACCGTTGCGGGAGGCGCTGCACCGCCTGGAGGGTGACGGTCTCCTGGTGTCCGAGGCCAACCGCGGCATGGAGGTGGCCCCCACGAACGTGGCCCAGGTGGAGCAGTACTACGCCCTCCGTCTGCTCGTCGAGCCGCCGACGATCGCCGCGATCGTGTCCGAGCTCGACGACGCCGAGCTGGCCAAGATGGGCTCGGAGCTGGACGGCATGGAGGCCGACCGGCACCGGATCCGCGACTTCCAGGAGGCGCACCGCCGGTTCCACGACCTCGCCATCCGCCACTACCCGGCCGCCACCGCGGAGCTCACCCACTCGCTGCACCTCAAGATCTACCGCCACCAGCGGCTCTACTTCTCCCGGCCGGAGGCGCCCGAGGACTTCACCCACGTCGACCGGATGTTCCTCGAGGCCATGGTCGCCCGGGACCCCGAGATGACCCGCCGGCTGCTGGAGTTCCACCTCATCGACGCCGCGATCGGGCTGGTTCGCGAGGGCGAGCCGGACCACCGGTTCCACGCCCTCCTCCTGGCCACGCGGGGGGTCGGCATCGAGCTGGAGTCCCTCCCGGACGGTCGTCTGGAGCGGCCCGCGCGAATCCGCTGGCAGCGCGCCGAGCTCCGGCCGCTGCCGGCGCTGAGAACAGTGAACCTGGACCACACCGCGGGCCCGGAGGCCGGCGGGGAAGGCAGCGCCAGCGCATGACCACGCACCGGATCGGGATGATCGTCCCGAGTTCGAACACCACCATGGAAACCGAGATCCCCGCGATGCTGCGGGCCCGGGAGCACACCCACCCGGAGCGGTTCACCTTCCACTCCGCGCGAATGCGGATGCGCAACGTCACGCCGGCCGAGCTGGTGGCGATGGACGAGCAGTCGGTGCGCTGCGCCGAGGAGCTGGCCGATGCCCGGGTGGACGTACTCGCCTACGCGTGCCTGGTCGCGATCATGGCCCGGGGCGCGGGTTATCACCGGACCAGCACCGAGCGGCTCTCCGCCGCGGGCGTCGTCCCGGACGGCCCCACCGCCCCGGTGCTCACCTCGGCCGGCGCGCTGGTCGACGCGCTGCACCACCTCGGAGCCCGGCGGGTCTCGGTGATCGCGCCCTATGAGAAGCCGCTCACCGCGACGGTCTGCGGGTACATCGGCGATGAGGGAATCGAGGTGCACGACTCGCTGAGCCTGGAGGTCGCCGACAACCTCGAGGTGGGCCGGCTCGACCCGGCCAACCTGCAGAGGCTGGCAAAGGAGGTCGACACCAGCGGGGTCGACGCCCTCGTGCTGAGTGCGTGCGTCCAGATGCCGTCGCTCGCGGCGATCCAGCCGGTGCAGGACGCCCTCGGGATCCCGGTGGTCTCCTCGGCCGTCGCGACCGTCTGGCAGATCCTGCGTGCCCTCGCGCTCGATCCCGTCGTCCCGAATGCGGGGGCGCTGCTGGCGCCGCGGTGACCGCTGCCGCGCCGGCGGCTGTGGGGTGGGAGCGATTCTTTCCGCGACGTTGCGGGTCGGCATCGCTCGGATTGCCATGCGTGAATTGCCGTGACAATGCCGTGCAATCCGGGGATTGACATCGCTCCAAGTGTATGCAGTAGTGTATTCACACCGTTCTGAATCTTCGGCGTATTCGCACGCCGCCGTACCCCACCACATTCGCGAGGAGATCGAATGAAACCTCCTGCGTTCGATTACCAGGAACCGCGCACGCTCGACGAGATCGTCGAGTTGCTGGCCCGGACGGACCAGGACACCACGGTGCTGGCCGGTGGCCAGAGCCTGGTCCCGCTGCTCAACCTGCGACTGGCCCGCCCGGACGTCGTCGTGGACATCAACCGCGTGCCCGGCCTCGACGGCGTCGAGGTGGGGGACGACGCGGTCGTGCTCGGCGCGATGGCCCGGCTGGCCACCCTGGAATGCGACCCGGTGCTCGCCGACGCGCTGCCGATCGTCCCGGAGGCGATCCGGCTGGTGGCCCACCCGCAGATCCGCAACCGGACCACCCTCGGCGGGTCACTGTGCCACGCCGACCCGGCCGCCGAGCTGCCCGCCGTCGCGGTCGCGCTGGACGCCCGGCTGCACCTGCGGGCCCGTGACGGTGGCCGGACCGAGGAGACAGCCGACTTCTTCCAGTCGGTGTTCACCACCTCCCGGCGGCCGGAGGAGCTGCTCACCGCGGTCGAGTTCCCTCGTCACCAGGGCTTCCGCTTCTGCTTCGAGGAGGTCTCCCGCCGCCACGGCGACTTCCCGTTCGTCGGTCTGTGTCTCGGGGTCCGGCTCGAGGACGGCGTCGTGACCGCCGCCCGGCTCGCCGGTGCCGGCATCGCCGAACGACCGCTGCGGCTGCCGGCCGCAGAGGCCGCACTCGTCGGCCACCGGCTCTCCGGCGATCTCGCCGAGGTGCTCGATGCGGCGAGCGCCGAGGTGGATCCGCCGTCGGACATCCACGGCACCGCCTCGTTCCGGCGCGGGCTGCTCCGCGCCGTCATCCGCCGCGCCGCAGCCCGACTCGATCAGGGAGGCTCCCGATGACTGTCCCGACCACTCCGGCCCCGGCCCGGATGCGGACCGTGACCACGACCGTGAACGGCGTGACGCGCTCGGCGGAGACCGAACCGCGTGCGCTGCTCAGCGACTTCCTCCGCCACGACCTCGGGCTCACCGGCACCCACGTCGGGTGCGAGCAGGGCGTATGCGGCGCCTGCACCGTGCTGGTCGACGACGTGCCGGTGCGCTCCTGCCTGCTCCTCGCGGTCCAGGCGGACGGCCGCCGCATCGAGACCGTCGAAGCACTCGCACAGGACGGGGAACTCTCCGGATTCCAGCGGGCGATGCGCGACGAGCACGGCCTGCAGTGCGGGTTCTGCACCCCCGGGATCCTGATGAGCGTCACCGCCGCCGAGCGCGACGGGCTGACGGCCGAGCAGACCGCGACCGAGGTGCTCGGCGGCCACGTCTGCCGGTGCACCGGGTACCAGGGCATCCGCGCAGCGATCGAGCACCACTGGCAGGAGGCCGGGCGATGACCACCGCGAGTACCCACAACGGCGACTCCCTCGTCGGCAAGCGCATGCCGCGCCTGCACGACGACCGGATGCTGCGCGGCCACGGCCGCTACGTCGACGACATCGACGAGACCGGGGTGCTGCACGCCGCGATCATCCGCAGCCCTGCCGCGCACGGCACGATCACCCGCTTCGACGCCTCGGCCGCCAGGGAGAGCGGCGAGGCGGTTCTCGTGCTCGGTCCCGACGAGATCGGCCGGCTCACCGACCCGCTGCCCACCACCTGGCGGATCCCCGGCCAGCACCTGGCCACCGTCGAGCTCGCCATCCGCACCGTGCGGTACGTCGGCCAGCCACTCGGCGTGGTCGTCGCGCGCAACCGCGCGGTCGCCGAGGACCTCGCCGAACTCGTCGAGATCGACATCGATCCGTTGCCCGCCGTCGTCGGGATCGAGGCGGCGCTCGCCCCCGACGCCCCGCTGCTGTACCCGGAACACGGCAGCAACGTCGCAGGCGGCATCCACTTCGGCGCGCCGGTCGAGGACCTGGACGCACTGTTCGCCGGCGCCGCGCACGTCGTCGAGCGCGAGTTCGCCGTGCAGCGCATCAACCCCAGCCCGATGGAGCCCCGCGGCGTGCTCGCCGAGTGGATCCCGAGCACCGAGCAATTGACGGTCTGGGCCAGTACGCAGGTTCCGCACCTGGTGCGCCAGGAAGTGGCGGTCGGCCTCCGGCTACGCGTCGACCAGGTCCGGGTGGTCACCCCGGACGTCGGTGGCGCCTTCGGCGGCAAGACCACGCTCTACGCGGACGAGGCGATGGCCTGCCTGGCGGCCAAGGTGCTCGGCCGCCGGGTCAAGTGGATCGAGGACCGCACCGAGAACCTCACGGCGAGCTACCAGGGGCGCGGCCAGCAGGCCCGGTGTCGGCTCGGTCTCGACGCCGACGGCCGGTTCACCGCCCTGCACGTGCACATCCACGGCGACGTCGGCGCCTTCCTCAGCACGGCGGGCAGCGGGCCCTTCCAGGTGGCGGCCCTGACCGTCGAGGGTCCCTACCGGTTCGGCGCGGCGGGAGCGAGCGTCACCGCCGTGTTCACCAACGCCGTCCCGACCGGCGCCTACCGCGGCTACGGCATGCAGGAGTCGGCCTGGATCCGGGAACGGATCATCGACGAGGCCGCCCGCGAGCTCGGCCGGGACGCGAACGAGCTGCGGCTGCTCAACACGATCCAACCCGAGCAGATGCCCTACACCACCGGCACCATGCTCACCTACGACTCCGGCGACTACCCGGCGGTCCTGCGCCGGGCCGTGGAGATCGGCGAGACGCGGCGATGGCCGTCCACCGACCGGATCCGGCGCGGTATCGCCGTCACCGGCAACGTCGAGATCACCGGTTTCGCACCCAGCGCGCTGCTGGAGATGTTCCAGATCCACTGGAGCGGCTACGAGACCGGCACCATCCGGGTGAACGAGGACGGGACCGTCACGGTCTTCTCCGGGGTCACGCCGATGGGACAGGGCATCGAGACCGCACTGGCCCAGATCGTCGCCGACGAGCTCGGGGTGCCGCTGGACGTGATCTCCGTCCAGCTCGGGGACACGGCCACCGCGCCGTACTCCAACTTCTCCTCCCAGGCGAGCCGGTCGCTGCCCCTCGCGGGCGCCGCACTGATCACGGCGGGTGCCACCATGCGCGAGCGGATGCTCGGCCTCGCGGCGCGCGCCCTGGGGGTCGGCGTGGAGGACGTCAAGCTGGACGGGACGGTGTTCCGGGCCGGCACGACCGGGGCCGAGGCCACCTGGCGCGATGTGGCCCACCGGGGCTGGATGGGCTGGGGCCGCGGTGAGACCGACAAGATCCTGCTCGAGGAGACGGTCTCGTTCGACCCGCCCGGCATCGCCTACGCCTACTCGGCACACGGGGCCGCGGTGGCCGTCGACCTCGACACCGGCAAGGTGACCGTCGAGGACTACTGGACGGTCAACGACAGTGGCGTGCTGGTCAATCCGCTGATCGCGGACGGCCAGATCATCGGAGCCATCGCTCAGGGCCTCGGGGGAGCGCTGCTGGAGGAGGCGGCCTTCGACCCGGAGACCGGGCAGCCGGTGGCGACGTCGTACCTGGACTACGTGGTCCCGTTGTCCGAGGACGTCCCCGACATCACCATCGAGCACCGGGTCACGCCGAGCCCGATCATCACGGGCGGGTTCAAGGGGGTGGGTGAAAGCGGCATTCAGCCACCCGCGGCGACGGTCGGCAACGCGATCGCGAACGCGGTGCCCGAGATCGCTCCCGGACTCACCGCGACCCCGCTGTCGCCCTCGAGGATCTGGACGCTCCTGGAGCAGGCGGGGCTGGCGGGCTGATGCCTCGGCGGTCGGCGCGGGTACACACGATCCGGCCCGCGCCGACCGCCGGTCGTGACGTCCGGGCCCGTCCCCCTGATAGTGGGAGGGCCGCGCTGCGCGACGGTGACGCCCTGCTCCCGGACTACTACATCGTCCTCGACCCCGACTCCCTGCCCGAGACGCGCAAGCACTGATGGCTCGGTGTGCTGGCAGGCGCTTCGCCGAGCCGGGTCGGCCCCGTTACGACGGAACGGAGGGCTGCGGCGCCCTCATCGACGACACGGGTGAGCCACACCGGACTCAGGCGTCCTCGCGCTCGGGGTTCTCCAGCCGGAAGAAGTTGCTCGCTGTGCCGTCCTTCATCTTCTCCTGGAAGATGAAGTTGAGCCGGCGCTCGTCGAAGGTGCGGAACCATTCGTCCCAGCTGACGTGACGTAGCTTCTCGCCGCCGTAACCGGGGAAATCGAACGTGAGCACTCCGAGGTGGTCGCCGTGCTCGGTGCCCGGCACCGTGGCGGGTTGAGCCTCGCGTTCCTCGGCCCAGGTGCGGATCACCTCGTGGTTCGTGGTGACCAGGGTCTCGCCGGGAGGCACGTCCTTGAGTTGGTCGGGGGACGTGATCACCTCGGCGTACTTCAGCGACTTCGAGGTGGCGGGCCCGGTGCGCACACCGCCGTCGTCCTCGTTCTGGCTCGGTCCGGCCATGTTCTTCTCCCTCCTCGTCCTGCCGAGTGCCGGGGTACCCCATCGCAGCGCCGGGACCCACCCGGCCATCGGGGTGGGGCGCGTCGGCAGGAGTCGGATGAATTCGTCATCCAGGCCGACCGCTTCCCGTCGCAACCCCGGTCTCGCCGGCTCCTGATTGGTGCTGCAGCGGAGTCTTGCCCGGACCGCCGCCGGGCGGTTGACTGATGACGTGACGCGTACGCAGCTCGAGCCCTTCTGGCCCAGCCGTCGCGTCGTGCAGTTCGACGAGTTCTGTCGCCCGGCCGCGTAGCGCGGCCGGGCGACCTCCCCATCCCGCGGTCGCCGCGCGGCCTTGCAGCGTTCCACGTGTCGTGGGCGCCTGTCCGCGACCCGATGCACCCCATCCCACGGGAGAGAACCATGTCCGTCACGGACGAACTGCTCGCCAACAACGCCCGTTACGCCGAGACCTTCTCCGGGCCGTTGCCGCTCCCGCCCGCCCGGCACGTCGCCGTCGTGGCGTGCATGGACGCGCGGCTCGACGTCTACCGCATCCTCGGCCTCAACGAAGGCGAGGCGCACGTCATCCGCAACGCGGGCGGCGTCGTCACCGACGACGAGATCCGGTCGCTGGCGATCAGCCAGCGGCTGCTGGGCACCACCGAGATCATCCTGATCCATCACACCGACTGCGGCATGCTGACCTTCACCGACGACGGGTTCAAGCAGCAGATCCAGGCCGACACCGGGATCAAGCCCGAGTGGGCCGCCGAGGCCTTCCCCGACCCCGACGACGACGTGCGGCAGTCCATCGCCCGGATCAGGGCCAACCCCTTCGTCCCGCACAAGGACTCGATCCGCGGGTTCGTGTTCGACGTGGCGACCGGGAAGCTCAGCGAGGTCGTCTGACCTCACCGGCGACCCGCTCCCGTTGACGCGCTCGGAGGGCTGCATCTCGCGAGATGCAGCCCTCCGGCGAGCTCGTCGTGACGTACGGGGCGCTACTCCGCCGGCGCAGCCATATCCATGTACATGACCTCCCAGATGTGGCCGTCGAGGTCCTGGAAACTCCGCCCGTACATGAATCCCTGGTCGTTCGTGTCGTTCGCGGGGAGCCCGCCTGCCGCGAGGGCCTTGTCCGCCAGCTCGTCGACCCGCTCCCTGCTCTCGACTCCCAGCGCCAGGATCGCCTCGGTGCTCTTCGTGGCGTCGACGACGTCCTTCTTGGTGAACGACTTGAAGAACGGCTCCGTCAGAAGCATGACGTAGATGTCGTCGCTGATGACCAGGCCGCCGGCGTCGTCATTGGTGAACTGCTGATCGAACGCGAATCCGAGTGCGGTGAAGAACTCGATCGACTTGCCGAGGTCCTTCACGGGGAGATTGACGAAGATCTTCGTGGACATGGGCTGTTCCATTCCTCTCGTGGGGTCATACCGGGTCCGGATGTGCCATGTGCCCGGGAGAATCGGTCGCCGGATGGCGTGCGTGACAGGGGTCGTGCGGACGGGTCAGCGCGTGAGCTGTCCGGCCGGCAATGTGGTCTGCGTCCGGCGGCCCCACGCGACCAGGAAGAACACTGCCAGCAGGATTTGTACAACCCAGAGAGTGCGGTGCATGGCGAGCCCGCGGCCGGCCGGCGCCGTCCGGTTGCCGTTCGTCGTCATCGTGATCTTCCTTCTGCTGCTGCCGGAATGAGATCGCCTGTGTAGACCGCAGCCGTGGCGAGATCTCATCGGTCGGGCGGGCGAGAATTCCTTGCACCGGTGAGGGCAGGTGGATGTCGATCTTTTCGCCGCGTCTGCCGGGTGTGGCGCCGCCACGGCAGACCCTCCGACCGGTCGAGGAGGACGAGGTTGCGCTCAGCGATCCGGTCGCGAAGTCTGCGGTATCTCGATGTCCGTTCCTGGCGCTCGCGCCCTGAGCGGTTGTCGAGTCTCCCGGAATTGTCGGTGCGGCCCCCTACGATGGCCGTCATCCAGCAGTCGTCGCGCTGGCGTCGAGGCGGAGAGGGCCGAAGAGGGATGACTGATCTCGCAGCCGCGAACAGCGTGGCCCCGAGCACGGTGACAAGTGAGCGGGGGGAGCTGGAGCCCCGATTGGAGCAGCATCGGGTGGAGTTGACCGCCCACTGCTACCGGATGCTCGGCTCGGCCTTCGACGCGGAGGACGCCGTCCAGGAGACGATGGTGCGCGCCTGGCGCGGCTTCGATCGCTTCGAGGGCCGTTCGACCCTCCGGTCGTGGCTTTACCGCATCGCCACCAACGTGTGCCTGACCATGCTGGACGGCAGCCAGCGCCGGGCCCGACCCATGGACCTGGGGCCCGCGTCATCGTCGTCGACGCCGCTGGGCCCCCCGCTGCCCGAGGTCAGCTGGCTCGAGCCGATCCCGGACAGCCGTGTCCTGCCGGCGGGGGCCGATCCGGCCGAGTTGGCCGTGTCGCGCGAGTCGATCCGTCTCGCTTTCGTGGCCGCGCTGCAGCACCTGCCGCCCCGGCAGCGCGCGGTGCTGATCCTGCGGGAGGTCCTGCAGTGGAGCGCCGCGGAGGTCGCCGAACTGCTCGGCAGCACGGTCGCGTCGGTCAACAGCGCGCTGCAGCGAGCCCGGTCGACGCTCGCAGCCCGCGACCTCACCACGTCCGACCCGGCCCAGCTGGCCGACGGCGAGCTCCAGGAGCTCCTGGCTCGTTACGCCGACGCCTTCGTGCGCTATGACATCGACTCGTTGGTCGCGCTGCTGCACGAGGACGCCACTCTGTCGATGCCGCCCTACGACCTGTGGCTGCGCGGCCCCGCCGACATCCGCGGGTGGTGGGTCGGCCCCGGGGCCGAATGCCGCGGCTCCCACCTGATCCCGGTCACGGCGAACGGTCTACCGGCGTTCGGCCAGTACCGGCCCAGCGGTCCCGGCGGCCGTTTCGAGCCGTTCTCGCTGCAGGTCCTCGAGTTCTCGGGCGACCGGCTCATGGGGTTCAACGCGTTCCTCGACGCCGAGCGCCTGTTCCCGCTGTTCGGGCTGCCGATCCGGCTCGAGGAGTAGCTCGCGCAGAGCGAGATCAGAAGAACCCGTCGCGCCCGTTCAGCACCACGGGCCCGGGCGACCGGCCGGCACCGCCGTGGTCGAGGTCGGCACTGATCCGCTCGGCCGTGCGCACGAGGAGCGGGACGACCTCCTCCTGTAGCCGCGCCGTGTCCGACCGGCCGCTGGAGGTCGAGGAGGCGAGGGCGGCCACCACCGTTCCGGACCGGTCGCGGACCGGTGCGGACGCGGACAGCAGGCCGGCCTCGAGCTCCTCGGCGACGATCGACCAGCCCTGCTCGCGCACGGCGTGCAGGGCCCGGCGGAACTCCGCGGGATCGGTGACGGTCCGTTCCGTGTAGGCGCGCAGCCCGGACTCGGCGATCACGCGGTCGATCTCGGCCGGGGGCGCCCAGGCCAGCAGGACCCGGCCCATCGACGTCGCGTGCGCGGGGACCCGGGTGCCGATCGACACGTTGATGCTCATGATCCGCCGCACCGGTACCCGGGCGATGTAGACAGCCTCCGAGCCGTCCAGCGCCGCGAGCGAGGATGACTCCTGGGTCTGCTCGGCGAGCGCGAGCAGGTGCGGCTGCGCGATCTCGATCATCGCGTTCGACGCCGAGTAGTGCTGGCCGATGCTCAGCACCCGGGGGGTGAGCCGCCACCGGCCGCTGCCGCCCTCGACGTAGCCCAGTCGCTGGAGGGTGAGCAGGATCCGGCGCACCGCCGGCCGGGACAGCCCGGTCGTGGTGGCCAGCTCGGCGAGGGTGGGGTTGGGGCGTTCGGCGTCGAACGCGAGGAGTACCGCGAATCCACGCTCGAGGCTCTGGATGTGGTCTCGATCGAGCTCCCCTGCGGTCATCGTCACATCTCTCCGTATGTCGCTCTTGACTAAGGCGAATCAGACCCGGCACCCTCACCGCTGCACGCAGAGCGTTCAAACTGCACGCATAGCGTACAAGGAGGTGCGGCATGGTGCTAGACCAGCGCGAACTGCGCAACGGCTTCGGCCGGTTCGCCACCGGCGTCACCGTGGTGACGTGCCGCAACGACCGCGGGGAACCGCACGGGGCGACCGTCAACGCGTTCACGGCGGTGTCGTTGGAGCCGGCGCTGTGCCAGGTGACGCTCACCCGCCGGTCGAAGGCGTGCACCTACCTCGACGGTGCGCCGTTCGCGGTCAACGTGCTCGGCGCCGACCAGCTCGACACCGCCTGGCACTTCGCCGGGCGACCCCAGCACCCGGAGCCGGAGTGGGCCGACGGGCCCACGGCCCCGATCCTGGTCGGCAACGCGGCGACCATCTCCTGCCGTCCGTGGCGCACCTACGACGGGGGCGACCACCTGATCGTCATCGGCGAGGTCGACCATCTCGAGGTGACCGACGCCGAGCCGTTGCTGTTCTTCGCGGGCGGGTTCCGTGAGCTCCGGCCCCGCGAGACCGGCGTGCACTGGGGCGGCTCGATCGACTGCCCGGAGAGTGGCTGGTTCGACGCCGCCACCGTCTTCACCCCGCTGCGCCACCACCAGACCACGGCGCCCTGATCACCGCGTCGCGATCACGGCGCCCGACTCCACCGACGAAGAAGGGGATTACATGTCCGTCCAGCAGGACCGCGAGTCCGTCGACCCGCAGTCGAACGGGGTCTCGAACTCGAACGCCTCCTCGGCCACCCGGCCGATGAACGGTGCCGAGTACATCGAGTCCCTCCGTGACGACCGCGAGGTGTGGATCTACGGCGAGCGCGTCCGCGACGTCACCACCCACCCGGCGTTCCGCAACCCGGTGCGGATGACCGCCCGGCTCTACGACGCCCTGCACGACCCCGAGCACGCATCGAAGCTGACCGTCCCGACCGACACCGGCAACGGCGGCGTGACGCACCCGTTCTTCCGCAGCCCGCACTCCGTCGAGGATCTGCGGGCCGACCGGCAGGCCATCGAGACCTGGGCGCGGATGTCCTACGGCTGGATGGGCCGCAGCCCCGACTACAAGGCCAGCTTCCTGGGCACGCTCGGCGCCAACAGCGAGTTCTACACGCCGTTCGAGGCGAACGCGCGGCGCTGGTACAAGGAGTCGCAGGAGAAGGTTCTCTACTGGAACCACGCGATCATCAACCCGCCGGTGGACCGCAACCTGCCGCCGGACGAGGTCGGCGACGTGTTCATGAAGGTCGAGAAGGAGACCGACGCCGGCCTGATCGTCAGCGGCGCGAAGGTCGTCGCCACCGGCTCGGCGATCACGAACTACAACTTCATCGCGCACTACGGGCTGCCGATCAAGAAGAAGGAGTTCGCGCTGATCTGCACGGTGCCGATGGACGCACCGGGCGTGAAGCTGATCTGTCGCACCTCCTACACGCAGCAGGCCGCGGTGATGGGTAGCCCGTTCGACTACCCGCTGTCGTCCCGGATGGACGAGAACGACACGATCTTCGTCTTCGACAAGGTGCTCGTGCCGTGGGAGAACGTCTTCGCCTACGGCGACATCGAGAAGATCAACGGCTTCTTCCCGGTCTCCGGCTTCATCCCGCGGTTCACCTTCCACGGGTGCATCCGGCTCGCGGTCAAGCTGGACTTCATCGCCGGCCTGCTGCTCAAGGCCCTCGAGGTGACCGGCAGCAAGGACTTCCGCGGCGTGCAGACCCGGGTCGGCGAGGTGATCGGCTGGCGCAACACGTTCTACGCGCTGGCCGACGCGATGGCCAGCAATCCCGACGAGTGGACCAACGGCGCGCAGCTGCCCAAGCTCGACTACGGGCTGACCTACCGGATGCTGATGATCCAGGCCTACCCCCGGGTCAAGGAGATCATCGAATCCGACGTCGCCAGCGGCCTGATCTACCTCAACTCGCACTCGGTCGACTTCAAGACCCCTGAGGTGCGGCCCTACCTCGACAAGTACGTCCGCGGCTCGAACGGCTACGACGCCGTCGACCGGGTCAAGGTCATGAAGGCGCTGTGGGACGCCGTCGGCTCGGAGTTCGGTGGGCGCCACGAGCTCTACGAGCGCAACTACTCGGGCAACCACGAGAACGTCAAGGCCGAGCTGCTCTTCGCCGCCGAGGGGCAGGGCACGACCGCCGCGATGACGGGCTTCGCCGAGACGTGCCTGAACGAGTACGACCTCGACGGCTGGACCGTTCCGGATCTGATCGGCAACGACGACGTCTCGTTCCTCCGCAACCGCTGACCGACCCACCACAGGAGTACCCGAATGACCACGACCGAGAAGTCGGCACCCACCGCCGCAGGCTCGGGCGCCTCCGCCACCCAGGCGTTCCGCGCCACCCGGCAGCAGGGGGCCGGCGAAGCCGTCTCCCCCGAGCGTGTCGACGCCGTGGTGCGTGCCGTGCTGGCCGGCGTGCACGAGGCCGTCCGCACCCACAAGGTCACCTACCCGGAGTTCCAGGCCGCCAAGAAGTGGCTGATCGAGGTGGGTGAGGGCGGCGAGTGGCCGCTGTTCCTGGACGTGTTCGTCGAGCACGTCGTGGAGGCGGTGGCCGCCGAGACCCAGCAGGGCACCAAGGGCAGCATCCTGGGCCCGTACTACCTGCCCGACCAGCAGAAGCTGCCGTCGGTCGCCGCGCTGCCGAGCCGGCCCGACGAGAAGGGCACCCCGCTGGTCTTCGCCGGCCAGGTCCGCGACGTCGACGGCAACCCGGTCGCCGGTGCGGAGCTGGACATCTGGCACGCCGACGAGGCGGGCTACTACTCCGGCTTCGCCCCGGACATCCCCGAGGGGAACCTGCGCGGTGTCGTCGTCACCGACGACCAGGGCCGCTTCGAGATCAGCACGATCCAGCCCGCCCCGTACCAGATCCCCACCGACGGTCCGACCGGCGCACTCATCACCGCCGCCGGCTGGCACCCGTGGCGGCCCGCGCACCTGCACCTCATCGTGCGGGCGCCGGGTTACCGGCAGATCACCACCCAGCTCTACTTCGAGGGCGGCGAGTACGTCGACAGCGACGTCGCCCAGGCCACGAAGCCTGAGCTGGTGCTGAACCCGCAGGACCAGGGCGACGGAAGCCTGCGCTCCGAGTACGACTTCGTCCTCGAGCGTGCCTGAGGCCCGTTTCTCAGGACCGAAGCATCGATCCTGAGGGTTTCCCTTTCCCGGTCCGGCCCGTGCGCGGAGTGCACGGGCCGGACCGGGCCGATCCGACAGAGAGAAACACCCGATGAGTGACATGCGGATCGACCGCGTCGACACCGTCCTGCTCGACGTGCCGCTGCGCCGCCCGCACCGCTTCGCCCGCACCGGCATGGACGCCCAGCCCGTGCTGCTCGTCTTCGTCCGCACCGCGGGTGGGGTCACCGGCGTCGGTGAGGGCGTCGTCCCGGGCGGGCCGTGGTGGGGCGGAGAGTCCGTCGAGACGATGCAGCTGGTGATCGAGCGGTTCATCGCGCCGCTGCTGGTCGGCCGCACTGTCGACGACATCGCAGGCATCCAGCGCGACGTCGATGACGTCGTCGCGGCGAACCTCTACGCGAAGGCCGCGGTCGAGGTCGCCCTGCACGACGCCTGGGCGCGCTGTCTCGACGTGCCGGTGCACACCCTGCTCGGCGGCCTGGCCCGGCGATCGGTCCCGGTGACCTGGGCGCTGGGCACCGAGCCCGCCCCCGTGGTGATCGAGGAGGCACTGGCCAAGCTCGACGCCGGGCTGCACCACAGCTTCAAGCTCAAGATGGGTGCGCAGGACCCGGCCGACGACGTGGCCCGGATCTGCGCCGTCGCCGAGAAGCTGGCCGGCGTCGCGGGGGTGCGGGTCGACATCAACGCCCGCTGGGACCTGCTCACTTCGCTGACCTACCTGCCGCGGCTCGCCGAGGCCGGCGTCGAGCTCATCGAGCAGCCCGTGCCCGGCGCGGAGGTCGAGGCCCTCGCGGAGATCAACCGCGTGCTGCCGATCCCGGTGATGGCCGACGAGAGCCTGCGCACCCCGGCCGACGCGCTGCGCCTGGCCAAGCTGCGGGCCGCGGACGTGTTCTCGCTCAAGACCACCAAGTCCGGTGGACTGCGGCTGACCAAGGCCATCGCCGAGGTGGCCGGCGCCGCCGGCATCCCCTGCCACGGCGGGACGTCGATCGAGAGCCCGGTCGGCACCGTCGCCTCGCTGCACCTGGCCTGCAGCGCGCCGTCCGTGACGTGGGGGACCGAGCTGTTCGGCCCGCTGCTGATGCGCGAGGAACTGCTCGCCACCCCGTTGCGCTACGCCGACGGCGAGCTGCACCTACCTGATGGCCCCGGACTCGGTGTCGAGCTCGACACCGACGCGGTCCGGGCCTGGACGAGGAAGTAGGAACGATGCTCTTCCACGTGAAGATGGACGTCGCGGTCCCGCGTGACCTCGACCCGGCCGAGCGCGAGACGCTGCTGGCCACCGAGAAGGCCCGCGCGCTGGAGCTGCAGCGCGCCGGTACCTGGGTGCACCTGTGGCGCGTCGTCGGCCAGTACAGCAACATCAGCATCTTCGACGTCGGCTCGACCGACGAGCTGCACGAGATCCTGTGGACGCTGCCGCTGTTCCCATTCATGAAGATCCAGGTCACTCCGCTGGCCCAGCACCCGTCGGATCTGGCGGCCCAGCCGTGACCGCGCCGGCCCTGCTGGGCCGTGCGCCACTGTGGCAGGGGCTCGAGGAGATCCCCGCCGGTCGGGGGCCGTGCGTCGTCACCGTGGGTGTCTTCGACGGCCTCCACCGTGGCCACGCCCGGGTCATCGAGCAGGCCGTGCGGCTCGGCCGGGCCCGTGGGCTGCCCACGGTCCTGGTCACCTTCGACCCGCATCCCGCGCAGGTACTCGGGCTGTCCCGGGACACCGCGGTGCTGAGCACCGTGGACCGGCGGGCCGAGCTCGCGGGCGAGCTCGGCGTCGACGCGCTCTGCGTGCTGCCGTTCACCCCTGAGCTGGCCCGGGTCGACGCGGCGGAGTTCGTGGAGCGGGTGCTGGTCGACGCGTTGCGCGCCCACGCGGTGGTCGTCGGCAGCAACTTCACCTTCGGGCACCGTGGCGCCGGTGACGTCCACATGCTGCACCGCCTCGGCGGGCAGTACGGATTCGCCACGCACGGTGTCGACCTGGTGTACGAGGCCGACGGGCCCTGTTCATCCAGCTACGTCCGCGAGTGCATCGGGCGCGGTGACCTGCGCGCCGCCGCCCGCGCTCTGGGCCGGCCGCATCGTGTCGACGGCATCGCCGTCCCATCGGGACCGGGGAGGGCGGCCCGGGTCGTGGAGATCACCGTGCCGGAGCACACCGCCCTGCCGGCTCCCGGCCGGTACACCGCACGTCTGGTCAGCGCGATGGGCGAAGCGGTGTCCGTCGAGGTGGGGACCACCGCTGATGGCCGGGTGCTCGTCCGGCTCCCCGGCCGAGCGGTGTCCGCCGGTCCGGTGGCCGTGGAGTTCCTCGCATGACCTCCCTCGAGAGCCGGCTGCAGCGCCTCGAGGACCTCGAGGCGATCCGCGCCCTGGACGCCGAGTACTGCCGGGTGCTCGACGACGGCGACTGGGCGGCGCTCGTCGCCCTGTTCACCGACGACGGTGAGTTCACCGGGTTGAGCCACGCCCGCGGACACGAGCAGTTGCTGACGTTCTTCAGCGGCCTGGCCGACGGCGGCCTGACGGCCTTCTGGCACTACGTCACCAACCTCGAGATCGACCTCGACGGCGACACCGCCCACGTGCGGTCCTTCCTCTGGCAGCCGTGTGTCCTGCACGGCGTTCCGCACGCCGCCGCGGGTCGCTACATCGACACGGTTGTCCGCGTCGGCGGGCGGTGGAGGTACCGCTCCAAGCGGGTGGTGTTCCATTACTTCGCCCCGCTCGCCGACGGTTGGGACGACGGCCGCTTCACCCTCGACGCGGCGCGGAAGACCCACCCCGAACGCACCCAGGAGACGACCGGATGACGCAGCACCCCACCGCGGTGGACCTGTACCACATGATCGACGGACCCGCCGACGCCCCCGTCCTGGTGCTCGGCCCCTCGCTCGGCACCGACGTCGGCCTCTTCGACGCGCAGGTCGCCGCGCTCGCCGACAGGTGGCGGATCGTGCGGTTCGACCTGCGCGGGCACGGGGGCTCCCCGACCCCGCCCGGCCCCTACACGATGTCCGATCTGGCGGGTGACGTCCTGGCGTTGCTCGACTCCCTCGGTGTCGAACGGTTCCACTACGCGGGCGTCTCGATCGGCGGCGCCATCGGCCAGTGGCTGGCGATCCACGCGGGCCACCGGCTCCTCAGCCTCGCCGTCTGCGCCTCGGCCGCGCAGTTCGCCGACCCGGAGTCGTGGCCGGTCCGCGCCGCCTCGGTCCGCGCCGAGGGGACCGAGATCCTCGTCCCCTCCCGCACCGGAACCTGGTTCGTCCCGCAGTTCGCCCACGACCGGCCGCAGGAAGCCGGACGCCTGCTGGACATGCTCCGCGCCACGTCCCGGGAGGGCTACGCCGGCTGCTGCGAGGCCATCGGCGCCTTCGACGTCCGCGACCAGCTGTCCCGGATCACCGTCCCCACCCTGGTGATCGCCGGAGCCGACGACCCGGCCACACCGGTGGAGATGGTGCGGGCGATCGCCCTCGGCATCGCCGGGGCGACCTTCGTCGTCGTGGGGGACGCCGCCCACCTGGTCAACGCCGAGCAGCCCGAGGCTGTCAACCAGGCTCTGGCCGAGCACCTGGAGCGGTCCGGGGCCCGGCCGGTCCGGACGTGAGCGGTCGCCGTCGTCCCCAGGCCCTCCTCGCTGATCACCGCGCTGTCCGGGGATCGTGCGCCGGTGGTCGACGAGGGCCGGTCGTATCGACCTGACAGGCCGGTGCACGCGGGTGCCGCCGAGATCATGCTTGCGGTCGATCCGGGCTCCCGTGTCAGGCGAGGCCGGGATCGATGGGGCGGCGACCCCGCGTCGCCGCAGTCGGATCGACGGTCGGAGGCAGGCATGACGGGCAGCAGTGATGCCGAGCGGTCGCGCGGCGGGCCCGGTCAGGTTCAGGTCACCGGGCGGCACCAGCTGTTCACCGTCGCCGTCGACAAGCTGACCCCGCGAGTTCAGGTCGTGCGGCTGGCGGGTGAGCTGGACGTGTTGACCGCGCCGCAGCTGGAGCGGGTCCTGGCGGGACTCCTGTCGTCCGCACCCAGGGTGGTGTTCCTGGACGTCTCGCGGCTGACCTTCCTCTCGGCGGCCGGAATGAACGTCCTGGTTCGCGCGGCGTACCGGGCGGGGGAGGTCGACATCGGGTTCTGCCTCGTCGGCGCCTCCCGGGCCGGGGCCCGCACCCTCGATGCCGCGGGGATGGGCAGCCTGTTCGAGACGTTCGACGGCATCGAGCAGGCTCTCGGCGCGCTCCGCGACGACGCGCGCAAGCGTGCGATCTCACTCCCGGGCCGGCCGCACGGACGCAATCGACGCCAGCCCCGACAGCTCGATCACCCTTCGGGTCGGCGATTGCGGCGGAACCAGTAGCTCGAGAGCGATCTGCAGCGTCTCCAGCCGGGTCCCGAGCGTGAACAACACCCGCAGGCCGGCACTGTCGATGTAGGTGAGAGTGCTGAGGTCGACCGAGACCGCGGCCAGCTGGTTGGTGATCTGCGCGAGGATCTGACGCTGCACGGCGGCTGCGTTCGCCAGATCGATCTCACCGGAGATCACGATGCGCACCGTGTCCTCGTGGACGCGCTGGGTGGCAACGGTCGCCCGCGTCATCGGGGCCCGTGTCCGGCCAGGGCGGTGCGTATCAGGACGTAGGTGCCTGCCGCGGTCCGCTCGATCCGCACGTCGTCGCTGAGGCCTCGCATGAGTCTGATCCCGCGGCCCCGCTCGCTCCCCCGAGGCGGTCGCCACCGACCCGTATCGCGGATCGCGGCGAACACGACCGGTGGCCGGCTCACCATGTGCACGGACACGGTGCCGCCGCAAGGCCCGTAGGCGTGTTCGACGACGTTGGCACACGCCTCGCCGATCGCCACGACAAGATCGGCGACCTCGTCCGGGCTCGCGCCGGCGCCCGCCAACCAGTGGCGGACCGCGGTGCGGATGAACCCGAGCGACACCGGCACCGCCAGCATCCGGAGGTCCAGCGGGTCCATCTCCGCGCCGTCCTGCCGGCGCAGCACGAGGACGGCGACGTCGTCGATGGGTGGTTCAGTGCCCAGTAGGTCGGACATCACGGCGGCGCACACGGACTCGGCCGGGCCCGCGAACACGGACCTGCGCAGATGTTCGAGGCCGACGTCGAGCGAGCTTCCCCGGCGCTCGACCAGCCCGTCTGTGTAGAAGCACATGCCGGACCCCGGCGGCAACGCCATGGTGCTGGTGTGCCGCGGGCGCCTGGCGTCGATGCCCGCCGGGAGATCGATCGGCAGTTCGAGAAGCGCGGCAGGCAGACCAGGGTAGACCGACACCGGCGGCAGATGGCCCGCCGAGGACAGGTGCAGCTGGTCGTAGGACGGTTCCACCATCGCGCAGAGAACGGTCGCCATCATGTCGGGCTCGAAGTGCTGCACCTGCCGGTCGAGCTTGCTGATCAGCTCGGCGGGATCCTCGGATTCCAGCGCGTAGGCGCGCAGCGCGCCGCGCAGCCGACCCATGGCGATGGCAGCGCGCAGGCCGCGACCGACGACATCGCCGACCACGATGCACAGCCAGCCGGACGGGAGGCCGAACACGTCGTACCAATCGCCGCCGACCTCGCCGTCACCGCCCGCGACGTAACGGGCGGCGAACTCGAGACCCGGAACGGTGGGCAGCTCCGCGGGCAGCAGGCTGCGTTGCAGCGCCGTCGCCGCCGCTCGCTCGACCTGCGAGATGCGGGCCTGAGTGGCCAGGGCGACCCGGTCGGCCACGAGTTGGAGCAGCAGGCTGTCCTCGTCGGTGAAGCGACGGGTGGACAGCGTTCCGACGTGCAGGACACCCATCACGGTGCCGCCGGTCAGCAGCGGAACACCGAGCAGCGAGTGGATCCCCCTGTCCCGCAGGATCGGGTTGAGCACGTTGGCGTGATCGACATTTTCGATGATCACCGCTCGCTTCTGGGCTGCGATACGGCCGGCGAACCCTCTCCCGAGGGGTATGCGCACCCCCTGCAGGACCTCCTCCTCGATGCCGCGGGCAGCGGTCGCGACGAGGTACCGCGAGGAGGAGTCGAGCAGGAGCACTGCGGCGGTGTCGACGGCGAGGAGGTCGCGTACCCGATCGAGCAACTCGACGAGGAGATCCTCGACGTCGAGGTGTGCGAGCGCGGTGTCCGTCACCGCCTCGATCCGGCGTAACCGGTCACCCGTGGCTCCGGGAGTCCTGTCCCCGGTCGACATGTCGAGAGTCTAGTCGTCTCCCCGGGCAACGGGGCCCCGCAGGCGTGCTGACGAGCACCGACCGCAGAACGGTGCCGGCGTGCCAGACTGGTCGTCCGCTATCGAGCGGGGAGCCGCCATGCGCGCGAACGTGCTCGCCCCGGGCGTCCTGCTGGCCGGATCGCTGGTGTTGGCGGGCTGTACCGTCGTGGTCGCGGGTTCGCCCGCGCCGGAGATCTCCGCTGCTTCCGCCGCACCGGGGGTGCTGCTCGATCCGGTGGTCGTCGAGAACGACGTCCGGAGAGCCCTCATCCGTGACCCCCGGATCAGCGGGGTGACGGGAGTGACCTGTCCGTCCGGTGTGCCGGCCATCCGGCACCTCACGCTCTTCTGCTCGGCGACGATCGACGGATCCACCTCCACCGTCCCGGTCACCATCACGACCGACGACGGCGGTTACGAGGTCGGCCGCCCGTTCTGACCGGCAATCGAACCCGTCGGGCGGTCTTGTCCGTTCCGGCCCCGATGAGCGTTGACGTCGGATGTGACGGGCGCTACAGTCCATGATCGTATACAACTTCCGGGGTGAAAGTCCTTCGATCCCGTCGATCAAGCGGAAGAGCAGCAGTAACGGTCCCGCACCGCTCCGGAATTGGATGCAATCAGAACTGTTCGGCGCTCCCGGTCTCGACCGGTCCAGAAGGGACGGACATGACGACTGTTGCTGACGCCCCGGCGGCTCAACCCCCCAGCGCGGTGCCGACGCGCGAGGACCTGGTGCAGCGGGCCGCCGACCTCGTTCCGCTGCTGCGGGCCAACGCCCGCCGGTGTCACGAGGAGCGCCGGGTGCCGAGGGAGAACCTCCAGGCGCTCAAGGAGGCCGGCCTCCTGCAGCTGACCCGTCCGCACCGCTACGGCGGGTTCGAGGTCGACACCCGGACGAAGGTCCAGGTGCTCGGTGAGCTGGCCCGTGGCTGCGGATCGACCGCTTGGGTCGCCACCCTCTACGAAGACGCCGCCTTCATCGTGTCGCTGTTCCCCGACGAGGTTCAGGACGAGGTCTTCGCGGACCCGGACGTCACGTGCACGGCGACGCTGATCCCGACCGCCAAGGCGGTCCGCCAGGATGGCGGGTTCTCCGTCACCGGCCGGTGGCCCTTCAACAGCGGCTGCCTCGACGCGCAGTGGGTCGCCGAGCCGGCCGTCGTCGAGCTGGAGCCGGGGCAGCCCGAGGTGTGCATGTTCCTCATGCCGTACTCGGAGCTGACGATCGAGGACGACTGGTACGTCAGCGGGCTGCGCGGTACCGGGAGCAACACGGTCCGCGGCGAGAACATCCACGTCCCCGAGCAGCGGATGCTGCGCATGGCCGAGGCCAAGGAGGGCACCTACCGCAGCGAGATCAACAAGAACTCGCCGCTCTACCGCATCCCGGCCATCCCTTACATCCTCACCAGCGGTGGGGCGACCTTCCCTGGCCTGGCGAAGGCGGCCATGGAACTGTTCCTGGAGCGGCTGCCGACGCGAGGGCCGATCGCCTACACCGGCTACCTGCAGCGCAGTGACGCCGCCATCACCCACCACCAGGTCGCCGAGGCCGCCATGAAGATCAGAGCGGGCGATCACCTGATGCTCGAGGCGGCCGACATCGTCGACCGGCACGCCGCGACCGGCGAGCCCTACGGTCCCGAAGAGCGCCCACTGCTGTGGGGCATGGTGTCCTACTCGAACCGGCTGTTCGCGGAGGCCATCGAGATCCTCCGCGGGGCGAGCGGCGCGACCGGCATCCACGAGAGCCAGCCGATCCAGCTGGTGGCCCGCGACGCGCAGGCCCTCGCGACCCACGCCGTCATGATGCCGACGACGGGGATCGAACACCACGGGCGCGCCCTGTGCGGCCTGGAGCCCAACACGCCCTTCCTGTAGCGCAGCGACGGTGGCCGCCGTCCACGCCCGAGCGCGTGGGCGGGCCTCCGGGCGTCAGGCCTGGTGCGCGTGCAGGCCGGCCGGCCCCGGGTTCTGGTTGCGCAGGGCGGTCCGGGCGGCCCGGACGTGCGCACGCATGACCGCCTCTGCCCAGTCGGCGTCGCCGGCGGCGATCGCCTCGAGGATCTCGCGGTGCTGGGTCAGGCTGCGGGCCAACTGCTCGTGCGTGCGCTGCCGGTTGGCCGTGTGTACGAGCGGGATCTGGTTGAGCCCGGGGAGGATGCTCATCAGCTGCCGGTTCCCCGACGCCCGGTGCAGCGCATCGTGGAACGCCACGGCGAGCTCGCCGATGCGGTCGTGGTTCGCGGTACCGCCCTGGTCGAGCAACTGCTCCATCTCGGTGCACATCGCGTTCAGGGCCGGGAGGTCGATCTTGCCCCTCGGGGCCTCGACCACCCGTCGGACGGCGTATCCCTCGAGCATCATCCGCAGGTCGAAGATGTCGTCGAGGTCGTGCGACGTCCAACCGACGACGACCGCGCCACGGTTGGGCAAGAGCTCGACGATGCCCTCGGAGTGCAGCTTGCGCAGCGCTTCCCGCACGGGTGTACGGCTGACCCCGGCCCGGGCGGCGACCTCGTCCTCCCGGATCCAGCTGCCCGGCGGATAGTCACCTTCGGCGATGCCGCGTTGGATGGCCTGGTAGGCCACAGCGGCCGCGCGCATCATCGATCCTTTCGCCGACCCGCAATCTCCTCGCCCGGAAACACTAACGCCGGCCCGTTCGTTATCCCGGCCCCGACCCGTCCCGCGGCTGGAAGAACGGCAGGTGCGAGCCCGCACGGGGTACGAAGGTCACGCCGACCCGCATTCCGATGTGCACCTGGTCGGGGGGCACCCCGACGACCGCCGACACCATGCGCACGCCCTCGTCGAGTTCGATCATCACGACGTTGTAGGGGAGGTCGTCGGCCCACGCGTCACCCCAGAAGGAGCGGTGTACGACGGTCGTGGCGTAGACCGCCCCGGTGCCCGCCGAGCGGACCCAGTCCAGATCGGTATCGCCGCAGGCCGGGCACGCCGAACGCGGATAGAAGTGCACGCCGTCACAGGCCCGGCAGTGCGGTAGCCGCAGCTCCCCGGCGGCGCACCCTTCCCAGAAGCGCCACGAGGTGGCCGAGGGCTCCGGAACGGGCTTGCGCGCCATGCGCTGCGGCGCGGTCCCGGTCACCGGTCCGTCCCGCTCAGCAGCAGCACCCCGCACGTGCCGAAGACGGCGCCGTTGCCGGCGACCGCGGCCACCCGGGCGCCGGGAACCTGGCGCGGGCCCGCTGCACCCCGAAGTTGGACGACAGCCTCCGTCAGGTGCAGGATCCCGCCCAGGTGGCCCTGGGAGAGCAGCCCGCCGTGGGGGTTCACCGGGCAGGGCCCACCGAGGTCGAGGCCGCCGTCGCGTGCGTAGTCCGCGCCCTCACCCGCGCCGCAGAGCCCCAGGCCCTCCACCGTCAGCAGGGTCGACACGGTGAACGCGTCGTGGACCAGGGCCACGTCGATGTCGGCGGCCGTCAGCCCGCCGGCGCGGTAGGCCTTGTCGGCCGCGTCGCGCATCCCGAGCGCGGACAACGGCGGCAACTGGTTGACGTTCTTGTGCGTCACCGACGTCCCGACCCCGGCCAGGGCGATCGGGGGATGGATCAGGTCGCGCGCCCGGTCGGCGGCGCAGACGACCAGGGCCCCGGCGCCGTCGGCGATCACCGAACAGTCCAGCAGGCACAGCGGGTCCGAGACCATCGGGGCATCGTCGTAGTCCTGCGCGGTCATGGGCCGGTCACGCATGAGCGCCAGGGGATGCAGCGCCGCGTGCCGCCGCGCGCTCATCGCGACGGCGGCGAAGGCGCTGCGCGGTGCGCCGTACTCGTAGAGGTAGCGGGAGGCGAGCAGGGCGTAGGGCACGACGAAGCCGACCGCGCCGAACGGCTCCTCGAACTCCTCGGTGCCCATGGCCGCGCTGAGCGTCCAGCCGGTCCCGGTGTGCCGCCGACCGGTCCGCGCCGCCTCGCCGAAGACGCAGACCGCGGTCCCGTGCGCGCCGTGCCGGATCGCCAGCGCCGCCTGAAGCAGCATGATGATCGGCGAGACCGTGCCCCCGACGTCCACGGTGACCGCCGCGCTGCCGCGCACGCCGAGGTGTTCGGCCAGGGAGAGCGCGAACATGGAGTGGGCGTCGGAGTAGGGCGGCAGCGCGTAAACCGCGTCCACGTCCGTGAGGCTCAGTCCGGCGTCCGCGACGGCCGCCCGCACCGCGCCGGCCTGCAGCTCGAGGCCGCTGCGGCCACCGGCGTCGCGGGTCAGCTCCTCGCCGATGCCGACGATCGCCGGTCCGCTCGCGCTCAGCATGGAGCCGGTTCCGCCGGACCACCGTGGCACCTGCTGCGCACCCGCACCTCCATACCGACGTCCATGGCCGACGTCGCCCGCCCAGACCGTGCACCCGTCGAGCCACGTCCAGGGCATTCCGCTGCTTGCGTCATTGACGCTGATTAGTGATCCCGCTAACGTCCACGCTACCAGATCGTATACAACCGGGGGCGTCGGTGACGGTGACTCGCGAAGATCTCGCGCTCCGGGTGTTCGGCCGGTGGTACGCCGCACACGAGAGCGGTGACCTCGTAGAGCTGAGTGCGGTGCTGGCCCCGGACGTCACGGTGCATTCGTTGTTCCGGCAGGTCCCGGTGCAATCCAGACAGGCCGCCGTGGCCCACTTCCAGCGCACGATGTCGTCGTTCCCCGACCTCTCGATGCCGGTGGTCTCCGGCCCGGTCGCCGCGGACAACGGGGCCGTCCTGGCGGAGGTGATCTTCACCGGGAGCTTCACGGGCCGACTCACATGGCGGGATATCGCATACAACGGCACCGGCGAGCACTTCGAGGTTCCAGGTGCCGTGCTGGTGCGGACCAGAGACGAAGAGGTGATCACGGTTCGGACCCTGTTCGACCGTGATTCCTGGTTGCGCCAGATCGGCGTGACGGTCGACCACACCTCGTGAACCGGGTGGCCGACGGGTAGCAACGAGCAGAAGGGAACGTGGGCAGTGGTCGCGTATCGAGGCGTCAACCATCTCGCGTTGGTGACCAACGACATGGACAAAACGGTCCGGTTCTACCGGGACGTGGTCGGGATGAAGCTGATCGGGACGACCGGCGACCCCGACGCGGAGTACCCGCACCGGCACTACTTCTTCAGCCTGGGCCCCGGCAGCACGCTGGCCTTCTTCGAGTGGCAGGACGTCGAGCTCCCGCCGCGGAAGGACTCGGGGGTCCCGGCGTCGGGCATCTTGTTCGACCACGTCTCCATCGCGGTCGAGTCCGACGCGGACCTGGACAAGTTGCAGTCCTCGCTGCGCGACCACGGCATGGACGCCAGCGACTTCGTGGACCACGGGTTCATCCGGTCGCTGTACTGCACCGACCCCAACGGCATCTCACTCGAGTTCTCCGTCTGGAAGCGCGATCTCGAGGCCGAGCCGCTGTTCGAGGACAAGGCACCGGTCCCGTCGGTTGCCGCAAGCACCTGATCGACACCCGCCGCCACACCCGTACCCGGGCCCGTTCCCCGTGAGGAGTTCTCAATGACGACAACTTCGTCCCCGCCCGCCCGAGTCGACGTCACCCAGTACGCCGGCAAGGACACCCTCATCCGGTTGATCCGCCAGGAGTACAAGCAGGCTTTCGACATGCTCGTGGCCGCCAGCGAGCAGCAGTGGCACGCCCAGACCCCATGCGACATGTGGGAGGTCCGGGACATGGCCGGGCACCTGCTGGACGCGGCCTACTGCTACCTGGGCTACTTCAAGCAGGGCGAGTACGGCTGGCCGACCGAGGAGCCGCGCGGCATGCGGGCCTACGGGGAAGGGCTGGGCCACAGCGCGCTGGAGTACCGCGACGTCTACCGGTGGGAGGTCCTCGGCCGGCTCGACGCCTGCGCCGAGCTGCTGTTCTCCTACTTCGACCGGCTGACCGAGGACGAGTGGGCCGGCAGGCTGGTGCCGCACAAGTGGGTCGGCCCGGTTCCGGCGTTCATGATGGCGGCGTTCCAGTTGATGGACTACTCGGTGCACAACTGGGACCTGCGCAAGGCGTTGGGCAAGGAGGCGTTCGTCGAACGCGAGGCGTCGGACACCCTGGTGCCGTTCATGTTCGGGCTGATGCAGATCTGTTTCGCCCCCGAACTGGCCGAGGGCCTGAACCTGACCGTGGACGTGCAGATCTCCACCTCCGACGACGAGCACTGGACGGTGCGGGTCGCCAGCGGGGCGCTGACCTTCGCACCCGGCGCGCCGGAGAACGCCGACGCGTCGTTCACCTTCCCCTGCCACGAGTTCTGCCTGGACGTCTACCAGCGACTGCAGGGCGGGCAGGCCAGCGGCGACCAGGCTGCGATCGACAACTTCCGCAAGCTGTTCTTCACCATCTGACCCCACCCGGTCAGCCGTGCCCCGGCCCAGCCACCCTGCCAGCCGCCCCGCACCGACTCCCCGGGTGACCTCCCAGACGACCCGACGACTCCCCGATGACGCGGAGGACCTCGACATGAGCACCATCACCGCCGATAGCCCGCAGACGACATCTCCGACGCGGGAGGAACTCGTCGCGCGTGCGGCTGCGCTGGTCCCGCTGCTCAAGCAGAACGCCGAGCCCTGTGAGAACGAGGGCCGGCTCCCGAAGGAGAACGTCGACGCCCTTGTCGACGCCGGTCTGCTGAAGCTCACCCTCCCCCGCCGGTTCGGCGGCTACGAGGCGGACACGCACACGAAGGTCGCCGTCTACAGCGAGCTGGGCAAGGGTTGCTCGTCCACGGCCTGGGTCTCGGGGTTGTGGAGCGACGGCACGCTGTTCACATCGCTGTTCCCCGACGAGGTTCAGGACGAGATCCTGGGCGCCGATCCGGACGTCCGGATCACCGTCTCGTTCCCCCTCGGGGGCACCGTGGCGATCTCCGACGGGGACGGGTACCGGCTCAGCGGCCGCTGGCCGTTCAACACCGGCTGCGCGCACGCGACATGGGCGATCCGCAGTGCCGTCATCGACCCGGAGTCCGACGCACCCGGGTTCGGCATGTTCCTGGTGCCCTACGAGGGCATGACGATCCTCGACGACTGGCAGACCAGCGGCCTGTGCGGCACCGGCAGCAACACCGTGATCGGCGAGGACATCTACGTCCCCGCCGAGCGGATGATTCACTTCGGTGACGCCAAGGAGGGCCGGTTCAAGACCGTCCGCAACGCCGACTCACCGCTGTACCGGACACCGATCGTCTCGACGATCCTGACTACCGGCTCGCTGGGGTTCCCGGGGGTGGCCAAGGCGGCGCTGGAGGTGTTCATGGAGCGGCTGCCGGGGCGGCCGATCACCTACACCACCTACGGGGACCAGAGTCGGGCCCCGATCCGCCACCACCAGGCCGCTGAGGCCGCCATGCGGATCCGGGCGGCCGACCACCTGACCTTCGAGGTCGCCGACATCGTCGATCGGCACGCCGCGGAGGGGTCGGCGTACGCGGCCGGCGAGCAGGCGCAGCTGTGGGGACAGGTCGCGTACGCGACCCAGCTGTACTCCGAGGCGGTGGAGATCCTGCGGGCCGCGTCCGGCGCGTCGGCGATCCATCGCAGTTCCCCGATGCAGCGGATCGCGCGTGACGCCGCCGCGCTGAAGGTGCACGCGATCATGTCGCCGACCAGCGGCCTGGAGTTCTACGGGCGCGCGCTGTGCGGCCTGGAGCCCAACTCGCCCCTGCTGTAGGGCGACCGACACGACGATGCCGACCACGCCCGTTCTCGCCGCCGTCTGAGGAGACCACTGTGGGTGAGGTACTGACGCTGCCTGAGTTCCTCGAGCAGGGCGCGCGCCGCTGGCCCGACACGCCGTGGTGCCGCACCCCCGACGGCTCGTCGACCCGCGCCGAGATGTACGCGGACGCCCGTCGCTGCGCCGGTGGGCTGCGCGAACGCGGCGTGCAACCGGGGGACCGGGTGGTCATCGTGCTGCCCAACGGCCTGGAGTTCCTGCGGGCCTGGCTGGGTGTGGTGCTGGCCGGGGCGGTCAGCGTCGCGATGAACCCGAAGGCCGCGGAGTCCGAGCTCGGCGCGGTGGTCGAGGAGACCGGTGCGATCCTGGTCATCGCCCCGGGCGGGACACCGGCGCCGGCCTCGGTGACCGCGGTGGACGTGGCGACGCTGGGCCGGGCCGAGCCCGCCGAGCCCGCGGTCTGCACGCCCGGCCAGCCGGCGTCCTACATCCAGAGCTCGGGCAGCACCGGCCGCCCGAAGTTCATCATCGAGACCCACGGCATGTACACGATGGCGGCGGAGGGCTACCCGTACTGGCTGGGCCTCACCGCCGACGACGTGCTGCTCACGACCCTGCCGCTGTCGCACCTCAACGCCCAGGCCTACTCCACGCTCGGGTCCTACGGGTGCGGGGCGGGGCTCGCCCTGCTGCCGCACTTCTCGGCCGGCGCGTTCTGGCAGACGGCGAAGGACTACGGCGCGACGGTCTTCAACGCCATCGGCGCCATGATCGAGATCCTGATGGAGCGCGAGCCGTCAGCCGCCGAGCGGGACCACGTCCTGCGGTTCTGCTACTCGGCGCCGGCGCCGAAGGAGGAGCGGCACCGCGAGATCGAGGAGCGCTTCGGGCTGCGTCTGGTGATCGGTTACGCGCTGTCCGAGACCCCCTACGGGCTCATCGTGCCGATCGACGAGCCGATGGCCTACGGGTCGATGGGGCGGCCGCGTCAGCACCCGCGGCTGGGCACGATCAACGAGTCGCGGATCGTCGACGCGAACGGCGCGGAGGTGCCGGTCGGTGAGGCCGGCGAGCTGCTGCTGCGCAACCCGGCCACCACCCCGGGCTACCACAACATGCCCGAGGAGTCGGCCGACGTGTTGCGCGACGGCTGGCTGCACACCGGTGACCTCGCGTACCGCGACGAGCACGGCAACCACTACTTCGCCGGCCGGATGAAGGAGATGATCCGCCGCCGCGGGGAGAACCTCTCCCCGGCGGACGTCGAGGTCGTCATCGACGCCCATCCCGCCGTGTCCTCCTGCGCGGTGATCGGTGTGCCGTCGCCGCTCACGGAGGAGGACGTCAAGGCGTTCGTGATGCTCCGGCCCGGGGCCACGGTGGCGGCTGCGGAACTGCGGGACTGGTGTGAGCACCGGCTGCCGCCCTACAAGCGTCCGCGCTACGTCGAGTTCGTGGACGCCTGGCCACTGACCGAGACCCAGAAGATCGCCAAGAAGCAGCTTCCGACCGATCGGACCAGCGGGGAGACCGATCTCGAACAGCTGACCACGGCCTGAGCGGACCCCGCTCCGGTCCACCCGAGGAAATCGGAGGTCGAGACCATGACCCTCGCTGACAACGACGTCCGCGTCCACCTGGCGCCCAAGAAGATCGCCCCGGGCACCCATCTCATCCAGGACGTCCAGCACGCGCTCGGCCAGCCCCTCTCGGTCTACCTCAACTCCATGGTCATCCAGGGGGCCGAGCCGGTCATCGTCGACACCGGCTCGGCGCGCAACCGGGAGGCGTGGCTGCAGGACGTCTTCGGGCTCGTCGACCCGCAGGACGTGCGCTGGGTCTTCCTCACCCACGACGACTCCGACCACACCGGCAACCTCAGCCAGGTCATGGACGCCTGCCCGAACGCCACCCTGGTCTGCAGCTGGACGATCGTGGAGCGGTTCGCCAACGCCTACGACTTCGACCTCAGCCGCTGCCGTTGGGTCAACGACGGCGAGTCCTTCGACGCCGGCGACCGCACGCTGGTCGCGGTCCGGCCACCGGTCTACGACTCGCCCGCCACGCGCGGGCTGTTCGACACCAGCACCGGCGTCTACTGGGCGGCCGACGCCTTCGCGTCGCCGGTGCCGGGCGGGCCGGGCGGGTCGCCGGTCGACGACGTCGCCGACCTCGACCCGGAGGCGTGGTGGGGCGGGATGGTGATGTTCGGCCTGCACGCGCTCTCGCCGTGGCTGAGCATGGTCCAGAAGAGGAAGTACGCCCAGTCCGTCCGCCAGGTCCGCGCCCACGGCATGGCGACCATCGCTTCGGGGCACAGTGCGGTGATCAGCGGCGCCTCGGTGGGCCAGGCGTTCGACATGCTCGGCAACCTGGCCGGGGCGCAGCCGCCACCGTGCCCGGATCAGGCGGTGCTGGAGATGATGCTGCGCGCGATGGGCGGCGAGTGATCCGCAGCGAGCGCCGCCGACGCGACCGGTGACCGGGCGGGCGGACCAGCACGGGCGATCCATCGAGTCGCAGACATGAGGAGTCCCATGGCGAGAGCGGCAGCGGTGGCCTACAACGCCATGCGGGACGGCATCGCGGCCGGTCTGTACCCCGCTGGGACCTGGTTGCGCGAGGAGGACATCGCGCTGAGCACCGGAGTCAGCCGGACGCCGGTGCGCGAGGCGCTGCGCCGGCTGCAGGCCGAAGGTTTCGTCGAGATCCAGCCGAACCGCGGTGCGATGGTCGTCGGATGGGGTGCGGAGGAACTCGACGACATCTACGACCTGCGCGTCATGCTCGAGGGCTACGCCGCGCGCCGGGCCGCCCGGCGCGGCGCGCTCGATGCTGCGGGGTTCGCCCGGCTCGGCGCGTTGTGCACGGAGATGGAGCGGCTGCTCGACGAGCAGGGGGAGCAGCACTGCCAGCGCCTCACCCAGCTCAACCTGGCGTTCCACGCCGCCGTGCACCAGGCGGCCCGCAACCGCCAGCTGCTGCTCAACATCCTTCCGGTGCTGATCCAGGGGCCGCTGGTGCGCGAGACCTTCCACCACTACACGCGGGAGGAGCTGGCCCGCAGCTTCGCTCAGCACCGCGACATCCTCGAGGCGCTCGTCGCGGGCGACGGGGACTGGGCGGAGTCCACGATGCGCGCCCACATCCGGGCCGCTCGGGTGTCGCTGCGGCGGACCGACCTGCGGCGGGACGCCACCGCCGTGCCCGGCCCGGCGGGGGACTCATGACGACCGCGGACCGGCCGCTGTCCGGCATCCGGGTGATCGAGGCCGGAACGCTCATCGCCGGCCCGTTCTGCGGTCAGATCCTCGGTGACTTCGGAGCAGAGGTCATCAAGCTCGAGGAGCCCGGCGTCGGCGACCCGTTGCGGGAGTGGGGGAAGGACCCCGAGCGCGACCTGTCGTTGTCGTGGCCGATCATCGCGCGCAACAAGAAGTCGGTGACCTGCAACCTCCGCACCCCGCAGGGGCAGGACCTGGTCAGGCGCCTGGCCGAACGCTCCGACGTGCTCGTCGAGAACTTCCGCCCGGGGACCCTGGAGCGCTGGGGCCTCGGGTTCGACGAGCTCTCGCAGATCAACCCACGGATCATTCTGGTCCGGGTGAGCGGGTTCGGGCAGAACGGCCCGTACGCGTCCCGAGCGGGTTTCGGTGTCATCGGCGAGGCGATGGGAGGCATCCGGTACGTCACCGGTGAGCCGGACCGGGCGCCCAGCCGGATCGGGATCTCGCTCGGGGACTCCCTGGCGGGGACCTTCGCGGCGCTGGGTACGGCCATGGCGCTGCAGGCCCGGGAGCGCACCGGGCGCGGCCAGGTCGTCGACTGCGCCATCTACGAGGCCGTGCTGGCCCTGATGGAGGCGCTGTTGCCGGAATGGACGGTGTCCGGGAAACGCCGGGAACGGTCCGGGTCGATCCTGCCCGGCATCGCCCCCAGCAATGCCTACCCCACGGCCGACGGTTCGGACGTGCTGATCGGGGCCAACCGGGACACGGTGTTCACCCGTTTCTGCCGTGCGATCGGGCAGCCGGAGCTGGCCGACGATCCCCGGTTCGCGACCCATCAGGCTCGCGGTGCGAACCAGGAGGAACTCGACATCCTGATCTCGCACTGGACCGGGAAGCGGGACTGCGAGGACGTCCTCGCCTGCATGCACGAGGCCGGAGTGCCGGCCGGTCGGATCTACCGCGCGCAGGACATGCTCTGCGATCCCCATTTCGCCGCGCGGGAGGCGATCGTGCGGATCACCGATCCGCGGCTCGGGGAGATCCCGATGCAGAACGTGGCGCCGAAGCTGTCCCGGACCCCGGGCGCGGTGAGCTGGCCGGGACCTGAGCTCGGCCGGCACAACGACGAGATCTATCGCGACCTGCTCGGTCTCGGTGACGCCGAGCTGCAGACTCTCCGGGCGGACGGCGTGCTGTGACACCCCCGCCGGACCTCCCAGCCGATCGAACGCAGGAGCCCTTCATGAGCAGCTCGTACCGCACCGGCCTCGGCACGTCCGACCTCCACCACATCCGGCTGATGGGCCAGGATCTGGCCGGCGACATGATGGGGAAGGTGTCGTTCGGCGAACTGGCCTTCTGGATGGTCGCGGGACGGCGGCCCTCCGACGGCGAGAGCGCGCTGTTCAACGCGGTGCTCGTCGCCCTGACCGACCACGGCCTGACCCCGATGGCGATCGCGTCGCGGATGACGCTGACCAGCGCGCCTGAGTCCATCCAGGGTGCCGTCGCGAGCGGGCTGCTCGGCGGCGGGTCGCGGTTCCTCGGCGTGACCGAGGACGTCGCCCGGTTCCTCGCCGAGGGCCTCGCCGGAGCCGGCAACCTGCGCGACGAATCGGACTACGACGCCCGGGCCACGCAGCTGCTCCGGGAGTACCGGGAGCGCCGGCCGACGATCCCGGGCCTCGGCCACCCGGTCCACAAGGAAGGCGATCCGCGCACCCCCGTGATCTACGAGATCGCCACCCGGGAAGGGGTGCTGGGGCCGCACCTGTCGCTGCTCGCCGCCGTCGAGCGGGTGCACCCCGAGGTGCTGGGCCGGACCCTGCCCGTCAACGGCGCGGGGGTTTGCGGCGCGGCGCTGGCCGATCTGGGGTTCTCGCCGCAGCTGGCGCGTGGCTTCGCGCTGCTCGCCCGGACCGCCGGACTCCTGGCGCACGTCGCCGAGGAGATGCGTGACCCCATCGGCTTGCAGCTGTACCGAGCCGTCGACGAGCGCACCGAGTACGTGCCCGCTCCGCCGGCCGGATGAGGAGTTCGGGTCGTAGGGCCTTCGAGGAAAGGCCCTAGTTCTCTCAGTTGCCGGGGATTCTGTTCTAGGCTCGGAGCGGGCCTGCGTCCCGCGAATGTGATGTGAGCATTCTGTGGGTGCAGGCCGGCGCCCGCCACGGCCGAGCCGTTTCCGCCGTCCCGCATCCCAGGCCAACCTCTCGGCCGGCGAAATCTCACTGGCAGGAGAAGTTCATGCGACGCAGGTTCGTGGTTCTACCGGGTCCGGTGCTCGTCGCCGCTCTCGCGCTCTCGGGGGCCGGCGCTCCACATGCCGCGGCAACCGTGGCCGTGCCCATCGCCCCCACAATGCAGGTCGGTTTCACACAATTGGATCCGCAGACCCAGGAAGACTACCGGCAGGGTTACGGCGACGGGTATCGAGACGGGTATCGGGACGGTTGGAAAGACGCGAGGGAGGGCTGCAACGAGAAGGCGAAGAACTTCGGAATGCTCCCGCCGGGCGACCGCACCGAAGGCTACAAGGCCGGGTACGGAAAGGGTTATGAATTGAGCTACGGCTCCGGTTACAGGCGCTACTGCGAGAAGAAGGAGTAACCGCAGCCGACGTGCCGTCCGCCACTGCCCGGCGATCTTCCGCGTAGGATGATCGACCACGGTCCGCACGACAGATCCGGGTGCCGACATGACCGACCAGCTCGCGTCCCCCCGAGGCCACGTCGTGCTGGCCGACGCCGACAGCGAGACCTACTCCTCACTGCGCCGCCGGGCCGTCTCGCGTGCCGAGCGGTACGAGATCGGCCGCGGACTGCGCAAGCGGGTCCCGCGCTCGGCACTGGGGGACTGGCAGCCGCCGGTCGGCCGGCCGGACCCCGTTCAGCTGATCATGGAGTCGCACGTGGGGCGCGTGGACCGGCTCGTGCCGATCCGGGTGAGCCGGATGGTCGCCTCCCCGTACGGCTTCCTGCGCGGGACCGCGATCGTGATGGCCGAGGACGTCGCGCGCCTGCCGGCAACCGGGATCACACCGGTGGTGTGCGGCGACGCGCACCTGGGCAACTTCGGTTTCTACGCCTCGCCCGAGCGGGATCTCGTCATCGACCTCAACGATTTCGACGAGGCCCACCCCGGTGCCTGGGAGTGGGACCTGCGCCGGCTCGTGGCCAGCATCTGGGTGGCCGGCCGGCAGAACGGGGCGAGTGAGGACGGCTGTGAGTCGGCCGTCGCCTCCTGCGTCGCCGCGTACCGCGACGAGGTGCGCGAGCTCGCCGACCAGCCGCTGCTCTCCCGCTCCTACCAGCGCCTGGATGTCGACCGGCTGCGCGAGAGCGCCTCGGACGCAACGCTGCGCGCCGAGATCGAGCGCGCCACGAAACGGGCCCGCAAGCGCACCAGCGACCGCGCCCTGCCCCGGTTCACCGAGGAGCTCGAGGACCGCCGGCGGATCGTCGAGGAACCCCCACTGATCACCCGGGTCGCCCCGGCCGAGGCCGACCGGATCGCCGCCGGGCTCGACGACTACCTGGAGACGCTCGCCCCGCACTGGCGCCGTGCGCTCGGTGGCTACACGCTGGTCGACATCGCGCACAAGGTCGTCGGCGTGGGCAGCGTCGGGTTGCGCGCCTACGTCGCCCTGCTCGAGGGCAGCAGCCCCGAGGACGTGGTCTTCCTGCAGCTCAAGCAGGCCCGGCGATCGGTCCTGGCCCGCTTCGTCCACGGCGACTCGGCCTGGCACGCCCATCAGGGCCAGCGGGTCGTCGAGTACCAGCAGGCGCTGCAGACCGTCAGCGACCCGCTGCTCGGATGGACCACCGTCGACGGGCGCCAGTACTACGTGCGGCAGTTCCGCAACATGAAGGGCACCATCGCGCTCGACTCGATCGACGCCGCCGCGCTCACCGACTACGCCGGCGTCGTCGGGCACCTGCTCGCCAAGGGGCACGCGCGCACCAGTGGCGCATCCATGATCGCGGGATACGCCGGGTCCTCGGACAAGCTCGCCGTCGCGCTGTGCCGCTTCGCCCGCGCCTACGCCGACCAGACCGAGGCCGACCACCAGGCCCTCGTCAAGGCCGTCGCCCGCGGGTTGCTGCCGGTGCAGCACGAGATGTGAGATTGCGCTTGGGCACGGCGGTCCCGTGGCGGGAGACTGGCGCCTGCGGCATTTCGGGCGAAACGGGGTGGCGAATGCGCGCGATGCGGATGCTGAGGTTGATCGTCCACGCCCGGACCCGGGAGCCGGTGCTCCTGCTCGGCGAGATCGACGGCGAGCGCTGCCTACCGGTGTTCCTGCGGCCCGCCCAGGCCGAGGTGATCGCATTCGGGCCGCGCGGGGAGGGTGACCCGCCGCTGACCCAGGATCTGATCGGGCCGGTCGTCCGCGGGCTGGGCCGCAGTCTGGACAGGGTGGAGATCACCGAGCTGCGCGACGGTCTCTTCTCCGCCGACCTGGTGTTCGACCAGGGCACCCGCATCGCCGCTCGGCCCAGCGACGCCTTGGCCGTCGCCGTCCGCGACGGGCTCCCGATCGGGGTGGACGACGAGATCCTCGACGAGGTGGGACAGCCCGTCGCCGAGCTGTTCCCGCACGGTGGGGACGCCCCGCCGGCCGAGCAGTTGCGGGAGTTCCGGCAGTTCATCGACGAGGTGTCCCCCGAGGACTTCGGCGACGCCAGCGGATGATCCCCGCCGCAGGTCAGTGGTGGTGGCGGGTGTACTCGTCCGGACGTGCCCGGCGACCATCATCGTGGCGCCGGAGATCAGTCCCATCCACATCGGCACGAACAGCACGACGAACGGGACGCACATCGACGCGCCCATCTCCGCGATGCTCGCCCGGCCGTGTCCGCGGTAGCGCATCCACACCGACATCCCGACGGTCATGTTCGTGGCCATCACCAGCGCGGCGAGCTGCGGACGATCGAGCAGGTGGGCCCATCCGAGCGCCCCGAGGGTCAGGGCCCACAGGGGACCCAGCAGCACCATTCCGAGGAAGTGCCGGACGAAGTGACAGGTAGGGGCCGTGAGGCGGGCGGTCTTCATGGAACTGTTTCCCGATCGGTGATGCCCGTAGTGCGGGACACCGTGATCGCGGCCGGGCGCCCGGGCCCTCGCGCCGGTGCTTTCACCGGGTCGCCGGGGAGGGCTACCGGCCGGGCGGAGGCGGCGCGGCTGCCCTCGGACGGATCTCACCGGCGAGGTGGTGGCTCCGACGGGATCCCGCCGTTCGCGCTGCGGCCGGTGCCGTGCACGCGGCTTGGAACACCCGCCGGCTGCGGGGTACCGCCGACCGGCCGGCCCCGGTGACCGAACCCGTGTCGGTGCTGGTCCCGGCCCGCGACGAGGCACACCGGATCGGGCCCGCCGCGGCGGCCCTGCTGGCCCAACGCGGGGAGCCGGACCTCGAGGTCCTCGTGTTCGTCGACGCGGCCGCGCTGCGCCGCTGCGGCGGGTTCGAGGCCATCGCCGGGAACGTGCTCGACGACCTGGCACTGGTCCGGCGGTCAAACGCGCGGGTGGGCGCGGCGGCGTCGTCGACGGCACGGCTGGCGACCTACCGGATGTACGACGGCTGGGCGGAACTGAGCGAGGCCTACCGCAAGTCGCTGTGGGCTGCGTTCGGCCCGCCGTCCGCGGCCGCGGCCGTCGCGGCCGTACTCGCCCTGGCCCATCTGCTGCCCGCTCGCCGCGCTCACCGGCTCACGGATCGGCGTGGCCGGGTACGCCGCCGCGGTCGAGAGCCGGGTGGTGACCGCGGACCGCACCGGCGGCCGGGTGTGGCCCGATGCGCTCGCGCACCCCGTCTCGGTGGCCACGCTACTCGGGCTGCTCGGCCGGTCCTGGCGCGGCCGGCGGCGTGGCACGCTTCGCTGGAAGGACCGGCCGTTGCCCACGCGGGGATGCCGAGGAGCTGGGGCTCGACCGGGAGCCCGGCCGTCTGCTGGCGGTCGACTACGTGCCCGCGTCCGCGACCCGGACTGAGGGGCTGATCGTGGTGTTCGACGGCGGCCGCGTGGCTGTTCGGATGCGGGGTCAGGCGGGCGCCGGCGTCGCGGTGACCGGGTCGAGGGCTCGGCCCAGCCAGGCCATGAACGCCGGATGGTTCGCCGCCCGGCTCAGTCGCATCGGCACGCCACCCTGCGGTGCGGCGGTCATCCGGCCGATCGCGTCGAGGGCGACCGCGGTGGGCGCGGAGTCGACGAAGGGCAGTCCGAGCGCAGCGGACAGGGTCAGCGCGTCGTGCTGGATCGTCGCCGGGTGCCAGCCGGTGTACCAGCGGTCCAGGTGCGCGACCAGGATCGACGCCCACGCCGGCGCCGTGGGGGCGGCGAGCGCCCGGTGGATCGGGTGCTCGGCGGTGATCGCCAGCCGCGGGGTGAAGGTGACGTCGGAGGTGACGAACTCCGGGACCCCCAGCCGACCGTCGGCGACCGCGGCCAGGACCTGGTGGGCGGCCGGGACGTCGAGGCGGATGTTGTGTTCGGCGCGGTCGGGGTGGCGGTAGTTCAGCGCCCCGCCCATCTGGGTCACCCGCAACCGGCCCGCGAGCTCCGGGGCCATCTCGGTCAGGTGGGCGAGGTTGGTCAGCGGGCCCATCCCGACCCAGCGCACCGGCCCGTCGGTGCCGGCGCAGACCGTGCGGACCGCGGCGACCACATCCTCGAACTGGAGCGGCACCGAGGCCGGGACCAGGCCGTCGACGCACCAGTAGCGGGTGTCGCCCACCGCGGGGCCCGCGGCCACCGTGACATCGGTCCGGCCCAGGAGGTCGAGCAGGAAGCGGGCGAAGCGGGCCCGCTGCCCGTCCCCGACCGGTGGCCGGGTCTCGTCGCTGGTCACCACCAGCGCCAGCCGGGGCTGGTGCCGGGCCGCGGCCACGACGGCCAGGGCGTCGTCGGCGTCCCCTCCGATATCGGTGTCGATGACGATCGGGGCGTCGGGGAGGTCCTCCGACCGGTCTTCGGCGGCGCACGGCACAGGGCAGCACGATAACCGGCATCTCACCCCGTGTCGGGCAGCGACCTCGGCCCGGCGGAAGCCGATGCCGACCCGGCCCCGGCCGCTCGGGAGCCGAGCTCCCGAGCCCGGTCACAACATCCGGCCCAGCCGCGTGGCGTGATCGACCAGGACCGGCAGGAAGTCCCGGCGCATCTCCTCGACGGTGATCCGGGCGCTCGACGCGCTGACGCTCATCGCGGCGACCGTGCGCCCGCGGGTGTCGAGGACCGGGACGGCCATCGCCCGCATCCCGAGCTCGAGCTCCTCGTCGCTGATCGCGAACCCGTCGGCCCGGGCGGTCTCGACGGCACGGGTGATCTCGGCCGGGTCGACCAGGGTCTTGGCGGTGCGCCGTTGCGGGCGGCCGCGCGCCAGGAACCCGGCCACCGCCTCGTCGGGCAACCCGGCGAGCAGCACCCGCCCGGTCGCCGAGCAGTGCCCCGGTAGCCGCGCGCCGACCCGCACCCCGGTGGAGACGATCCGTTCGGCCTCGGCGCGGGCGACGAACACCGACCAGCCGTCCTGCCACACCGCGAGCGACACCGACTCGGCGAGCGCGTCCCGCGCGGCGACGAGATGCGGCTGCGCCAGCGCGGGCAGCGTCGCGGTGTCCAGATAGGCCCCGCCGAGCCGGAGCATCCGCGGGGTCGGCCGGAAGTACTTGCCGTCGTGGGTCAGATATCCGAGCTCGGTGAGCGTGAGCAGGCACCGCCTCGCCGCGGCCCGGGTGACGTCCGTCAGCCGGGCCGCCTCGGCCACCGTGAGCTGCGACGACGTCTCCCCGAAGGCCTCGATCACGGCCAGCCCCTTGGCCAGCCCGGCCATGCCCTCCGGGGCGCGCGCGGGCGCTGCGGATCCGGGCGAGTCCTTGACACCGTCCGAATCGTACCGCTCTACTGTTCGAGAAACAGACACGAGTTCGTTATACGAACATTTTCGGCTCCTGTCAAGGGAGCACACCGACGCGAGGAGGCGTGGTGACGAGCACGACCGAGCTTCCGGAGTGGCCCGACGGGCTGACCCGGATCCCCTACTGGGCCTTCCAGCGGGAGGACGTCTACGCCGCGGAGCAGGAGAACCTCTTCCGCGGCCCGCACTGGAACTACCTGTGCCTGGAGGTGGAGGTCAGCTCACCCGGGCAGTTCCGGACCAGCTTCGTCGGCGACACCCCGGTGATCGTCGCCCGGGACTCCGACGGCGAGCTCTACGCGTTCGAGAACCGGTGCGCGCACCGCGGCGCCCTGCTCGCACTCGACGACAAGGGCACCGCCAAGGACTTCACCTGCGTCTACCACGCGTGGACCTACAACCTGCAGGGCGACCTGACCGGGGTGGCGTTCAAAGACGGCATCAAGGGCAAGGGCGGGATGCCCGAGTCGTTCTGCATCCAGGCCCACGGCCCGCGCAAGCTGCGGCTCGCGGTCGTGCACGGCCTGGTCTTCGGCAGCTTCTCCGAGGACGTCGACGACATCGAGGACTACCTCGGTGACGAGATCATGGGCCGCATCGAGCGGGTGCTCGGCGGGCGCACGCCGGTGGTGATCGGCCGCTTCACCCAGATGCTGCCCAACAACTGGAAGCTCTACGTGGAGAACGTCAAGGACTCCTACCACGCGAGCATCCTGCATCTGTTCTTCACGACGTTCGAGATCAACCGGCTGTCCCAGCGCGGCGCGATCATCGTCAGCGAGGACGGCGGGCACCACGTCAGCTACTCCGCGATCGACCGCGAGGCCGAGCGCGACGCGGCGTACTCCGAGCAGAACATCCGCTCCGACAGCGGCTACAAGCTGGCCGACCCGTCGCTGCTGGAGGGCTTCAGCGAGGTCGGCGACGACACCACGCTGCAGATCCTGTCGACGTTCCCGGCGTTCGTGCTGCAGCAGATCCAGAACTCGGTCGCGGTCCGCCAGATCCTGCCCCGCGGGGTCTGGAGCACCGAGCTGAACTGGACCCTGCTCGGTTTCGAGGAGGACACCCCGGAGCAGCGCAGGGTCCGGCTCAAGCAGGCCAACCTGGTCGGCTCGGCCGGCTACATCTCCATGGAGGACGGCTGCGTGGGCGGCTTCGTGCAGCGCGGCGTCGCCGGCGCGTCCGGCGAGGCCGCGGTGCTCGAGATGGGCGGTGCGACCGCCGAGTCGAGCGAGAGCCGGGTGACCGAGGCGTCGATCCGGGGCTTCTGGAAGGCCTACCTCGCGGGGATGGGGATCCGTCAGGAGGTGCAGGCATGAGCAGCGACGTCCACCGGCTGATCGCCCAGGCCCAGGCCGCCTACGCCCGCTGCATCGACTCGGACCGGCTCGAGGAGTGGCCGGACTTCTTCACCGAGAAGTGCTTCTACACCGTCACCACCGCGGACAACCACCGCGAGGGCCTGGAGGCCGGCCTGATCTGGGCCGACACCCGGGGCATGCTCACCGACCGGGTGTCGGCGCTGCGCGAGGCCAACATCTACGAGCGGCACAGCTATCGGCACATCCTGGGCCAGCCGTTCATCCTCCCGGAGGACGGCGACGGTGACGTCGACGAGGTGCGCAGCGAGACGCCGTTCCTGGTCGTCCGCATCATGCGCGACGGGGCGAGCGACCTGTTCGCCTCCGGCCGCTACCTCGACCGCTACGTCGTCGACGGTGACGCCGTGTTGCTCACCGAGCGGGTCGTGGTCTGCGACAGCTCCCGCATCGACACCCTGCTGGCGCTGCCGCTGTGACCGCTACGGCACCGCTGCGGCCGCGGGTGCTGCTCACCGTGGGCGACCCGAACGGCGTCGGACCCGAGGTGGCGGTCAAGGCGGCCGCCGCGCTGGCCGGGGAGCCCGACCTCGCCCCCGTCGTGGTGGGCGACCACGAGATCGTCGAGCCGTATGCGGAGCGGTCGGGGTTGCGGATCCGCGAGGCCGACGGTCGCGCGCAACCGCAGCCCGGGGTTCTAGACCTGCTGCCCGTCGCGGCGCTGCCGCCCGGTGAGTTCCTCCCCGGGACGGTCAGCGCCGAGGCCGGGGCGGCGACCGTCGCCTACCTCGCGGCCGCGGTCGACGCCGTGCGGGAGGGCCGCGGCCGGGCGATCGTGGCGTGCCCGCACTCCGAGACCGCCGTCAACGCCGCGGGTATCCCGTTCGACGGCTACCCGGGGCTGCTCGCCGAGCTCTCCGGGGTCGCACGCGACCGGGTCTTCCTGATGCTGGCCGGCGGCGGCCTGCGGATCGTGCACGCGACCCTGCACGAGCGGCTCGGTGACGCGCTGGACCGGCTCACTCCCGACCTGGTCGCGGCGGCCGGGCGCGCCGCGGCGGAGTTCCTCGTCGCTGCAGGGATCGAGGCCCCCCGCATCGGCGTGTTCGGGATCAACCCGCACGCCGGGGAGGACGGCCTGTTCGGCGACGACGACGAGCGGATCACCGCGCCGGCCGTCTCGGCACTGCGCCGTGACGGGATCGACGCGACCGGCCCGCTCGGCGCCGACCTGCTGCTCGGTCCCGACCGCCGCGACGGGTTCGACGCGTGCGTCGCGATGTACCACGACCAGGGCCACATCCCGGTCAAGCTGCTTGCCGGGCGGACCGCTTCGGCGCTGTCCATCGGTGCCGGGCTGGCGTTCTCCAGCGTCGGCCACGGTGCCGCGTTCGACATCGCCGGGCGCGGCGTGGCCGACCCCGAGGCCGTGCTCCGCGCGGTCCGCCTGGTCGGCGCCACGCGATCCCCCCGACCCGTGGAGGTGTCCGCATGACCCACGACGTGCGCGTCGCGGGGACCGAGATCGTCTTCCCCTGCGAGCCCGACGAGGCGGTGCTCGACGCCGCCGAGCGCGCCGGGTTCACGATGCCCTACTCCTGCCGCAAGGGCGTGTGCTCGACCTGCGAGGGCGGGCTGACCGCGGGTGCGGCCGACGTGCGCGGCCGCGGATCGCTCGACGGCCCTGCCGACGGCGTCCTGCTGTGCCAGACCCGGCCGCGCTCGGACGTCGAGATCGCGCCGCAGCGGATCGCCCGCCGGGAACCGCCGGCCCGCAAGACCGTCACGGCCAAGATCCACAAGATCACCCACCCGGCCGACGACGTCGCGGTCGTCGCGTTGCGATTCCCGATCGGGGTGCGCGCCAAGTTCCGGGCCGGGCAGTACCTCACGGTGGCACTGCCCGACGGGGACACCCGCAACTACTCGATGGCCAACCCACCGCACCAGAACGACGGCGCGTTGCTGCACGTGCGCCGGGTGCCCGGCGGCCGGTTCTCCGGCGAGATCCTCGGCGGCCTGGCCAAGGGCGACACGCTGCGGGTCGAGCTGCCCTTCGGCGAGTTCTGCCTCGACGCCGACTCCGACCGGCCGGCGGTGCTGTTGGCCACCGGAACCGGGTTCGCACCGGTCAAGTCCATCGTGGAGGACCAGGTCAAGCGCGGTGACGACCGCCCGCTGCACCTGTACTGGGGCGCCCGCCGGCAGACGGACCTCTACCTCGCGGACTTGCCCACCCAGTGGGCCCGGCGGTACGACTGGTTCACCTTCACCCCGGTGCTGTCCGACCCCGGCGCCGAGTGGGCCGGACGCACCGGCCACGTGCACCGCGCGGTGCTCGCCGACCACCCCGATCTGCGCGGCCACGAGGTCTACGCCTGCGGCAACCCCGCGATGACCGCCGCGGCCCGCGACGAGTTCACGAGCGGTGCGGGGCTGCCCGCCGACCGGTTCTACTCCGACGCGTTCGTCCCGTCGGGGGACTCGCAGCCCGTCGCCTCGGCCTGATCCGCCGGCCGCCCGATCCAGCGCTGATCCACCTCTTCCTTCCCACCACATCAGGGGTCACCGACGACCCGGGAGCGAGGCCACCGATGTCCTTACAAGCGCGTCCCCTGCAGTTGCCCGATTTCGTCGACGAACGGCGCGTCAGCCCGTTCCAGTACGTCGTGATCACCCTGTGCGGGCTGGTCATGTTCATCGACGGGTTCGACACCCAGGCCATCAGCTACATGGCCCCGCACATCGCCGAGGAGTGGGGCCTGTCGCGGCAGGTGCTCGGCCCGATCTTCTCCTCGGCGCTGGTCGGGCTGATGGTCGGCTACCTCGCGCTGTCCCCGCTGTCCGACCGGTTCGGGCACAAGCGGGTCATCATCGTCGCCACCATCGCGTTCGGGGTGTGCACGCTGGCAGCGGTCTGGGCCGGCAACGTGACCGAGCTGATGGTGCTGCGTTTCCTCACCGGTCTGGGCCTGGGTGCGGCGGCACCGAGCTGCGTGGCGATGACCGGCGAGTTCAGTCCCAAGCGGTTGCGCGCCACGTTCGTGCTGGTCATCTACTGCGGTTTCTCGCTGGGCTTCGTCGTCGCCGGGCTGGTCGCGGGCTGGCTGATCCCGCTGTACGGGTGGCGCTCGATGTTCTGGGTGGGTGCCCTGGCGCCGCTCGCGTTGGTCCCGCTGCTGCTGCGGTTCCTGCCGGAGTCCCCGGTGTTCATGATCCGCCGGCGCCACGACCCCCAGCGCATCCACCGGGTCTTCCGGCGGATCGACCGCTCGCTGGCTCCCGCGCAGGCGCCGACCTTCGCCGTGGAAGCCGAGGACAGTGGCCAGCGCGCCGCCCTGAGCAGCTTGTTCACCCGCAACCGGGTGCTGGGCACCCTGCTGCTCTGGTTCATCTTCGCCATCAACCTCGCGGAGTTCTACGCACTGCAGAGCTGGCTGCCGACGATCATGACGGGGCTGGACTACGACATGAGCACGGTCGTCACCGCGACCACGCTCACCACGGTGGGCGGCATCGCGGCCGCGTTCATCACCGGCCCGGCGATGGACCGCCTCGGGGCCTACGGCACCCTCGGCGCGGTCTACCTGGTCGGGTTCGCGTTCGTGGCCCTCACCGGGCTCGCGTTCAACGCGCCGCTGTGGGTCCTGTTGATCGCCAACTTCTTCGCGGGCTGCTGCATCAGCGGCGGGCAGAAGAGCCTGATCGCGCTGGCCGCGGTGTTCTACCCGGCGTCGATGCGCTCCACCGGGGTCGGCTGGGCGCTGGGCATCGGCCGGGTCGGCGGCATCCTCGGCCCGATCGTCATCGGCGCGGCGCTGGCCGCGAACTGGTCGGCGACCGCGGTGTTCTACGCGATGGCGGTGCCGATGCTCGTCGCCGGGCTGGCCGTGCTGTTCCTCGGCCGGCGCTACGGGACACGTCGCAGCCGCGCCGCGGACCCGGTGGTCCCGGCCCCGGCGACGGTGGCGCCGGAGGGCAGCACCCAGGTGTGACACAGACCCCGGTGCCGGTCGTGCGCGCTCGTCACGGCCGGCACCGGTCACCACGGCCGGCGCCGGCCGGGCCGGTCGGCACCGGGCAAGGCCGGCTGTGGCGGGCGATGCCGCTCGGGTCAGGCGATGTCGTACCGAGGCGGCCGTGGCGGGCGATGCCGGCCAGGTCAGGCGGTGCCGGACAGCGCGTGGCTGATCCGCTCGGCGGTGGCGCGGACCTGGCGCACCACCTCGCCGCGGCGGGTCTCGTCGGTGCGGAAGATGGGGCACGGAACCGACAGCGCGGCGATCCCGCGGCCGGCCTCCTCGATTCGCGCCGCCGCGGCCCAGACCCCCTCGTCGATCTCCTCGACGCTGGTCGCCCAGCCCCGTTCGGCCGCGAGCCGCACCTCCTGCTCGAAGGCCTGCCTGCGGTCCGCCAAGGACGGGTCCGACCCGATCACCCGCTCCACGTAGGACCGTCGTTCCGGGACGGCCAGGGCGCCGACCAGTACCTTCACGCTCGCCCCGTGCAGTGGCGGCAGCGACTGGCCCTGCTCGAAGGACAGCCGGACCCGGCGCGAGGCCTCCCAGCGGTGCATGCACACCGGCTGTCCGCGCACGAGTTGCGCGACCAGGACGGTCTCGTCGATCGACTCCATCAGCTCACGCACGAACGGATCGGCCACCTCGATCAGGCTCGTTGCAGCCCGGGCCGCCTCGCCGAGGGGCAGCGTGCGCAGCGTGAGGTGGTAGCGGCCACGGTCGGCCTCGACCACCAGGTCCCGCTCGCGCAGCAGGGCGATGTAGCGGTGCGCCGTCGGCAGCGGGATGCCCAGCTCCGCTGCGATCTCCTTGACGCTCGCGTACGGCCGGTCCGGCCGAAAGCTGAAGAGCACGTCGAGGGCGCGGTGGGCGCTCTCCGGGCCGGTGCTGCGGCCGCTCACGGTGCATTCGGGCATGTGCCGGCCCTTGACCCCTTCCGAGTGATCCTCAATACTCATCTCACAGAATGATGTGACGTTATCACAGAGTGATAATTGAGTCGAGCCTGGAGGGCGACGATGCTCACCGCGGAGAACAACGAACGGCTGGTCCGCACCGGGCCGGACACCCCGATGGGGGAGCTGTTCCGGCGCTACTGGATCCCGGCGCTGCTCGCCGAGGAGCTGCCCGGGCCGGACTGCGACCCCGTCCGCGTGCAGTTGCTGGGCGAGAAGCTCATCGCCTTCAAGGACACCCGCGGCCGGATCGGGCTGCTCGACGAGTTCTGCAGCCACCGCACCGCGTCACTGTTCTTCGGCCGCAACGAGGAGTGCGGGCTGCGCTGCGCCTACCACGGGTGGAAGTACGACGTGGAGGGCAACTGCGTCGACATGCCGTCCGAGCCCGAGGGCAGCCGGTTCGCGGAGAAGATCAAGCAGACCGCGTACCCGGGCGTCGAGCTCGGCGGGATCATCTGGACCTACATGGGTCCGAAGGGGACCGAGCCGCCGCTGCCCGAGCTCGAGTGGGCGGTGCTGCCCGAGCGCCACCGCTTCGTCTCCAAGCGCTGGCAGGAGTCGAACTACCTGCAGGCCATGGAGGGCGGCATCGACTCCAGCCACGTGTCGTTCGCGCACCGCTTCAACATCGACGACGACCCGATGCACGCCGGCACCGAAGGCCTGAAGTACCTCAAGGCCGACACCCGGCCCAAGTTCGAGGTCGCGGAGTCCGACGGCGGGCTGGTGATCGGCGCCCGGCGAACCGTCGACGAGGACAACTACTACTGGCGGATCACCCAGTGGATCATGCCCTGGTACACGATCATCCCACCGTTCGGCACGCACAACCCGCTCGGCGGGCACGCCTGGGTACCCATCGACGACGAGAACTGCTGGGCCTGGAGCATCAACTACCACCCGGCGCGCCCGCTGAACGAGTCCGAACTGGACTCGATGCGCCGCGGTGAGGGCATCCACGTGCAGTACCTGCCCGGGACCTACCGCACGCTGGCGAACAAGGACAACGACTACCTGATCGACCGCGTCGCGCAGCGCGAGAAGCGGAGCTTCTCCGGCGTCGAGGGCATCTCGATGCAGGACGCGTCGCTGCAGGAGAGCATGGGCGCGATCTGCGACCGCACCAAGGAGCGGCTCGGCACCAGCGACGCCGCGATCATCCTGGCCCGCCGGCGGCTTCTCGCCGCGCTCGACGCGATGGAGGGCGGCGCGCCACCGCCCGGTACGCAGCCCGAGGACCAGCGGGTGCGGTCCACCTCGGTGATCCTCCCCAAGTCGGTGGCCTTCCAGGAGGGTGCGGCCGACGCGCTCGTCTCGGCACCCGGCGAGAACTTCGTGTCGATCTGATCTTCCGCCGACCCTCGGCTCCCACCACGCCCCTGGCCTCGCGGCCGCGTCAAGGAGGACGCGCAATGAGAACCCCACGATCGATCGTCGCCCGGTGCGCAGCCGTCGGGGCCGCGCTCGCGGTGACCCTCACGGTGGCCGCCTGCGGCAGCGGCGCGCAGGCCGGTGGCGGCACCGACTGCGCCGGGCAGACCGTCCGGGCCGGCATCACCAACAGCACGAGCGACGCGCTGCTGTTCATCGCCCGGGACCGGAACTACTTCTCCGAGGAGGGGTTGATCGTCGAGTTCTCGCCGTTCGACTCGGCGGCGAAGATGATCGCCCCGCTCGGCGGCGGCCAGCTCGACGTCGGCGCCGGAGCCCCGTCGGCCGGGTTCTACAACGCCGTGGCCCGCGGGGTTGACCTGCGCATCGTCGCGGACAAGGGCTCGATGCCGACCGGCTTCGGCTACATGCCGCTGCTCGTCCGCAAGGAGCTCGTGGACAGCGGCCGGGTCAAGACGGTCGCGGACCTGCGCGGGATGCGGGTCGCCGAACCCGCGCAGGCCACCGCCACCTCGTCCACGCTCGCGACGATCCTGCGCGATGGGGAGCTGGGCTACAACGACGTGCAGCACACCTACGTCGGGTTCCCCGAGCACGTCACCGGCCTGGAGAACGGCGCGATCGACGCAAGCCTGACGACCGAGCCGTCCGCGACCATCGCCGAACAGCGTGGGGCGGCCGTCCGGTTCGCCGACCCCGCCGAACACTACGACCGCCAGCAGCTCGCGGTGCTGCTCTACAGCGGCAGCTTCAGCACCGACCGCGCCGCGACCGCGCAGTGCTTCATGAACGCCTACCTGCGCGCCGCGCGCGACTTCACCGCCGCCGCGCCCGGCGGGAAGCTCGACGGCCCGGGCGCGGACGGGATCGTCACGACGGTCGCGAACGCCATCGGCATCGACCCGGAGCTCTACCGGTCCTCGACGCCGAACTACGCCGACCCGGACGGCCACGTGAACGTCGCGAGCCTGCGCACCGACTACGAGTTCTTCCGCACCGAGGGCGTGCTGGAGGCCGAGGTGGACATGGACTCCATCGTGGACCCCTCCTTCGCCGAGCAGGCGGTCCAGCGACTCGGTCCCGCCACCGGCGGTTCCTGACCGGTACGCGAAAGGAGAGGAGCAACGATGCCCCCCGCACTCGTCACCGATGCCGGCGCTGCCCGTGCCGGCACCCCCACCGCCACGGTCCGCAGAGCCCGCACGGCCGGGCGCAGCCGCCTGAGCCCCCGCGGTCGCGACCGCGTGATCGCCATCGCGACCCCGATCGTCCTGCTCGCCGTCTGGGAGGCGGCGGCGCAGTCGGGTCTGATCGATGCCCGCTTCTTCCCCGCCCCGTCCAGCGTGTTCGACCAGATGATCACGCTGATGGTCTCCGGGGAGCTGTGGGTCCACCTCGGGGCCAGCCTGCAGCGGCTGTTCCTGGGCTTCTGGCTGGGTCTCGTACCGGCCATCGTGCTGGGTGTCCTGATGGGACTGAACCGGTCGATCCGCGCCGCGATCAGCCCGCTGGTGTCGGGCACCTACCCGATCCCGAAGAGCGCACTGCTGCCGCTCATCCTGCTGATCTTCGGCCTGGGTGAGATGTCGAAGATCGTGATGGTCGCGATCGGCGTGTTCTACCCGGTCGTGATCAACACGATGGCGGGCGTCGTGCAGGTGTCGTCGATGCACTACGACGTCGCTCGCAACTTCGGGGCCGGCCGGTGGCAGGTGTTCCGCACCGTCGCCGTGCCCGGTGCGATGCCGAGCATCATGACCGGCATCGAGCTCGGCGCCGGGCTGGGCCTGATCCTCATCGCGATCGCCGAGATGGTCGGCGCGCAGACTGGGCTCGGCTTCATGATCTGGAACGCCTGGCAGCTCTACTCGGTCGAGACCATGTACGTCGGCCTGCTCGTCGTCGCGATCCTCGGGTTCGGCCTGTCCATCCTGCTGGGCGCCGTCGGGCGCCTGCTCATGCCCTGGCGCCGGTCGTGACGGCCGCCAGCCCCGCCCCGCCCCAGGACCGGAAGGAGACGGCCATGGCTGCGACCCTCACCACCACCGGGACCGTGCCCGCAACCACCACGACCCAGCCCAAGATCGGCGTCATGGGCGTGTCGAAGCGCTTCACGGTGTCCGACCGCGAGGTCACCGCACTGGACGCGGTGGACCTCGCGATCGAGCCGGGGCAGTTCTTCGTCATCGTCGGGCCCAGCGGATGTGGCAAGACGACCCTGCTGCGGATCCTCGCCGGGCTGGAGGACCCCACCGAGGGGGAGGTGCACCTGTCCGGGGCGAGCGACGACCGCCCGGACAACTCGATGATCTTCCAGGGCGACTCGATCTTCCCGTGGATGACGGTGCGCGACAACGCGTCCTACGGCCTGACCCTGCGCAACCGGCCGGCGAGCGAGATCCGCGACGTGGTCGACCACTACCTCGACAAGACCGGCCTCACCCAGTTCGCCGACGCCTACCCGCACCAGCTGTCGGGCGGCATGCGCCAGCGGGTGTCCATCGCCCGGGCCTTCGCCAACGACCCGGACGTGCTGCTCATGGACGAGCCGTTCTCCGCGCTCGACGAGCAGAACAAGACGCTGCTGCAGGACGAGCTGCTGCGGATCTGGGAGGAGACCCGCAAGACGGTCGTCTTCATCACCCACAGCGTCGACGAGGCCGTGTCGCTCGGCGACCGGATCATGGTCATGACCGCGCGACCGGGCCGGGTCAAGGCCTTCGTCGACGTGCCGTTCGAGCGCCCGCGCAGCGTGCTCGAACTGCGCCAGCGCCCCGAGTACGGCGAGATCGTCTTCGACATCTGGCAGCAGCTGCGAGACGAGGTCACCGCCAGCCAGCAGGCGAGCAAGGACGCCGCGGTCGCCGCGCGCCGCCGCAGGTGGCGGCGGTGACGATCGTGACGACCCTGACGGGGACCCCCGCGACGGGGCTCGCGAGCGTCGCGCTGCCGTCGCGCCGGACCGAGCTGCGGGAGTTCGCGCTGCCGCCCGCCACGGCCGACACCGGCTGGGTGCGCGTCGAGGCGTCGGGGATCTGCGGCACCGACGTCACGCTCTACAACAGCGGGGTGCCGCAGGAGTGCGTGCTCGGCCACCACGCGGTGGGCGAGATCGCCGACCTGGGCGAGGCCGCCGCGCAGCGCTGGGGCGTGCGGCCGGGCGACCACGTCGTGCTCGAGGAGTACCTGCCGTGCGGGCACTGCGCCCAGTGCCGGGCCGGGCGCTACCGGCTGTGCCCGGACACCGACCTGTGGAGCGGCGGGCGCCGGCTCGGCACCGTGGGCGTCGCGGAGGCGCCGTCGCTGTGGGGCGGCAACGCCCAGTACCTGCACCTCGCTCCGAACTCCGTGGTGCACCGGCTGCCCCCCGGGCTGCCGACCGCACTCGCCGTCTGGGCGCTGCCGCTGGCGAACGCGCTGGACTGGACGCTCGGCGCGGGCGCGCTGGCCCCGGGTGAGGACGTCGTCGTGCTCGGCCCGGGCTACCACGGCCTCGCCGCGGTCGCTGCCGCGTGCCACGGCGGTGCCGCGACCGTGCTGGCCAGCGGGCTGCCGTCCGATCAGGCCCGGCTGCGGATCGCCGCCGGGCTGGGCGCCGCCACCGCCGAGTCCGGCGGGGAGGCCGCGGCGCTGGCGTTGCTGACCGGCGACGGGCTCGCCGACGTCGTGCTCGACCTGGCCGGCGGGGAGGCGGCGAGCGTCGAGCGCGGGCTGGCGCTGCTGCGGCCCGGCGGGCGGCTCGTGATCGGCGGGATCAAGTCGCCCGGCGGGTTCGGCCTGGATGCCGCCGAGCTGGTGCGCCGGGTCCTCACGGTCCGGGCCGTACGTGGTCGCGCGCCGGAGCGGGTGACCCAGGCCATCGGGGTGCTCGCCGCCGGCGGCGCCGGGCTCGGCGCGGTCCCCACCGTTCAGGTGGGGCTCGACGGCGTCGGGGCGATGCTCGAGCGCCTCGCCGCGGGCCGCGGCCCGGGTCCCCCGCACGTCGTCGTCCGCCCGTGGGAGGACGGGGAGGGAGATTGGTGACCAGGACGTCCTACGAGGCACGGGTGCTGCTGGCGCCGCTCGGCGGGTCCGGTGAGCGCGCCGCTCAGGAGTGCACACGGCTCGGCCTGACCGGGGTCGTGACCTATCCCGGCGCCGGCGGCAACGGTCACGGCCCGGCCGCGGCGGCGGAGCACGCCGACGTCGTGGTGCTGCTCGCCGTCGACCTCGGCGAGGTATCCGCGGCCGAGGTCGCGCTCCTCGGCACGACCGCGCGGCTGGCCGGTTGCCTGGTCGCCGCCGTCGTGATCGACGACGGGCACGGCCCGCTCACCGGTCCCGGCATGACCGCGCTGCGCGAGGCCGTCGACATGCTCGTCGTGGTGCGCAGTGTGGCGCTCGCCGCGTCGTTCCTCGACGTGGTGCGCGGCGGCTCGGCGCCCCGCCCGGCCGCGCAGGGGGCGTGAGGTGACCGCACTGCTCACCGAGGCCCCGGCCGGCACCCGCACCCTGCTCGTCCAGCAGGCCAGCTGGGAGGCCGACGGTGTGCTGTCGCTGCGCCTGGTCGACCCGGACGGCGCGGCGCTGCCCCCCTGGACCCCCGGCGCGCACGTCGATCTGGTGCTGCCCTCCGGGCTGGTCCGGCAGTACTCGTTGTGCGGCGATCCCGGGGACCGTTCCGCGTACCTGGTCGCGGTCCGCCGCGAACCGGCCGGGCGCGGCGGGTCGGCCGAGGTGCACGCGACCGCGCTGGTCGGCGCGACGCTGGGGGTGCGCGGCCCGCGCAACCGCTTCGAGCTCGTCGACGCCCCGCGCTACCTGCTGCTCGCCGGGGGCATCGGCATCACCCCGCTGCTGCCCATGCTCGCCGAGCTGCGCCGCCGCGGCCGGCCCTGCGAGCTCTGGTACGGCGGCCGGGACCGGGCGTCGATGCCGTTCGTCGACCAGCTGCGCCGGCTGCACCCGGACGGGGTGCACGTCGTGCCGCAGGACGAGTACGGGCTGCTCGACGTCGCCGGGCTGACCGCGGCCGCGGCCCCCGGCACGGCCGTCTACTGCTGCGGGCCCGAAGGACTGCTGCGGGCCGCCGAGGCGGCCTGCGGCGGGCTGGACCTGCACGTCGAGCGGTTCGCGGCCACGGCCCCACCGGCCGAGCCCGCTGCGGTCGGGGGCGCGTTCGAGGTGGAGCTGTGCCGTTCGGGGGTGGTGGCACCGGTGGCGCCGGACCAGACGGTCCTCGACGCCGTGCGCGCCGCCGGGGCCGACGTGCTCTCCTCGTGCGAGGAGGGGTTCTGCGGCACCTGCGAGGTCCGGGTGCTCGACGGTGAGCCGGAACACCACGACGCGATCCTCTCCGCGGCCGAACGCGAGCGCGGGGAGACGATGATGATCTGTGTGAGTCGCTGCCGGAGTCCCCGCCTGGTGCTCGACCTGTGACGGAGCTGGCGACCCCGGCCCCGCCCCGGGGTTTCGCGCTGCTGCTCGTCCTGACGATGGGCGCCGGTCCGCTGGCGCTCTACGCGGTGACCGCGCTGTCGCCGCTGCTGGTGGCCGAGCTCGGCCTCTCCCGGTCCGCGCTCGGGTCGCTGGCCGGCGTCACCTTCGTCGCGGCGGCGGCGTGCGCGCTGCTCGGCGGCGCGCTGGTCGACCGGGTCTCGGAGCGTCTGGTCACGCTGCTGGTGCTGGCCGGGGGGGTGCTCGCGCTCGGTCTGGTCACCGCCGCCTCGGGCATGGCCTGGCTGGTGGCGGCCGCGATCGTCTCCGGCGCGGCCCAGTCGGTGTCCAACCCGGTGACGAACCGGCTGGTCTCGTTGCACGTGCCCGTCGAGCGGCTCGGCCCGCTGGTGGGGATCAAGCAGTCGGGGGTGCAGCTCGCGCAGTTCGCCGCCGGGGCCGCGCTGCCCGGGATCGCCGCGCTCGCCGGCTGGCGGGTGGCGACCGCATGCGCGGTCGTCCTCGCTGCGGCGGGTCTTGTGCTGGTCCGCCGGTCGGTCCCCGCCCGCCCGGCGCCGGTCGGACCGGCGGAGCGGGGCCCGCGCCGGCGGATCCCCGCCGACGTGTGGTGGCTGCTCGCGTTCACGCTGCTCACCGCGTCGGCGTTGCAGGCCACCAACGTCTACCTGCCGCTGTTCGCGCACGACTCGCTCGGCCTCGGGGTCACCCTCGCCGGGATCACCGCGGCTGTCGCCGGGGCCGCCGGCATCGCCGCGCGCATCGGCTGGACCCGGCTCGCGGGCCGCTCCGACGGGCAGCGCCCGCTGCTGTTCGGCCTCGCGGTCGCGGCGGCCGCCGGAGCGCTGCTGCTGGTGGCGGCGGAGTCACTGCACCTGCCGTGGTTGCTGTGGCCCGCGGTGCTCGTGCACGGCGCGACGGCGCTCGGGTCGAACGCGGTGGTGATGCTCGCCGTGGTGCGCCGCGCTCGCGGGGGCGCGGTGGGCGGGTCCTCGGGCGTGCTCGCGTTCGGGCTGTACGCGGGCTTCGCGGTCGGGCCGTTCGTCTTCGGCCACGCCGTGGAGGGCAGCGTGCACTTCGCCCCGGCGTGGACGGCCGTCGCGGCCACCTACCTGCTCGCCGCGCTCGTCGTGGTTGCCTGGGGGCGCGTCGCGGCGCGCTGAGCACGCCGCCGGTCACAGCCTGCCCCTACCCAGCCGGACGATCAGCTGGGCGCACCGGCGATCGACGACTACCTGGTCTCGTCACGCCGGTGCAGCCGCCGGCGGCCCGTTCGCCCTGCCAGGCCGAGGTGCGACCGCGGGCGGGTGTCCAGGGTGTCCTCGCGGGTCCCGGCCACAGGGAGCAGGTGCGGGATGGCGGATGTCGTGACCGGAGCCGGCCGGATCGCCTTCGAGGTGCACGGGGTAGCCGACTCGCCGGCGGGCATGGAGGATCGCGCCGAGGCCTTGCTGGAGCCGCTGCGCAGGATGGTGCCGTTCGTCGCCAACTGGTTCGGCCTGTTCGATCCCGCCTGCCAGCAGTACTTCGCGTTGGCCAGCCACGGCTATGACGAGCCGACCACCCGGTACCTGGCCGGCCCGATGATGGCCCGCGACATCGAACTGATCGGGATGGACCGGTCCGCGCGGGCGATGTGCCTGCGGCGCTTGCCGGTGCCGCCGTCGGAGCTGCCGGTCTGGGCCGAGTGCCTGCATCCCGCCGGATTCTGTGAGAGTGCCGGCATCGGGCTGTTCACCGCCGACGGGCGCTACCTGGGCATCCTCGGCGTGCACACCGACACCGAGGCCTACCCCACGGACGCGGCGCTGGACCTGCTGGAGGCGCTGGGGCCGGTGTTCGCGCGCGCCCTCGACCCGCTGCGCGGGGTCTCGGTGACGGCTCGTCTGCTCGCCGGGGCCCATGCCGGCGCCCTCGTGACCCGCGACGGGGGCATCGAGCCCCTACCCGGCCTGCGGGCACATCCCCTGCTGCGCCGCGGTTCGCCGTTGCTCGCGGTGGCCGTCCAGCAGGTCACCCACGGCCCGGGCCTGGTGATGTTCCTGTGGCCGTACGGGACCGACGACGCCCCGGGGCACGTCCGCGTCACCGTGTTCGGCCTCGCCGCGGAACCGCCGCACCACCTGGCGGCCACGGTCGCACTGTCCGATCCGGGCGATCTCAGGGGACTCACCGGGGCCGAACTCGACCTGCTCGGCCTCCTCGTCGAGGGGTGGTCGGCCGACCGGGTCGCCGCCGCGTTCCGGGTCACCCGCACCGCCGTCCTGCACAGGGTGGAGCGGATCCGGTGCAAGATCGGCGCCCCGGACCTGGCGCTGATGCTGATGCGCGCGCTGACGAACGGCCTGTTCGTCCCGTCCCGCGCCACCGCCGGAGGCTGATCGCCGGTGGCGCAGGCCCGGCCGATGGACGACCGAGCGCTCGCGGTCGCAGCCGAGGTCACGAGAATCGCCGCGTTACCCGGCAGCATCGACGACCGTGCCAGGGCGCTCCTGGTACCGCTGCGCAGGCTGGTGCCGTTCGTGGGCGTCTGCATCGCGCTGCTCGACCCCGAGCGCCGCCGGCTCGTCCCGCTGATCAGCCACGGCTACGATGCCCGCACCCGCCGACACGTCGCCGGTTCGCAGATCCTCGACGTCATCGAGTCGCTGGGCATGCATCGCTCGGCGGCCCCGCTGTGCCTGCGCGACCTACCCGTACCGATGGCGACGCTGCCGGTGTGGGCGGACTACCTGTGGCCGGCCGGGTTCCGCGAGGGGGTCAGCGTCTCGTTGTTCACCCCCGACGGACGCCATATGGGCATGATCAACCTGCACACCGACACCCCCGCGCACCCGACGGACCGCGCCCGGGACCTGATCGGGATGCTGGCCCCGACGATCGCGGTGGCGCTGGATCCGCTGCGCCTGATCGCCACCTCTGCGCAGATCGTGCAGCGCGCCCAGGCCGGCATGGTGCTGACCGACAGCGGGGCGGTGGTCTCGCTGCCCGGTCTGCCGTCGCACACCCTGCTGCGTGCCGGTTCGCCGGTGCTCGACGTCGTGGCCCGCCAGCTCGCCGACGGCGCCACCTACATCACGTTCCTGTGCCCGCCGCCCACGACCGACACGCCCGGCGGGCTCCTGCGGATCACTGCGCTGGCCTGCCCGCACCAGCCACTCCGCCACCTCGCCGCCGCCGTGTTCATCTCTCCGCCGGGCAACCTGCACGGGCTGACACCCCGCGAACTCCAGATTCTCGGGTACCTCGTCGAGAACTGGCCCCGCCGCCGCATCGCCACGACGCTGGGCGTCACGGAGTACGCCGTCGCGGCGCACGTCGAGGACATCATGTCCAAGCTGGGCGCCCCCAACGTCGCTCTCGTGGCGCTGCGGGCGAATCGCGAGGGCCTGTTCGTGCCCCGCCTGCTGAGCAGCCGGGACCCCGCCTGCGATTCCACAGAGCCCGCCGGGCCCGGACCGGGCCGGCCACTCGGCTCGCGATCCGTGGGTGTGGACCGGGCGATCGACGCGATCCACATCCACCCGGAACACCGGTTCACGCTCGCGCAGCTCGCGGGCATCGCGCATCTCAGCGTCCGGCGCCTCGATGCCGGCTTCCAGCGCCGTGTCGGCACCTCGCCGATGCGCTACCTGCACACCGTCCGGCTGCGCCGGGCCCACGACGACCTACGCCGCGCCGATCCGGCGACCGACACCGTCAGCCGGATCGCGGCCCGCAACGGATTCCCCCATTCCGGGCGCTTCGCCGTGGCGTATCGGATCGCCTATGGCGCGACCCCATCGGAGACTCTGCGCAACCGCACGTGAGCTGTGTCAGGTCGAGTTCTACATCGGCCCGCCGCAGAGCGCCATGAGCGCCTCGCCCGGTGAGCCGTGGATGTCGAAGAGCATCAGGCATCCCGCTGCGCGGAGCGTCGCCACGATGGCCTGGCTCGGACCCGCCAAGGCGTATCCGATGTCCAGCTCACCCGCCCAGCGCGCGGCGCCCGCCAGTACCCGTACCGCCCGAGGGTCCAGCCCGTCCAGCGCCGACATGTCGACGACGATCGCCCACGGTGCCTTCAGCAGCGCGCGCGAGAGAACCTCCGCCAGCTGGGACGCCGTGTCCACGTCCTGCTCTTTCATGACCCGGATCACCAGTACACCGGGGTCGACGAGGGTCGGTTCGCCCGCGGGTGCGCCGATGCGCAATGCAACCTCATCCATCTCGGTTCTCCGTTCGCCGAAGCCTCTTCCCTGTCAGTCAAGGCCCGGCTCGGAGTCGGTTCCAATCCGGATCTTGCCACATCCGATACGAATCTGGGCGGGTGTCGCCCTGCCGGTGAGGCCTCAGCGGTAGCAGTAGGAGTCCGACGAGGCGTCGCCACCCTGCAGCCGCACCTGATGGACCCGCAGGCCGCGGAACGCGTCGCCGTGCGGGAAGAACCCCGGATCGAGCGACATCCCGCCCGACGGGTCGGCGTCGATCTTCGCCATCCAGGCGCCGACACCGTCGGGGTAGAACTGGTCGTCCCACGACCCGTAGAGCGAGTTGGTCATGTAGACCCGGCGGCCGTCCCGGCTGACCTCGACCATCTGCGGGCCGCCCGCCAGCGGCAGGTTGGGCTCGGCCGGGTGCGCGGTGCGACCGACGATGCCACCCAGGCGCACCGAGCCGGTCTCGCGCGGATGGGCGGGATCGGACACGTCGTACTGCTTGAGCTCGCCGGTGCCCCAGCACGAGACGTAGAGCATCCGGTCGTCGACCGACAGGTCGATGTCGGTGACCAGCGGCGGCACCGCCCCGAACGGCGCCAGGGCGGGCGGTAGGTCGGCCGCGTCGGCGGGCTCGGCCGGGATGGTGATCACCTTCTCGGCGGCCCACGCGGCGCCGTCGCGGTACCAGCGCCAGACCGAGGCGGACAGGTCCGCGGTCGACACCACGACGCCGACGAAGCCGTAGCTCGCCTCCGGGTCGTGCGCGGGCCGCAGTTCGAGCACCATCTGGTGCTCCGGCCCGAGGTCGATGGCCTGCTGGTGCACGCCCTTCTCGAGGTTCCAGAAGTGCAGTGAGTGGCCGTAGGAGTTGCTCAGCAGCAGTTCCGGGTTGATCCCGTCCTCGATCATCGACGGGGTGCCCCACTCGCTGGTGATCGCGGTGTTCTGGGTGAGGTGCCACCAGGCGTCGTAGGCCAGGTACTGCGGCCCGCGGTCGGCCTCCCAGGGGCGCAGCACGTCGAAGGTGGCGTGGTCGAGCAGCGCGATCCCGCCGGGCCCGTCCTGGCCGTGCGCCCCACCGAGGCAGGACAGGAAGATGCCGTCCGGCCCGCAGTGCAGGGTGTGTGGCCGGGAGTACCCGGCCTTGTCCGCCAGCTCCTGGGCGGTGACGGTCTTGACCAGCTGCGGTGCCGCCGGGTCCGGACGGGTGTCGAAGACGTGCACGTTCGAGCTGCGCAGCCCGGGCAGTAGCAGGTAGCGACGCTGCAGCCCGTCGTCGCCGTGATCGTGCCCCTCGTGCAGCAGCGCGCTGGAGCAGGCGTTCCAGCCGAAATGGTGCAGCTCGTCGCCGCGGGTCGGCAGGTCGGCCCAGCCGACGACCTGCCCGTACCGGTCCGACGAGCGGTCGACGTCGACCACGGTGAGTGCGTCGGGGCGTTCCCCGGCGCGGTCGAAGGCCACCACGTAGGCCAGCTGCTCGGGCGGAGCCGCGGCGGCCTCGGCGGGAGAGCGGTAGAAGGTCGGATCCGGGCTCGTCATGGCTGGCTCCAGGGCATCCGGGAAGGTGTGTCTCTGACCGTCGTGCCGGCCTCATCGTGGCGAGTGGACCGGGCCGTGTCCGCCGCCGAGCGGGCGGTTCGGGCGAGCACGCACCGGAGCAGACGGGTGACGGCGGCGGCACCGTGGTACACGGCCGGCGTAGGAGTCCTCCGCGTCACCGAGATGCCGGTCCTGGACGCGGGGCGCCCCGCCGGCCGGGCACAGCCGGCGGGGCCGGATGGGCCGGCACCGTCTGAAGGGGGGTGACGGTACGGACCCTGGATCGTCAGCCCTTGCGAGTGGTCGGCGGGTTCGTCCGAGCCTGGCCGCTCGGACCGAGACCGCTCGCCGCCCACGGGTGGGGTCGTCATGCCCGTCCATCGTCGGACCGGCGCGCGACGTGTGGTCGCGCAGTTTCCATTCTGTGCCCATCTGCGGTGCTGCGCAGCACCGGGTTCCTCGCATTTCACCCGCGTCGGAATGATCACGACCCAGCGGGGGACGTGCGCAGGCCCGACAGCGGGCGGCCGGGTCCCCGGAGGTTCAGGAAAGCCACTCTCCTGCAACGGGGCGGGATGGCCGCGCGGAGTCAGGCGGCCACCGGGCCGGGCTGGGCGAACTGGGTGCGGTGCAGCTCCGCGTAGCGGCCGCCGGCGGCGAGGAGCCGCTCGTGAGTGCCGCGCTCGACGATCCGCCCGTCCTCGACCACCAGGATCAGGTCCGCGGCCCGGATGGTCGAGAGCCGGTGGGCGATGACGACGGCGGTCCGCCCGTCGAGCGCCTCGGCCAGGGCGGCCTGCACCTGGGCCTCGGACGTCGAGTCCAGGTGCGCGGTGGCCTCGTCGAGGATCAGCACCCGCGGCCGGGCCAGCAGCACCCGGGCAATGGTCAGCCGCTGGCGCTCACCCCCGGACAGCCGGTACCCGCGCTCGCCGACGACCGTGTCCAGCCCGTCGGGGAGGGCGGCGATCAGGGTGTCGAGCCGGGCCCGGCGCAGCACCTCCCACAGCTCGTCCTCGGTCGCCGACGGCCGGGCCAGCAGCAGGTTCGCCCGGATCGAGTCGTGGAACAGGTGCCCGTCCTGGGTCACCATCCCGATCGTCTCGCGCAGCGACGCGGCCGAGACGTCCCGGACGTCGATGTCGGACAGCCGCACCGCGCCGGCGTCGACGTCGTAGAGCCGCGGCACGAGCTGCGCGATCGTCGACTTCCCCGCGCCCGACGATCCGACCAGCGCAACCAGCTGTCCCGGCTCGGCGCGGAACGACACGTCGTGCAACACCTCGACCCCGCCGCGGCTGTCCAGTGTCGCCACCTCCTCGAGCGAGGCCAGCGACACCGCCGAGGCTGCCGGGTAGGCGAAGTGCACCCTGTCGAGCTCCACCGAGACCGGCCCGACGGGCACCGGCCGGGCATCCGGGGCGTCGGTGATCAGCGGTTCCAGGTCGAGCACCTCGAAGACCCGCTCGAAGCTGACCAGCGCGCTCATCACGTCCACCCGGGCACTGGCCAGCGCGGTCAGCGGGGCGTAGAGCCGGGTGAGCAGCAGCGCCAGCGCGACGACCGCGCCGGGCTCGAGCGCGCCGCGCAGCGCGTAGAACCCGCCCAGGCCGTAGACCAGCGCCAGCGCCAGGGCCGAGACCAGGGTCAGCGCCGTGATGAACACCCACTGCACCATCGCGGTGCGGACCCCGATGTCACGGACCCGCCGGGCCCGGGCGGCGAACTCGGCGGACTCCGCCGACGGCCGCCCGAACAGTTTCACCAGGGTGGCCCCGGGTGCGGAGAAGCGTTCGGTCATCTGCGTGCTCATCGCTGCGTCGTGGTCGGCGCCCTCGCGCTGCAGCCGCGCCAGCCGTCCGCCCATCCGGCGGGCGGGCACCACGAACACCGGCAGCAGCACGAGCGCGAGCAGCGTGACCTGCCACGAGATCCCGATCATCACGACGAGCGTCAGGGTGAGCGTGACGAGGTTGCCGGCCACCCCGGACAGCGTGTCGCTGAATGCGCGCTGCGCGCCGATGACGTCGTTGTTCAGCCGGCTGACCAGGGCGCCGGTGCGGGTCCGGGTGAAGAACGCGATCGGCATCCGCTGCACGTGGTCGAACACCGCGGTGCGCAACTGCAGGATCAGGCCCTCGCCGATGTTCGCCGACAGCCACCGGGTGAGCAGACCCAGCCCGGCCTCGGCCACAGCGATGACGGCGATGAGACCCGCCAGCCCGGTGACGACGCCGACCGCCGCACCGGCCGGGCCGTTCGCGATCGCGTCGACGACCCGGCCCGCGAGCACGGGGGTGGCCACCGCCAGCACCGCGCCGATCACGCTGAGGATCAGGAACGCGGCGAGCCGGCGGCGGTGCGGGCGCGCGAAGCGAGCGACGCGGCGCGCCGTCGCCGCGAAGGATCCGCCCGCACCGTCCTGGGCGGTGCTCACGCTGCGCAGCGCCATCCACACGCTCATGTCCATGCTCATCGGCGGCCTCCGGCTCGGTTCCGGGCACCGGGGATCCCCCGGACCTCGACCGGATCCTAAGATCTGAAGTTGACTTCAGGTCAACACAGTGTCCACCCGATGAGGGGTCTCCTCTTTTCCTCCTCACGTATTCCCCACCGTCCGGCCGTGGTCTTCTGATCGCCCGGAAATGCTGCGGGGAACACGGAGGACAAGAACGCATTCCCCACCGATGCCGTGTACGGCGCAACGGATCTACCGCAATTGCGGCCCATCACCTGTGGCGGCGACTTCGAGCGCGCCGACCGCCGCCATCTCGACAACGTGATCGTCTTCGCTATCGAGTCTCAGCGAAGGTGATCAAGGGGTTTCGGCAACACCCGTCGAGCACGTGTCGCCGCCCCCTGACGCGCCGACGGCGCCCTCCCTCATAGGGAGAGCGCCGCCGGAGGAACAGGAGTCGGTCAGTACCTGTCCGCGGCCCCGGTCATGTTGGCCCAGGTCTTCTGCTGCAGCTTGATCATGTTGTCGAACACCGAGGCGAGGATCTCGACCGGGGTGAACACCATCGCGAGGCCGGATTCGAGACCGGACGCGGCCTTCGACGTCCCCGGTGTGGTCCATTCCATCACCTGCTGCGACTGCCGGCCGGGCTCAGGAGCCCAGCCCTGCTGTCCCTGCGGACCCGGCAGCCCCTGCGGTCCGGGCTTGCCCTGCGGTCCGGGTGGGCCGGCCGGCCCGGCCGGGCCCGGCTCGCCCGCCGACCCCTGCTCGCCGCGGGGGCCCTGCTCGCCGGGCTGGCCCTTCTCGCCCTGCTCGCCGCGGGGGCCCTGCTCGCCGGGCTGGCCCTGCTCGCCCTGCTCGCCGCGGGGGCCCTGCTCGCCGGGCTGGCCCTTCTCGCCCTGCTCGCCGCGGGGGCCCTGCTCGCCGGGCTGGCCCTTCTCGCCCCGCTCGCCGCGGGGGCCCTGCTCACCACGGGGGCCCTGCTCGCCGGGCTGGCCCTTCTCGCCCCGCTCGCCGCGGGGGCCCTGCTCACCACGGGGGCCCTGCTCGCCGGGCTGGCCCTGCTCGCCGCGCGGTCCGTGCTCGTCGACCGCCGGGCGGTCAGTGGTGGTAGTGGTGGTACGTCGAGGTGCTGAGGACGGCTGGTTGGCTGCCTGTGCCATTGCGCTCCTTCGTCGTGAGATCAGTGCTCGGCGGTGCGCCGAGGCTCTGTTGCGTGCTCTGCAGTGGGGGTGTTCGTCGCCGAATGGCTACGGCCAGAAGATGTGGTGGCCGAGCCGCCGATCACCGTGCGGCCCGGGCGGGCGCTGCTCAGGCGCCGTCGTGGTCGCGGCTGCCGGCCTTGGCCAACCCGCGGCTGATCATGTAGCCGATCCCGAGCAGCGTGACGTAGAACCATGCCTTGTCGGCCAAGAAGACATCGCCCCGGCCGCCGGCCTCGCCGACCAGGTAGGAGGCAACCAACACCCCGGTGACGGCGACGAGGAAGACGACGAACTCGGTCGTCTTGAACGCTGTCTTCGTCTCGGTGGAGCGTCGCGGGGACGCAACGTCGGTGGCCCCGTCATGCGGGGCGGCATGGCTGGGCGTGCTGACAGACAAGGGGGCTCCCTGATCAGGGTCGAACCGGGTGATGTGGACCTTGTTCTCAAGCCCGGGATACGCTGTATACGCTAGGTGTAGATCTACATTGTGGCAACGGGTAGCACGATGACGAGACCCACGTACCCAGGAGGTTTGATGGCCAGCGATACCGGGCAGGTCCGGCCGGCGGCCGTCCCGGATCCGACGGTGCGGCGCCCCGCGCTCACCCGCGAGCAGGTCCTGGCCGCAGCCTTGGAGATCATCGACGAGAGCGGCGTCGAGGCCCTGACGATGCGCAGGCTCGGGCTGGCCCTCGATCGCAACCCGATGGCGATCTACCGGCACGCGGCCGACAAGGGCGCCCTGCTCGACGGGGTCGTCGAGCGTGTCGTCTCCGAGCTCGTCGTACCCCGCGAGCCCGACGGGGATTGGGAAGGCGCCCTGCGCCGCGCCGCGCACTCGTTCCGGCGGATCGCCCTGGCCCACCCCAACGTGGTGCCGTTACTGGTGACCCGCCCCCTGTCCAGCCCGCTCGCCCTGCGACCCCTGGGCACGCTGCGACCACTGGAAGAACTGCTCGAGCTGTTCATCACCGCCGGGTTCGACCACCACGGTGCGCTACATGCCTCCCGGCTGTTCACCGGATTCCTCTACGGTCACGTCCTGCACGAGCTGCAGGAACGCGTGGACGACCCCGACGAGACCGACGACCTGCTCCGCCTCGGGCTGCACCGGCTACCCGTCACGCGGTTCCCCAGGCTCCGCTCGCTCGCCGCCGCTCTGGCCACCTACGACGGCGCCGCCGAACTCGACGAGGGACTGACCATCGTGCTCGCCGGCCTGCGCAGCCAGCTGCTCAACTGATCGCTACCGACTTCGACGTGCGAACCGACCGTCGACGCCGAGCGGTGGTGGTTCTCGTCAAGGGAACGTCGGGAACATGCGGTGGTGGCCGGCGGCACCCCAGTCGACCAGGAGGAGGGTGGCGTCGTCCTGAAGCCGCCCTCCTTGGTGGGTGAGGACGGCGGCGGCGAGCCGGCGCAGCGTCTCGGGCGCAGGCAGTCGATCGAGCTCCGCACGTTCGGTGAAATCGACCAGTCGCTGCTCGCCGAAGAACTCCCCCTTGGCATCGCGGGCTTCGGTGACGCCGTCGGAGTACAGCAGCAGCCGGTCGCCGGGTTCGAGTTGTTCCTGGGCCACGACCGGTGCCGTGGTGCCGGTGGCGGTCACTCCGAGGGGCGGCCGGGGTGGGTGGGTAAGTTCTTTGACCATGTGTCCGTCGCGTATCAGCAGCGGTGGCGGGTGTCCGGCGAGCAGGTAGTGCAGCAGGCCGGTGCGGGTGTCGAGTCGGGCGAGCACGGCGGTCACGAACTTCATCGCGCCAGGTTGCTCAGCGAGGAGCCGGTCGGCCCGTGCCGCGAGAGCGATCAGATCGGTCTCCCCGGCTCGGCGCGCGTTGCGGATCGCGGTCAGAGCCAGAGCGGTGATCTGAGTTGCGGGGAGGTCGTGGCCGAGGCCGTCGAAAACGGCGAGGTTGGCGGTGTGGCTGTCGACGGCGTAGTCGTAGGCGTCGCCCGCAACGTGGTCATGGGGCTCGAGCAGGGCGGTGACCACGAGCTCTTGAGTGGCGAAGGTTCGCGGCGGTAGCAGCTGCCACATCAGCTCCGAGGCCACCGATAGCCGGCCGGCGCTACGCAGCCGGCGCAGCTGGTCGCTGTAGACGAGCTTGGTCATGATGATGTGACCCATCAATCCGGACAGCGACCACAATCGTCGTCGCAGTTGCTCGTCGTCGACGACCCCGCTTGCGAGGCCGATCCGGAGCAGGCCGGCGCGTTCGGTGCCATCCAGCATCGGCACCCACAGCAGCCGCCGCCCGTGCTCATCGGTGGCCGGCAGGATCTCCCCGAGCTGGTACGCCCGCCCGGCCACACTGCCCTCGACGTTGATGGGAGGGCCCGGTTTCGGGTGCACCGGGCTGAGCACTCGCTGCGCCAGGTCGACCAGCAGCACCTCCGCGGTCAGCCCGACCGGCCGCACCGCGTCGTCGACCATGGCCGAGAGCTGGTCGCCGGTGACCAGGTGGGACCGGTCGACGACGACGGCGAGCACTTCGGCCCAGATCGCGCCGCCCGAAGTTCCCGAGGTGTGCATGGCGGTGTGGCGCAGGGGTGCGCCGCGTCACGGGTGCACCTCTGCGCCGCGATGTCAGGTGGTGGATTGGTCGCGCACGCGGGTGCCGGCGTCCTGGGCCTGACCCCGGACCTGATCTGCGGCCGCCTGGCCCTGGTCCGCCACGGTGGACGTTGCGTCGCCGGCGGTGGAGCGGACGGACTCGACGGCCTGCTGGGTGGGCTCGCGCAGGTTGTCGCGGACCTCCCCGGCCGCCTCGCCGACCTTCTCGATCAGGGGCTGGCCGTGCTCGGTGGCCAGGTCCTTGGCCTGGGTGGCGAGTTCCTGCTCTCTCCGGCTGGCGGGCAGCAATGAGGAGATCAACCATCCGGCTCCGAACGCGATCAGTCCGGCGGCCAGCGGGTTGCCCTGAGTCCGCCGGCGCGCTGTCCGCGGTGCCGCCTGCATCGTCTGGACCGTCGAGGAGGCCGCATCGGACACCGTCGACGCGGCCGCCGAGGCCGCATCGGACACCGCCGACGTCGCCGCCGAGTCGTCGCCACGATCGTGCGCCGGGCTCACCTGTCCGGTGACGGCATAGGCCGGGTCGGGATCGCTGCCCATCACCCGGTCCTTGAGCCCCGCCACGGCCCCACGGGCCCGGTTCACCCGGCGCTCCACGATGCGCCCGGGGGTCACCTTCTCGCTCAACGCATCGACGTCCCCGCTGAGCCTGCCCTGGGTCTGCTCGATCTCCCGCCGGATCTGCTCCGGATCGCTCGCACTGCTCATCGGTGATCTCCTGACTGGTCCTTGAGGGCATCCGGTACATGCTTGAGGGTGTCCACGGTGCGTTCCGGCTTCGGGTGCACCTCGCGGAGCTTGCGTCGCCCGGTCACGAACAATGCCGCGCCGACGACGGCCCACACCGCGGCCACGATGAGGGCCGACCACGTCGCGTCCATCAGGTGGGCCAACCCCCACCACAGCGCGATGGACAAGAACAGCAGGACCATGTAACCGGCGAAGCCGGCGGCTCCGAGCGCTCCGGCGGCCTTGCCGGTCTTGCTGGCCTCTTGCTTGATCTCGGACTGGGCGAGGGCGAGTTCCTGGCGCATGAGCGTCGACAGGTCCCGCGTCACGTCGCCGATCAGCTCGCCCATGGACACGTCGCCGACATCGGGGCGGCTGTGCGCGCCGACCGGCGGGTTGGGCACGCTCACCGCCGGCCGCCCTCCGACCGCCTCGGGCCGCTGCCCGGAGGTCCGGCACCACCGCGCTCCGGGTCCTCGGCGTGTTCACCGACGGTGTTGGCACCCGGTCGAGGAGCGTGCGCCGGCCCGCCGTGCCCGGGCCCGTCCGGCGGCCCGTAGCCGGCGTCGGGGGGCGTGGCGTAACCGCGGCTTCCGCCTGGCGGCTCATACCCGGTTCCGGGTGGCGGATAAGCGGCCGGCGGGCCACCAGGCGCAACCGGCAGGGGCGGTGTGTCGCCCGGGGCGGGCGGCTGGCGCCCAGGTGCGCCGGCAGGCGGGTAGACGTGAGTGGGTGGACCAGGCGGTGGGAAACCGCCGGTGGCGCCGGGGCCTCCGGCCGACGGAGACGAGCCGGCTGGGTAGGTGCTGTCGGTCCTGGCGGGCGCGCGGGCCGCGGTCCGATGCTCGGACCGAGTCGTGGCCACACCGCGGGTGAGTCGGCCGGCCAGCACGCCTGCCATGGCTGCTCCCAGCAGGAACGCACCAGGGCGGCGCCGGGCGAGCCGGCGCACCTCCTGGAGCAGGTCACCGGGTTCGCGGTGATCGAGCCATTCGGCGACGTTCGTGGCGTGCTCGGCGGCCTGGTGGGCAAGGTCGGTCACCGGGCCTGACTGCTCGCTGCGCCCAGCCATCTGATGGAGTTCGTCGGCCAGGGAGTGCAGGCCGTGCGCCGCTTGCTGCTGGCCGGTGCGGGCCTGCTCCTGCACCTGCTCGCGGGCCTGATCGAGCAGGTCACCGGCCTGCCGGCGGGTCTCTCCGGCCACGTCCTTGGCCTGCTCCGTCGCCGTCTCGGCGACCTCGACGCCTGCCTGTGCGGTGGAGCGGCCGAGGTCGGTGGCCTCCCCCCGTGCGACGTCGGTAGTGGAAGGGGAGGTGGGTGGTACCGCGTCGGGCGCCGGAGGACGTCCGCTCGTCTGGTGGCTCATCGGGTACCTCTCCTGCGCTGTTCGTGCCGGACCTCGCCCGTCTACCTCGTCTCGAGGAAGGGGTAATCCGAGATCCGCAAAATGCGGCCGAGCGCGCCGCATCACCGCGGCCGTCCGTAGCGCACCGGCCGCCCATACGGCCCAGTTTCGCTCCGGAACCATGGTCAGCTACTCGCTGCAGTCGTTGTCGGTCGGCCGCGCACCGCGTTGGTCCTGACACCGCGACCGGGGTCGCCCGCGCCGAGCGAGGCGGACGCGGCCCCTGCGGAGGCGGTCGTCAACCGCGCTGCGACTGTCGGGGGGCCCGGCAACCGAGAAGACCTCAACGGCGGAGAGAACCGACAAGCTCCGCGTAGCGCGCCGGCTGAGCCGCAGCGGTCCACTTTCCCGGGATTGGACGTCGCCACACCGCGGCCCGGAACCCACGATGAGGGCATGGCCCCCGTCGACCTGCGCCCGCTCCCCGTCACCCACGCCCCGGCCCGCCGGCTGCCGCAGCTGTTCGCGGGGCTCGCCCTGTACGGCACCAGCATGGCGATGCAGGTGCACGGCGCACTCGGCCTCAACCCGTGGGACGTGCTGCACGAGGGCCTGACGGTCCGGACGCCGCTGAGCTTCGGCGCGATCACGGCGGTCACCGGGGCGGTCGTGCTGCTCCTCTGGATTCCGCTGCGCCAGCGCCCTGGCATCGGGACGGTCGCCAACGTCGTGGTGATCGCCTTCGCGGTCGACGTGGCGATGGCGCTGCTGCCCAGCCCGTCGGGGATCGCGAGCCGGGTCGCGCTGATGGCCGGCGGCATCGTGCTCAACGGCGTCGCGTCGGCCGCCTACATCGGCGCCCGGCTCGGCCCCGGCCCGCGCGACGGGCTGATGACCGGGATCGCCGCCCGGACCGGGGCCTCGATCCGGCTGGTCCGGACCGGGATCGAGCTGACGGTGCTCACCGCAGGCTGGCTGCTGGGGGGCACGGTCGGGATCGGCACGGTGCTCTACGCGTTGACGATCGGCCCGCTCACCCAGCTGTTCCTGCCGGTGTTCGTCGTGCGGGAGCGTCGGCTCGCGCCCGAGACCGCGTGACCTGGCACCGCCCGGCAGGCCCCGTGGTAACTCCTCGAGCGCATCGGGGGGTGACCGTCTGCTGGTCCATCTCGTTCGTCTTCCGCTGCTGGTCGTTCGCGTCCCGGGTGTCCACCTACAGCCCCATCGCGGTGTCGCTGATCCAGGAGCAGTGGAAGCCCGACGGCACGCCGCGCGGCAGCGTCACCGCAGCGACCGGCGGTCCGCCCACGTCGGTGGCGTCCAGTACCAGCAACTGCGACGCGCTGCCGTCACGCCGGGTGATGATCGTGAGCAGCCAGCCGTCGTCCTCGGCCCGGCCGGGCGCCTCCGTGGGGACGAACATCGCCTCACCGGCGACGACGTCCGCACCGAGGGCGCGCTCGGCGGCCGACCCGTGCTCGGCGTCGTACTTGACGACCGCGGCGTTCGCGCCGGAGTCGGACACGGCGTAGCGGTAGCGGCTGGGCCGTCCGACGCGGTCGTCGTCGACGGTCGGGAACTCGACGGGCCGGTCGTTCAGCGCCTGCTCTGTGACCGCGCCGGTGGCCGGGTCCAGGATCCAGCGGTGCAGCCGGGCCGCGCCGTTGGCCGCCGCGGCGGCCGCCCGGCCGGTGCGGGCGCGGCCGATCGAGGCCCACATGGCGCGGGTGTCGGCCGGCGTGTACCGCGCGCCGTCGACGACGATCCGGCCGTGGGCGTCGGAATGGGCGTTGCCCACGTGGAAGACGTAGCAGGGGTCGACGTCGAACCAGCGCACGGCGCCGGGCCGGTCGAGACGCATGACGCCGATGCGGGCGCCGTAGTGCTCGTCCCAGCCGAACGGCATTCCGGCTCCGAGCAGATCCATCTGGAACGTCATCGGCAGGTCCAGGAACACCGCGTGCTGGGCGGTGATGGCGAAGTCGTGAGCCATCGTCGGGCCGGGGACCTCGATCTCGGCGCTCTGCACGAGCTCGCCGCCGGCGGAGAGGCGGTGGTAGGTGAGGTACGGCGGGAGCACGCCGTAGCCGAAGAAGTGCAGCTCACCGGTGACCGGGTCGCACTTGGGGTGCGCGGTCATGGCGGTGGTGAGCCGGCCGTCGAAGTCGAACGGACCGATGGTCTCCAGCTCCGGCGTCATCAGGCACGGGAAGCTGCTCTCGACCAGGGCGAGGATGCGTCCGGCGTGGGCCAGGACGTGGGTGTTCGACGTGCCGACGGTGCGGTCGAACGTGCCGTCCGGGCCGACCATGCTTCGTCCGGCGAGCGCCCCCGTGCGCACCCAGCGGTTGCGGTACCACTCGGCGCGGCCGCCGCGAAGCCGCACCCCGTGCACCATGCCGTGCCCCGCGAACCAGTGCACCGGGGGCTCACCGGGTAGCGGGTTGGGGCCGTTGCGCAGGTAGCGGCCGGTGAGCTCGGCGGGCAGTGCGCCCGTGACGTGCAGGTCCGCGGCGTCGATCTCGTCGGCGACCGGGGCCAGGTGCCCCGCGAGGCGCAGCGGGGTGGTGGGAGCACTCATCGGGTTCTCCTCGTCGGTGATGACGAGCTGACCAAAGCCTTCGAGGCCGATCTCGGCCGCTACGCGTAGCAGGCCGGGCACGAGCATCTATCCCGGGCTCAACCGGCTGGCCGAGCGCGGCCTGGTCGAGGTCGCTCATGAGGGTGCCCGGGGCAGCCGCACCTATGCGGTGACACCGGCGGACCGGCGCCACCGCGAGCACGCGGGTCAGTGGGTGGCGGCCACAGCGACGTCGTCGAGGTCCTCGAGCTGCCACGGGCGGACGACGGTCACCAGCACGAAGAGCGCGAGGAGCATCGCGGCGGCCACCACGGTGCCCATCGCGAGCGCGTCGTTGCCCAGCACGCCGACCATCGGGGACACGAGCGCGCCGACCCCGAACTGGACCGCGCCCAGCAGTGCCGCGGCGGTCCCGGCCGCCTCGCCGTGCCGGGAGAGCGCGAGCGCCGGCGCGTTCGGCAGTGCCAGCCCGCCCGCGAACAGCACCGACCACAGCGGGACGAGCAGGCCGACGAGCCCGCCGGTGCCCGTCGAGGACATCGCGAACAGCACGAACCCGGCCAGCGTGCCGGCGCCCACCGCGGCGAGGAGGACCTGTCGCGGCTCGAAGCGGCGGAGCAGGACGGGGTTGAGCTGGGTGGCGGCGATCAGCCAGATCGCGCCGGCGCCGAAGACCAGCCCGAACTGCTGCTGGTCGAGGCCGTACTGCTCCTGGAAGACGAACGACGAACCCGAGATGTAGCCGAACAGCCCGGCCATGGCCAGTCCGGCGACCAGCACCAGCCCGACGAACGTGCGGTCGCGCAGCAGGCTGCGGTAGGTGCGCAGGGTGCTGCGGACATCCGCGGCGCGGCGGCGCGGCGGGGGCAGCGTCTCGCGCAGGCCCCACGCGGCGAGCGGGATGAGCAGCAGGCCGTAGATCGCGAGCGCGGCGAACACACCGCGCCACTGCGTCCAGCGCAGCAGTTCGCCGCCGATCGTCGGGGCGAGCACCGGTGCCGCGCCCATGACGAGGATCAGCCGGGAGAGCAGGGTGGCGGCGGCGCGGCCGGTGAACAGGTCGCGCACGATGGCCATCGCGACCACGGCTCCGGCGGCCGCGCCCACGCCCTGCAGGACGCGCAGCGCACCGAGTACCGCGACGTTCGGCGCGATGATGATCAGTGCCGAGGCCAGCACGTGCACCGCGGTCCCGATGAGCAGCGGGCGTCGGCGGCCCACCGCGTCGGACAGCGGCCCGACCAGGAGTTGCCCCAGGGCGAGGCCGACCAGGGTTCCGGTCAGCGTCAGCTGGATCGTCGCCGACGTGGTCAGCAGGTCGGCGGTGATGCCCGGCAGCGCCGGCAGGTACATGTCGATCGTCAGCGGGCCGAGCGCGATGAGTGCGCCCAGGATCAGGGTGAGCCGCAGCCGTTGCCCGCGTCCGAGCTGGTCCCCGCTGGTTGTGGCCGCTGCGGCCGGGTCCTGGATGGTGGTCACGGATCCTCCCCCTCTTCGGCGTGCGGGACGGACCGCGTCGTCACCAGCCCCCGAACGTGCAACAGCCCGGATCGGGTGATGTTTCCCCGCCTGCTCGGATGTGACCGGCGCCACCCGATGCTATTGACAGATTTTCTAACATGACTACGTGTCTCACACGCCGACGATGGCGGAGCTGAACGGAAGGGCCGCAGCATGAAGGTGACAACCCCCGACGGGCTCCGGCTCGCGGTCCAGGAGCACGGCGATCCCGCGGCGCCCACCGTCGTCGCCGTGCACGGCTATCCCGACGACCACACCGTCTGGGACGGCGTGGTCGCCGCGCTGCGCGCCACCCACCACGTCGTCACCTACGACGTCCGCGGCGCCGGGGCGTCCGACGCCCCACGTACCCGGGCCGGCTACCACGTCGACCGGCTGGCCGACGACCTCGCGGCCGTCCTCGACGCGGTCAGCCCGGACCGCCCGGTGCACCTGCTCGCGCACGACTGGGGTGCGATCCAGACCTGGCACGCGGTGACCGGCCCCCGGCTGCGTGGGCGCGTCGCGTCCTACACGTCGATCTCCGGGCCGTGCCTGGACCACGTCGGCGCCTGGTACCGGCGCCGCGGCGGGGCGCGTGACAAGCTGCGCCAGGCGCTCGCGTCCTGGTACATCGGGTTCTTCCGGACGCCGGTGCTGCCCGAGCTGGCCTGGCGGTCGGGGCTGTTCGGCCGGGTGCTCGCCCGACTCGCCGGGATCCCCCGCCCGTCGGCGTCCGACGGTATCCGCGGGCTGGAGCTCTACCGGTGCAACATCGCGGCGCGAGTCGCGAACCCCGAGGTCCGGCGCACGAACGTTCCCGTGCAGGTGCTCGCGCCGACCGGCGACTCCTACGTCACCACCCCGATGCAGACCCAGATCGGGCCCTTCGTCGACGACCTGCGGATCCGCCGTCTCCCGGCCGGGCACTGGGTGCCGCGCACACACCCCGAGGTCGTCGCCCGCTGCGTGCGGGAGCTCGTCGCGCACGTCGAGGGGGCGCCCGAGGCGCCGTCGCTGCGCCGGGCCCGCGCGGGCACCGGCCGCTGGACCGACCGGCTCGTCGTGGTCACCGGGGCGGGCAGCGGGATCGGCCGCGCCACCACGCTCGCGTTCGCCGACCGGGGCGCCGAGGTGATCGTCGCCGACCGTGACCTCGCGAGCGCCCAGCACACCGTCGAGCTTGCCGGGCGGCTCGATGCCCGCGCCACCGCCTACCAGGTCGACGTCGCCGACGGCCCGGCGATGGAGGCGTTCGCGAAGCAGGTCGCGGCCGAGCACGGCGTGCCCGACGTGGTGGTGAACAACGCCGGGATCGGGATGGCCGGCCCGTTCGCCGACACCACCGTCGCCGACTGGCAGAAGATCATCGACGTCAACCTGTGGGGCGTCATCCACGGCTGCCGGTTGTTCGCCGCGCAACTGCGCGAACACGGCGAGGGCGGGCACATCGTCAACGTCGCCTCCGCCGCGGCCTACCTGCCGCAGCGCACGCTGTCGGCCTACGCCACCACCAAGTCGGCGGTGCTCACGCTCTCGGAGTGCCTGCGCGCCGAGCTCGCCGACCAGGGCATCGGCGTGACGGCGCTGTGCCCCGGGTTCGTGCACACCAACATCACCGCGACAACCCGGTTCGTCGGGGTCGACGCCGCGACCGAGAGCCACCGCCGGCAGACGACGACCGCGCTGTACCGCAAGCGCAACTACACCCCGGAGCAGGTCGCCGCCGAGGTCGTGCGCGCGGTTGAGCGCGACGTCGCACTCGCGCCCGTGACGCCGGAGGCGCACTTGGGGCTGCTCGCGTCCCGGCTGACCCCCGGCCTGCTGCGGGCGCTCGCCCGCCGCGAGATCGGACCGCGCTGATGAGCATCGACCACCTGGACACCGAGCCCGACCGGGTCGCCCTGCACGCCCGTGACGTCGAGTTCGACTGGTCCGGGCTGCCGGTGCACTGGATCCCCGGTGAGCCGTTCGCGACCCACGTGCTCGACGTGCTGCACCTGCTGCTACCCGAGGGGGAACGCTGGTTCGTCCGGCTGTTCTCCGAGGCGATGCCGCTGATCCGGGACCCCCGGCTCGCCGAGGACGTCCGCGGGTTCATCGGCCAGGAGGCGATGCACGCCGCATCGCACCAGGGCGTGCTCGACCACTTCGCCGCGCGTGGGCTGGACACCAGCCCGTACGTCGACCAGGTCGCGTGGATGTTCCGCCGGGCCCTCGACGACCGCGGGCTCACCGGGAAGCGCGCCCAGGAGTGGCTGGTGGAGCGGATCGCGCTGACCGCCGCGGTCGAGCACCTCACCGCGTACCTGGGTCAGTGGGTGCTCGACGCGCGCGCGCTCGACACCGCCGGCACCCACCCGACGATGCTCGACCTGCTGCGCTGGCACGGCGCCGAGGAGGTCGAGCACCGGGCGGTGGCGCACGACCTGTTCACCCACCTCGACGGCCGTTACCTGCGCCGGGTCCGGGCGATGCTGCCGGTCGCGCCGATCCTGTTCGGGCTGTGGGTGCGCGGCGTACGGTTCCTGCTCGCGCACGACCCGGTGCCCGCGAAGCCCCGGCTGCGGGACTGGATGCGCGCCGCGCGCCGCGGGCTGACCCCGGGCATCGGCGGGTTGACCCGAGCGCTGCTCACCTACCTGCGTCCGGGCTACCACCCGTCGCAGTACGGGTCGACGAGTGCCGCCGTCACCTATCTCGCGACCTCCCCGGCGGCCCGGGCCGCCGACGCGCGGGGTGCGGGATGAACGGATCGCGCGATGCGGCCGAGGTGCGACCGGACCGGCTGATGCGCCGGATCGACGCCGTCGTCGCGGTGTCCGAGCGGCTGGCCCGGCGCAGCGCCCGGCGCCGTCCGCCCGTCGCGGCGGTGCACCGTGATCTCGCGCTGGTCGTCACCGAGGTGCGCCAGGAGGCGTCCGACGTGGTCGGCGTGCGGTTCGCGCGCCCGGGCGGGGGCCCGCTGCCCGTGTGGCACCCGGGTGCGCACCTGGACCTGGTGCTGCCCTCGGGGCGGGTACGGCAGTACTCGCTGTGCGGGGACCCGGCCGACCGCGCGGCGTACCGGATCGCGGTGCGCCGCATCGCCGACGGTGCGGGTGGCTCGGTCGAGGTGCACGCCCTGCCTCCGGGCACCCCGGTCACCGCGCGCGGACCCCGCACCGCTTTCCCGCTGGTCAGCGAGCCCGCGTACCTGTTCCTCGCCGGCGGGATCGGCATCACGCCGATCCTGCCGATGGTCCGCGCCGCGGCCGCCCGGGGCGCCGATTGGCGGCTCGTGCACACCGGCCGCGACCGTGCGTCGCTGCCGCTGACCCCCGCGGCCACCGACCTGGACCCGACCCGGGTGTGGCTGCGCCCCGACGACGGGCACGGCGGGCCGCCGACCGCGGCCGACCTGCTCGACGGGCTGCCGGCCGGTGCGGCGATCTACTGCTGCGGCCCGCCGCCGATGATCGAGGCGGTCCGGCGGGCGGTACCGGCCGGGCACGCCTTCCACGCCGAGCGCTTCTCCCCGCCACTGGTGCTGGGCGGGCGCCCGTTCACCGTCGAGCTGGCCCGCCGCGGCGGCACCGTCGAGGTCCCGGCCGACGGTTCGGTGCTGGAGGCGGTGCAGGCCGTGGCCCCCGACATCGCGTTCTCCTGCCGGCAGGGGTTCTGCGGGACCTGCCATGTCCGGGTGCTGGCGGGTCAGGTGGCGGGCGGGCACAGCGCGCCCGGGGAGATGGCGCTGTGCGTGGCGCGGGCGGCGGGCGACCGGGTCGTGCTGGACCTCTAGATGCGACGATGGGGTACCGCCGATCCCTGTGAAAGGGCTGCCGATGCCACCCCGCCTCGAAGCCGGGCCACGTGCCCCGCGGCGGATGACCCCACAGCGGCGCCGTGAGCATCTGATCGAGACCGTGCTGGAACTCTACGGCCGGATGTCGCCGGACGAGGTGACGGTCGACGACGTCGCGCGGGCCGCGGACGTCTCCCGTGCGCTGTTCTACCGCTACTTCGGCAACCTCGAGGAACTGCACGTCGCCGCGCTCGGGTCCGTCGTCGAGGAGCTGATCACCCGGATCACCCTGGCCCCCGGGGGCACCCTGGTCGACCAGCTGCGGGCGGCGCTGGGGGAGTTCCTGTCCGTCATCGAACGGCACGGAGGCGCCTACGTCGCGCTGCTGCGCCGCGGCTCGGTGATCTCCACCGGAGAGACCGACGCACTGGTCGACGGGGTGCGCGACCACATCGTCACCATGATTGTCGAGCGCAGCGGCACCGCGGAGCCCTCGCCGCTGTTCCTGCTGACCGTCCGCAGCTGGGTGTCGGTCGTCGAGGGTGCATCGCTGAGCTGGTTGCAGGAGCGCGACGTGCCCCGGGAGACGCTGCAGGCCTGGTTGGTCGACCAGCTGCTGGCGATGACGCTGACCACCGCCGAGCACGACGACGCCGTGGCCCGGTGCGTCGGCACGATCCTGGACGGCGCCCGGTAGCGACACCGGCCGGCTCAGTACCGCCAGCGCAGACCGGCCAGCACGCCTCCGGTGCAGTCCGACCCGGGCACCCCGGCCAGCACGCTCTGATCGAGCAGCCGGGCCTTGACCCGGCGGGGCCAGGCCGTCGGCCACACCGGCCGCCCCGGCGGCCAGCAGCGCCGCGAGTGCCAGGTAGGGGTTGGCCGAGGCATCGGAGCCGGCGGCGCGGCCCGGTCCAGCGCCGTGAACCGGACCACCCGCGGGTGGCGGTCCGTGACGTGCGCCGGGTGTCGCACTACGGTGATCCGGATGCAGGTCGACGAGCTGCAGACCCCGGCGCTGCTGGTCGAGCGCAGCGCCCTGCGCGCCAACCTCGACACCATGTCCAAGGCCCTGCCCGGTGAGCGGCTGCGCCCGCACGTGAAGGCGCACAAGTGCACGGCACTGGCCCGCTGGCAGCGCGACAACGGCCATCCCGGCTTCACGTGCGCGACCATCCGCGAGGCCGAGGTGATGGCGGGGGCGGGGCTGGGTGGCGACCTGCTGCTCGCCAACGAGGTGCTCGACGCGCGCCGGATCGGGAAGCTGGTCGCCGACGGCGCCCGGGTGACCGTCGCGGTCGACTCCCGGGAGACCATCGCCGCCGCGGTCGCCGGCGGCGTGCGTGAGGTGGTCGTCGACGTCGACGTCGGGTTGCCCCGGTGCGGCTGCCCGCCCGAGAAGGCCGGCGGGCTGGCCGAGCTGGCCCGGCGCAGCGGTCTCGAGGTCCGCGGCGTGATGGGCTACGAGGGCCATCTCATGCTGGTGCAGCCCGCCGAGAACCGGGCCCGGATGACCCGGGAGGCGATGGTGCTGCTGACCGGCGCGGCGGCCCAGGTCGGCGGGGACGTGATCAGCGCCGGTGGCACCGGAACCTACCTCGACAACACGTGTGCCACCGAGATCCAGGCCGGCTCGTACGCGCTGATGGACACCGCCTACGGCGAGCTCGGGCTCCCGTTCGACCAGGCGCTCTGGCTGCTGGGCACCGTCATCTCGATGTCCGTCGGTGACAGCGGGACGCACGCCGTGGTCGACGTCGGGCTCAAGGCCCTCGGCATGGACCACGGGCCGCCGACGATCCCGGGCGCTGCGGTGTGGTTCTGCTCCGACGAGCACACGACCTTCGCACCCGGCGACCTCGACATCCGCGTCGGCGACCGGATCCGGTTGGCACCTGCACACGTCGACCCGACCGTCGCACTGCACGAGGCGATGTACCTGGTCGACGGGGACGCCGTCGCCGAGCGCTGGCCGGTGGACATGCGGGGCTGGTGACCCGGCCACGCACCTCGGCGTGCCGGTCAGGCGACGGTTCGGCCGACCGGACCAGGCCCGGCGGCCGGCTGACCGAAGCTGCCCTGCGTTCGCCCCGCGACGCCCCGGAACTGGCTAGCGTCGAAGGTGGCGCCCCCGGGCGCCCGGCGGCGCAGGAGACGGGGTGGCGAGGAGGAGCGGTATGGCTCCCGGCTACGGGCCCGATTTCGAGGACCACGAGTACCACCATCACTACCACCACTTCGGACCGGGCAGCGGGCCCGGCTGGCACGACTTCGTCGACTGGCTGCCCCTGCTGCCCGGGACCCTGGTGACCATGATGATCGTCTGGGCGCTGCTGCGGGCCAGCGGCTTCGAGCCGTCGACCCTGCGCACCGGGATCCGCACGGTCCTGCAGCCGGCGACCGACGACCCGGTGCGTGCGCGGTGGCAGGCCGCCGTCCGCCGGCACGCGGCCACCTCCCGGGCGTTCGCGGACTTCGAGTGCGACCCGGGAGCGGTGCTGCGCCGCCCAGTGCTGGCCGACGTCTCCCAGCCGGCGACCGGACGGTTCGTCGAGGCGTTCGCCGAGTCGAGCGCGCTGGCCACCGACGCCTACCCCGGCCGGACGCACGCGGAGCTGTTCGCGGCCGCCGCGGAGTACGCCGAGCGGGCCTGGCACGCCGCGGTGCAGGCCGCCGACCGGATCCGGGCCGCCCGGTTCGCGCCCGGCGAGCGCGCACTGCTCGACCAGGTCGTCAAGCTCCTGACGGTGGCCGGGGAGAGCCCGCACGACGCGGAACGGCGCACGGCCTACCAGCGCGCCCGGCGCCGGCTGGCCGAGTTGGAGCGCCGCACCGGATGGGCGATGCCCCGCCCGGCGGCCACCGTGCTGGAGTACCGCGCCCGCGGCATGCTGCCACCGTCGACCCCGATGACTGCCGCGTAGGGGGCCGGACAGCCGGTCGGCGCCGGGCCTCAGCCTCGGGGCTCCCCGGTCTGCTCCAGCCGCACCACAACCCACTTCGACGTCGGCGTGTTGCTCTCCAGCGCCACCGAGTCCAGCGGGACGAGCGGGTTCGTCTCCGGGTAGTACGCGGCAATGCAGCCCTTCGGCGTGGAGTACTCGACGAGCCGGAAGCCGTCCGCCCGGCGCGTCACGCCGTCGTCCCACTCGCTGACCAGGTGCACGATGTCGCCGTCGGCGAAGCCGAACTCGTCGAGGTCGGCGCGGCTGATGAACACCACGCGCCGCCCGGAGTGGATGCCGCGGTAGCGGTCGTCGAGGCCGTAGATGGTGGTGTTGAACTGGTCGTGGCTGCGGATCGTCTGCAGGACGAGGCGCCCGGCGGGCACCTGCACCGCGGCCAGCGGGCTGACCGAGAACACGGCCTTGCCCTGCTTCGTGGGGAAGCTCCGGCTGTCGCGCGGCGGGTGCGGCAGGGTGAAGCCGCCGCGCTGCCTGACCTTGTCCGCGTAGCCCTCGCAGCCAGGCACGACCCGGCCGATCCGCTCGCGGATCTCGTCGTAGTCCTTCGCGAACGCGTGCCACGGGATGCCGTGCCGGTCACCCAGGGTCGCCCCGGCGATGCCGCAGATGATGTCGACCTCGGAGCGCAGCAGGTCACCGGCGGGCTTCATCCGGCCCCGCGAGGCGTGCACGGCCGACATCGAGTCCTCGACGGTGACCCGCTGCTCGACCCCACCGGTGAGGTCGCGCTCGGTGCGGCCCAGGGTGGGCAGGATCAGCGCGGTCTTCCCGCAGACCACGTGCGAGCGGTTGAGCTTGGTCGAGACCTGCACGGTCAGCTCGGCCGAGCGCAGCGCCGCCTCGGTGACCTCGGTGTCCGACATCGCCGCGACGAAGTTGCCGCCCATGCCGACGAACACCTTGGCCTTGCCGTCGCGCAGGGCGCGTACGGCGGCGACGGCGTCCAACCCGTGCTCGCGCGGGGGCTCGAAGCCGAACTCGGCGCCGAGGGCGTCGAGGAAGGAGTCCGGGGAGCGCTCCCAGATGCCCATCGTGCGGTCGCCCTGCACGTTGGAGTGCCCGCGCACCGGGCAGAGCCCCGCGCCCGGCTTGCCGATCATGCCCTGGAGCAGCGCGACGTTGACGAACTCCTTGATCGTCGCGACCGCGTTGCGGTGCTGGGTGATGCCCATGGCCCAGCAGTTCACGATGCGCTCGGAGTCGGCGAACATCTGCGCCGCGGTCTCGATCTCGGCGCGCGTCAGGCCGGTGGCGGCCAGCACCGCGTCCCAGTCGAGGTCGCGGACGTTCGCGGCGTAGGCCTCGTAGCCCACCGTGTGCTCGTCGATGAACTCCCGGTCGACGACGCTGCCCGGGCGCTCCTCCTCGGCCTTGAGCAGCAGGTGCCCGATCGCCTGGAACAGGGCGAGGTCGCCGTCGCTGCGGATCTGCAGGAAGTGGTCGGCGAGCTCGGTGCCCCGGCCGGCCAGCCCGAGCGGTTTCTGCGGGTTGTCGAACTTGAGCAGGCCGGCCTCGCGCAGCGGGTTGATCGCGAGGATCTTGGCCCCGTTCTGCTTGGCGATCTCCAGAGCGGAGAGCATCCGGGGGTGGTTCGTGCCCGGGTTCTGCCCGGAGATGACGATCAGGTCGGCCTCGTGGACGTCGGACAGCGAGACCGAGCCCTTGCCGATGCCGATGGTGTCGGCGAGCCCCACCGAGGTCGACTCGTGGCACATGTTCGAGCAGTCCGGCAGGTTGTTCGTGCCGAAGGCGCGGACGAAGAGCTGGTAGAGGAACGCGGCCTCGTTCGACGTGCGGCCCGAGGTGTAGAACAGCGCCTCGTCAGGGCTCGCCAGGGCGTTCAGGTGCTCGCCGACCAGGGCGAACGCGTCGTCCCAGTCGATCGGCTCGTAGTGCTCGGACCCCGCGCGGCGGACCATCGGGTGGGTCAGCCGGCCCTGCTTGCCCAGCCAGTGCTCGGTGTGGGTCTCCAGGTCGGCCAGGCTGTGTGTGGCGAAGAACTCGGGGCCGACGCGTTCCTTGGTGGCCTCCTCGGCGACGGCCTTCGCGCCGTTCTCGCAGAACTCCGCCGTGTGCCGCTCACCCGGTGCGGGATCGGGCCACGCGCAGCTCATGCAGTCGAACCCGTCGACCTGGTTGAGTCGCAGCAGGTTGCGCGCGGTGTGCGCGACGCCCATCTGCTGCACGGCCATCTTCATGCTGACGGCGACGGCGGGCAGTCCGGCGGCGGCGGTCTTCGGGGCGGTGACCTCGAGATCGGGCTCCGGGGCGACAGTGCTGTCGGTGGGGCGCAGGGTCACGGGTCCTCCGGGCGGTGCGGGTACGGCGGGCACGTCGCCGCAGCAATCATGCGACGACGAGTCTAGGTAGCCCGTCCGAGTACTTGCGCTCTCACGCGGGCCGGGTGTGACGGAACAGTCGTTCAGGCGGCCGGGGCGCCCCGGCCGGTCGTGGGGGCGGGCCCGGTGGCGGCGACGAGGACGTCCAGCGACAGGTCCAGCGCGCCGGCCAGCGCGGAGACGGTGAAGAACGCGGGCGTGGGGATCCGCCCGGTCTCGATCTTGCGCAGGGTCTCGGCGGAGATCCCGGCGGCACCGGCGACGTCGACGAGGCTGCGGTCGGCGCGGGCCTCGCGGAGCAGGCGTCCCAGCCGCTCACCACGCTCACGGTCGGCGGGGGTCAGCGGCACGCGCACCATGGGCGTGATAGTAATACCGGTATTGTTATCGCGGTCGAGAGGTGTGCAGGGTGATCGAGTTGAAGACGGCGGGCGAGGTGGACGCCATCGCGGCGGCCGGCGCCGTGGTGGCGCGGGTACTCGGCGCGCTGCGGGCCCACGCCCGGCCCGGGATGCAGGTACGTGAACTCGACGACGTCGCGGCGGGTCTGATCGCCGACGCCGGCGCCACCCCGACCTTCCTGGACTACCACCCGCGGTTCGCGCCAGCGCCGTACCCGGCGGTGATCTGCGCGAGCGTCAACGACGCGGTCGTGCACGGCATCCCCGGCCCGCAGGTCCTGGCCGACGGTGATCTGGTGAGCATCGACCTCGCCGTGCACCTCGACGGCTGGTGCGCCGACTCCGCGATCAGCTTCGTGGTCGGCCCGGCCGGCCCGGCCGACCTCGCGCTGATCGAGGCCACCGAGAAGGCGCTGCACGCCGGGATCGCCGCTGCCGGGCCCGGGCGGCGGCTCGGCGACGTCGGGCACGCCATCGAGACGGTCGGTCGCGGCGCCGGGTACGGGATGCTCGCCGACCACGGCGGCCACGGTGTCGGCCGGTCGATGCACGAGATGCCGCACGTGCCCAACGAAGGGCGGCCCGGTCACGGTCTGCGGCTGCGGCCGGGGACCGTCCTGGCCCTCGAGCCGATGCTGCTCGCCGGTGGTGGCGACGACTACCGGCACGACCCCGACGGCTGGACGCTGCGCACCGCCGACGGCAGCCGGGCCGCGCACGTCGAGCACACGATCGCGGTGACCGAGGACGGGCCGCGGATCCTGACCGCGCTCTGAGTCGCGGCGGGCGGTCCGTAGCGCTCGCGGCCGGCGCAGGCGCAGCAGCGCGCCGGGAGCGCGCATCCGGACCCGGCGGGCACGGCCCGATGGCGTAACCCCGCCGGGCGCCGCGCGGCTAGCGTCGTTCCATGGTGGCGGCGCGGCGCCTCCGGCTGGTCAGGATCGCCGGTGGCGGCCGGAACCTGGAGCTGTTCGCCGTCGCGGGCATCGCCACCGTGCTGGTGACCCGCGGCTACCTCGCGCTGACCGACTACCCGCAGCTCGGCGGCGGCACCCTGCACATCGCACATGTGCTGTGGGGTGGGCTGCTGATGCTCGGCGCCCTGATGCTGACGCTGTTCTACTTCGGTCCCGGGCTGCGCACCTGGGCGGCGCTGATCGGCGGGGCCGGGTTCGGTCTGTTCGTCGACGAGGTGGGCAAGTTCGTCACCAGCAGGACCGACTACTTCTACCGGCCGGCCGCGGCGATCATCTACCTCGTCTTCGCGCTGCTGGTGATCCTGGCGCGGCGCACCCGGTCGCACCATCCGCTGGAGCCTCCGGAGCGCTACGCCAACGCCGCCTTCACGGCCGTCGGCGGGTTGAGCGGGGGCCTCACCCCGGAGGAGCGGCGCGGCGCGGCGGAACTCGTCGCGAGCGCCGGGACCGGCCCCGGTAGCTCACCCGAGGTCGCGGCGTCGCTGCGCCGGCTGCTGGAGGTCCTCCCGGAGCGCGAGGCGCCACGGCGCCCGCTGCACCGGATCGTCGCCGCCCGGCTCGCGGCGGCCGCGGAGTGGCTGCTGCGCCGGCGCTGGCTCGTCTTCGTGATGATCATCGTGTTCGTCCTGCAGGCGCTGCTCCGGTTGTTCCTGGGCGTCGCGGTGGGCCTGGCGCTGGCGGTCGGGGGCACGCTCGAACTCGGTCCCGAACCGGGCGCCGCGGTGGCGTCGGTGCTGTCCGGGATGCTCTCCGCCGCGCTCGCCATCGCGGGGGCGATCCGGCTGCGGCGGCACCGGCGACAGGCGTTCGAGCTGTTCCGGGCCGCGATCCTGGTCGACGTCCTGCTCACCCAGGTCTTCAACTTCACCACCAACCAGTTCGGTGCGCTGGCCGGGCTCGCCTTCGACCTGCTGTCACTGGCGGTCGTCTCCTACGAGCTGGACCACCTGCGTACGAACGACGGACCCGCCACAGCGGGTCCACACACCAGGGAACGCGGCGAGCCGGCCGATCCCTAGCCTGCGGATCGGATGGGCCGACGTCGTCGGTGACCGTCCGCTGCTGCCAGGCACTCAGTTGGAGCCGCTGGTCGCGGCTACGCCCGGACGACGGATGGAGGACGACGACACGGGCGCCGGGTCGCTTCCCGTCGAAGAAGCGATTGTGCTGGTCGATCTCGTCAGGCGGTTCACATCGACGCGGTCGGCCTGCTGGTTCGGGCTCGCGAGCGAGTTCGGTTGGAGCGGCTCCGGGCCGGGCGGGCGGGGCTGCTTCCGTGCCGACCCGTACGCACACCCCGAAGAGGGATCACCTGCTTCGGCTCCGCCCGAACGACCGCTTCTGGAGCTGGCGTACCGCTCGTTCCTGCTCTACCCGGGTCCGGCCGAAGCGGCCCTGTGGATCGCGGAACGCCATGGCCGGCCGCAGGTCCCGAACCTGTGGTGGCCGAGCGACCGTGGGTGGTGCGTGCGCACCGACATCGACCTGCACTGCACCTACATCGGCGGCCCACCGGAGCTGGTCGACGCGTTGCTCGCGGAACCGCGCTTGGAGGTCCTCCCGGTGAGCGTCGACGACCGGATCTGGGCCCGGTGGCAGGCGGGGCGTTCACCTCGTGCCTGCGGTGTCCGTTGTGAGGCAGGATGCGGCCATGGCCGATGTCGCGCAGTTCACTCCCCAGACCGCCGAGGCGATCGCCCGCGCCCGCCAGCACTCCGTCGGCGACCTGTTGCGGCGCACCGCGTTGCGCTACCCGGACAAGCTCGGCGTCGTTGCCGGGGAGCGCCGGGTGAGCTTCGCCGAGTTCGACGCGTCGGTGAACCGGGCCGCGCACGCGCTGGCCGAGCGCGGGCTCGCCAAGGGCGACCGGCTCGCGCTGCTGTCGCACAACTCCTGGCAGTACGCGGTGCTCACCTTCGCCACCGCCAAGCTGGGCGTCGTCCTGGTGCCGATCAACTTCATGCTCGGCGCGGAGGAGATCGCGTTCATCCTCGGCCACTCCGGTGCGAGCGGGATGATCACCGAGGACGCGCTCGCGTCGGCTGCGGAGAAGGCCCTCGCGAGCGCCGGGCTGACCGGCGGTGTCCGCGGCTGGATCGCGCTGGCCGGCACGGCCCCGGCCGCGGGGTGGGAGGACGTCGACGGCTGGATCGACGGCGCCGGTGACCCGGGAGCGCCCGGCGTTCTGGTCGCCGACGACGACCCGCTGCGGCTGATGTACACCTCCGGCACCGAGTCGCGCCCCAAGGGCGTGATGCTGCCGAGCCGCTCGCTGATCGCGCAGTACGTGAGCTGCGTGATCGACGGCGGGATGAGCGTCGACGACGTTGAGGTGCACTCGTTGCCGATGTACCACTGCGCGCAGCTGGACTGCTTCTTCTCCGTCGACATCTACCTGGGCGCGACCAGCATCATCCTGCCCGGCCCCGACCCGGCGACCCTGCTCGCGACGATCGAGCGGGAGAAGGTGACCAAGCTGTTCTGCCCGCCGACGGTGTGGATCTCGCTGCTGCGCCACCCCGATTTCGACACGACCGACCTGTCGTCGCTGCGCAAGGGCTACTACGGCGCGTCCCCCATGCCGGTGGAGGTGCTGCGTGAACTGCAGCGCCGGCTGCCCGGCGTGGACCTGTGGAACTTCTACGGGCAGACCGAGATGTCCCCGCTGGCGACGATCCTGCGCCCGCACGAGCAGCTGCCGAAGGCGGGCACCGCGGGCCGGGCGTCGCTCAACGTCGAGACCCGGCTGGTCGACGACGACGACAACCCGGTGCCGATCGGCGAGATCGGCGAGATCGTGCACCGCAGCCCGCACGCCGCGCTGGGCTACTACAACGACGAGGAGAAGACCGCCGCCGCGTTCAGAGGCGGCTGGTTCCACTCCGGCGACCTCGGGATCATGAGCTCCGACGGCTACCTCTCGGTCGTCGACCGCAAGAAGGACATGATCAAGACCGGCGGGGAGAACGTCGCCAGCCGCGAGGTCGAGGAGGCGATCTACCTGCTCGACGGCGTCGCCGAGGTGGCCGTGTTCGGCATCAGCCACCCGCGCTGGATCGAGGCCGTCACCGCGGTCGTCGTTCCCAAGGCCGGTGTCGAGCTGACCGTCGAGCAGGTCGACGCGCACGCCCGCGAGCACCTCGCCGGGTACAAGCGGCCCAAGTACGTGGTGTTCGCCGACGCGTTGCCGAAGAACCCCAGCGGCAAGATCCTCAAGCGCGACCTGCGGAGCGCGCACGCGCACCTGGCCGGGCAGGACGGCTGACAGCTACCGCCCCAGGACCTCCTGCACGGCCTCCCGGATGCCGGCGGCCGGGCGTCCGAGCAGCTTCTCCAGGTCCTCCGAGGGGTCGGCGAAGAAGCCCGAGCGCACCAGTTCGAAGACGAAGGCCATCTCGCCGGTCTCCTCGAGCGGGATCTCCCGGTAGACCACCGGCTTGCCCGCCACCGCGGAGATGGTCTCGGCCAGCTCCGGGAAGGTCCACAGCGGGCCGCGCAGCTCGTAGGCCGTGTGCTCGTGGCCGTTGCCGGTCAGCACGGCCGAGGCCGCCAGGCCGAGGTCACGGATGGTCGCGGTGTTGAGCGGCTTCCCGCCGTCGGCTGCGCGCAGCTCGCCGGAGTCCACGGCTGCCGCCACCGCGGGCGGGTTCACGAACACCTCGGTGTAGAAGGTGTTGCGCAGGAACGTGTAGGTCAACCCGGCGTCACGGATGAGGTGCTCGGTGACGGCGTGGTCCTCGAGGAACCCCGGGCCTTCGTGCGCCTTGATCGCGCTGGTGTAGGCGATGTGGCCCACCGCGGCCCGTACCGCCGCGTCGACGACGTTCTCGTGCTGCCGGCGCCGGACGCCCGGCGTCACGTCCGGGGAGGAGACGAACAGCAGGCGGTCGGCGCCGGTGAAGACGTCGACGAGGCTCTCCCGGTCGTCGTAGTCGCCGCGGCGCACCTCGACCCCGCGCTCGGCCAGGTCGGCGGCCTTCCCGGGGTTGCGGGCGACCGCTACGAGCCGGTCGACCGGAACCCTGGTCAGCAGGTCCTCGATGACGATGCGGCCCAGCCGGCCGGTCACGCCTGTCACGACGATCATCTGTGGCTCCTCGTTCGGTGGTTCCCCTGTGGTGCGGCCGACCGTAGAGTGGGGCACTCACCATGAGTAAGTACGTACCTAGAGGTAAGTACTGGAGGTCGACGTGAGCACGCAGGTGGGGGCGGTCGGGTACCCGCGGCGGGGTGACGCATTCGACTCCGACTGCCCGGCCCGCAGCGTCCTGGACCACGTGACGAGCAAGTGGGCGGTGCTGGTGCTCGTCGCGCTGCGCACCGAGCCGATGCGGTTCAGCCGGCTCCGCCGGGCCGTCGGAGGGGTGAGCGAGAAGATGCTCGCCCAGACGCTGCGCACGCTCGAGGGCGATGGTTTCGTCGACCGCGAGGTCGTCCCGACCACCCCGCCGCAGGTGTCCTACAGCCTCACCGAACTCGGCCAGGGCATCACCGGTCACCTGACCGGCCTGATCGAGTGGATCAATGTCAGCGTGCCCGACGTGCTGGCGGTCCGGCGGGCCTGAGCTCCTCGGCTACCCGGCCCGCCCGCCGAACAAGGGGCACGCACGGCGTGACCGCAGTGACCGGACGATCAGGCCAGCGCGGCCTCGGCGGGAGCGGACGCCTCGGTGGGGTCGTTGCCCAGCAGCGGGGACGCCAGCCAGCCCTCGGGGATGCCGAAGCCGTCGACGAGGGTCCGGGCGTGCGGGCGCAGCGCGGCGCACAGCTCGTTGACCGCCGCGGTGACGGCCCGGCTGCCGGCCGCGGTGAGCCGCCCGTGCTCGACGAACCAGGCCCGTTCGATCTCGATCACCGAGAGCGCGTGCAGATCGCACACCTGCGCGAGCAGGGCGCGTACCCCGGCGTCCGGGGTGCGCTCGACGGCCGCGGCGAACGCGTCGAACACGACCCGGTCGACGTGGGCCCTGGCCGCGCGCAGCAGGTGGTCCTGGGCCGCGTTGAAGATCCCGAACCGGTCGGCACCGGGGGCGAGCGCCGTGCGCAGGCGCCGGGCGAGCGAGGCGAGCAGGTGCTCCTCGCGGTCGACCAACAGCCGCCGCTGGTGGGCGCGGTCGCGCAGGTCGCCGCGCTCGAGCAGCGCCCGCGCCCCGGTGCGTTCCGCGACCGCGCCCACGACCTGGTCGGCAACGAACCGGGCCATCCCGAGCGTTCCCAGGGCCTTGACCTTGGCGCCGTACTCCGACAGCAGGCCCTTGGCCACCAGTTGCAGCAGCACGGTGTTGTCGCCCTCGAACGTGGTGAACACGTCCGTGTCGGCCTTGAGCTGCGGCAGCAGGTTCTCGGCGAGGTACCCGGCACCGCCGCAGGCCTCCCGGCACGCCTGGATCGTCGCCGTCGCATGCCAGGTGCCGACGGCCTTGACCCCGGCCGCCTTCGTCTCCAGCGCGCGCTGCGCGTCCTCGTCGGGGGTGGCCCCGAACGCCTGCACGTCGTGCATGGCGGAGACGAGCTCCTCCTGGGCGAAGTGCAGCGCGTACGTCGTGGCCAGCGCGGGCAGCAGCTTGCGCTGGTGGGCGAGGTAGTCGAGGACGACCACCTCGTCGCCGGTGGCCGGGTCGCTGAACTGCCGCCGGGTCTCGCCGTAGCGGATCGCGATGGCCAGGGCCTTCTGCGTCGCGCTCCCGGCGCCGCCGGCCACGCTGATCCGGCCGCGGACCAGGGTGCCGAGCATCGTGAAGAAGCGGCGGGTGTCGTTCTCGATCGAACTGGAGTAGGTGCCGTCGGGGGCGACGTCGGCGTAGCGGTTGAGCAGCGCTTCGCGCGGCACGCGGACCTGGTCGAACGTCAGCCGGCCGTTGTCGACGCCGTTGAGTCCGGCCTTGCGGCCGCAGTCGGTGATCGTCACCCCGGGCAGCGCCTCGCCGGACTCGGATCGGATCGGCACGAGCAGCCCGTGCACGCCGTGGGACCGCCCGCCCGGGATCAGCTGCGCGAACACCACGGCCATCCGTCCGTCGCGGGCCGCGTTGCCGATGTAGTCCTTGCGCGCCGAGGGGTCGGGGGTGTGGACGACGAACTCCTGCGCCGCCGGGTCGTAGGTGGCGGTCGTGCCGAGGCTCTGGACGTCGGACCCGTGCCCGGTCTCGGTCATCGCGAAGCAGCCGGGCAGGTCACCGTCCATGATCGCGCGCAGATACTCGTCATGATGACGGGAAGTGCCCAGCACCTGCACCGCACCACCGAACAGGCCCCACTGCACGCCTGCCTTGACCAGCAGCGACAGGTCGCCGTAACCGAGCATCTGGAATGCGGTGACCACGCCGCCGACGTCCCCTCCGCCGCCGTAGGCCGGGTCGAAGCCGCTGTGCGGGCGGCCGCTCTCGGCGAGCTGGCGCATCCCGTCGGCGACCCGGTCGCGGTGCTCCTCGGTGCTCAGGTCGGGGTCCGGGTGCAGCCGGATCGCGCCCATCTGCTCGCGCACGTCGTCGCGCACGGCGGCCCAGCGCCCGTCCAGTACGTGCCGCAGGGCGGTGGGATCGACGGGGTTCACGGGCTTGACGGTCATGCGTCCTCCTCTGTCCTGTCTCCAGGAGCGGGCACCATGCCGGACAGGCCGGCCCAGGCGAGATCGGTGAGGTGGGCGGCCAGCGCCTCGCGGGTCATCCCGGACGGGCGGGCCAGCCAGTTGTCGGCGGCCGCGTGCACCATCCCGACGACGCCGTGCCCCCACGGGGCGGCGGCGGTGACGTCGCCGCCGGTGCGTTCGAGCTGTGCGGCGAGGACGGTGGCGGCGTGGTCCCCCATGTGCGAGACGAGGTCGCGTACCGGATCGGCCGTGACGGCACCGCTGTCGCGACCGCTGAGCAGGGGCCGGTGCACCACGAACCGGTAGACCTCGGGATCGGCCTCGATGAGCCGCAGGTACGCCTCGATCCCCGCGGCGGCTGTCGCCCGGGGTCCGCTCGCGGCCTCCATCGCCCGGCGGACCTGCGCGACGAGGGCCTCGGCGACCCGGCCGCACACGGCAACGTAGAGCTCCGCGCGGTCGGCGAAGTGCCGGTAGACCACGGTCTTGCTGGTGCCCGCCGCGGCGGCGACGTCCTCCATGCCGACGCCCGCGCCGTGCTCGCGGATCGCCGCGATCGCGGCGTCGGTGAGCTGGACGCGGCGGGCCTGCCGATGGGCGTCCCACCGGCTGCTCCGGCGATCCTGGGCGAGCTTCACGGAACTCACGGTACCGTGTACTTTGAGTATCGGCTACTGCTGGGTAACCGGATCTCATCCGAGGAAGGGAAGGCCCATGCCGACGAACGTCCGGCGCGCCGCGGTGATCGGCGGCAACCGCATCCCGTTCGCCCGCGCGAACGGCGCCTACGCCCGCGCGTCCAACTCCGATATGCTCACCGCGACCCTCGACGGTCTGGTCGCCCGCTTCGGCCTGGCCGGCGAGCGGATCGGCGAGGTCGTGGCCGGTGCGGTGCTCAAGCACAGCCGCGATTTCAACCTCACCCGCGAGGCCGTCCTCGGCAGCCGGTTGTCGCCGGCCACGCCCGCCTACGACGTGCAGCAGGCCTGCGGCACCGGCCTCGAGGCCGCGGTCCTGGTCGCGAACAAGATCGCGCTCGGGCAGATCGAGAGCGGCATCGCCGGCGGCGTCGACACCGCGAGCGACGCACCTGTAGCCCTCAACGAGGACCTGCGCCGGGTGCTCGTCGCGCTGAACGGCGCGCGCAGCCTCTCCGCCCGGCTGAAGATCCTCGGCGGCCTGCGGCCCGGGCAGATCGTCCCGGAGATCCCGCGCAACGCCGAGCCGCGCACCGGCCTGTCGATGGGCGAGCACGCCGCGATCACCGCGGCCGAGTGGGGCATCGGGCGCGCCGAGCAGGACGAGCTCACCGCCGCCAGCCACCACAACCTGGCCGCCGCGTACGACCGGGGCTTCTTCGACGATCTGGTCACCCCGTACCTCGGCCTGACCCGTGACGCGAACCTGCGCCCCGACTCGTCGGCCGACAAGCTCGCGAAGCTCAAGCCCGTGTTCGGCCGCACCGATGCGGGGCAGAGCCCCGGTGGGCCGGACGCGACGATGACCGCGGGCAACTCCACGCCGCTCACCGACGGTGCCGCCCTCGTGCTGCTGGGCTCCGACGAGTGGGCGGCGGAGCACGAACTGCCCGTGCTCGCGCACGTCGTCGACGCCGAGACCGCCGCGGTGGACCACGTCCACGGCGGTGACGGCCTGCTCACCGCGCCAGTGTACGCCGTCCCGCGGTTGCTGGCGCGCAACGGCCTGACGCTGCAGGACTTCGACTTCTACGAGATCCACGAGGCGTTCGCCTCGACCGTGCTGGCCACGCTCAAGGCCTGGGAGGACCCGGCGTTCGCCAAGGAGCGGCTCGGCCTCGATGCCCCGCTCGGGTCGATCGACCGGTCGCGGCTCAATGTCGCGGGCTCCTCGCTCGCCGCGGGCCACCCGTTCGCGGCCACCGGTGGGCGGATCGTCGCCACGCTGGCCAAGCTGCTGCACGAGAAGGGATCGGGTCGCGGTCTGATCTCCATCTGCGCCGCCGGTGGTCAGGGCGTCGTCGCGATCCTGGAGGCGCCGCGATGAGCAACGACCTGTTCCGCGACCTGTCCAACAGCCCCGTCGCGACCCGGCTCGGGATTCCGCGGGTCCCGGTGCTGCGCCGCTACGAGCCCGGCCAACCGCTGCTCGCCGGTCCGGCGCTAATCGCAGCGGTGGGCGCCGGCCGGTTCGCCAAGCCCATCGGCGCGCTCGTCGAGGACTCGGGCGGCACCGTGCTCGACGCGGCCGCGGACGAGAAGCTCGCCGCCGTCGTGCTCGACGCCACCCGCGCCCGCACGATCGCCGATCTCGCGGCCGTGCAGGCGTTCCTCACGCCCGCCGTGCGCAGGCTGGGCCCGTCCGGGCGATTGCTGCTGCTGGGTCCCGAGCCGGATACCGGGAACGCCGAGTCCGCCGCCGTCGCGCAGGCCCTCGACGGGCTCGTCCGCTCGGCGGGCAAGGAGGTCCGGGCAGGCGCGACCGCGAATCTGCTGGTCGTGGCGCCCGACGCCGCCCCCGCCGCCGTGGACTCCTCGGTGCGGTTCTTCCTCTCCGCGCGCTCGGCCTACGTCGACGGGCAGGTCGTGCACGTCGGCGTCCCCGTCGGGCCCCCGGTCGACCCGGCCGGGATGGACGCCCCGGTGGACCGGAAGCGCCCGCTGGCCGGGCGGGTCGCGGCCGTCACCGGCGCGGCCCGGGGCATCGGCGCCGCGATCGCCGAGACGCTGGCCCGTGACGGGGCGTCGATCGTCGCGGTGGACATCCCCGCCGCGGGCGAGGCCCTCGCGGCGGTCGCGAACCGGACCGGCGGCACCGCACTGCAGCTCGACATCACCGGCGACGACGCCGCCGCGCGGCTGCTCGCGCACCTGCGGGACCGCCACGGCGGGGTCGACATCGTGGTGCACAACGCCGGCATCACCCGCGACAAACTGCTGGCCAACATGGACGCCGATCGCTGGAACGCGGTGCTCGCGGTCAACCTGGCCGCGCAGCTGCGGATCAACGACGCGCTGCTCACCGATCCCGCCGTGCTCCGCGACACCGGGCGGATCGTGTGCGTCTCCTCGCAGAGCGGCATCGCCGGTAACCGCGGCCAGACCAACTACGCCGCGAGCAAGGCCGGGGTGATCGGCATGGTCCGCGCGCTTGCGCCGCGGTTCGCCGAGCGCGGCGCGACGATCAACGCGATCGCGCCCGGGTTCATCGAGACCGAGATGACCGCGAAGATGCCGCTGGGCACCCGCGAGGCCGGGCGCCGGGTCAACAGCCTGCGCCAGGGCGGGCTGCCGGTCGACGTCGCGGAGACCGTCGGCTGGCTGGGGCAGGCGGCGACAGGCGGGGTGAACGGCCAGGTCGTGCGGGTGTGTGGCCAGAGCATCCTGGGGGCGTGATGGCCGCCCCCGAGGAGGTGCTGGCCGGCGCGCCCGCGCTCGGCCCGCTCTACGCGAAGGCCGCGCTCGGCGCGGTGCTGCCCGGTGACCGCGCCCGTGCGGTGCCGGACCGGACGCTGGTCCGCGAGGACGTCGCGGTCGACGTCGAGCACCTCGCGGCGTACGCCCGGGTCAGCGGGTTCGCCCTCGACGGCCCGCTGCCTCTGACCTACCCGCACGTGCTGGCGTTCGGCCTGCAGATCGCGCTGATGGCCGACCGGTCCTTCCCGCTGCCGCTGCCCGGGCTCGTGCACGTCCGCAACCGGATCGTCGCCGCCCGGGCGATCGACCCGGGCGAACGGCTGCGCGTCGCCGTGCACGCCGAGAATCTCGCGGCACACCCCAAGGGCGCCCAGGTCGACCTCGTCGCGCACGTCGACTCGGGCGGCGAGCGGGTGTGGAGCGGCCGGAGCACCTACCTGGCCCGTGGCGCCCACGCGCCCGAGGGGGAGCCGGCCACCGGGCCCGAACCGCCCGCGGTCACCGGCGGCCCCCCGTCGGTGGTGTGGCGGGTACCCGACGACGCCGGGCGCCGCTACGCCCGGGTGAGCGGCGACGTCAACCCGATCCACCTGCACCCGCTCACCGCCCGCGCGTTCGGTTTCCCCCGGGCCATTGCGCACGGCATGTGGACCGCCGCCCGTGCCGTGGCCGCGCTGCAGGGCAGGCTGCCGGGCGCGGCGACGTTCGACGTCGTGTTCGGAAAGCCGGTGCTGCTGCCCTCGACGGTCGAGCTGCGCACCCGGCCCGTGGCCGACGGCTGGGGCCTGTCGGTGGCCGCGCGTTCGGGGGCCGAGCATCTCCGTGCGGTGGTGCGGGCCGGGTAGGGGCCCCGCTTCCCGGGCGAGTTGATCCGTCCGGCCTAAGCTTGACGTTTAACCCCGTGCGTCCGAGCTGGACAGTTCCCTGTCTCGGCTCGGCGTGTCGCCGGGACATGGCACGGCCACCGCTGATCATCTTCGGGTTCCTTCCACAGAGCTCGAAGACGAAGG
>NZ_JAHDTG010000115.1 GCF_018531475.1 Pseudonocardia mahuensis
GATCCGGAGGCGCCGTCGCTGGTGGATTACCTGGGCGATATGGCCTATTACCTGGACGTTTTAGTGGACCGTCGGGAGGGCGGCACCGAGCTGGTCGGCGGCGCCAACAAGTGGATCATCGACAGCAACTGGAAGTACGGCGCGGAGAACTTCGTGCAGGACGGCCACCACGCCTTCTCCTCGCACGTGTCCGCGCTGATGGCCGTGCAGCCCGATGACGCCGAGATGATGGACTTCCCCGAGGGCTTCACAGTCCGACCCGGCGGCGGCCACGGGCTCGTCGCCTTCAACGGGCCGGCGCTCGAGCTGACCACTCGCGATGAGCTCCTCCTCAAGTACCACCAGGAGGTCGTGCGGCCGGAGTCGGCGCGCCGTCTGGGTGCCGAGCGCGACGCCATCCACAACGTCGGCGCCTTCACGATCTTCCCCAACTTCTCGTTCCTGACCGGCTTCCAGACGATCCGGGTGTGGGTGCCGCGCGGTCCGCACCACATGGAGGTGCGGTCCTGGACGATCGTGGACCGGGACGCGCCGCAGGAGGTCAAGGACGCGCAGTTGCGGTTGGTGCGGACCACGTTCAGTCCCAGCGGGCTGCTGGAGCAGGACGACGGCGAGAACTGGTCGATGTGCCAGGACACGCTGCGCGGCTACGTGTCCCGCCAGCTGAGCTCCAACGTGCGGATGGGCCTCGGGAGCCCGCTGGACGCCGACGCCAAGGGCCCCGGCCGCGTGATGCAGGGCTGGAACGAGGAGCCGGGCCGCGGCTTCTTCGAGCGCTATCGCCAGATGATGTCCGAGCCGACCTCGCGGGTCTGGCTCGACAAGTGAGGGCCAGGACGGGATCAGCAAGGGAGGAGTGGTCCGCATGACCACGGAAATCGACCTCGGGGCCGGTGTCGGGCACCGCGGGGTGTCGGCCGACCTGCAGCACGAGGTGGAGCAGTTCTTCTACCACGAGGCCGAACTGCTCGACGACGGCCGTTTCCGGGAGTGGCTCGACCTGGTGGCCGAGGAGATCGAGTACACGGTGGGGACCAAGCCCACCGTGGATCCGTTCAGCCCGGACGCGGTGCCACCCTCGCTCGCGTTCGAGGACAACAAGGAGAGCCTGACCTGGCGGGTCAAGCGGTCCGAGACGGGCATGGCCTGGGCCGAGGAACCGCCCTCGCGGACCCGCTACCTGATCACCAATGTGCGGATCACCCCGGACGCCGCCGGCCTCTTCGTCCGCAGCAACTTCATGTTCTATCGCAACCGGCTGGAGACCACTGCGCACTTCCTGGTCGGGAGCCGCGAGGACAACCTCCAGCGGGGTCCCGACGGTCGGCTTCTCATCGCCCGGCGCGCCGTCACGCTCGACCAGAACGTGATCCTGTCCAACAACCTGAGCATGTTCTTCTGAGAGGACGGAATCGTGTACTTCGTCAACGCCGACGATTTCCAGGGGACCCTCGGGGTGTTCCTGGCGAAGATCATGGATGACCCGACTGTCGGGGACGCCTTTGCCTCGACCAATGCGCTTGTGAAGATCATCTTCACCGAACCCGACACCATCATGTGGATCGACTGCCGGCAGCCGGTCCCGAGCGTGTCCACCGATCCTGCTGCCGTGCCGGAGACCGAGGTGCCGGACATGGTGCTGAACATGTCCGCCGACAACGGGCACCGGTTCTGGCTCGGACGGCTCTCCCTGCCGGTGGCGCTCACGAGCCGCAAGGTCAAGGTGAAGGGGCCCACGAGCATGCTCATGAAGCTGCTGCCCGCCTTCAAGCCCGTCTACCGCGGCTACGAGGAGTTCCTCCTCGAGCGCGGCCGCCAGGATCTCGTTTCGGTCTGACGCCGGTCCCGGCCGTGTTCCTGCGGGACTGCGCCGGGCCACGTCGGTACCGGAAGTGACAGGGGATGGGGATGCATCGATCTGAGAGTCGGGGGAGGCCGTGAGCAGCGCGCAGCGCCCCGCGTTGACACCGGGTGCCAGGGGTACGCACGCTGCCCCCCCGGACCGTCCGACGACCAGGACACCCTGGATCGAACACGTGCCCGGCCCCGTGGCCGGGATGGTCGCCGAGATCGGTGGCCTGACCCAGTTGGCAAGCCAGGTGGTGTGGAGTGCGGTACGCCGCCCGGTGGGTTACTGGCGTGCCGTCCGCGACGAGATGTACGGCGTCCTGAAGCTCTCCTGGTTCCCCATGATCCTCGCGGTCCTGGCGTTCTCCCTGATGATCGGCCTGCTCGGGCTGAACGTCACGGACCTGCTGGGCGCCAACAACCGCTACGGTCAGTACTTCTTCATTCAGAACACCCGCGAGTTCACCCCGTGGGTCAACTCGATGGTCGTGGCCGGCATCGTCGGCGCCGCGATCTGCTCGGACCTGGGCGCCCGCAAGGTCCGGGAAGAGCTCGACGCGCTCCGGGTACTCGGCACCGACCCGGTCCGGGAGCTCGTGCTCCCGCGCATCATCTCCACGACGGTCCTCACGCCGTTGCTCATGCTCGTCTCGCTGGCGGTCGGAGTCGTCTGCGGGCTCTTCAGCGCGGTCACCTATGGCGGTGTGCCGAGCGGCGAGTACTGGGCGACCGTGTTCAAGAACCTGACGACGATCGAGTTGGTCGTCGCGGTCCTGAAGAGCGCAGCCATCGGCTTCATGATCGGAGTGGTGGGCGCCTACAAGGGCCTCACCGCCGGTGCCGGGTCGATTGGTGTCGGCCGCGCGGTCAACCAGGCCGTGGTCATCGCATTCGCGCTGGTCTTCCTCATCGACCTCGCGTTCAACATGATCACCCTCGGCCTGTTCCCCGAACTGCAGACCGTCAGGTGAGAGGACAGGCCGTGACTGTCACTCGCGAGGAGCGCCGCACGCCGGCTCGGCCCTCGGCGCCGGACCTGGACTTCGGTCCCGGTGCGGTCGGCAGCAAGATCCGTGAGCTGCTCGAGAACGCCGTGCAGATGCTCCGATTCTTCGGGCAGGTCTTCGTCTCGATACCGAGGGCGGTCCGGCTCTACCCGTCTGAGGTCTTCCGCCAGTGCGGGATCCTGATCCTCTCCAGCGGCATGATCATCTGGTTCATGGAGCTCGTGCTCGGCGTCGTGTTCGCCGTGCAGGGGCACTACATCTCGCGGCAGTTCGGCGCGCCGGGCTACGTCGGCGTCTACCCAGCACTGGGTGGACTGCGCACCGGGGGCCCGGAGATGTGGGGCTGGATTCTGGCCGCCAAGGTCGGCTGCGGGCTCGTCGCCGAACTCGGCTCGATGCGGATCAGCGAGGAGGTCGACGCGCTGGAGGTGATGGGCGTCGAGCCGATGCCCTACCTGGTGGGAACCAGGGTGCTCGCGGCGACCATCGCCATGCCGTTCCTCTACATCGTCGGACTCGGCCTGCTCTACGTCGGATCGTGGTTCATGATCGTCGAAGTCCTGCACACGGTCTCGCCGGGCGGGTTCTTCGACGTGCTCTGGGCCTTCCAGAGTCCACTCGACCTCCTCTTCTCGATGATCTGGACCGTGGTCCTCGGCGTCCTGGTCGTGCTCGTCGGCTGCTACTACGGCTACACCGCCAAGGGCGGCCCGGTCGGCGTCGGGATGAACACCTCGAGGTCGATGGTGATCAACATGGTGCTCGTCAGCCTCCTCGGCCTGATCTTCCACCAGTTGTTCTGGGGCGGCTTCGCGAACGCGCCGATCGCCAACTGATCTCCGACCGACTCCGATCCTGGAGGTTCCATGCTGCACCAGCATTCCGCTTGGCCTGCCGGCCGGCCCGCGCCCGCGCCACCGGTTGGCCCGGCCGGCACCGGCGCGCTGAACGCCCGTGGGTGGACGAGCGACGGCGCGGCCGTCGAGCACTCCATCGAGGTGCGCGATGTGCACAAGTCCTTCGGTTCGTTCCAGGTGCTGCGCGGGCTGAACGTCGGCTTCGTGGACAACGCGATCACGACCGTGCTCGGCCCCTCCGGCACCGGTAAGAGCGTGCTGCTCAAGCACATCGTCGGGCTGCTCGAACCCGACCACGGCGAGGTGCACGTGTTCGGCAAGGACATCTGGAAGGTGTCCGAGGAGGAGCGGTTCCAGCTGCGGAAGCGGTTCGGAGTGCTGTTCCAGGACGGGGCGCTGTTCGGGTCCATGAATCTCTACGACAACGTCGCCTTCCCGCTGCGCAAGCACACGAAGCTCGGTGAGGACGCGATCGCGGACCGGGTCATGCAACGGCTCAAGGAGGTCGGTCTCGAGCGGTCGCTGTCCAAGGCGCCCGGCGAGATCTCCGGCGGGATGCGTAAGCGGGCCGGCTTCGCGCGGGCGCTCGTGATGGACCCGGACGTCGTCATGTTCGACGAACCGGACTCCGGACTGGACCCGGTGCGCACCAGCCTGCTCAACGACCTGATTCTGCAGATGCACGCCGAGCACGGCGGCACCTACATCCTGGTGACGCATAACATCCCCACCGCGCGCAAGGTCAGCGACTACGTGGCCGCGGTGTGGCAGGGCCGGCTGGTCCACTACGGACCCACAGAGGACGCGTTCGCCTCCGACGACCCGTTCCTGCGTCAGTTCCTGTCCGGGGACTCCGCCGGGCCGCTGGGAATGGACTGAAGTAGTGCTCAGGAAGCTGCTCACCATCGGCTGCGCGCTCGTGACGGTACTCGCCACGAGCGGTGTGGTGGCACTTGCCGCCGGTGCCAGTGGGGACTACGAGATCAAGGTCGTGATGCCGTCGGCGGTCGGCATCGTGACGGGGCTGCCGGTCCAGATCAACGGTTTCGACGTCGGCGAGGTCACCGACGTCGCAGCGCAGGACAACCACGGCGTCGTGACCCTCGCGCTCTCCGACGAGCACGCGCCGCTGCCCACGGGCACGACCGTCGTGGTGGAGTGGCGCTCGGTGCTCGGCGAGCACTTCCTGCAGCTGCATCCCGGCCCAGCGAGCAACCCGGAACTGCCCAGCGGGAGCATGATCCCGGCTGGGTCGAGCCAGGTCCTCGTCGAAGATCTGCTGGAGGCGCTCGACGAGCCGACCCGTGCGCACCTGACCTCCGTGGCGGACCAGCTGCAAGAGACCTTCGACGGCAGCGAGCCGGACGTCAACGCCCTGCTCGGCACCGCGGGGCCGACCGTGGAGGCCTTGGGTGCGGTGCTCGACGCGGTCGGTCGGGACGGCCCCGCGATCCGCGAGCTGATCACCAACGCCCGCCAGATCACGGCCGTCCTGGCGCAACGGCAGGACAAGCTGGCCGGCACGATCACCGACCTCGGACAGATGGCAGACGTCGTCGCTGCCCAGCAGCAGCAGCTCACCGACGGGCTGGCCGAGCTGCCGTCCACGCTGGACGCCGCGCAGGGTGCACTGGACCGGGTTCCGGCCGCCGCGGACTCGACCGTACCGATGCTCGAAGACCTCCGCCCGGCCGCGGCCCGGCTGCCCTCCGTGGCGGCGAACCTCAGCCCGGTGCTGCGGGACCTGCGCCCCACGGTGGAGCAGCTCCACCCGACCCTCGACGCGGCGAACAAATTGCTGCAGTTCACACCGGGCCTGCTGGACAACGCCACGGCAACCCTTCCGGGCGTGACGCAGGCTGTGCGCACCCTCGGCCCCGCGGTGGCCTTCCTGCGGCCCTACACGCCGGAGATGATGGGAATGATCGACAACTGGGGGAACGTGTACTCCCAGTACAACGGCTCCGGGCATTTCGGGCACCTGCTGATCAGCTACGGGCAGACCGCGGTCAACAACCAGCCGAACGCGGTTCCGCTCGGCGGGCAGGTCAACCCTGCTCCCGCGCCGGGACACAGCGCCGGGCAGCCCTGGACCGATGCGAACGGAAACCGACCGCGGTGAGAACGAGACCTCGGAAGTTCCTGCGCACCGGCATGGTCGTGCTGCTGCTCCTCACGGCCACCGCAGCTGTCGTGTTCCGCAACGACGACGACGGCACGGTGCGCGTCGTCGCGGTCTTCCAGGACGCGAGCCCGCTGCGGGAAGGCAACCTGGTCAAGGCCTACGGGGTACAGGTCGGCCTCATCGACGGCGTGCGATTGGTGAACGGGCAGGCGCACGTGGAGATGCAGGTTCAGCGCTCCGCGCTGCCGCTGCACTCCGACGCCACCGCGCAGATCCGCCCGATGAGCCTGCTCGGCGAGCGGTTCGTGCAGCTCGAAGCGGGTTCGGCCGGTGCACCGCTGCAGGCCGAACCGCTGACCATCCCGGCCGATCGGACGTCGCGGGCGATGGACCTCGAGGACGTGTTCAACACCCTCGACGACCCGACGTCGGCGGCGCTGGCCGCGCTGGTCACCACGCTCGGCGAGGGCATGCAGGGCCGCGGCGATGACGTGACCGCGGCGCTGGCGGCGGTCGAACCCGCATTGAGCCAGGTCGACCGGTTGACCGAGATCCTCGACACGCAGAACGCCTCGCTCAACCGCATCCTCGAGATCGGGCAGCTCCACACCAGCGCCTTCGCCGACCGCGACGGCGCGACGCTGGATCAACTCGTCGGAGCGGCCGAGCAGACCCTCGGCACCGTGGCGGCCAACCGGGTCGCGGTGGACGACGCGATAGCGCAGCTACCCGGCACGCTCACCTCGGCGCGGCGCGCGCTGCGTGAGCTGGCGGGTATCGCCGACGCGACGACCCCGGTGCTCGCCTCCGTGCGCCCGGTGACGGACGATCTCACCGCGATCAGCGGCGAGATACACGAGTTCGCCGATGCCGCGGATCCTGCGCTGGCCTCGCTGCCGCCGGTGCTCGAACGGCTCGACGCCATGCTCGACGAGGCCCGTCCGGTGATCGAAGGCCTGCGGCCGGCCGCGGGCGATCTGCACAGCGTCGCCGGTTCGGTGCGTCCCATCGCCGAGGAACTCCTCGTTCACGAGCCCGGAACCCCGAGCAGCTTGGAGAACCTGATGAACGGCCTGGCGAACTGGGCGATGGCCACCAGTGGCTACGACGGGGTCTCGCACTACTTCCGGGCCGCCGCGGTGGTCACCCCGGAGACGGCGCGCCAGATGCTCGCCGGGTTCGCTCCGCCCGGGCTCGTCCCGGCCGAGGTCCCGGACGTCCCCGGCGAGGTGCTGCCCGGCCCGACGACCGAGCTACCCGGCCTGCTGCCCAGCGTGGTACCGGCACCGCCCGCGAGCGACCCGGGTAACGCCACCGGGCTCAGCCAGGAGCAGGAGCAGTCCCTGGTCGGGCAACTCCTCGGCGGGGGGCGATGACAGTGACGACCCCCGGGGCCCGCGCGCGTGGCCGGTCGTTCCTGGTGGGCCTCGCGACGCTCGTCGCGATCGCCCTGCTCGGCTACGTCATGTTCACCGCCAACCAGGGCCGGCTCCCCGGTGCTGCGACCACCACGGTCAAGGCCGCATTCAGCGACGTCGGCCAGGCCGATCTCAACTCCGAGGTCCGGCGCAACGCCCAGCGGATCGGGTCCGTCTCGAACATCGAGGTCGTCGGCGACCAGGCGGTGGTCACGATGACACTGGACGGCAACGTGCCGATCTACAGCAACGCCACCGCGGCGCTGTGGGACCAGTCGGCGCTCGGCCAGAAGTTCGTCGAGCTGCGTCCGGGCGACCCCTCGGCGGGCCCGCTCCGCGACGGGATGATCCCGCTGGGCCAGACCGAGGAGGCCCACGACATCTCCCATCTGCTGGACGTGTTCGACGAGCCCACGCGCGCTTCCCTGCGGACCGCGCTGCGGGAGTTGGGCGGCGGCACCGGCGGGTACGGACCCGGCCTGAACGGATTCCTCGGTGCCGCACCCGGCCTGCTCTCCGACGTCGGCACCGTGGCTGCTGCCGCGTCCACCCCCGAGGCGCGGCTCCCGGCCTTCCTGCGCAGCGTCGACCATCTCGCGGTGCGGTTCGAGGGCCGGTCGGAGACGTTCGCCACGCTGCTGCGCCAGACCGAGTCGATCCTGGCCGCCGTGAACGTCGACGGCGCGAAGCCGCTCGATGAGTCGCTGCGGCGACTGCCAGGCACCCTCACCGACGCCCGTACCGCGCTGGATTCGCTGAACGCTCCGCTGGCCGACACCCGGATGGCGATGGAGGCGCTGCACCATGGCGCGCAGGCGCTCGGGGATGCGACACCGGACGCGCGGGGGGTGCTGCGTGAGGCACCCGTCCCGCTGGACAAGATTCCGGGGGTGGCCGAGGCCGCCGAGCCCGCGGTGGACGAGATGACCCACACCTTCACCGACGCGCGGCCGTTCGTGCCACGGCTGGCCGATGGGCTGTCCTCGGCGGCGCCACCGCTGCAGGTGCTGGCCCCCTACGCCTCCGACGTCGGCTTGTTCGCCGAGGACATCAGTTCCGTGATGGCTCCGCACGCGGACTTCCGGCACATGCTGCGGATCGTCATCGCCGTGCCGAGCACAGCGACCGTGTCCGGTCTCGGCCCGGCCGGTGCGCAGCAGGCCAACCCGTATCCGGCCCCCGGTGAGGCTGCCAATGAGGACCGCGACGCCGGCGGCGCGCTGATCCCAGGGAGGAGGCACTCGTGAAGCGGCTGTCGCTGCATCGTGGATCCGCGGCCACGGGACTGGTGGGCATCGTCCTGTTCGCGATCTTCATGGTCGCGCTGTTCCAGAAGTCGGCGATCCTGACGGCTCTGCGACCCGGCGTCACCGTGGTCGCCGAGTTCACCCGGCAGTACAAGCTGGAGGCGCATCGCAGCGCGGTGAAGCTGGCGGGCACCCCGGTCGGGGTGGTTTCGGCGGTCGAGCCGACCGACCACGGCACCGTGGCCGTCTCGCTCAAGATCGATAGCGAGACCGTGGACAAGATCGGTAGCGCTCCCACGGCCGAGATCCGGCCCACCACCGTGCTGGGCGGCAACTACTACGTCGCGCTGACCCCGGGCGGCGACCCCGTCGAGTTCACCGCCGGGACCATCCCGGTGGAGCGCACCGGGATCCCGGTCGAGCTCGACACGCTGTTGCGGGCGGTCCCCCCGCAAGCCCAGGGGGCGCTGCAGGGGGCCACCTTGCACCTCGACGACACCCTGCAGGCCGGCGCCGGCGATGCCCTGCGCGATCTGGCCCGCGAGGCGCCCGGTGCGCTCGCTCCCACCGGCATGGTGCTCGACGCGGTGCGGGGGGTCCGGCCCGACACCGACCTCGCCGAACTCGTCACCGACCTCAACCGCACCGCGGAGGTCGTGACCCGACGGGACGGCCAGCTCGAGTCCATCGTCGACTCGGTGGCGACCACCAGCGACGTCCTCGCCGAGCAGAGCCGGCCGCTCGCGGATGCCATCGCCGCGATGCCCGAGACGCTGCGGGTCACCAGAACCGGAGCCGAGGACCTGTCGGGGACGCTCGACCGGCTGACCACGACCGCGGAGTCCATCCGCCCGGCGGTCCAGGAACTCGATCCACTCCTGGAGAAGCTCGACCCGACGCTGGCCGAGGCCCGGCCGGTACTGAACGACCTGCGGCCACTGCTCGAGCAGGCCCGGCCGATGGTCGAGGAACTCGTGCCCACCGCACAGCAGGGAACCGAGGTGCTCGAGGACGTCCGCGGGCCGGTGCTGGATCGGATCAACGGTCCGATCATCGACACGTTCATGTCCGAGTGGCGCGGGCAAGCGCCGAAGTACCCCGGGGGCGGCAACGGCAACAAGTTCTACGAAGAGCTGGGCTACCTGTTCACGAACATGAACAACGCCTCGAAGTTCTACGACCAGAACGGCGGGATGGTCCGGATCCAGCCGGGCGCCGGCAGCTCGTCGCTGGTCAACACGCCCGGTGGACTGGACGCGTTGCTGGTGCAGCTGGGTGAGCTGGGCGGGCCCCCGCCCCCCGACGACGGGCCGCTCGTGAAGCAGGGTCTCCTGGGAGGGCCGCCGCGGTGAACGCACTGAAGACATGGTCGTTTCGCCGGACATGGCAGCGGCTGCGCACCGTCCCCGGACTCGGTCGCGACGTCATTGCGCTCACCGGGCTGGTGGCGGTGGGGGTGACGGCGGCCGTGCTCATCCTGTCGCAGATGAACTACCTCCCGCCGTGGAGCGACAAGACCGTCTTCGACATCGAGTTCGACGAGGCGGTCGCGGTGAGCCCCGGGAACGGTCAGGAAGTGCGCATCGCCGGTGTCCCGGTGGGCGTCATCACCGACTCGCAGGCCACCGACCACAACACCTCGCGGGTGACGGTGGCGATCGACCAGGGCCATCCGGTCTACGATAACGCCAGGGCCGTGCTGCGCCCGGTGAACCCGCTGAACCAGATGTACATCTCGCTCGACCCCGGCGGCCCTCCGGGCGAGCCGTTGCCCGAGGGCGGGATGATTCCGGTGACGCAGACCTCACGCCCAATCCAGGCCGAAGAGGTGCTCAACCACCTCGACGAGCGCAGCAGGCTCGCACTCACCGCGCTGCTGGCCGAGTCGGACACCGCGCTGGCCAGTGCTCCGCAGTTGCTGCCGGCCGACCTGCGGGCCACGCAGAAGAGCCTGGTCGACCTGCGGCCGGTCATGCAGCAGTTGGCGGATCGCCGCGAGCACATCCGGCAGTTCGTCACCGCGCTGTCCCAGATCGCGACCGCGGCCGGGGACAACGACGAGCGCCTGACCAGCCTGGTGAACTCCACGCAACAGACCCTCGCCGTGCTCACCGAACGCGATGCCGAGCTGCGGCAGACCCTCGGCGAGTTGCCGGGGCTGTCCACGGACCTGCGGCAGGCGATGAGCAGTACCTCGGCGCTGACGACCCAGCTGAACCCCACCCTGGACAACCTCGATGCCGCAGCCGAGGACCTGCCCGGGGCACTGGACCGGCTCGGCGACACGACCCAGCAGGTCCGCGACACGGTCGCGGCGGCCGCACCGGTGGTGGCGAAGGCCAGGCCGGTGGTCGATGATCTGCGGCCGGTCGTCACCGACCTGCGCGGCACCTTCGGCGAGCTCGCGCCGGTCACCCGCTGGGCCGACTACGCGACGGCGCATGTCGCGCCGTGGATGTACGACCTGGGCGCGTTCGTCTACAACACGAGCGGGATCTTCAACGTGTCCGACGCGCAAGGTGGTCTGGCCCGGGCCCAGCTCCAGCTCAACATCGCGAACCCGACCGCGATCGAGACGCCGGAGGACATGACGACCAACACCTACCGGCACGGCGAGAGCCCACTCGGCCCGTACCCGGCGCCGGGCGAGGGAGGCCCGCGATGAAGATCTCCGCAGCACGTCTGCCTGCCTTTCGGCTGGCCATGGTGCTGGCCTTCGTGCTCAGTTGCGCGGTCTTCTTCGCCTACCTGTGGTCGCAGGGCGGCGGGTTCGTCGCGGGCCTCAGCCAGGCGCGCAGTTACCACGTGTCGGTCGACGTGCCGAACGTCCGGAACCTGGCGCCGTTCTCCGACGTCCAGATGGCCGGGGTGGCGGTCGGCAATGTCAAGAGCATCGAGCGCACCGGCGACCAGCTCCGTCTCGAGCTGTGGTTGGACGATGTCGCGGTGCCCCTGCATGACGGCGTCCGCGTGCAGGTCAGCGAGAAGTCGCTGGTCGGGCAGTACTACGTGAAGCTCGTCGACGGGCAGGGGCCGCCCCTTCCCGACGGCACCGTCCTGCCGGAGGCGGCGGTGATCCCGCCCGTCGACCTGCGCGACGTGCTCGCCAGCCTCGACGCCCCGACCCGGGAGGACCTCGGCGGCCTGATCCGCTCGCTCGGTACGAGTACCGACGGACGTGCGCGGGACATCTCGGCGCTGATGTCCGGGCTGGCCGATCTCGGGCACAACGGCAACACGGCCGTGGACGCCATCGCTGCCCAGTCCGGGGACCTGGAGCTGCTGGTCAGCGAGCTGGAGACACTGTTCACCACGTTGGACACCGGCGAGGGCCAGGTCGTGCAGCTGGTTCACGACGCGAACCGGATCACGGCCGCCACGGCGGGGCAGCGGGAGGCGATCGAGGGCGCCGTCCGGCAGTTGCCCGGAGTGCTCGCCAGCACCTCCACCGCGACCGGCCACCTCACCGAGCTCTCCGGCGCGCTGGCCCCGGTGGCGGCGGACCTGCGCAAGGCTGCACCGGACCTCGACGCCGCACTCGTGGAGCTGCCGGCGACGACCCGGGACCTGCGGGGGCTGCTGCCGTCGCTGGAGGGCACGCTGGACCGCGCTCCCGCCACCCTGGACCGGGTCCCGGTCGTGACCGAACAGGCCAGGGCCCTGATTCCGCCGGCGACGGACCTGCTCCGGGACCTGAACCCGGCGCTGCGCTACCTCGAGCCCTATGGCAAGGACCTTTCCCAGGTCGTCACGGTCTTCGGCGCGGCCTTCCACCAGTACGGAGATCGCGGCAACACGTTCCTGCACGTGCAGGCCGTGCAGAATCCCTACGCCCTGACGCCCAACCCGCTGAACCTCCCGCCGGGTCTGCTGGCGGGATCCAATCCCTATCCCGAGCCCGGGGGCCTGGCTGATCGCAAGCCGCTCAGCCGCGACTTCCCGCGCCTGGAGCCCGATCGATGACGCCGTGGATCCGGTTGCGCAGAGCCGGTGAGACCGCCTGGTCGGCCGGGCGCCGGATGCTCCGGCGCCGGCCGTCCCGACGCGGCTGGCTGACGGCGGTACTGGTCCTCGGCCTGACCGCAGGTGTCGTCGGAGGCCTGGCGCAACTGCGCGTCGACACCGGAACCGACTCCTTCCTCCCCGCGGGGGACGCCAGCCTCGCCGCCGTCGAGCAGAAGGCGCGGAGCTTCGGCGGTGATCCCGTCGTGGTGCTCCTGCAGTCGCGGGAGCCGCGACAGTTGCTCCTCGACCAGCAGCAGCTGCTGTCGTTGTTGCGTGCCGAGGGCACACTGGCGGCGCTGCCCGACGTCGCCGCCGTCTACGGGCCGGCCACCGTGCTCAACCAGATCGCCACCACGGCGCAGAACCTCCTCGCTCAGATCGCGGGGCGCCGTGACGGGCTGCGGATCCAGGCCGAGCAGCAGGCTCGGGAAGCGGGCGCGTCGGAGCAGGGGGTCCGGCGGGCGGTCGAGCAGGCCACCCGCGAGTTCGACCTTCGCTACGGCAGCCTGGTGGTGCAGGGACTGCCCGCCGGGGTGCCGACGCTGTACAGCCCGAACTTCATCCGGACTGTGGCGTTCGACCAGTCCACAGGGGAGCCGCGCCCGCAGTGGCGCTTCGTGCTGCCCGCGCCGGACACCGTCGCGATCCTGGTACGACCCCGGGAGGGCCTCGACCAGGCCGGTACGCAACGGCTGGTGGAGGCCGTCCGTGGCACAGTCGAGGGTGCGGGCCTGGCGACGCGGACGGTCACCGTCACCGGGGTCCCCGCAGTCACCGCCGGGCTGGCCGGCCAGGTGACCGCGGAGTTGCCGCTGCTCGGGCTGTTGGTCGCGATCGCCGTCGCGCTGCGGTTCCTGCTGGTGCCGGGGGCCGGCCGTCGCACGGCCCGGCTGTGGCCGTTGGCGGCCGCTCTCCTCGGCACCACGCTCGCGCTCGCGGTGTTCGGCTGGCTGCATCGGCCGCTGTCGTTCGGATCCGTTGCCATGCTGCCGCTTCTCCTCGGGATCGGCAGCACGTTCCCGTTGTATCTCGCCGCCCTGCGCAACCGCCGCCGTGTCGTGGTGATGGCCGTGGCCAGCGCCGGTGGCTTCGCCGCGCTCGCCGTGTCACCCCTACCGTTCGTGCGGGAACTCGGTCTCGCGCTGGCCCTGGGCGTGCTGTGCACCGTGGCCGCGGCGCTGTTGCTGCGCCGCGGGCTCGCCGACCGGATCGGCCCGGACCCGATCGGCACCGGCCCGACGGGCGCCGAGCCCGAAGCGCGCCCGCGCCCGCGCTGGGGCAGGCGCTCCGCCGTCCTGGTGGTGCTCACCGCGGTCGCCGGGTTGGGCTGGGCGATGTTGCCGCGACTCGCCGTGGAGGCCGACCCGCTCGAACTCGCCCGCGGGCTGCCGCAGCTCGAGGACGCGCTGGTGGCGGAACAGGTGCTGGGCTCCTCCGGCGAGGTCAGCATCCGGCTCAGCGGACCCGACGTCGTCAGCCCGGAGGCGCTGGCCTGGGCCCGGCGGGCAGAGGCGGCTGTGATCGCTGAGCACGGCGGTGACGTCCGGCCGGTGTTGACGCTGCCCAGCCTGCTCGCGTTCCTCGGCGACGCCCCCACCGCCGAGCAGATCGACGCGGCCCTCGAGCTGTTCCCCTCCTATCTGCGCTCCGCGGCGGTGACGTCCGACCGCAGGTCAGCTCTGATGATCTTCGGACTCGAGATGCGGGATCTGGGGGCGCAGAACCAGTTGCTCCAGGACGTCCGGGACGTCCTGCCGCCCCCACCATCGGGGTACTCGGCTGATCTCGTGGGCCTGCCCGTCGCAGCCGGCCGAGGCTACGAACTCATCTCCGAGGGCCGTTACCTCGCCAACCTCGCGGGCATCGCGGTGGCCGGGGTGGTGCTGGCGGTCGGGCTGCGGCGGCGCACCGACGCGATGCGGGCGACGGCGACAGCGCTGCTGGCCACCGGGTGGGGATTGGCGATCATCTGGTCGGTCGACGGGTCGCTGAGCCCGCTCACCGTCGCACTCGGCTCCCTCGTCACGGTGACCGGTTGCGAGTTCCTGGTGCTGCTCGCCGAGGCCCGCCGCGGCGATGAGCGGTGGTTGCACCGCAGTGTCGCCTTCGCCTGCCTGACCTCGGTGATCGGTTACCTCGCTCTGGCGGCGTCGCAGCTGTGGTTGGTGCGGGAGTTCGGCCTGGTCCTGACGGTGGCGGTGCTGTTGTCCTACCTCGCGGCAATCGCCGTGATGTGGCTCTTCCCGCCGGGTCGACGGCCCGCGGCCGGGAGCGGGAACACACGTGAGAACGTGCGATCGGCGAGTGGGACGGAGGTGACGGTGTGAGGAGAGCTCAGGTGCTCCGCACCGCCATGGGCAGAACCAGGAGTTGGCTGCGCGAACGGCCGTTGCTGGTCCCTCGGCCGGGAAGGGCGTGGTACGTCAGTGCCCTGATGCTCGCCCTGCTCGCCGCGGGCGCGGGGACCCAGATCGCGGTTGCCGAGATCACGGCTCTGCCTGCCGACGCTGCCCTCCGGGTCGAGGACACCGTGATCACCGAGCAGCAGCTGGCCGACCGGGTCCAGGCCTTCAAGGCGCTCTACGGCGTGCAGCGCCCGGACGACCCAGCCGCGGTGGAACGGTTCGACCGCGACGCGGCGAAGGCCGTCGCCGTGAGCGAGATCCTGGAGCGGGCGGCGCAGGACGAGGGCATCGTCATCCCCGAGAAGGCGACCCAGGACGAGCTGGACCGGTTGGTCGCCGATGCCTATCCAGCCGGACGGGACGACTTCATCACCCGGCTGGGCCAGGTCGGGCTGTCCGAGCCCGAGGTGCTCGCCGAGATCCGCCGGCAGTTGACGAACTCTCGGCTCTTCGACCAGGTCACCCGCGACGTTCCCGAGACGACTGACGCTGACGTCCAGCAGGCGTACGACGCCCGCCGCGACGAGATGGTCGATCCGGAGAAACGCCACGTCCGCAACATCGTGGTCGGTTCGGAGGCCGAGGCCCGGCAGACACTGGATCGGCTGAACACCGGCGAGGACTTCGCCGCGGTCGCCCGCGACGTGTCGTTGGACAGGAGCACCAAGGACAAGGGTGGTGACCTCGGAACGGCGGTGCGGGAGCAGCTGGATCCCCGGTATGCCGACGAAGCCTTCCGGGTAAGCCCGAACTCCTTCTTCGGTCCGTTGGAGACCCAGCACGGGTGGAACGTCGGCCAGGTCCTCGCGGTCACACCCGCGGTTCCGCTGTCCCTCGATCAGGTGCGGGACCCGCTCCGGCAGAAGCTGACCGCGGAGCGCAAGCTCGACCGGTGGAATGCCTGGCTCGGTGGGAGGATCCAGGCCGCAGGAGTCGAGTACGCCCCCCACTACCGGCCCGCCGACCCGGACGTGCCCCCGGTCGACCTGCCGCGATGACTCCGGTTCTGCTTGTTGCCGGGTCCCTGGTTCTGTTCCTGCTCGGGTGTTCGGGCAGGCGCAACGCCTACCATCTCGTGCCGACGTCGACAGGCCCGACCGAGCGCGCCCATCGGGCGCGCGTGCTGCGGCGTGGATCGTTGAGCTGCCATGCGGTGGCCGTACTGTTCGTGATCGCGGCGATCGCCGCAATGCGCCCCTGATATCCCGGACGGGGGCGGTCCTGCCGATGCCTGCGCGGAATGGCCCGCGCCGTCTCAGGCTCGGCCCGGGGTCCGCCCGGGGTCCATGTCGATAGCAGCACGGCCTGACACGCGCCGATGAGCTGCGGCAGGACGACAGGGCCGGCCTCGGTGCAGGTTGGGTAGTTAACACGGAGGCGGGACGGACCCGGTCACCGTCATCGTGCCTCGACGCGTAGGGCCAACCACCGGGCTCGACCAGTGGCACCACTCGAGCCGGGGTAGCAGCCGGGGACCGGCGAGGCTCAGGGGATCGAGACGTCGGTATCGGGTGGCTGACGGCACCAGCACCGCCGAGAACCACGAAGAACCAGAAGAGAGGAGGCCGCAATGACGATCGGTTACAGCGGCGTCGAGAAGATCGACGACTTGATCGACGCGGATCAGGGGTTGGTCAGCCGGCATGTGTTCTCGGATCCGGCGATCTATGAGATGGAGCTGCA
>NZ_JAHDTG010000116.1 GCF_018531475.1 Pseudonocardia mahuensis
GGCGAACCCGCTCGGTGTCCGCGGCGTCGGCGAGGGCGGCACCCTCGGCCCCAACGCGGTGCTCGCCGGCGCGCTCGGCGACGCCCTGGGCATCAGCATCGACACCCTGCCGATCACCCCGGCCACCATGTGGTCGCTGATGCGCGGACAGAAGGCCGGCTCGTGAAGTGCGCGCCGTTCGAGTACGTGCGGCCGGGCAGCGTCGCCGAGGCCGTGACCACGCTGCGCGAGGCCGCCGGCGAGGGCAAGATCCTCGCCGGCGGGCAGAGCCTGGTCCCGATCCTCGCGCTGCGGATGGCGCGGCCGGCCGTGCTCGTCGACGTCAACCGGATCCCCGATCTGGACCGGGTGGAACGGGACGGCGGCGGCATGCGGATCGGGGCCCTGACCCGGCACAGTACGCTCGTCGCACAGGCCGACCACCCGCTGCTCGCGGAGGCCGCGCGCTGGATCGGGCACGCCGCGATCCGGACCCGTGGCACAGCCGGTGGCAGCATCGCGCACGCGGACCCGGCGGCCGAGTTGCCCGCAGTGGCGGTCGGCTGCGGGGCGACCGCGCATATCGCGGGCCCGGCGGGAGAGCGGTCGGTGCCGGTCGCGGAGCTGTTCGTCGGCGCGTTGATGACAGGGTTGGGTGACGACGAGATGATCACCGGGCTCGACCTGCCGATCCCGGCGCGTTGGGGTTTTGCCGAGCTCGCTCGCCGGCACGGTGACTTCGCGTTGGTTACCGCCGTCGTCGCCGAGATCGACGGCGCGGTCCGGGTCACCGTGGGCGGGGCTGCGCCGATGCCGGTACGGATGTCGCGGGCGGAGGCGGTGCTGGCCGCCGGCGGGTCGGCGGGCGAGGCCGCGCGCACCGCGGCCGAGGATCTGCGCCCCACCGGTGACCTGCACGGTTCGGCCGACTACCGGCGGGCGATCGCCGGGGAGATGGTGCGCCGCGCGCTCGCGCAGGCCGGCGTCGGGACAGGAGGGAAATGATGGACGTCACCGTCACGGTGAACGGTGAACGCCACCGGCTCGACGTCGAACCGCGACGCACCCTGGCCGACGCGCTCCGCGAGGACCTCGGCCTGACCGGGACCCACCTCGGCTGTGAGCACGGGGTGTGCGGCGCGTGCACGGTGCTGGTCGACGGCGAGCCCGCGCGGGCCTGCCTGATGTTCGCGGTGCAGGCCGACGGGTGCTCGGTGACGACGGTCGAGGGGCTCGCGGGTGAGGACGGCGCGCTGCATCCGGTGCAGGAGGCGTTCGTCGCCCACCACGGCCTGCAGTGCGGGTTCTGCACGCCCGGGATGCTGATCAGCGCGCTGCACCTGCTGGAGACCGACCCGGACCCGAACCGGGAGACGATCCGCGCGGAGATGTCGGGCAACATCTGCCGCTGCACCGGTTACGCCGGGATCATCGACGCGATCGAGGCGGCGTCGACGACGATGCGAGGTGCGTCCGGGCACTGACCCGGGCGCCGACCGGGTTCGGACCGGCCGCTCCTCGTAGCGTTCTCGAGCGGCTCCGGCGGCTGGTGTCCCGGGGGTTGCTCTGCCGCTGTGCGGCGGGGGTTTGTCCGTACGCCACGCGGGTCGGGCTGCAGCGAGTCCTGGGCAGGCGTGGGAGGTCGTGTCCGATCGACGCGTCGATCTCGGCGGCCGGGGCTCAGCCGCGAGCGGCGACCCAGCTCACCGGCAGCGTGCGCGGCCCGCGGACCAGCGCCCCGGTCTTCCATTCGACGTCCGCGGCGGGCACGGCGAGCCGCAGGTCCGGGAACCCGCGCTGCAGGGCGCCGATCGCGACCTGCAGCTCCATCCGGGCCAGCTGCGCGCCCAGGCAGTGGTGGACGCCGTGACCGAAGGCGATGTGCGGGTTGGCCCGCCGGTCCAGGACGAGCTCACCGGCGTCGGCGAAGACGTCCCGGTCGCGGTTGGCCGCGTGAATGGCGACGAGCACGGCCTCACCGGACCGGACCGTCACCCCGCCCAGTTCGACGTCCGCGGTGGCGATCCGCGGGAACCCGGCGCCGGCCCCGAGCGGGGTGAACCGGAGCAGCTCCTCGACGGCCGGGGCGACCGCGGCGGGGTCGGCGCGCAGCGCGTCGGCGGCGCCGGGCCGGGTGAGCAGCTGGTAGGTGAAGTTGCCGATCTGGTTCATCGTGGTCTCGTGCCCGGCGATGAGGACGGCGAGCCCGAGCCCGATCAGCTCGACCTCGCTCAGCCGGTCGTGCTCGTCGCGGGCCACCACCAGCGCGCCGAGCAGGTCGTCGGTGGGCTCGGCGCGGCGACGGGCGACCAGGCCGGCCATGTAGGCGATCATCTCGGCGCGGGCGCGGATCCGCTGGTCCGGGGTGAACGACGACGTGGACAGCGCGGCGTCGGCGCCGGCCCGGAACACGTCGCGGTCGCAGGTCGGCACGCCGAGCAGCTCGCAGATGATCGTCACCGGCAGCGGGACGGCGAGGTGCTCCATGAGGTCGGCCGGGAAGCCGGCGTCGCGCATCCGGTCGAGCAGTCCGGCGGTCAGTTCCTCGGCGCGCGGGCGCAGCTGCTCGACCCGGCGCGCGGTGAACGCCTTGGCCACCAGCTTGCGGAGCCGGGTGTGCTCGGGCGGGTCCATGTTGAGGATCGAGCCGGCCTGGTCGTCGATCTCGGGACGCTGCCGGGGCACGTCGGCGCCGACGACGGCCGCCCGGCTGAACCGCGGATCGGCCAGCACGGTGCGCACGTCGTCGTAGCGGACCGCGAGCCAGGCCTCGCCACCGTAGGGCAGCAGCACCCGGGAGACCGGTTCGTCGCGGCCCAGGTCCGCGTAGAGCGGGTCGAGACCGAGTGCCTCGGCGTCTCCGAAGGGGTAGTCCCGAGCGACCGGGCAACCTCGCGCGGCGGTCGCCGTGTCCGGTGTCGGCTGCGCGTGTCCGGTTGTCATCGTGACCCCCCGATCCGTCCGCTTGTAAGCGGACGCTCACGAAATCGACCGTAGGAACGGGGCCAGCCCGTGTCAATCGGACGGAGCCGGTCCCAGCAGGGCCCTCGCGGCCCGCACCACGTGTCGGCTGATGGCTTCCGCGTCCGCCTCGGCCATCGACTCGGTCCGCAGCACCGTCCGCAGCAGGCCGATCCCGAGTAGCCAGGCCAGCAGCAGCTCGGCGCGCAGTGCGGCGTCGGCGGGGTCGTCGGTGCGCACCAGCGAGGCGAACGCACTCCCGTACCCGGTGCTCAGTTCGGCGCGCAGCGCTGCGGTGGCGTCGGAGTTGCCGGCCGAGCGCAGCACGGAGAAGAACAGCTCGGCACCCGAGGTATCCTCGGAGAGCATCGCGTCGAGGATGCGGCGCAGCAGTTCCTCGGGCGGGCCTTCGTTCAGCAGATCCATGGCCTGCCCGGAGACCGCCTCGGCGAACAGCGCCTCCTTGTTGCCGAAGTGCCGGAACAGCAGCGCCTGGTTGACCCCGGCCCGGTCGGCGACCGCCCGCACCGTGGTGGCGTCGTAGCCCACGGTGGCGAACAGCTCCTGGGCCGCCTCGAGCAGGGCGCGCTTCGTCGCGGCCGAGTCGCGGGGCCGGGCCGGGCGCGGCGCGGGCTCGGGCGGGGATGCCGGCTCGGGCGGCTGGGCGGTGTCGTTGTCGACGCTGTATCCGGAGGCCATCGCTCAGCGCCCCGTGAAGCGGGGTTCGCGGCGGTCGAGCGACGCGGTGACGCCTTCGGCGAAGTCCTCCGTGCCGCGCAACCAGAGCTGCTCGGCGGCCTCGTGTCCGGTGATCTCGGCGATCTCGTCGGCCAGCCCGGCACGCATCGTCGCCCGGATGCTCCGCACGGCGAGCGGCGCGGCGCCGGCGATCTCGGCGGCGAGCTCCAGTGCCCGGCCGCGGACCTCGTCGTCGGCGACGAGCCGGTCGACGAGCCCGAAGCGGAAGGCCTCCTCGCCGCCGACCCGGCGCCCGGTGACGAGCATGTCCAACGCGTGCTGGCGACCCACGACCCGCGGCAGGCTCACCGACAGCCCGAAGCCCTGATGCAGGCCCAGCCGGGAGAAGTTGGCGCAGAACCGGGTGCCCGGGCCGGCCACCCGGAAGTCGGCCGACACGGCCAGCCCCAGCCCTCCTCCGATCGCGATGCCCTGCACTGCGGCGACCACGGGCGTGCGCACCGAGAACAGTCGCACGGCCTCGGCGTAGAGCGTGCCCGCGACATCGGTGGAGATCTCCGCGGTCCGGTCGCCGTCCCCACCGAAGTTGGCCCCGGCACAGAAGTTCCGGCCCTCGCTGCACAGCACGATCGCGCGGACACCCGGGTCGCCGTCGAGTTCGGCGTAGGCCTCGGCGACCTGCTGGATGAGCGGCACGTCGAAGTAGTTGTGCGGGGGGCGGCGCAGTTCCACGACGGCGACCCCGTCCGGTGTGCGCTCCACGGTGATCGGCGCGGCGGTCTGCTCCGGCGCGGATGACGTCATCGTTCCTCCTCGTGCGGTGTGGCGCGATCAGAACATATTCGCGGCCTGACCGACGTACCGGAACGCGCCCCGTGGCGTGTGACCGCCCGGACCGGTGTGCTCCGCGGCTGTGCTGGGTAAGCGGCATCCGTACCGACGACGTGAGAGGACCCCATCTGATGGCGCAGCGTGACTTCGAGGACCAGCCGGAGGCTCCGGATCTGGCGGAGACCATGCAGTTGGACACCGACGAGACGCTGACCGGACCGCACGGCTCCGACCCTCTCGACGCGGGCTACGTGCCTCCGGACCGGCCCTACGGCCTCGACGAGGACGGGGTCACCGGGGCGGCGCAGCGCGAGGGAGAGTCACTGGACGACCGGTTGCGCCGCGAGCGGCCCGACACCGCCGAGCCGGCCGACACCAGCCGCTCCGGGCGGCTCGCGGCCGCCGAGGACGGCGCGACCGGTGAGACGACGGTGGACACCGACGCCGTCGACGTCGGCATCGACGGTGGCGCGGCCTCCTCCGAGGAGGCCGCCATGCACGATATGGAGGCCGGCATCGAGCCGGTCGTCGACGAGAGTCCGATGGAGGACCCGGAGGTCGCGGACAGCCTCGACACCGGGGCCCCGGCCGAGCGCGCCGAACGCGACGCCGAACGCGACGCCGCGGCGGATGTGGACCCGGTTGCCGGCCGGGACCGCGACCACCGGGCGGGCGGAGCCGGCGGGCCCGACGCCGCGGCCGGCATCGATGCCGCCCCGGACGCCGCCGGGGCCGCAGCGCCCGCCTCCGGGCGCGTGGACGCCGGCCCCGACGGGGCGCTGTAGCGGGTGCTCACGGTGCTCCCGCGAGGTCGTCCGTGGCCTCGCCGGCCAACAGCGCCAGCCCGCGACGGAACAGCGGGCTGATCGACAGCGCGAACCGCTCCCAGCTCTCGTCGACGCGCTTGCCGCCGCGGTGCAGCCGGACGTTGAACACCGAGATCGCGCCGAACCGGTAGCAGGCCAGGGCCCGGAACCAGTCGAAACGTGGCGTGTCCCGGCCGGTGGCCCGCTCGTAGCGGGCGCGCAGCCAGCCGGCGTCGGCGACCACGCGCATTCGCTCGGCGTGGCTCGGGTGCCAGGAGCCGGGGTCGGTGAACATGGCGAGCCAGCCCAGGTCGAGCAGCTGGGCTCCGATGCCGGCGATCTCCCAGTCGACGATCGCGGCGAGTGCGCCCGACGCGTCGTAGAGCACGTTGTTGGTGTGGAAGTCGCCGTGGAAGATCCCGATGTGCGCGTCGGACGGCGGTGCCGCGAGCAGCGCGTCGCGCAGCGCCTCGCCGTCGCGCCACCACTCCGGATCGTCGGCGCGACCGAGCAGCGGCGCCCAGAAGGCGATCTCCTCGGCCGGCGACCGCGGCGGTTCCCAACCGTCGGGCGCGGGCACCGCGTGGACGGCGGCCAGCGCGTCGACGGCCTGCCCGAGATAGGGCAGCGGGTCGACCCCGGCACCGGGCGCCACGCTGAGCTCCGGCGCGGTCATGTGCAGCGGCAGCGCGTCGAGCCGGTCCTGCACGATCGCATCGGTTCCGAACCAGCGTGGGTCGTCGGTGGCGAACCGGACCGCGGCCACGGGCACCCGGCCGGTGGTCAGCGCCTGCAGCAGTGGGACCTGGCGCAGCACATCGGTGTTCCCCCGGCGGCGCACACCGGGCGGGGCGAGCCGGACGACCAGGGGCAGCACGCCCGTCGGTGCCGTCGTGGTCCGCACGTCACAGCCGAAGCTCAGCCCCGCGTTGCCGGGCATCGGCCAGGCGCCGTCGACCATGGCGTCGGGGTCGATCGTCGCGCGCGCCCAGGCCTGTGCCCCGGCGGCCGTCTCATCGGGGCCGATGGTGCTCACCGAGCCGGCCCCGTCGGCGGTGCTCATGTGTGCCGACGCTAGCCGAGGGACCCGGCCCCGAACATACGACGGCGGGTCCTGATGATCGTCAGGACCCGCCGCAGCTGCGTGGGACGGCGCGGTCGGAGTGACCGGCGCCGGTCACTCCGCGCAGCTGCTGGTGATCTTGGCGATCTCCCCGTCGAGGTCCATGCGGTCCGCCTCGTCACCAAGAGCTACTACCTCGATGGTGGCGTCGATGAAGTGCCGCAGCAGGTCCCGGTCGACCTCGAGCACCGCCCGGCCGTCGGTGGAGCGGATCTCGATCTCGACGATGTCGTAGCCCTGCACCACCTGGGGGCTCATCCGGATGTCGCCGTAACCGGCCGGTCCGGCGAGGCCGTCGACAACGAGGTCGCGGGCCACCAGCCACTCGACCCACCTATCGTGCCTGGTCCGGACCGCGAGGGTGACCGCGAACGGGTCGTTCGCGCTGTAGCTCCACCGGGTCACGACCGGCGCGGGCTGCCCGTGCAGCACGGTGAACATGTCCTGCTGGACCGAGTCGCTGGTCGTCATCGTCGCCCCCTGGCGCGTGCTGTGCCGTCCGTGTTCGGACAGCGTCGTAGAGGGAATCGCCGGCGGGGCCCGGAACGCAGCACTTCGGAGCCGTGTTCACCCGAACAAGTGACGAGCTGATACCTCCGGACGGAGGACGGGCCGCTCGGCCGCCCGCGCGGGTGGTGATCCGCGTGACCGCGCGGTCCGTCGGCTCGGGACCCGGCTCAGGGCGCGCTCACCCGGATCACGAGGGCGCTCACGAGCGGGTCGCGGCGCTCACCACCCAGATCCCGGTCGCGCCGGTGCGGCCCGGCTGGACGAGGGTGACGGTGGCACGGCCCCCCTCGGCGTCGGTGACCACGACCGTGCCGCCGCTGACCGGCCCGGCCTCCGGCGCGCGCCATGCGTAGGTCGCCCCCGCGAAGTTGACCGCCACCTCGGCCGGATCGAGCAGCCACGGCTGGGCGCCGCCGTCCACCCGGGTCTGCAGCGGGGCCACCTCGGCGGGGTCGGTGACCGGCCACAGCAGCGTCACCCCGGACCGTCCCTCACCCGTTCCGGCCCCACCGCCGGCTCGCGGCGCAGCGGTGGTCGGCCCGGGGGTGGGTGCGGGGCTCGGGGGGGCACTCGCCGTGGTGCTCGGGGTGGTGCTCGGGGTGGCCGGCACGGTAGGGGCCGGGGTGGTCCGGGGGTCGGCGCCACCGCAGCCGGCGAGCAGGCCGGCGAGCAGGACGAGGGCCGCGGCGCGCCCGGGCTTCAGCAGGGTCACGCCCGCGCACGCTAGTTCCCCGCCGCGCCGCGGGGCGCCCGTGCGTGTCGGCGCGTCCGGGTGGGCCGGGGCCGGTCCACATGGGTTGCTCCGACCTGGTGACGGAGGGCCACGGGACGGGATCGCGCGTCCGGGTCGGGACCGGTCGTCGTTAGGGTGCCCGCAGCAGAGTGGCGACGAGCATCCGAGGTGGCAGATGAGCGACGACGGCAGCACCGGGGCGCAGTCCTTCTACGCGGCGCGCGAGTTCCTGCTCGCGCACCGTGAGGACTACGAGACCGCCTATCGCGACTTCCGCTGGCCGGAGCTGGACGAGTTCAACTGGGCCCTCGACCATTTCGACGCCGTGGCCGCCGACCCCGAGCGTGGGGCGAAGCGGGCGCTGTGGATCGTGGAGAGCGACGGCTCCGAGGCGTACTGGACGTTTGCCGAGCTCTCCCAGCGCTCGAACCGGGTCGCGAACTGGCTGCGCGAGCGGGGCGTCGTCCGCGGTGACCGGATCGTCCTCATGCTCGGCAACCAGCTCGAGCTGTGGGAGACGCTCCTGGCCGCGATGAAGCTCGGCGCGGTCGTCATCCCCGCCACCACGCTGCTCAACGCCGCCGACCTGCGCGACCGGGTAGATCGCGGCGGGGCGAAGCACGTCATCGTGGGCGCCGCCGACGCCGGCAAGTTCGACGACGTCGCGGGCGACTACACCCGCATCGCCGTCCGCGGGGCGCCCGAGGGCTGGCACGACTACACCGACGCCTACAACGCCGCCGACACGTTCACCCCGGACGGCGCGACGAAGGCGAGCGACACGCTGCTGCTCTACTTCACCTCCGGCACCACGGCCAAGCCCAAGCTCGTCGAGCACACGCAGGTGTCTTACCCGGTCGGACACCTGTCCACTATGTACTGGATCGGGCTCGAGCCTGGCGACGTCCACCTCAACATCTCCTCCCCGGGCTGGGCCAAGCACGCGTGGAGCAACGTCTTCGCGCCGTGGATCGCCGAGGCGTGCGTGCTGGTCATGAACTACGCCCGCTTCGACGCCGAGAGCGTGCTCGGGGTGCTCGACCGCTGCGGCGTGAACAGCTTCTGCGCCCCGCCGACCGTCTGGCGGATGCTCATCCAGGCCGACCTCTCCGGGCTGGCGAACCCGCCGCAGAAGGTCGTCGGCGCGGGCGAGCCGCTCAACCCCGAGGTCATCGAGCAGGTCGAGAAGGCCTGGGGTGTCCGGATCCGCGACGGGTTCGGCCAGACCGAGTCGAGCGTCCAGATCGGCAATCCGCCCGGTCAGCCGATCAAGCCGGGCTCGATGGGCCGCCCGATCCCGGGCTATCACGTCGAGCTGATCGACCCGGCGACGGGGGAGAAGGCCGAGGAGGGCGAGATCTGCCTCGACCTGGCCCGCCGCCCGTTGGGCCTGATGGTCGGCTACGCCGGCGACCCCGAGCGCAACGCCGAGGCCATGGCCGGCGGGTACTACCACACCGGCGACGTCGGGGCCCGCGACGCGGACGGCTACATCACCTACGTCGGCCGCGCCGACGACGTGTTCAAGGCCAGCGACTACCGGATCTCCCCGTTCGAGCTGGAGAGCGTGCTCATAGAGCACCCCGCGGTGGCCGAGGCGGCCGTCGTTCCGTCGCCGGACCCGGTGCGCCTCGCCGTCCCCAAGGCCTACGTGGTGCTGGCCGCCGGCCACGAGCCGAATGCCGACACGGCCCGGTCGATCCTGGAGTTCGCCCGGGACAACCTCGCGCCCTACAAGCGGATCCGCCGCCTGGAGTTCGCCGAGCTGCCCAAGACCATCTCGGGCAAGATCCGCCGGGTCGAGCTGCGCGGGCGGGAGGGGGAGCTGCACGCCGATCCCGCCGCCACCCCGGTGGGCGAGTTCACCCTCTAGCGGGGCGCCCGGACCAGCCGGATGCCGGCCCGGGTACTACCGGATCGTCGACGAGCGGTCCGAGGTCACAGGAGCGGGGCGCACGAGCGTCGGCCGCTGGATAGCCGCCGTTCGCCGCTCGCGTCGGTGGAAAGGGACTGCCCGCGCGCGTGCGGGCAGGTTGGGGGAACTGTGACCGACTCACACATGCCAGGCGCCGGACAGGGACCAGCGGGTGCCGGCCCGATGGCCGGGGTGCTCGCCGGTATGCCCGAGGTCTGGGGGCGGCTGCTCGACGAGCACGTCCCGGACCGGTTGGGCCGGTGCACGGCCTGCCGCAACGTCAGCGGCTCGGGCGTGCGGTGGCCGTGCACGCTGCAGCAGATCGCGACTCAGGCCCGCAGCCTGCACGAGATCCGGCGCGACGGACAGCCGTAGCCGGCGCGCAACGGGGTGACGGTCACGGGGCCGCCTCGCCCGTCGGCCCGCCGCCGGCGGAGATCGTGGCCGGAGCCGACGGCGCGCGGGCCCGGTGGGCACCGGGCGCCCACGGCAGCCGGATCTCGCGGCCGCCGGTGATCCCGGACGGGCGACGCAGCAGCATCACCACCAGCAGCAGACCCAGGATGACGTTCTGCATGCCCGGCCGCGGCTCGATCCGGACCAGGCCGAGCACGTCGCCGGCCTCGACCCGCCGCAGGATCTCCGACAGCACGGAGACCACCGTCGCGCCGAGCACGGCGCCGGTGAGCGAGTCCGCGCCGCCGATCACCAGCATCGTGAGGATGAGGAACGTGTAGTCCAGGTAGAACACGTCCGGTGTCACGGAGCCGAGGAGCAGAGCGAACAGCGCGCCACCGACGCCGGTGAAGAAGGCGCTGATCACGAACGCGATACCGCGCTGCAGCGGTACCGAGATGCCCGCCGACGCCGCGGCGACGGGATCGTCCTTGGACGCCCGTAGCCGCTTGCCGAACGACGACCGCTGGTAGCACCACGCCGACACGATCGTCACCGCCACCCAGGCCAGCGCCGTCGCCACGGTGGTGCTCGACGGGATCGCCGACAGGCCCTTCTGCCCCCGCGTCACGCTGTCCCAGTTCGCCGCGACGACACTCACCGAGATCAGCAACGACACCGTCGCCAGGCCCGCGGAGAGGCCGTCGATCCGGGACAGCGGTACGGCCAGGATCACGGCGACCACGGCGGCGAGGACCCCGCCGATCAGCACGGCCACCGTGGGCGCAACGGTCAGTGAGCGCACCGGATCCGGCGCGTCGGCCAGCAACTGCGCCTTGCGGGCCGCCGGCATGACCAGGATCCCCGCCGCGTAGGCGCCGATCGCGGCGAAGCCGAGATGGCCGAAGGAGTACACGCCGGAGTTCCCGACGAAGACGTACAGGCCGATGACCAGGACGATGTTGATCAGGGCGACGACGACGGTCCGCTGCAGGGAGGTCGGACCCTGGGCCGCGACCAACGCGACGACCGTCACTCCCAGCGCCAGGACCAGCGGTACGGACATCCAGCGCAGCAGGCGTCTCAAATTCTCACACCCTCGGATTTGGCCACCAGCCCCTGCGGCCGCAGGACCAGCAGCGCGGCGACGGCGGCGAACAGGATCGCGTCGCGGAACGGTTTGACCTCGAGCGGTAGGAACGACTGCAGGAGCTGGCCCGCCACCCCCAGCACCAGCCCGCCGATCGCGGCGCCACGCAGGCTCGACAGGCCGCCGACCACGGCCGCGATGAGCCCGAACAGCACGGCGTCGACGCCGAAGCCCGGGGTGACCGAGCCGCTGGCCGCCAGTAGGAACAGCGCCGCCGCCGCGGCCAGCACCCCGCTGATGGCGAAGGCCACGCTGATCACCCGGTTGGTCCGCACGCCCATCAACCGGGCGGTGGTGAGGTCCGCCGCCGCGGCCCGCATCTGCAGCCCGACCGTCGTCCTGGTCAGGAACAGCGACAGCACGCCGACGAGCAGTGCGGTCACCACGACCGTGGCGATGTTGAGCGTGGGCACGTAGACGGTGCCGAACGAGAAGCTCTCGCGCAGCGCCGGGTGGACGTCGGCCGAGGCGGGGAGCGTGCCGAAGACGGCCTCGGCCAGGCTTGACATCGCGATCGTGACGGCGAACGACGTCACGAGCAGCGTCGCCGGGTTCGCGCCGCGGACCGCGCGGAACGCGACGAGCTCCAGCAGGACCGCCGCGGCCACGCAGGCGGCGACCGTGAGGGCCACCCGCAGCGGGAGGGGCAGGCCTGCGGTCAGGACCAGCGTGTACCCGCCGATCATGATGAGGCTCGAGTGCGCGAAGTTGACCAGCCGCAGGATGCCGAACACCATCGCGACGCCGAGTGCGTACAGCGCGTACAGGCAGCCGAGGTTCAGCGCGTCGATCGAATACTGGACCAGCGAGCTCATGCGGTCAGCTCCTCGGTGGTCCCGCCCAGGTACTCGCTGGCCAGCGCGGCCGCCCCGCCGAGGTCCTCGGCCGTGCCCGCCTTGACCACCCGCCCCGTGCGCAGCAGGTAGGACCGGTCGGCCAGTGCCACGGCCCGTGTCGCGTTCTGCTCGACGAGCAGCGTCGTCATTCCGTCGCGGCGCAGTTCCGCGATCGTGTCGAACACGGCGTCGACGAGCAGTGGAGCCAGCCCGAGCGACGGCTCGTCGAGCAGGAGCAGGCGTGGCCTGCTCAGCAGGGCGCGTGCGATGGCCAACTGCTGCTGCTCGCCGCCGGAGAGGTAACCCGCCTGCTGGCCGTAGCGCTCCCGCAGGATCGGGAACCGGTCCAGCTCGCGTTCGGTGTCCTGGCGGACCGCGCGCTTGTCGCGGCGGATCGTCGCCCCCAGCGCCAGGTTCTCCGCGACGGTCAGTGAACCGAAGATGTTGCGGCCCTCGGGGACGAGCGCCACGCCCCGCCGGACGGTCTCCTCCGGCGGGAGGCCGACGAGGGACCCGCCGTCGAGAACGATCCGGCCGGCCGCGGGTGCGACGAGGCCGCTGACGGCGGCGAGCGTCGAGGACTTCCCCGCGCCGTTCGGCCCCACCAGCGACACGAGCTCGCCCTCGTCGACCGATGCCGACAGCCCGTGCACCGCGGTGATCCCGCCGTAGCGGACGGTCAGGTCAGCGATCTGCAGCACCGAGCACCTCCCCGCCCGCCCTGTCGTGGCCGAGGTACGCCTCGACGACCGCGGGATCGCGCCGCACGATGGCCGGGTCCCCGACGGCCAGCACCCGCCCGTGGTCGATCACCTGCAGCCGGTGGCAGAGCCGCATGATCAGCCGGAGGTCGTGCTCGATCACCATGAGACCGCAGGAGAACATCTCGGGCAGCCGGGTGAGCAGCTCCAGCAGCTCGTCGCTCTCGTCCTCGTTGAGCCCGGCCGCCGGCTCGTCGAGGAGCACGTAGCGCGCACCGCCGACCAGGATTCGCGCGATGCCCAGCCGTCGCTCGATCCCGTAGGGCAGTGATCCGGCGGATGTCGCGGACAGGTGCGACATACCGAACCGGTCGAGGACGTCCTCGGCCAGCGCCCGGACCTTGCGGTGACCCATACCGAGCCCGAGCCCGACCACCTCGACGTTCTCGTAGACGGTCATCGCCGGGAAGAGCCGCACGTTCTGGAAGGTGCGTCGTACGCCGCTGCGGCTGAGCCTGGGCGGTGACGACCCCGTCATGTCGACCCCGTCGACGACGAGCCGTCCGGTGCACCGCTGGAAGCCGGTCAGCGTGTTCACCAGCGTGGACTTCCCGGCGCCGTTCGGGCCGATGAGACCGAGGATCTCCCCGCTGCGCAGCTCGAGATCGACGTCGTCCAGGGCGCGCAACCCGGCGAAGCTCACCGAGATGCCCGTCGCCCGGAGCCGCCCGGCCGCCTCTTCGGGATCGGGCCGCTCCTGGATGCGTGTTCCCGGTTCGGACCGGGTCAGCACGGCGCGCCGCCGGGCACGTCGTCCAGCTTCAGGCCGCTCTGGACGACGGCGGGCTTGCCGGCGGTGTACTCCACGATCAGCTGTGGGCGGAACGAGGGGATGTGGCACGTCGCGGTGAACGTGGTCGGTCCCAGCAGCAGGTCCTCGTCGGTGAACTTGTCGAGCTCCGCCGAGACCGCCGCGCTGTCGGTCGAGCCGGCCCGCTCGATGGCCCTGGCCAAGGCCTGCACGGTCGAGTAGCCGCTCAGGGGGTAGAACGCGCTGGCCGCGGGCTTACCGGTCTCCTGCTCGACGCGCCGGAAGAACTCGTTGCGTTCGGCGACCGGGTCGTCGCCGTACAGGGATGCGGTGACCGGAATGAAGAAGTCGCTGAGATCCGGGACGGCGTCGATCCAGTAGGTTCCGTCGAATCCCTGGGTGCCGACCATCGGAAGCGTGATTCCGGCCGCTCGGATCTGCCGGATCAAGGTGGCGCCACCGGGCGGGTAGCTGGCGACGACGACGAGATCGGCGCCCGAGCGCTGGATTTCCGCGATCTGCGAGGCCGCGGACTGGTCGCCGTTCTGGTAGGTGGTCTCCCCGGCGATCCGGCCGCCCATCTGCTGCCAGCGCTTAGTGAAGTACTCGCCGGCTACCTGGCTGTACTCGAGGCCGCGGTCGTTGATCACGAAGGGCTTCTGGTAGCCCGCGGTGAACGCCCACTGCGCCATCGTCGACCCCTCCCCCGGGGAGGACTGGTGCAGGTTGTAGGTCATCGGGCCTGTGCCGTCGTAGCCGAACAGCGGCCCGCCGGCGCAGCCGATCGCGATGGTGTCCTGGTCGTTCGCGGTGCGTGCCGCCGGTCCGCCGATGTCGTAGTCGCACGACGGTACGACGAACCGGGCGCCCTTCTCGATCGCCTCCTGGGCGGCCGACTGGATCTTGGTCGGATCCGACTCGTTGTTGGTCGTGATCAGTTCGAGTGGGCGGCCGAGGACACCGCCCGCGGCGTTGATGTCCGCGATCGCCATTTTCATGCCCTGCTCGACGGGCTCGTCGAAGACCGACATGAATCCGGTCATGCCGGCGGTGTGTCCGATGACGATCGGGCCGGAATCCGATTCGGATCCTGATCCGGCAGCGGAGCCGCAGCCTGCGACGAGCGCAATGCCGACACCGACCGACAAGGCGCGTAGGACGGTGGACCGCCCACGGATGCGCATCACTGTTTCTCCCTCGCCGAGCTTTTCGGACTCACATACGGGCCGAATCGTATGTTCACTCGGTCGGGTGATCTATGTGCAATGTGACAGGATGTACTTCCTGCTTTGTACATCCGGGGCAAACCTTTGCCGCAGTGTTACGGCTGCGTTCCGAATTCGGTCGGCCTATCGGCGCAGCCCCGGTCGCTTGGGCCGGTGTGGGTGGGAGGCGTCACCGCGTGGGCGGGGAGTAGTGGCCGGGCCACTGGTCGTGCGGGATCCGGGCGATCGTCAGCACCTCACCGATCGTCGACCACTCGTTGCGGCCCAGCCGGGCGAGCGGGCGCAGCTTCTCGATCGCGGGCAGGCTGTTGCCCCGCTCGTCGGTGACGAACACGTCGGAGTCGATCGCGGCGTGCAGCACCCGGCCGATCACCACCGTCGAGTCGCCGAGCTCGAGGTCGCGCTCGAGCCGGCACTCCAGGGCCACGGGTGACTCGGCGACCCGGGGCGGGGCGACGGTCAGGCTCGGTTCCGGGGTCAGCCCGACCTCGGAGAATTCGCTGACCTCGGCGGGGAAGTTCGTGGCGGTCGCGTTGATCTGCTCGAACATCGGCTCGTTCGCGAGGTTGACGACGAACTCGCCGGTCTCGCGGACGTTGCGCAGCGAGTCCTTCCTGCCCACCGAGGTGAACTGGACCATCGGCGGATCGACGCACGAGACGGTGAAGAACGAGTGCGGGGCCAGGTTGTCCACCCCGGCGGCCGAGCGGGTGGAGACCCAGGCGATCGGGCGGGGGACCACGACCGAGGTCAACAGCTTGTAGAACGAGCCGTGCCCCAGCTCGTCGGGATCGACATCCGTGCGCATGCCGTCGATCATCCCCTTCGGGCGGACCGGGCGCCCGCCCGCGCCGCCGGCCGTCGTACCGTCGCCGACCATGACGCCCCGACGCTCCTCGCCGCGCCCGACCACCCGGACGAACCGGTGGGCCGGTCGTGCCGCGGGGTTGCTGGCCGGGGTCGCGGCCGACGCGCTGTTCGGCGATCCGCGTCGTGGGCACCCCGTGGCGGGCTTCGGCGCGCTGGCCGCGGCGCTGGAGCGGCGCTGCTACGCCGACCGGCACCGCGCCGGCGTCGGGTACACCGCGGTGCTGGTGGGTGGGGTCGTCGGGCTCGGTGTGCTTGCGGATCGGCTCGCGGGCCCGCGCCCGCTCGCCCGGACCGCGCTCACCGCGGCCGCCACCTGGGCGGTGCTCGGAGGTGCGTCGCTGGCCGGGGAGGGTGCGGCGCTGGCCGGTGAGCTGGACCGGGCCGATCTCACCGCCGCCCGGTCCCGGTTGCCCAGCCTGTGCGGGCGCGACCCGTCGACGCTGGACGCGTCCGGGATCGCCCGCGCCGGGGTGGAGTCGCTGGCCGAGAACACCTCCGACGCCGTGGTCGCGCCGCTGTTCTGGGGCGCGGTGGCGGGGGTGCCGGGGCTGCTCGGCTACCGCGCGGTCAACACCCTGGATGCGATGGTCGGCTACCGGTCGCCGCGGTACGCGCGCTTCGGCTGGGCGTCGGCCCGCCTCGACGACGCGGCGAACCTGCTGCCCGCCCGGGCGGCGGCCCTGCTGTTCGCCGGGCTGGCCCCCGCGGTGGGCGGTTCACCCGGGGCGGCGCTGGCGGCCTGGCGCCGCGATGGGGTGACCCATCCGAGCCCGAACGCCGGCCCGGTGGAGGCGGCGGCCGCGGGGGCGCTGGGGGTGCGGCTCGGGGGCCTGACGGTCTACTCGCACGGGGCCGAGCAGCGCCCGTCGCTCGGTACGGGCGAGCCGCCGCAGGTCGGCGACCTGCACCGCGCCGCGCGGCTGTCACGGCTGGTCGGCTGGGCGTCGGCGGGGCTGGCGGCGGCCGGGGCGCACA
>NZ_JAHDTG010000117.1 GCF_018531475.1 Pseudonocardia mahuensis
TGCCCACGAGGTCTCCGGGTAGATGGTCTGCTTGGTCGTTGATCCATCTACCGGAGACCTCACCTGTCCCCGATCACCAACACGCCTTCCCAGGGCAACGGAGATCCACTTCTCAAACACGCCCTAGTGCCGCGGCGACGGCTCCGGGCCGGGGCCGGCAGAGCACGGAGCCAGTCGATGACGGCGTCGACGTTGTCCTCGTTCCTGCCGTAGTCGACGACGGTCGGCGGCCAGACGGGGACGCTGGACACCTCGGCCTCGGTGGCCGTACGGTCGCGCGGTCGAAGCCGCACCACCATCCGTTCACCCCAGCTCCACCAGGACATGCCGACCCGGAGCGTGATCGTCCCGCCCCCTGTCGTCGTGTCCTCGTCGGCGCCGGTGACGTGCGCGCGGCGCAAGGCCCGGCACGCCTGCAGCGCGTGCCGGAAGACCTCCGCCGGCGGCAGGTCGATCCGCGCGGTCCGGCTCCGGCGGACATCCGGGGTGAACGTCGCCGGGGCGTCGGGGTCCATCGCGCGCCGGCGGGCCCATCTGGCACGGGTCGCCCGCCACTGCACCGTTCCGAGGACCGCCGACATCACGACGCCGAACAGCACGCCCGTCGGCACCGACACGAGGGCCAGGAGGCCGAACACGACGGGGTCCGGGTCGATCCTGTCGAAGACGAGGAGATACCCGGCGAACAACACCCAGTACAGCACTGCGAACGGCACCCCTGTCATCAGGGCGATCCGGGTGTGCAGGCGCCGTCGTGCACGCGCCTCGTCGGTCGCAGGCATGTCAGATCCCCTTCTCCGCTGTGGTTCCCGGCGCGCTGATGTGCCAGCTCGCACCACGGCCCTTCTCCCGGGCGAGCGCGGCCACGGGGCCGGTGCCGGTCGAACCCCGATCCGGGACGGTGTGGGGGGACCAGGCGATCGGGGCCGCGTCGGCGGCCATGGCGTCCGGTGGCACGTCGAGGAAGGCGCACCCGAACACCGGGTCGGCGGCCCGGCGGCCCGGCAGCTGGGCAAGGGCCGCGCAGGGACCCGAGGCCGGCCGCACCGGGGCGGGCCGGCGTGGCTCCGGTGCGGTGTCGACCCTCACCGTGGAGGTCGCGACGGCGATGTTCGTGCAGCCCCCGGCCACGAGCGCCACCGCCAGGGACACGGTCGCGAGGCCGACCGCGCGGCGCACTGTTCCCGCGCCACGTCCGCTGTACTGAGGCATCGGCAGCTCTTCTCCGTCCGGCTCCGCGTCCGGGTGGACCGGAATGCCGAGAAGAGTGCGGGTACCGACGCCGCCGAACCACCGGGCGGGCCCCCGGAGCGCGGGTGCCGTCCCCCCGAGCCGGTCGGGTCTGCCACCGGGGGCAAGCCCGTTGTGGCGCGCTCAGCCCATGTGCGGGTAGGTGTGGCCGGTCGGCGGGTCGAACGTCTCCTTGATCGACCGCGGGCTGGTCCAGCGCTGCAGGTTGTAGATCGACCCGGCCTTGTCGTTGGTCCCCGACGCACGCGCCCCGCCGAAGGGCTGCTGGCCGACGACGGCGCCCGTCGGCTTGTCGTTGACGTAGAAGTTCCCGGCGGCGAACCGCAGCTCGCGGTGCGCGGCCTCGATCGCGGCGCGGTCGGTGGCGAACACCGCACCGGTCAGCGCGTAGGGCGTCGCAGTGTCGACCACCCGCAGAATCCGCTCGTACTCACCGGGCACCGCGTCGTTCCACACGTGCACGGCGAGGACCGGGCCGAACAGCTCGGTCGTGAACACCTCGTGCGCGGGGTCCTCCCCCACCAGCACGGTGGGTTCCACGAACCAGCCCTCGGCGTCGTCGTGCCCGCCACCGGCCAGCACGTCCAGCTCGGTGGAGGCCTTCTCCAGGGCGGTCGCCAGCCGGGAGTAGGCCCGCCCGTCGATCACTGCCCCGCCGAAGTGGGCGAAGTCGGTGACGTCGCCGTATCTCAGCGACCCGGTGAGCTCGGCGAGCGCGTCGCGCAGCCCGCCCCGCCAGCGGGAGGCCGGCACGAACGCCCGCGACGCCGCCGAGCACTTCTGCCCCTGGTACTCGAAGGCCCCACGGACCAGGGCCGTGACCAGCGAGGCCGGGTCGGCGCTCGGGTGCGCGACCACGAAGTCCTTGCCGCCGGTCTCCCCGACCAGCCGCGGGTAGCCGCGGTAGCGCTGCAGATTCTCCCCGACCGTGCGCCACAGGTGCTGGAACGTCCGCGTGGACCCGGTGAAGTGCACGCCCGCGAGATCAGGGGCGCTCAGCGCGACCTCGCTGACGGCCGCACCGTCGCCCGTCACCATGTTGATCACGCCGGGTGGCAGGCCGGCCGCCTCCAGCAACCGCATCGTGTACCAGGCCGCGAGTGTCTGGGTCGGGCTCGGCTTCCAGACGACCGTGTTGCCCATCAGCGCGGGCGCGGTGGGCAGGTTCCCGGCGATCGCGGTGAAGTTGAACGGGGTGATCGCGAGGACGAAGCCCTCCAGCGGGCGGTGGTCGAAGCGGTTCCACATCCCCGGCGACGACTCCGGCTGCTCGGCCAGCGCGCGGCGCGAGTAGTGCACGTTCCAGCGCCAGAAGTCGATCAGCTCGCAGGCGGAGTCGATCTCGGCCTGCTGCACGGACTTGGACTGGCCGAGGATCGTCGCGGCGTTGAGGGTGTCGCGCCAGGGGCCCGCAAGGAGGTCCGCGGCGCGCAGGAACACCGCGGCGCGTTCGTCGAACGGCAGATCGCGCCAGGCGGGAGCGGCGGCCCGGGCCGCATCGATCGCGTCGGCGACGTCGCCGGTGGTCGCCTGCGCACCGACCCCCAGCCGGGAGTGCCGGCGGTGCGGCTGCACGACGTCGAACGGCTCGCCGCCGGCCATCCGCTGCCGGCCGCCGATCGTGGCGGTGAGCTCGTGCGACTCGCCGGCGAGTCCGGCGACCCGGGCGGCGAGGGTGGCGCGCTCGGGGCTTTCGGGGGCATAGCCGCGGATCGGTTCGTTGCGCGGCGCCGGGACTGCGGTGACGGCGGTGAGGTCGGCCATCTCGTCCTCCCACGGGTGAGCGGGTCGGGGTCCGTGCGTTACAGAGTGGCCCCCGCACCCCGGCCGCGGCCATGCCCGGACCGCGCTACCCGATCGAGTGACGGTGATGGCAAGCTCCATGCATGACAACGGGGGAGACACCGACGGAGGCCGCGGGGGACGTGCCGCCGCTGCGGATCGGCACGGCGGAGCGGGAGTCGGCGGTCAAGGCACTCGACGAGCACCTCGCGGCGGGCCGGCTCGGCGTCGAGGAGTACGCCGACCGCTCGGCCGTCGCCGCGAACGCGACGGTCGCGAGCGAGCTGACGGCACTGTTCACCGACCTGCCGGCGCCACATCCGGTGGTCCCGGGGACGGCTCTGGCACCGGCTGCGGGGTCGATGCCCGCCGCGCAGGCCGCGACCGCGCCCGCACGGCGGGAACGCGGCGGCTTCCACGGCTGGGGTCCGCGGATCGTGGCGGTCACCCCGATCGTCGCCACGCTGCTGTTCTTCCTGACCGGCTACCAGTGGTACTGGTTCCTGCTGATCCCGGCCGTGAGCGCGCTGGTCTTCGGCACCGGAGGGGCCCGCGGCGGAGATGATCAGGATCGGAACCGCGACGGACGCCGCGAGCTGCCCGGCGACGCCTGACCGGTCAGCCCGGGCCCGCCGGCCGCTCGTCGGCCATGGCGCTCGGATACAGGTGGGCGCTCGCCGGCCGTCAGCCGAGTTCGACGAGGAAGGCCACCTCGGACGGGCTGTACCAGGCCAGCTCGTGGTCCTCGGCCTCCCCGACGAGGAACTCGGCGTCCATGTCGCCGAGATCCGCCGCGTCGACCGCCCCGGCGGCCTGGCGCACCGCGTGCTCGGCCTCCTCGGTGTCGACGTGCACCGAAGCGATGGCCTCCAGCGGCACCGGACCGGTGAGGCGCACCGCGCCGTCGTCGAGGTCGGGGCGCAGGGTCACGTGGTCCACGTCGGCGGCCACCACCACGCGGCGGGCCGGGGTGCCGTCCTCGCCCAGGCCGAACTCCACGCCGAGCAGTCGCAGCGACGCCCGCGCCGCCTCCGACAGCGCGGCGTACTCGAGCTCCTCGTCGTCGCCGGTCGTGTAGGCCTCGCGCAGCCGCGGGGTCAGCGCGAAGGCGGTGCCCCCGATCGGGTCGAACCGGCCGGTCGAGACCAGCCGCGACAACATCGGCCAGGTCCCTGGCAGGTAGATGCGCATGATCAGCCCACCGTTGCGAGCAGCTCGTCGAGCGACTCGTCAACGAGGCCGGCGAGCACGTCGACGTCGGGCATGGCGTCGCGGTCGCCGTTGAAGCCGTAGTAGACGCCGCCGTCGTAGCTGGTCAGCCCGATGGCCAGGGCCTGGCCCTTGGCCAGCGGCACGACGGGGAACATCTCGAGCATCCGCGCTCCCGCGGCGTAGAGCGGGAACTGGGGTCCCGGCACGTTGGTCACCACCAAGTTGAAGATGCGCTTGGAGAACCCGCTGGCCGCGCGGGCCCCCAACGCATGAAGCGTAGGCGGCGCGAAACCGCCGATGCGGACCAGGGTGTCCGCACCGACCGACTGGCCGGTCGAGGTGTGCTCGCGCATCGCGTGGGTGACGTGGTGCAGCCGCACCACGGGGCTCGACTCGCCGACGGGCAGGTCCACGAGGAACGACGACACCCGGTTGCCGAGCGAACCCGCGGTGGCCGAACTCGGTACATCGGCCTCGCCGCGCACCGACAGCGGCACCATCGCACGCACCGACGACGACGACGACACGGGCTCGCCGCGCGACAGCAGCCAGTTGCGCAGCGCCCCGGCGATCACACTGAGCACGACGTCGTTGACGGTGCAGCCGTGCGCGGCCCGGATCCGCCGGTAGGCCTCGAGCTCGGTGCGGGCGACGGCGAACCGCCGCTGGGTCGAGATGTCCACGTTGAGGGGGGTACCCGGCGCGCGACGGCTGGCCGTGACCGCCATCGTGAACAACTTCCCCACCGCGCCGGCGACCTTGCCCGCCGTCGCGATCGCATCGCCCGCAGCGACCCGCACGTTGTCCACGAGCTCGCCGGGGCGCGACACCATCTCGCCGACCGCATCCAGAACCAACCGGCCGCCGCCGGGCTCCGGGCGAGGCATCCACAGCTCCTCGGCGACGAGCCGCGGGTCCGGCGACACGTCGAGAATCACCTGCCCGATGTCGATCGCGCTGATGCCGTCAACCATCGCCTGGTGGGTCTTGGTGATCACGGCGGTGCGGCCGTGCGCGAGACCCTCCACGAGGTACATCTCCCACAGCGGCCGGGTGTGGTCGAGCGGGCGCGACATCAGCCGGGCGACCAGTTCGGACAACGCCTCGTCCGAGCCCGGCCGGGGCAACGCGGAGCGGCGCACGTGGTAGGCGACGTCGAAGTCCTGGTCGTCCACCCACACCGGGCGCGCCAGGTTGCCGGGGACGTGACGAACCTTCTGCCGGTAGCGCGGGACCAGCGCGATCCGCTGTTCGATCAGTTCGACGAGGCGGTCGTAGTCGAAGCCGGACTTCGGGCGGCGGAAGATCGCGACACCGCCCACGTGCATCGGCGTCGTCGCCTGCTCGAGGTAGAGGAAGGACGCGTCGAGTGCGGAGAGCCGGGGCGGCATGAGGGTGATCCTACGGTCGCAAACGGGGTACCGAGCGCCTGCCGGTGCCGCGGGTGGCACCCTCGGCACGTGCCCGCCGATCCGTCCACCCGGCCCGCCCGGTCGCCCAAGGACACCTTCATCACCGTCTACGGCCGCAAGCCGGTGCTGGAGGCGCTCGACGACCCCAGCCTGCAGGTCGACAAGGTGATCCTCGCCGACACCGCGCGCGGTGAGCCGGTCCGCGCGATCACCGCGGCCGCCCGGGCGCGCGGCGTGCAGGTGCAGCGGGCCAGCGCCCACCGGGTCAAGGTCCTGGCCGGCAACGGCCGCCACGACCAGGGCGTGCTCGCCGACGTCGTGGCACCCCGGATGGCGCCGGTGGCGGAGTTCCTCGACGCGCTCGGCCCGGACCGGCCCGCGGCCGTGCTGGTGCTGGACCGGGTGACGAACCCGGCGAACGTGGGCATGGTGCTGCGCAGCGCGACCGCGGCGGGCCTGGACGGCGTGCTGCTCCCCCGCCGCGGGGTGCCGTCGATCGACCCGCTGGTGGTCAAGGCGTCGGCGGGGGTGGCGTTCTCCGCGCCGGTGCTGCGCGCGTCGACGGCCGAGGAGGGCTGCGCGGAGCTGCGCGCCGCAGGATTCGCGGTGTACGGCCTCGACGCGGGCGGGGCGTCACTGCTCGACGCCGAGCTGCCCCCGCGGGTCGCCCTGGTGCTGGGCAACGAGACCGACGGCCTGTCCGAGGCGGTCCGGGACGAGCTCGACGCGACGCTGGCGATCCCGATGCACGGCGGCGTGGAGTCGCTCAACGTGGCGAGTGCCGCCGCCGTCGCGGCGTACGAGCTCCTGCGCCGCCGCCGGTGATCGATCTCCGGCGTGCCCCAGCGCCGCGGCGGTGATCGCCGTTCGGGCAGCGACAGCGCCACCGGCGCCCCATGAGCTGCCGAGGCGGTGATCACTGTCACCTGGCCGGGACCGGGCGGTACCCGAGCCGACGGGCCGTGCCGGGACCACCGGTTTCTGCCTAGGGTGGCTGCCATGGTGCAACGCCGGCTTCCCCGTCCCGCGGAACTCCGTCCCCTGTTGCGGCCGGCCCCGATCGTGTGGGACGGCACCGAGCGTCGCCTCGCCCGGGCCGCCAGCATCGCGGACCTGCGCGCGATCGCCCGGCGCCGCACCCCCCGTGCGGTCTTCGACTACACCGACGGCGCGGCCGACGGCGAGCTGAGCCTGCGCCGCGCGCGGCAGGCGTTCGCCCGCGCAGAGTTCCACCCGACGGTGCTGCGGGACGTCTCGGAGGTCGACACCGGCCGGACCATCCTCGGCGAGCGCTCCACGCTGCCGTTCGCCTTCGCCCCCACCGGCTTCACGCGGATGATGAACCACGAGGGCGAACGGGCCGTCGCCGCGGTCGCCCAGCAGGCCGGGATTCCGTACACGCTCTCGACGATGGGCACCACGACCATCGAGGACGTGGCCGCCGCCGCACCGAACGCCCGCAAGTGGTTCCAGCTCTACCTGTGGCGGGACCGGGCGCCGGCCAAGGACCTCGTACAGCGCGCGGCCGACGCCGGTTACGACACGCTGATGCTGACCGTCGACACCCCGGTCGGCGGCGCCCGGTTGCGCGACGTGCACAACGGGTTGACGATCCCGCCCGCGTTGAGCCTCAGGACCTTCGTCGACGGCGCCCTGCACCCCCACTGGTGGTTCAACCTGCTCACGACCGAGCCGCTGACCTTCGCCAGCCTGGCGTCCACCGAGGGCACCGTCGCCGACCTCATCAACCGGGTGTTCGACCCCGCGCTGACCATGACCGACGTGGAGTGGCTGCGCGGCACCTGGCCGGGCAAGCTCGTGGTCAAGGGCATCCAGAGCGTGGAGGACGCGCGCCGGGTGGTCGACGCCGGTGCCGACGCCGTGCTGCTGTCCAACCACGGCGGCCGCCAACTCGACCGCGCCCCGGTGCCGATCGAACTGGTCGAGCCGGTGGTCCAGGCGCTCGGCGACCGCGCCGAGGTGATGGTGGACACCGGCATCACGCACGGCGCGGACATCGTCGCGGCGATCGCGCTCGGCGCCCGGGCGGCATTCGTGGGCCGTGCCTACCTGTACGGGCTGATGGCCGGTGGGCAGCGCGGAGTCGTCAAGGCCGTCGAGATCCTGGCGGCCGAGATCGTGCGCACACTACAGCTCATCGGCGTGAACAGCGTCGACGAGCTCCGGCCGTCCCACGTGCGGCTTCGCCCGTTCGGGTAAGGATGCGGGTTCGGGCTGCGAGCGGCCGGGGAGGGGGCCATGGTGGCTGGCATGGGTTTCCTCGACAAGGCCAAGGAACTGCTCGGGCAGCACGACGACAAGGTTGACCAGGGCCTCGACAAGGCGGGGGAAGCGGCGAAGGGCCGCTTCACCGGACACGAGGACAAGATCGACACCGCGGTCGGCAAGGCCAAGGAGGCCACGGGGGAGGGCGACGCCACTGCCGCCGCCCCGCCGGACGCCGCTCCGCCCGCCCCCGCCCAGGGCGGTGAGCACGCTCCCGAGGCCCCTGGCGGTCCCGCGCCCGACGTGCCGGCCGGGCCGGGCGAGCCGCCTGCTCAGCCACCGCGCTGACCAGCTGATATGCCACGACGGCGCCGCCCTCACGGGCGGCGCCGTTCGCGTCTAGGGCGTCAGATCGAGCAGGATCTCCAGCTCGGCGACCGTCGTCTCCGGATCCTCATGGCGGATCGTCACCGCGCCGGCCGCCCGGGCACCCCGCACGTTCACCAGGAGGTCGTCGACGACCACGCACTGGTCGGGCGCCAGTTCGAGCATCGCCGCGACCCGCCGGAACACCTCCGGGTCGGGTTTGCGGGCCCCGGCCGCGGCACCCAGCACCACGACGTCGAACAGGTCGGCACAGCCATCGGGTACCCGGTGGGCGTCGGACAGCAGGGCGGTGCGCACCCCGGCCGACCGGGCGCGGCGCGGGATGTCGAGTAGCTCGGGGCCGTCGGTCAGCACCCCGCCGTAGTCCATGATCAGTCCGAGCAGCGGCACCGGTCGAACGGTACCGCGGGGCCGCTCGAGTGGTCGACGCTCAGTCGAGCGCGCGGCGCAGGAAGCCCCGGATGCCCAGCAGGGCGAACACGACGATCGCCACCACCGTCACGAGCAGGCAGAGCGCCAGCGACAGGTGCGGCACCTGCGGCACCAGCGAGGCCCGGACGCCCTCGCTGACGTAGGTCAGCGGGTTGATCGCGGACAGCACTTGGAACCAGCGCAGGTCGCTCAGCGTCGACCACGGGTACTGCACCGAGCCGGTGAACAGCAGCGGTGTGAAGATCACCGCGAACAGGATGTTGATCCGGCGCGGCGGCACCGCCGTGCCGATCACCATGCCCATCGTCGCCCCGAGCAACGCGCCCAGCACGACCATGACGAACCCGGGCAGCAGACCCGACGCCGGCCAGGACACGTCGACCATGAGCAGGCCGATCGGCACCATCAGCACGCTCGCGAGCAGCCCCCGCAACGCCGCGAAGACGATCTTCTCGATCGCGACCAGCGGGATCGGCATGGGAGCGAGGAGCCGGTCCTCGATCTCCCGCGACCAGGAGAACTCGAACACCAGCGGGAACGCGACGCTCTGCAGCGCGCCGAAGACGGCGTTCAGCGCGAGCAACCCGGGGAGCATGATCGAGCCGTACTCCGGGGAGATGAACCCGCTGCGGCCCAGCACCACGACGAACACGAGCAGGAAGAAGAACGGCTGGATCAGCGTCTGGGCGAGGAACGAGGGTAGCTCCTTGCCGGTGACGAAGATGTCGCGGCTGAGCACTGCGACGAAAGTCCGCGCAGGGCTCGGGTAGGCGGGCCCGCCCGCGTCCACCAGCCGGTCGCCGGCCACGGTGCCGGCCCCGGGGTCCGGAGTCATCGCAGGTCCCTCCCGGTCAGCGAGATGAAGACGTCCTCGAGGCTCGGCTCGCCCAGCGACACGTCGCTGACCTGGGCCTCGCAGGCCCCGAGCAGCGCGACCACCGGTCCGAGCAAGGTGGCCGGGTCGGCGTCGACGTAGAGCCGCAGCCGCAGGGTGTCCGTGGCCGACCCCGCCGGAGCCGGGGGTGTCGCGATCCCACCGGTGCCGCCGGCACCCGGCCACGGCGGCATGCCGGGCGGCAACCCGCCGGGTGGGCCGGCCGGCGTCGCGGCGAGCTGCTCGACGCGCTCCACACCGGCGAGCCCGGACAGCCGGGCCACCAGGTCGTCGGCCGTGGCCTCCCCCGGGACCACCGTGACCTCGACCGTGCCGCGGCCGGGCAGCGACCGGATGAGACCGGCCGGCGTGTCGAGCGCGAGGAGGGTGCCGTGGTCCACGATGCCGACCCGGTCCGACAGCTTCGCAGCCTCGTCCATGTCGTGTGTCGTGAGCACGACCGTCACCCCCTCGGCCTCGAGTTCGCGCACCTGGTCGTGCACGAACAGCCGGGCCTGCGGGTCCAGCCCGGTCGACGGCTCGTCCAGGAACAGCACCTCGGGCCGGTGCATCAGCCCACGCGCGATCATCAATCGCTGGCTCTGCCCACCCGACAGCGTGTCGATCAGCGCGTCCGGCTTGTCCGCGAGGCCCATCCGATCGAGCAGCGCGTCGGCGCGGCGGCGGCGCTCTGCCCGCCCGACGCCGTGATAGGCGGCGTGGAAGATCAGGTTGTTGCGCACCGAGAGCGAGCGGTCGAGGTTGACCCGCTGCGGCACCACCGCGAGCCGCGACCGCACCGCGACGGCGTCGGACACGACGTCGAGCCCGACGACGCGTGCCCGGCCACCGGTCGGCAGCACCCGGGTGGTGAGCACACCGACGGTCGTCGTCTTGCCCGCGCCGTTGGGACCGAGCAACCCGAAGACCTCACCGCGCTCGACCGCGAACGACAGGCCGTCGACGGCGTTGCCCGGGCTCTTCGGGTAGCGCTTGACGAGGTCCTGCACCTCGACGGCCGGTCCGTTCATCACTGGTCCCCCCTCGTTTCCGTCTCGTCGCACTCGCCCTCGGTGACGGCGGCGAGCACCCCCAGCAGATAGCGGCGGATGACCAACTCCTCCTCCGGTGGTGGGTGCGGCATCCGGTCCCGGAAAGTGGCCGCGACCTCGGCGAACGCCGTCACCAACCGGTCGCGGCCGGCCTGGGTGATGAACAGCCGGACGATCCGCCGGTCCGCGCGGTCACGGTCGCGACGCAGCTCGCCGGCGTCCTCCAAGACGTCGACCACGGGGGTCAGCGTGGCGGGGGTGACCCCGAGCCGGCCGGCGAGCTCGCGGTGGGAGAGGCCGTCGCGGTGGGCGAGCACACCGAGGACGCCGATGGAGGTCGACGTGAGGCCGTGCGCGGACACCGTGCGCTGGTAGTAGCGGCCGAGGCACTGCCCGGTCCAGGACAGCAGCTTGCCCAGCGGCATGCGCTCCGGTCGGGCCTCGAAGTACGTCTCGGCTGCGGTCATGTCCATAAGATACGACGTCAAATGATATGGTGTCGAACCATTTGGCGGCTGACAAACTGGTTTCGCCCACACCGCCGGGGGCGCGCCCGCAGGCTTCCCCCATGTCGACGACGACGGTCGCCCCGCGCCGGCTCGAGGCCCCTGCCCGGACCGGGGGATCCGTGCGGCTGCGCGCGCTGCACTACGAACCCGGGACCGGGCCCGGGACCGAGCCCGAACCGGACCGGCCGTGGATCGGGGCGGTGCCGGGACCGTCCGCACCGGACTCCCGGCCCCCGCCCGGGCGGCTCCATCCGTCGTCATCGGAGGGCGGCCTCGCCCGGCGCCGGGCGCAGGAGACCCTGCGTCTGGTCCTGGAGGTGATCGACGGACGGCGGTCGGCTGCACAGCTGGACCGGCTGCTCGAGCCGTCGGTGCTGCGCTACGTCGTCGCGGCGGCGACGCAGCCGGCCGTGCGCCGGGACGGGTGCGCACGCCTGCGGTCGATCCGGCTCGACCAGCCCCGGCCGGGGGCCGCCGAAGTCGCAGCGGTGTGCCGGCTCGGCGGCCGGATCCGCGCCCTGGCGGCGCGCTTCGACCGCGACGACGCCACCGGGCACTGGCGGTGCACGGCACTCCGCATCGGATGACCGGCGACCGACCACGTCACGCCGCCACAACGCGCCTCAAGACCCGCGCCCAGCGCGCTATAGCTCCACAACGCGGCCTCCGGCCCCAAGGTGAGCGCGTTATGGCTCCACAACGCGCCCCGGGTCCACGCGGGTGGGCGCTCAGCGCCCTCGGCGGCGGGCCTTCTCGGCTTGGCGCTGCTGCGCCCGGCGCTCGGTGCGGTTGCCCTGGCCCGCCGGGCCCTGAGCGTTGCCCCTGCGGCCGTTGCTGCTGGTCTGCCCACCGTCCTCGGACGGGCCGCTGTACTGCAGGTCCTGCCGCGAGCCGGAGCCGAAGGCGGCCGGGAGCACCGAGGTCTGCTCCGGGTCGTCGTCGGGCAGCGCGTGCCGGCTGCGCCGGCCGTTGGCCGCCGACGCCGCGGGGGCCGCCTGCCGGCGAGCCGGCGCCTGCTGACGAGCCGGCGCCTGCTGACGAGCGGGCGCCTGCTGACGAGCGGGCGCGGCCTGCTGGGGGGCCGGAGCCGCCGCGGGCGCAACCTGACCGCCTGCGACCGCGGGCTGGGCCTGCACCTGCTCCGGGGCCGGCTGCGCGACCTGCACCTGCACGTTGAACAGGTGCCCGACGGTCTCCTCCTTGATGCCCTCGAGCATTGCGGCGAACATGTCGTAGCCCTCGCGCTGGTACTCGATCAGCGGGTCGCGCTGGGCCATCGCGCGCAGCCCGATGCCCTCCTTGAGGTAGTCCATCTCGTAGAGGTGCTCGCGCCACTTGCGGTCCATGACCTGAAGCAGGACCTGGCGCTCGAGCTCCCGCATGCCGCCCTGGGAGCCGATGATCTGGTCCATCTCGGCCTCGCGGGCGGCGTAGGCGCGCTCGGCGTCGGCCAGGATCGCCTCGGCCAGGGTCTCCTTGGTGAGGTCGCCCGGATCGGCGTAGTCGTCGGCGTCCTCGGCGGTGCCGCCTGCGCCGTCGGCGAGGTCCTGCCAGCGGATCGAGATCGGGTAGAGCGAGCCCAGCGCTGTCCACAGCTTGTCGAGGTCCCAGTCCTCGGCGTAGCCCTCGACCGTGGCGCCCTCGACGTAGGCGTTGATCACGTCGGCAAGCATGTGCTGGATCTGGTCCTTGACGTCCTCGCCGGCGAGCACCCGGCGGCGCTCGCTGTAGATGACGGTGCGCTGCTTGTTGAGCACCTCGTCGTACTTGAGGACGTTCTTGCGGATCTCGAAGTTCTGCTGCTCAACCTGGGTCTGCGCGCTGCGGATGGCCTTGGTGACCATGCCCGCCTCGATCGGCACGTCGTCCGGCAGGTTGAACCGGTTCATGATCGACTCGACCATCTGGCCGTTGAACCGGCGCATCAGGTCGTCGCCCAGGGACAGGTAGAACCGGGATTCGCCCGGGTCGCCCTGCCGACCGGACCGCCCTCGCAGCTGGTTGTCGATGCGCCGCGACTCGTGCCGCTCGGTGCCCAGCACGTAGAGCCCACCGGCTGCCTTGACCTCCTCGGCCTCGGCTGCGACCTGCGCCTTCATCGCGGCGAGCACGTCGTCCCAGGCCGCCTCGTACTCCTCGCGGCTCTCCACCGGGTCGAGCCCACGGCGGCGCAGTTCGAGATCGGCGAGGAACTCGGGGTTGCCGCCGAGCACGATGTCGGTACCGCGCCCGGCCATGTTGGTGGCGACGGTGACGGCGCCGGCGTGACCCGCCTGCGCGACGATCGCGGCCTCACGCTGGTGGTGCTTCGCGTTCAGCACCTCGTGCGGGACCTGGCGCTGCACCAGCAGCTTCGACAGGTACTCCGACTTCTCGACGCTCGTCGTGCCGACCAGAACCGGTTGCCCGGCCTTGTGCTTCTCGGCGATGTCGTCGGCGACCGCCTCGAACTTGGCCTGCTCGGTCTTGTAGATGAGGTCGGCCTGGTCCTTGCGCTGCATGTCCCGGTTGGTCGGGATCGGCACCACGCCCAGCTTGTAGATCTGGTGCAGCTCGGCCGCCTCGGTCTGGGCGGTACCGGTCATCCCGGAGAGCTTGTCGTAGAGCCGGAAGAAGTTCTGCAGGGTGATGGTGGCCAGCGTCTGGTTCTCCGCCTGAACCTCCACCCCCTCCTTGGCCTCGATGGCCTGGTGCATGCCCTCGTTGTAGCGCCGGCCCGCGAGCACCCGGCCGGTGAACTCGTCGACGATCAGCACCTGGCCGTCGCGGACGATGTAGTCCTTGTCCTTCTTGAACAGTTCCTTGGCCTTGATGGCGTTGTTGAGGTAGCCGACCAGGGGGGTGTTCGCGGCCTCGTAGAGGTTGTCGATGCCCAGCTGGTCCTCGACCAGCGTGACGCCCTCCTCGGTGACGCCGATGGTGCGCTTGCGCTCGTCGACCTCGTAGTGGAGGTCACGCTTGAGCATCGGCGCCATCCGCGCGAACTCCTGGTACCACCGGGCGCTCTGCTCGGCGGGACCGGAGATGATCAGCGGCGTGCGAGCCTCGTCGATGAGGATCGAGTCGGCCTCGTCGACGATCGCGAAGTTGTGCCCGCGCTGCACCAGGTCGGCGGAGTTCCAGGCCATGTTGTCGCGCAGATAGTCGAAGCCGAACTCGTTGTTCGTGCCGTAGGTGATGTCGGCGGCGTACTGCTCACGGCGCTGCGCGGGCGCCATCTCCGAGAGGATCACCCCGACCGACAGACCCAGGAAGCGGTGGATGCGGCCCATGTTCTCCGCGTCGCGCTTCGCCAGGTAGTCGTTCACGGTGACGACGTGCACGCCGTCGCCGGAGATCGCGTTGAGGTAGGCGGGCAGCACACAGGTGAGCGTCTTGCCCTCCCCGGTCTTCATCTCCGCGACGTTGCCCAGGTGCAGTGCCGCGCCACCCATGAGCTGCACGGGGAAGGGGCGCTGGCCCAGCGTGCGCACGGCGGCCTCGCGGGCCACCGCGAAGGCTTCGGGTAGGAGCTCGTCAAGAGTCTCCCCGTCGGCGTAGCGTTCCCGGAACTCGGTCGTCTTGGCCCGCAGCTGCGCGTCGGACAGCGCCTGCACATCCGGCTCGAGCGTGTCGATGTGGGCGGCGATCTTGCCGAGCCGCTTCACCAGCTTCGTCTCACCGGCACGCAGCAGACGGTTCAGGAACGGCACTGGTCGACCTCACTCACGATCGCGGTCATGGTGCAGTGCGCCGTGCCACGGCACCCTGCCCCACCCATGGTAGAGGCACCTCCGAGGTGGGGTTCGTGAACGCCGTCGGGGCGGTACCGACCGTCCTACGCGGTCGATACCGCCCCGAGGTTCGTGGCGTCAGCGGGTCAGCGGGTCAGCGGGTCAGCGGGTCAGGGTGATGATTCCGTAGTCGTAGCCCTTGCGACGGTAGACGACAGACGGTTCGCCGCTCTCGGAGTCGGAGAACAGGTAGAAATCGTGCCCGACGAGTTCCATGCGGGACAGCGCCTCGTCGATGCTCATGGGGTCGGCGGTGTGCACCTTGCGGCGGACGACGCGACCCGGCTGGGTTCCGACGTCACCGTCGGTCTCGGGCAGGCCCTCGCCGCTGGCTCGCGGAGCGGGGATGTCCACGTCCACGTCGTTCACGTCGACCTCAACGTCGAGGTCGAGGTCGAGGTCCTCCAGCACCCCGATCGCGGCCGGCCCACCGCGCCCGACCATGACCCGGGCCCGGCGCGGGTTCACCCGGCGCCGGTCGTGCTGCCGGCGCAGTCTCTCCTCCAGCTTCCCGACAGCCGCGTCGAGCGCGGCGTAGAAGTCCTGCGCACACGCCTCCGCGCGGGCTACCGGGAGGCATCCACGCCCGGTGATCTCTATTCGCTGGCAGCTCTTCGACTGCCGGCGATTGCGCTCATGGAAGAGTTCGACTTCCATTCTGAGGATCTTGTGGTCGTACCGTTCCAGACGGGCGACCTTCTCTTCGACGCGAACCCGGAAATGGTCCGGGACCTCGACGTTCCGGCCGGTGACAACGATCTCCACTCGGACTTCCCTCGCTCTCAGCGTCGGGCTCTGAGTTGCAGGTGCGACCCGGGGGTACCCCGCCCCGGACGCACGATCGGTGCTTCCTCCTGTTGGCGCTTTCACAACGGATTGGATGCACGGTAGTCGCCATCACGTTCCGGCAACAGAGCAGAGCGGCCAGTCACCCCGGACCAGGTGGAAGCGCCGAATGACATGTCCGGCGCGTCCCGGAACCGGTATCTTCGGCTGGCCGTCGGGCGCCGGTTCCGGCCCGATCCGTGCCCCCCGGCCGGCCACCCCTCATCGCCCGTGGCGGCCCGTCGCATCGCACAGCACCAACGCCGTCCCCACCCCCACGCCGGCCCCGGCCAGCGCGTCCCGGCACGCCCGCAACGTCGCCCCGGTGGTCACCACGTCGTCCACGAGCAGTACCCGCGACGCGTCGGTGCCAGGTGGTGGCAACCCGCCCGGGCACACCCGGAGGCGGCCGGCCAGGTTGGCGGCACGCTGATCGGCGTCCAGACCCACCGAGTCGCGCGCCCGCCGGGCCAGCCGCAGCGCCCGCGCCGGTGTCACCTCGTGACCCTCGGCGACCAGCTCGGCGGCGAGTGCCCGGCACAGCCGGAGCACGTGGTCGCCGCCGCGGGCCCGGGCCGCAGCCGGCCGCGACGGCGCGGGCACGAGCCACATCGGCCCG
>NZ_JAHDTG010000118.1 GCF_018531475.1 Pseudonocardia mahuensis
CGGCTCCGGCGCGGACGGTGCCATCGGTACGGCCGGCGGGGCCGGCGCGGCGGGTGCGGCCTGCGCAGCGGGACCGGCCGGGCGCTCGGCGGGCGCGCCGGCGCCGTTCTTCTCGGTCGCCCAGTTCACCGGAACCGGCCGGTTCGACCGGAACCATGCCGAGGCGATCTCCTCGAAGATCGGCGTGGTCTGTCCCATGTCGAACTGTGCGGGCGAACGGAGCTCGGCCCCCGGTCGCCGGAGCTGCCCCGATCGCTTGGGATCGGCGATCACCGGCACGCTCGGTGCGAAGAGACTCTCCTGGGGCCGGCTTGTGGCCGGCGGGAGGGCCGGCCGGGGAGTTCGGGTCGGGAGGGGCGGAGGCGCTGGGGGTGCGTGGGGCACCGGCGGCGCCGCTGCCGGCCCGACGGGAGCAGCGGGGCGCCCGTTCGTGGCCTCGACGGGCCCGCGCGGGCCTGGCGGTGGCTCCGGAGCCTTGGCGTTGTCTGCGTTGCCTGCCTTGCCGGTGTCGCCCCGTTCGGCTGGCGATCCGGCTGCGCCGTCGGCAGGCGGAACCGCACGCAGCGGCGTGGTGGGCGGCGGCGGTGGCGGGGGTGCCTGCTGGTCGCCGGTACGGCCGGTGCCCGAAGAGCTGCCCGGGGTCACACCGTTGCGCCTCGGAGGCGCGCCGTCGAGCCCCCGCGCGGTGGTCGGGGCGTCGCCGGAGCGCTCCACCGGTGCCCCCTGGCCGGCGTCGAACGCATGCGGAGCGGCCGGCGTCCCACCGGAACGCTCGACCGGCCGTTGACCGGTGCCGGGTGCCATCGGAGGACGCAGGCCGTTGGGGTCGTCGTTACGCGACGGGTCGGTGGCCGGAGGCCGGGACTCACCGGGCCGGGACTCACCGGGCCCCGGGTCAGCCGGCCGCGCTTGACCATCCTGGCCCGCCGGCGCGCCGCTGCGGCGCAGCGTGGAGCCCGGACGTCGGGTGGGTAGGGCCGGGCCGGAGCCGTTGATCGGGACCGACGGGAACGACGGGTGCTCGCCCGGTGAGCCGGGGCCCGGCTCGAAGGACACCGGGCTCATCGGGCCGTCCGCGCCGGCGACCAGTGAGGACAGCGACACGGCTCGGCCGTTCCCGCTCCCGTTCGTGGCCGGCTGCTGCGCGGTCGCGCCGTTCTGCGGGACGACACCGTTCTGCGGAGCCGAGCTGTTCTGGGGAGCCGAGCCGTCCTGCGGGCCGGGCGGGACCGCGGGCAGCTGGCCGGCGCCGGCGTGGCGGGGGGCGTCCGGCTCGGACGACGGGATCAGGTACGACGGCACGGTCACCGACGCGGTCAGGCCGCCGGGGGCGCCGCCCTCCGAGGTGCCCAGCCGGACGCCGACCCCGTGCCGGGCGGCCAGCCGGCCGACCACGAACAGACCCATCCGGCGCGACGCGGACACGTCGACCGCCGACGGCCCACCGAGCCGCTGGTTGGCGTCGCTCAGCTCGTGGTCGGCCATCCCGACGCCGCGGTCGGCGATCTCGACCAGGATCGACCCGTCCACGGTCCGAGTGGTGCTCATGACCACCTGGGAGTCGGGCGGCGAGAAGTTGGTGGCGTTGTCGAGCAGCTCGGCCAGCAGGTGCACGAGGTCGCTCGCGGCACGTCCCATGACGGTGGCCGTCGGCGGAGCCTGCACCACGACCCGCTGGTACTGCTCGATCTCCGACACCGCGGCGCGCAGCACGTCGACGACCGGCACCGGGGCGACGTTGCGCTTGGACAGGTCAGTGCCCGCGAGGACCAGCAGGTTCTCGCTGTTGCGCCGCATACGGGTCGCGAGGTGGTCGAGCTGGAACAGGTTGGACAGCTGGTCCGGGTCCTGTTCGTTGCTCTCCAGCTGCTCGATGAGCTGCAGCTGCCGCTCGACGAGGGCCTGGCTGCGCCGGGAGAGGTTGACGAACATGTTGTTGACGTTGGCCTGCAGCGCCGCCTGGTCGGCCGCCAGCCGGACCGCCTGGCCGTGCACCGCGTCGAAGGCCCGGGCCACCTGGCCGACCTCGTCGCGCGAGACGATCGGGACGGGTTCGACGTTCGCGTTGGGTGTCTCCCCGGCCCGCATGCTCTCGACCGTCTGGGGCAGCCGCCGCTCGGCGACCTCCAGGGCGCTGAGGCGCAGGGTGCGCAGCGACCTCAGCAGCGTCCGGGCGACCAGGAACACGATGGCGGAGGCCGCCAGCAGCGCGAGCATCAGGATGACCGAGTTGGCGCCGGCCAGGTTGCTCGCCGTCTCCTGCCGGTCGCCGCTGGTCTGGACGAGCTCCTCGCGCACGCCCGAGCCGGCCCCGTCGATCTCGCTCAGCACGGGGTCGAAGGCCGCGCTCACCTCGGCCTTGGACTGAACCGGCCGTGCGGTGTCCCCGGGGCCGCTGACCATCGCCTGCACCAGTCGCTGGCGCTCGACGTTCGCCGTACCCGAGTTCAGCGCCGCGTGCCGGGCACGCTGGCCGGGATCGAGGACGGCCCGGTAGTCCGCCAGCGCGATCCCGAGCCGCGCCTCGGCGGCCTGTACCTCCGCCGCGTCCTGCGGCGGCAGCGAACCGGTGGCCACCGCCGCCGTGAGCAGTGCGTACTGCAGCGAGGTCTCGTCGCGGGCCGCACCGAGCCGGCCGAGGGCGGAGGCGAGCCCGTTGACCTCGGTGGTGTTGATGCCCAGCACCAGGGCGTTGTCGAGCTCGAGCAGCTGCCGGATGAGCTCGGTGTACCGGACGATGACCGCCGACGGGGGCGCGGTCGAAGCGGTGACCAGGTTGCGCAGGGCCGGCAGCCGGTCCAGCGTCTGGGTGGCCTGCTGGCTCTGCACGCCGATGAACCCGCTGCTCGCGTCGTCGATCGTGCCGAGCGCGGTCCGGGCCTCGTCGCCCGCTTCGTCGACGGCGGCGAACGAGGCCTGCAGGGTGGCCTGATCGGCCCGGCCCTCCGCCACGAAGGTGCTGGCCTGGTAACGCTCCTGCTGCAGCTGGTTGATCAGCCCCGAGACCTGGCCCTGGACGGCGGCGAACCGGGAGACCCGGTCGAGCTCGCTCGCCGCACCGGCCTGGTCGGCGATCCGCAGGACACCCAGGACGAGCGCGAGGACGGTCGGCACGATCAGCATCACGATCAGCTTGACGAGCAGGCTCCAGTGCCGCGGTGCCCATCGCTCGTAGCTGCTCGGGGTGGATCCGGGGTCCTCGGTGATGGTCACGTCGACATCTCCCAGCTGCGGTCGGCGTCGGGTGGGCGCTCCGGTCCGGAAGGTCGCAGAGGCGGGCGCCGCAGAGTGGCGGCACCCCGTCCGGACACGACGGCCGCCGGCGCGCTGCGGCGCAGGCGGCTGGTCCGGAGCTGACCGAGCCCGGGGAGCGGGGCGGGAAGCGTCAAGGCTGGTGTCCGTGGCGAGGTCTCGAGTGCGGCGGTACGACGGATCGCGGGGTCCGCCGCACCAGGGTCGGAATCCGTTCCCGACACGCCCGGCCCCTGTTCGGGGCGTCGGTGCCGGAAACCGATACCGTTGATCGTTTTCGTTTTGATCACTTGCAAGCTGGGGCAGTGTAGCCGTGCTCCGGCGATCCTGAACACATCGGGCCGACGGTACTTCGGGAACCCGGAGGGTTCTGCCGGTCCAAGCTGGACTCGTCCGGGCCGTGCGGCGGCGGTGGCGGGGGCCTGTCACCGCCGCAGGCCGGCTCCCGGTGATGATCGTTTTGACAGTGCGCCGCCCGGCCGTCGATGCTCTGGGCCGATCGGGCTTCCTGTTACTCCACTCACGTGAGGCATGTATGACAGACACGCCGGTTCGATTCGGGCGGCGCAGGTTTCTCACGACGGCAGGTGCCCTGGGCATGGTCGCCGCGACCGGCGGCCTCGCCTCGGCCTGCGGTTCTGGTGGGTCCGGTGGCGACCGGATCAAGATCGGCTACGTGAGCCCGGTGAGCGGCCCGCTGTCCCCGTTCGCGGAGACCGACGAGTTCATCATCAACTCGGTGCGGGACCACTTCGCGAACAACCCGATCCCGGTGGGCGGCCGGACCTACCCGGTGGAGATCCTGCACCGGGACAGCCAGTCCGACCCGGGCCGGGCCGCGGACCTCGCCGCCGACCTCATCCTGAACGAGCGGGTCCACATGATTCTGGTCTCCTCCACGCCGGAGACCTCCAACCCGGTCAGCGACCAGTGCGAGGCCAACGGGGTGCCCTGCGTCGCGACGATCACCCCGTGGCAGCCCTGGTTCCAGGGCCGTGGCGGGCAGCCGGACCGGCCGTTCAACTGGACGTACCTGTTCTTCTGGGGGCTGGAGGACATCGAGGCGGTCTACGCCGACATGTGGGACCAGCTCGACACGAACAAGGTCGCCGGCGCGCTCTGGCCGGCCGACTCGGACGGACTCAGCTGGGGCGACCCGGCCACCGGCTTCCCGCCGGCGGTGGCCGCGCGTGGGTACCGGATGGTCGATCCCGGCAACTTCCCGACCGGCACCCAGGACTTCACGCGGCACATCGCCGAGCTCCAGCGGGCGGACGCCCAGATCCTCGTCGGCGTGCCGACCCCGGAGGACTTCGCGACCTTCTGGCGGCAGGCCGCCGCGCAGAACTACCGGCCCCGGATCGTGACGATCGCCAAGGCCCTGCCGTTCCCGTCCGCCGTCGAGGCGATCGGCAGACCGCTTGCGGAGAACCTGGGCAGCGACGTGTGGTGGTCGCCCAACCACCCGTTCAGCTCGTCGCTGACCAGGCAGAGCTCCAAGCAGCTCGGGGACGCCTACACCGCGGCGACCGGCAGGCAGTGGACGATGCCGATGGCGTTCATCCACGCCCTGTTCGAGGTCGCGGCCAAGGCGTTCGCCTCGGTATCGGAGATCGACGATCGCCAGGGCCTCTCCAGGGCGATCGCGACGATGCGGATCGACAGCATCGTCGGGACGCTGGACTGGACCCGCGGGCCGGTGCCGAACGTCGCCAAGACGCCGCTGGTCGGCGGGCAGTGGCGGGCCGGCGCGCGGTTCCCGTTCGAACTCCAGATCGTCAGCAACGCGCAGCATCCCGACATCCCGACCGCCGGGAGGCTCACCGCGCTGTAGCCGGCCAGGTATTCGGCGCGGACGGTGTTCTGCGTGGTATCAACGGTTGGCGGTGCCCGGTTCGCCGTCGCGCCATACCCCGGAGTCGAAGGGACCCGTGTGACCGACGGACCGTTGATCGTCCAATCCGACAAGACCCTGCTGCTCGAGGTCGACCACCCGGCTGCCTCGGACGCCCGCTCGGCGATCGCGCCGTTCGCCGAGCTGGAGCGGGCCCCCGAGCACGTCCACACCTACCGGGTGACCCCGCTCGCGCTGTGGAACGCCCGAGCGGCGGGGCACGACGCCGAGCAGGTCGTGGACGCGCTGGTCCGGTTCTCCCGTTACGCGGTGCCGCAGCCGCTGCTGGTCGACGTCGTGGACACGATGGGGCGCTACGGCCGGCTGCAGCTGACCAACTCCCCGGTCCACGGGCTCGTGCTCGTCGCGCTCGACCGTGCCGTCCTGGAGGAGATCCTCCGGCAGCGCAAGATCGCCCCGATGCTCGGCGCGCGGATCGACGACGACACGGTCGTCGTGCACCCGTCGGAGCGCGGGACCCTCAAGCAGGCCCTGCTCAAGGTGGGCTGGCCCGCCGAGGACCTGGCCGGTTACGTCGACGGCGAGGCGCATCCGATCGCGCTGGCCGAGGACGGCTGGACGCTGCGCAGCTACCAGCGCGAGGCCGTCGAGGGCTTCTGGGCCGGCGGCTCGGGGGTCGTCGTGCTGCCGTGCGGCGCCGGCAAGACGCTGGTCGGCGCGGCCGCGATGGCCGAGGCCCAGGCGACCACGCTGATCCTCGTCACCAACACGGTGGCGGGCCGGCAGTGGAAGCGCGAGCTGCTCGCCCGCACATCGCTGACCGAGGACGAGATCGGCGAGTATTCCGGCGAGCGCAAGGAGGTCCGGCCGGTCACCATCGCGACCTACCAGGTGATCACCCGCAAGACCAAGGGCGAGTACCGGCACCTGGAGCTCTTCGACTCCCGCGACTGGGGCCTGGTCATCTACGACGAGGTGCACCTGCTGCCCGCACCGGTGTTCCGGATGACCGCCGACCTGCAGTCCCGGCGCCGCCTCGGGCTGACCGCCACCCTGGTCCGCGAGGACGGTCGGGAGGGCGACGTGTTCTCCCTGATCGGCCCCAAGCGCTACGACGCCCCGTGGCGTGACATCGAGCAGCAGGGCTGGATCGCCCCGGCCGAGTGCACCGAGGTCCGCGTCACCCTCACCGACGCCGAGCGGCTCGGATACGCGACCGCGGAGGCCGAGGAGCGCTACCGGATGGCCTCCACCGCGCGCACCAAGCTGCCGGTGGTCCAGGCGATCCTGGACCGCCACGAGGGCGAGCCCGCACTGGTCATCGGGGCCTACCTGGACCAGCTCGACGAGCTCGGGGAGGCGCTCGACTGCCCGGTGATCCAGGGGTCGACCAAGAACAAGGAGCGCGAGGCGCTGTTCGACGCCTTCCGGGCCGGGGAGCTGAAGCGGCTGGTCGTCAGCAAGGTGGCGAACTTCTCCATCGACCTGCCCGAGGCCTCGATCGCCGTGCAGGTCTCCGGGACGTTCGGTTCCCGGCAGGAGGAGGCCCAGCGGCTGGGCCGGCTGCTGCGGCCCAAGGGCGACGGTCGGCAGGCGCACTTCTACTCGGTCGTCTCCCGCGACACCCTCGACACCGAGTACGCCGCGCACCGGCAGCGTTTCCTCGCCGAGCAGGGCTACGCCTACCGGATCGTCGACGCCGACGACCTGCTCGGCCCCGCGTTGCCCGAGATGGGCTGAGCGGGCCACCGTCGCCCGGCGAAACCCCCCGATCATGGGGATGCGCTGCGGGGTGGATACGTGGACACTGGGTGATCCACGCACTCCAAGGGGTGAACCCATTTCGGCGTTGACATGGATCCTCGTCACCGTGGCGGTCTGGTTGACCGTCTCGGTGGTGGTGGCCGTGTTCCTCGGTCGGGCGATCCGGTTGCGGGACCGGCAGGTTCCCCGCAGCGACGACCGGATCCCGCGGCCCGGGGCGCCCCGTCCCACCGATGCCGATCCCGAGCGGCATGACCGGGCGGGCGCCGACCGTGCGGGTGCCGACCAGCCGCGGCGGCGCCGGTGGGGCTGATGGCGTCCGCCGGTGTGGAGCCTCTGCATCCGGGGATGCCGTGACCGCGTGATGTGTGCGATCGTCCGCGGGTGTCCCCCAGCAGTCGGGCCGCAGTGGAGCGGGCCTTCGACCAGCAGCATCTGCTCGACACGCTGCTCTCCGAGCGCGACGGTCTGCTGTCCGTTCTCGACCGGGTGCTCGCACTCAGCGGAACCGCGCGGCTGATCCGGGACGCGGCCGGGGCCGACGCCGGGTTCGTCGCCGACATCGAGGGCCCGGACAAGGCCGTCATCCGCTGGCTCGCCGGGAACCGCACCGACTCGCTGCAGGACCTCGTCGTCCCGGTCGGGCAGGGTGTCGGCGGGCGGGTGCTCGCCCTCGGGGAGCCGGTGCGGGTCCGCGACTACGTCAGCGCGTCCAGCATCACGCATCAGTTCGACTGGGTGATCCGCCGCGAGGCGATGGCGGCCATGCTCGCGGTGCCGATCGTCGGCGAGCGGTCCGACGGCACGACGACGGTGGCGGTGGCCTACGCGGCGCTGCGCGGCCCGGGGGAGTTCGGCGAACGCGCCGTCAGCGCGGTCGAGGACATCGCGGCCGATGCGGCGCGCGCCCTTCGCCTCGCGACGCTGGCCGAGGCCGGCCGGCAGACCGCGGTGGCCGCCGAGCGGCACCGGATGCAGACGTCGCTGCACGACTCGGTCGGCGCGATGCTGTTCTCGATCGGGGCCCAGGTCCGCGACCTGCGGTCCACCCTGGTGGACAACCCGGGCATGAGCAGCCGGCTCGGACGTCTGGAGGCCGACATCTCGGCCGCGTCGCTGGCGCTGCGCGAGGCGCTGCTCGCGTTGTCCGAGTCGAGCCCGGAGCGCGCGCTGCCGATCGAGTTGTCCGAGCACTGCCGCAGTTTCGAGGCGCGCACCGGCGTGCCCGCCCGGCTGGTGCAGCTCGGCGAGGTCGCGCCGCTGGACTCCGAGCGGACGAACCTGCTCGTCAGTGCCGTGCGGGAGGGGTTGCTCAACGCGGAGAAGCACGCCGACGCCGGTGCCGTCGTGGTCAGCCTCGGCGCGGTGGACGGCGGGGTGCAGGTGGCGGTGGCCGACGACGGGGCGGCCGGGGCCGGGAACAGGGCTGCCGCAAACTCCTCCGACGGTTGCGGGCTCGGGATCCGGATGCTCGCGGATCGGGCGTCCCGACTGGGCGGGCGGGTCAGCCTGGTCCACGAGGAGGACGGCGGCAGCACGCTGCGGATCATGTTGCCGTACCCGCCGGTCGGAGAGGACCGGCGATGAGCCCCGCGCGGGTGATGGTGGTCGACGACCATCCGGTGGTCCGCGACGGCGTCGCGCTGCTGCTGCGGGCGGAGCCTGGGCTCGCCGTGGTCGGGTCGGCGGAGACGGGCCGGGCCGCCCTGGAGCGGGCGCCGGCACTGCGCCCCGACCTGGTGCTGCTCGACCTGCGGCTGCCCGACATGCTCGCGCCCGAGGTCGTGGCGGGCCTGCGGCGGGTGTGCCCCACCGCCCGGATCGTGGTGTTCACCGCGCACGGCGACCACCACGGCGTGCAGGTGGCGCTGGACGCGGGCGCGCACGGATGCATGATCAAGGACGCCGCGGCGATCGACCTGGTGGCGGCGCTGCGCCGGGTGCTGCGGGGCGAGCGGGTGATCGACGCCCGGATGGTGCCGGGCGAGGCGGGGAACCGGGCGGCCCTGGCCCGCAGCGGCCTGACCCGCCGCGAGTACGAGGTACTGCGGCTCGCCGCCCAGGGCCGTACGAACCCGGAGATCGCCGAGTCCACCGGGCTCGCCCGCAACACCGTGAAGACCTACCTGCAGTCCGCGCTGCACAAGCTCGGCGCGCGCAACCGGGTCGAGGCCATCGGCAAGGCCAGCGAGGCCGGTCTGCTCTGAGCCTGTGCTTGAGCCTGCCCGAGCCGGCCGTCGGCCCCGCTGGGCCTTCATGATCGTCGGGTTCGGGACATGAGCCGCACCCGTGCAGCTCACGTCCCGCATCTGTTGATCATGAACCGGCGGATTCCGCGCTCCGGCGCTCCACCAACCCCGAGCCGGGGTGCGGGCCGGATCGGGGTTCGTATCCGGGCCGTCCCGGAGGTTCGTCCGCACCGCGCCCGGCAGGCTCGATGCCATGGAGCCGACCACTGAGCACACCGCCCGCCCGGCGACCCCCGGCGACGCGCCCGGCGCCACCGCCGCGGGTATCCCGACGGCGCCCCCCGGCGGCGCTGCCTTCACCACCGACCCGTGGGCCGGGTTCGCGCCCGGCCCGGCCGCCCTGCCGCCGGCCGCGGGCCCGACGCGGGAGCGCTTCACCCTGCGCCGCAGCCGCACCGACCGGATGCTCGGGGGTGTCTGCGGAGGCCTCGCCACGAGCCTCGGCGTGGACGCCGCGCTGCTGCGCATCGGGCTCGTCGTGCTGACCGTGCTGGGCTTCGGCGCCGGCGCGGTCATCTATCTGGCCGCCTGGATCCTGGCACCGGAGGAGGAGCCGGCCGTCTGATCCGGCGAGGCGATCAGCGGCAACCCGTAGATCGGGTCGGCGATCGTGTGGCCCTCCCCGCCGCCGACCGAGAGCAGCACCTTCTTCAGGCCCAGCGACATCATGATGATCCCGAGGATCATCGGCAGCTCGGCCACCCCGATGCCGATGGACACGATCGACTCGCCGAGCGCCACGATGATGATCAGTCCGTGTCGCCCGGCGAAGTGCCCGGCCGAGTTGAGCCGCCAGCCGTTGCCGGCCAGCAGCGTCCCCACGTAGTCGCCGACGAGCGCGGCCAGCCAGAGCAGGGTCTGGGTGGTGCCGATCGTCTGCGACGCGACGAGCAGCACCGTCCCGGCCAGCATCGACGGGACGAAGCGCCGCACCTGACGGCGCAGCCCGGGATCGTTGCGGCTGACGAACCAGAACATCACGATGCGCGTGAGCCGGAACAGGAAGTAGCAGACCGCGAAGACCGCGGGCCCGTAGAGGCCACCGGGCAGGTCGTCGAACGCTTCCGGAATGGTGATCGCGCAGACGAACATGACGGCCATCGCGACGAACATCGCGACCCGGACCACGCCCTCGTCGGCGCGCACCAGGTTGCACAGCCAGCTGAAACCGACCCAGCATCACCACAGCACGGTGAGGATGAGCGCGCCGCGGACCACCGAGGTCACGGTGGTGTCGTCGGCCATCCAGTTCGTGACCCGGGTCAGCGCGAACACGAAGACCAGGTCGAAGAACAGTTCGAGCGGGGTCACCCTCGCACGTTCCCCGACCGTCTCCATGCGCGTCCGCCGCGGCGCCGCCATCCGTCGATGCCGCCAGTCGCGGTGCCCGGTGCCCAACGGGATGAAGCGGGCGTACGGACCGTCCGGGACACCGAGCGGGCCACCGACCGCGGGGTGTTGCTCGGGCTCGGCGTCGCGATGGTCGCCGTCGCCCGCTGAGCGGTCCGCCGTGGGCCGCAACGCCGCAGGGGCGGCACCCGGAATCGGGTGCCGCCCCTGCGGGACGTGCGGTACTGCGGTGGTGCGGGACTCAGAAGTCCATGCCGCCCATGTCGGGCGCGCCGCCGCCGGCCGGAGCCGCGTTCTTCTCCGGCTTGTCCGCGACCACGGCCTCCGTGGTCAGGAACAGACCGGCGATCGACGCCGCGTTCTGCAGCGCGGACCGGGTGACCTTGGCCGGGTCGATGATGCCGGCCTTGATCAGGTCCTTGTACTCGCCGGTGGCCGCGTCGAGACCCTCGCCGGCGGGAAGGTTGCGCACCTTCTCCGCGACGACGCCGCCCTCGAGGCCGGCGTTGATCGCGATCTGCTTGAGCGGAGCCTCCAGCGCGACCTTGACGATGTTCGCGCCGGTGGCCTCGTCACCCTCCAGGCCGAGACCCTCGAACAGGCCGGCACCGGCCTGGATCAGGGCGACGCCGCCGCCGGCGACGATGCCCTCCTCGACGGCCGCCTTGGCGTTGCGGACGGCGTCCTCGATGCGGTGCTTGCGCTCCTTGAGCTCGACCTCGGTGGCCGCGCCCGCCTTGATGACCGCGACACCGCCGGCCAGCTTGGCCAGGCGCTCCTGCAGCTTCTCGCGGTCGTAGTCGGAGTCGGTCCGCTCGATCTCGCTGCGGATCTGGTTGACCCGGCCGGCGATCTGGTCGGGGTCACCTGCACCGTCGACGATGGTGGTCTCGTCCTTGGTCACGACGACCTTGCGCGCCCGGCCCAGCAGCGACAGGTCGGCGTTCTCCAGCTTGAGGCCGACCTTCTCCGAGATGACCTCGCCACCGGTGAGGATGGCCATGTCGGCCAGCATCGCCTCACGGCGGTCACCGAAGCCGGGAGCCTTGACGGCGACCGAGCGGAAGGTGCCGCGGATCTTGTTGACGACAAGGGTGGCCAGGGCCTCGCCCTCGACGTCCTCGGCGATGATCGCCAGCGGCTTGCCGGTCTGCATGACCTTCTCCAGCAGCGGGAGCAGGTCCTTGACCGTGGAGATCTTCGAGGCGACCAGGAGGATGTACGGGTCCTCCAGCTCGGCCTCCATCCGCTCCGCGTCGGTCACGAAGTACGGCGAGATGTAGCCCTTGTCGAAGCGCATGCCCTCGGTGAGCTCGAGCTCGAGCCCGAAGGTCTGCGACTCCTCGACGGTGATGACGCCTTCCTTGCCGACCTTGTCCATCGCCTCGGCGATGAGCTCGCCGATCGTGGGGTCGCCGGCCGAGATCGAGGCCGTGGCCGCGATCTGCTCCTTGGTCTCGACCTCCTTGGCGGTCTTCAGCAGCTGCCCGGAGACGGCCTCGACGGCCTTCTCGATGCCGCGCTTGAGGCTCATCGGGTTCGCACCCGCGGCCACGTTGCGCAGACCCTCACGGACCAGCGCCTGGGCCAGCACCGTCGCCGTGGTCGTGCCGTCACCGGCGATGTCGTCGGTCTTCTTGGCAACTTCCTTGACGAGCTCGGCCCCGATCTTCTCGTACGGGTCCTCGAGCTCGATCTCCTTGGCGATCGACACACCATCGTTGGTGATGGTGGGCGCGCCCCACTTCTTCTCCAGGACGACGTTGCGGCCGCGCGGGCCGAGCGTCACCTTGACGGCGTCGGCGAGGGTGTTCATGCCGCGCTCGAGCCCGCGGCGTGCCTCCTCGTCGAACGCGATCTGCTTCGCCATGGGGGTGTTGTCCTCCGGTTGGGATGACACGTCTGTCGAGCCCGGTGCCCGCGACGGACGACCGGCAACCCTGCGCCGGCCTCACCGACCCGACTTGGCACTCGGACAAGCCGAGTGCCAAGGCCGTTTTTAGCACTCGGCATGTCCGAGTGCAAGGCGACCCCGGGTCCGCCGGAGTGCCGGCGCACCCCCGGAAAAGCCGCAGGGGCCGGCCCCGTGAACCCACACGGGCCGGCCCCCGACGTACGACGAGCAGCTCGGACGGTCCCGATCGCCCTGATCGGAACCGATCAGATGCGGCGGACGGCCTCCGCCTGGCTACGGCCGTCCCGGCCCGCCGTCGTCTCGAACTCCACCCGGTCGCCCTCGTCCAGGGTGCGGAACCCGTCCGCCTGGATCGCTGAGTAGTGGACGAAGACATCCGGCCCGCCGTCGGTGGCGATGAAGCCGTAGCCCTTCTCCGAGTTGAACCACTTGACCGTGCCCTGAGCCACGGCACCTCCTGTTGATGCGAACGAACGCGTCCGACGCTACCCCAGGAGGTGGGGCAGGATGCGGGCGTGGCGAGCCCCGATGTCCCGACGCGGACCCCCAGAACAGTCGACGAACACCAGGCCGTCGTGGCCGCGCTGATCCCCCCGGCGCCCGTTCAGGACGTGCCGCTGACGCAGGCCGCCGGGCTCGTGCTGGCAGCCGACCTGACCGCGCCGATCGCGCTGCCGCCGTTCGACAACTCGGCCATGGACGGGTACGCCGTGCGTGCCGCCGACGTCGCGGGTGCGACCGAGGAGGCGCCCGTCGAGCTGCCCGTGGCGACCGACATCCCGGCCGGGCGCACCGATGTGCCGACGCTCGAGCCCGGCACCGCGCACCGGATCATGACCGGTGCCCCGCTGCCGCCCGGCGCCGACGCGGTGGTGCAGGTCGAGCTCACCGACGGCGGCGTGGACCGGGTGCGGATCCGCCGTGCTCCGGCGCCGGGCACGCACGTGCGGACGGCCGGCGAGGACGTGCCGGCCGGGGCCGTCGTGCTGACCGCGGGCACCGTGCTCGGCGCGCCGCAGATCGCGCTGGCCGCCGCGGTCGGCTCGGCGACGTTGCCGGTGCGGCGTCCGCCGCACGTGCTCGTGCTGTCCACCGGCTCCGAACTGGTCGCGCCGGGTACGCCGTTGCGGCCGGGGCAGATCTACGAGTCCAACGGCCCCATGCTGGCCGCCGCGGTCCAGGACGCGGGTGGCCGCGCCGAGCTGCTGCGGTTCGTGCCCGACGACGTCGCCCAGTTCCGGCAGGTGCTCTCCGAGCGCGTCGCCGGCGGGGTGGACCTGGTGCTCACCTCGGGCGGGGTGAGTGCGGGCGCCTACGAGGTGGTCAAGGACGCCCTCACCGGCCGCGGCGTGGAGTTCGTCCGCGTCGCCATGCAGCCCGGCGGGCCGCAGGGCGCCGGGCGGCTGGAGATCGACGGCGGGGTGGGGATCGTGACCCTGCCGGGCAACCCGGTCAGCTCGCAGGTGTCCTTCGAGGTGTTCGTGCGGCCCGCGCTGCGGGCCGCGCTCGGGCACCCGCACCCGCACCGGCCGGTCGTCAAGGCGACGCTGGGGGAGCCGATGAGCTCGCCCGCGGGCAAGCGGCAGTTCCGGCGCGGCGTGCTCGATGCGGTCGACGGGACGGTGCGCGAGGTGGGGTCGCCGGCCTCGCACCTGCTCGGTGCCCTCGCCCGGGCCGACTGCCTGATCGTGCTTCCGGAGGACGTGACGTCAGCCGAGGCGGGTGACCCGGTGGACGTCTGGCTGCTGGATGGCTGACGGTTCACCCGAAAAGTGGCGTAGGTCACAGAGCGCGGCTGCGACAATCCGCCCGTCCGGGACGTCGAACAGGTGAGCATTCGGCCAATCGGTGCACATCACGGCCTTCCTCTCCCAGTGATCTGGACGATGACTCCGATGCTCGGGGATACTTCTGGCACGGGGTGGGTACCCACCTCTTGACGCAAAGGGCCTACCGCCCGTCGCTGGGGAGCGGACGAGCGGTTCCGCGGCCGGGGTCGCTGTCTCGGGGGATGGCGGCCCCGGCCCTTTTGTGTCCCGTGTGTCGCGTACCGTGGCCGCCGTGAGCGCGGCCCGAACGGGCCGCCACGGCGGAGGAGTCGACCCGACCCCATGCCCGAGCAGACCGGGACCTCGATCAAGCACATCGCCGAGTTGGTCCGGGCCGCCGTACCGCCGATGCATCCCGGGGGGCGCCCCGTCGTCGCGGCGGTCGCGACCGGCGCCGGCCTGATCCGCGCGTTGACCGGCCGCGGCACGCTGCTCGGCTTGGCCGCCACCGCGGGTGCCGCCGCGTTCTTCCGGGAGCCGCGCCGTGTCCCGCCGACCCGCACCGGCGTCGTGCTCGCACCCGCCGACGGCACCGTCGCGACCGTGTCCGACGTCCTGCCGCCCGCGGAGCTCGACCTGCCCCGCGAACCCGCGCCGCGGGTGAGCGTCTTCCTGTCCGTGCTCGACGTGCACGTGCAACGGATCCCGGCGAACGGCCGGGTGCTGGCCGTCGAGTACCGGGCGGGGAAGTTCCTGTCCGCCGACCTGGACAAGGCCAGCGAGGACAACGAGCGCAGTGCGCTGCTCCTGGAGACCGCCACGGGCGCCCGGATCGGCGTCATGCAGATCGCCGGGCTGCTGGCCCGCCGGATCGTCTGTGACGTCGGGCCCGGCGACGAGGTCGCCGCGGGTGAGACCTACGGGCTGATCCGCTTCGGGTCGCGCGTCGACACCTACCTTCCCGCCGGCTCGCGGGTGCTCGTCGCGCCCGGGCAGCGCACCATCGGCGGGGAGACGGTTGTCGCCGAGCTGCCCGACAAGACGGGTTGACCTCCATGCCCACCTACACCGCCGGCGTCCGGTTGCTGCCGAACGCCGTCACCGTGCTGGCCCTCTGCGCGGGTCTGTCGGCCGTCCAGCTCGCCCTCGCCGGGCGCTTCGAGCTGTGCGTCGCGGCGATCGGCGCGGCCGCGCTGTGCGACGCGCTCGACGGCCGTCTCGCCCGGATGCTCGACGCCAGCTCGCGGATCGGCGCCGAGCTCGACTCGCTGGCCGACCTGGTGTCGTTCGGGGTGTCGCCGGCCCTGGTGTTCTACATCTGGCAGCTGGAGGGCAACCAGTTCGGCTGGATCGTCGCGCTGATCTTCGCGGTGTGCATGGCGCTGCGGCTGGCCCGGTTCAACACCCTCATCGACGACGAGGACCAACCTCCGTTCGCCAAGGAGTTCTTCGTGGGGGTGCCGGCGCCGGCGGCGGCGCTGGTCGCGGGGATCCCGCTCTACCTGTGGCTGCACTTCGGCCCGGGCTGGTGGTCCGCGCCGCTGACGGTCATGTTGTGGGCGCTGGTCGCGGCCGGGCTGATGGTGAGCCGGCTGCCGACGATGTCGCTGAAGACGGTGCGGGTGCCGCAGCGGCTGGTCGCCCCGCTGCTGGTGCTCGTCGGGGTCGCGGCCGCGGTGCTGCTCACCGCGCCGTTCCTCGGTCTCGTCGTGGTCGCCGCCGGGTACATCGCTTCGATCCCGTACTCGGTGTACCGCTACCGCTGGCTGGCCCGGCACCCGGAGGCCTGGGACGTGCCGGCGCGCGAGCGGCGTGCCGTCGCCCGCGCCGCCCGTTCGGCGCGCCGGCTGGGCCTGCGCCCGCCGCTGCGCCGCC
>NZ_JAHDTG010000119.1 GCF_018531475.1 Pseudonocardia mahuensis
CGCGTGATCGCCTTCTGTGAGTGCTGTGAGAGGCCTCTAGAAGATCACGCGGTGGCCGCCCTACACGACGCCTCGCCCGTCACCGGGCCGGTCGCACACCACTCTGGTGGACGCCACTTGCGCAAGCCCGGGCTTGCCGATCGCGTCGAGGTACGCCGTTGACGCCTCGTCACCCATCCCTTTGCGTTGCGCCGACGCGTACTCCGGCAGCACGCCGTCCACCTCGGCCACGGTGGCCTTGCCGTGCAGCAGGAGCACCCAGGGCTGATACTCGACATCAAAGCCGCCTTCGACCCGGCGCGGTCAGGGCCGCTGCCTGCTGCGTACGAGATCCACGTCGATGACACGTACGCCCTGGAGATCGCAGCCGGGCCCATCGAGGTGCGCCGCGCAACCGTGGGCGAACCGGCCGCGACGGTCACCACGGACTCCGACATCCTGCGGGCGGTGTTCACCGGCCGGCGCACCGTCGCGACGCCCGTCGCACGCGCGACCTGCGCCTGGAGGACGACCTTCCAGCGGTGAAGCACCTGACGGAACTGCTCCTCGCCGTCTGAACCTGGGCAATTTCCTAGGCATCCCCGAGACCTCGCGGATCAAGAGCTGTTCGGGCCGGCGCGGATGCTCACCCACCCCGTGGTGACCCGAACCCACGCGGCGCTCTCACTGCTCGGCGCCGATCAGTGAGGGCGGCACGTAGAGGCCCCGACGGCAGGCCCCAAGAATGGCCACGGCCGGGCCCGGGGCCCCGGCTGGCCCGTCCCCGGTAGCTCAGCCTTGTCCGGATCGTGGTCGTGGCTGCTGTGGCCTCCCCCACGCCCCAATCCGTGCCGCGCGTGGAACGTTTCGGTCCCTCGCACGTCTTCAACAACGTCATCACTGCCGAAGGAGGAAGAACGATCTTGGGAAGCACAGGAGCACGCCCGTCCCGGCGTGCGGTACTGACCCTCGGCGCCGGGGCAGTACTGGCCACCGTCTTGTCCACGGGCGGCAGGGCATCCGCGTCGACAACCGGCGGAGAGGGGATTTCCCGCCAGCTCAGAGGGCTCGAACAGGAGTACTCCGCCCGGCTGGGAGTGTTCGCCCGCAACACAGCCACGGACCGGACGGTGCTGTACCGGGCGAACGAGCGGTTCCCGATGTGCTCGGTGTTCAAGGCGCTCGCCGCCGCGGCCGTGCTGCGCGACCTCGACCATGATGGCGAATTCCTCGCCAAGCGCATCCGTTACACCGACAAGGACGTCGCCGACTCGGGCTACACCCCGATCACCGGTCAGCCCGAGAACCTCGCCAACGGCATGACCGTCGAGCAACTGTGCGCCGCCACCGTCAGCCACAGCGACAACGCCGCGGGAAACCTTCTGCTCCGCGAGCTGGGAGGCCCGACCGCCATCACCCGCTTCTGCCGCTCGATCGGGGACACGACGACCCGGCTCGACCGGTGGGAGCCCGCCCTGAACTCGGCGGAACCATGGCGTGTGGAGGACACCACCAGCCCCCGTGCGATCGGGGAGACTTTCGAGCGCCTCACCGTCGGTGACGCGCTCGCACCCGAGGACCGGAAGCGGCTGAACAGCTGGCTGGTGGCGAACACGACCAACGGCGAGCGTTTCCGCGCCGGTCTTCCCGCGGACTGGATCGTGGCGGACAAGACCGGCGGCGGGCAGCAGTACGGGGTCGCCAACGACGTGGGCGTCGCCTGGCCCCCAACCCGGTCACCGATCACGCTGGCCGTGCTTTCGACCAAATACGACCCCAACGGGCCGACGGACAACCCGCTGGTCGCGAGGACCGCCGCCCTGGTGGCCGCCGCGCTCACCTGACGCTCCAGCCTCATGACCACGTTGATCTTCCCCCGGTTCGACGGACACCGTGATGTTGACCCCACCACCTGCTGTCCGCTGCTGCTGGGCGCGGCCGCCCCGATGTTGCTCGCGATCCAACTGCTCGGGCTGGACACCGACTTCGACGTCACCGGCCCGCCCGAGCTACTGGATGCCCTCGACACCATCGCCTAACGAGCCCACCGCGCCCGCCAACCCCGCTGAGGGCCGCCCACCTGCCTCGCATCGTCAGTCCGGACCCCGGTAGGAGGGAAATGATGTTGACCCCGTTCACCGGACACGCTGCTCACCCTGAGGTTCCGATCACAGGAAGTCCCTAGGGATACTGCGTTCCCAGTTGCGAGAGAACACGCGGTGATCACCCTCGAAGGCGTCGAGCTGGGCGTGCACCTCGAAGGTTGTGGGAGTGCAGCCGAGCTCGCTCCGGGTGGCCACGCAGGTGCTCCAGTCCCCCCGGCGGAACGTCATCCGCCACTCGACGTCGCCCCGGACGGAGGTGAAGTCGTCGGCGATCGAGCTGTAGCGCTCCACCACACGACGTGCGGCGGTCAGGTCGATGTCGTCATAGCGGAGGACACCGCCGTCCTTCACGATCTCCAGGGTCGAGCGGTACCCGATCAGGTCCCGGGAGACGTTCCAGGCCTGCTCCCCGGGCCCCAGCTGAGTCGTCGGGATCGGCGGGGCGCCTTCGGGCTCGGCGAAGGGGCGCATTGGCATCTCGCCGAACTCGGCGGTCCGCCGCACGGGCAGCACCAACCGGCTGGCACCGGTCCTCATGGTCAGCTCCGCCGGTTCCGGCGGCGGCCAGGCCAGCGGCCAGTAGGAGCTGGACAGCGACAGCCTGATCCGATGCCCGGGCGGGAACGCCTGCGCCAGGCCGTTGAGCTGCACCCGTACCCGGCAGGGCCGGCCCGGTTCGACGGGTTGCGGGTCGCCCCCGCCACGGTGGGTGAGGTTCAGCAGCCCGTAGCTGACCCTGGTCGCACGACCATCCGGCGCGACGTCGGACAGCCGGGCCGCGACGGTGGCGACCGGGCAGCTCGCCGCGACCTCGAGCTCGACGACCGGGGCGCCGAGGATTTCGCAACGCTCGGTCAGCGGATCGGTGTCGAACACCAGCGATCCCCCGTCCTCCTCCCGCTGGTCGTAGGGCAGGTCCGGCGGGGCGTTGTAGGAGGCCCACTTGCCGGCGAACTGGCCGACCGACAGCGGTGAGCGCACGCCCAGGTCCTGCTTGGGCACGTCCTCCTCCGGGGCGGCGATGCGGTGCGGGGCGAGGGGGTACGTGACCGGGGTGACGTGTGGGGAGGGCCAGCTCGGCTCGCCCACCCACCGCCCGGGTCGCTCCTCGTACGCGGTCGACGGGGGGACGCTGTCCTGCATCCAGGCGCGCAGCATCGGGCCTGCGTCGGCTCCGTTGTCCTCCTTCCGCAGCCAGCGGTCGAACCAGCGCACAACTTCCTGGAGGTACCCGATCGCGGGTCCGGGCTCGCCCAGGTGTGGATACTTGTGCGACCAGGGCCCGATCAGGCCCGTGCGCGGCACGTCGAGATGTTCGAGGACCCGGAAGACCGCATTGGAGTAGCCGTCGGCCCAGCCACTGGAGGCGAAGACCGGCACCCGTACCGCCGAGTAGTCCTCGCACACCGATGCGCGCCGCCAGTAGTCGTCCCGACGCTGGTGGGTGAGCCACTTGAGGATCCAGGGTTCGGCGGCGTCGAGGCGTTCCTGCCACATCTCCCGCCAGCGGTCGCCGACCACGGCCGGGTCCGGCGGCAGGGTGGAGTAGGCGAACATCGTGCCCGATTCGGCCAGGTTGTCCGAGAGCAGACAGCCGCCCATGTAGTGCATGTCGTCGGCGTAGCGGTCGTCGGTGAACGAGGCGATGACGATGGCGCCCAGGCTCGCTGGCTGTCGCGCCGCGACCTGCAGCCCGGCAAAGGCCCCCCACGAGATGCCCATCATCCCCGTTCGCCCGGTGCACCACGGCTGCTCCGCGAGCCAGGCGAGCGCCTGCTCGACGTCGCGATGTTCCTGTTCGGTGTACTCGTCGAGCAGTACGCCGTCGGAGTCTCCGCTGCCGCGCAGGTCGAGGCGAAGGCAGGCGTAGCCGTGCCCGGCGAGGTAGGGGTGATGGATCGAGTCCCTGACGGAGGTGAGGTCGCGGTGCCGATAGGGAATCGCCTCGAGGATCGCAGGCACCGGCTCCGCGGCGGAGGACTCGGGGCGCCACAGACGCGCGGACAGGCGGGCCCCGTCGGACATCGGTACCCAGACGTGCTCCTCGGTCCGGACCTCCTGAGGGAAGGAAGTGACGACCTGCATCAGCTGACCTCCTCGTCCGCGAACTCGTACCGCAGAGAGCCCACGACCCGCTCGTACTTCTCCACCAGTTCCGCCTCGTCGCGGGCGCCGATGACCACATCCGTGAGCTCGTAGCTGTAGCTGTCCTGCGCCCGGAGGTCGGACAGCCGCTGCCCCTCCCGAGGCACCGAGCTGATGCGCACACCTGGGATCTCCTGCTGGATGCGTTCGATCTCCTCGAGGCGGGGGCCGCGGAGGAGCACGCCGTCGCGGAAGCGCCGGTGGTACCACTTCGCGGCGATCCCGTACTCGCCCTTGCCGTGCGGCATGTCGGGATCCCGACCCAGGGCCAGCTCCACCATCGCGTGATGGTTGGCGATGCCGTCGACGTCGGCGAACAACAAGGCGTGCGACTGCGAGTGCCGCGGGTTGATCTCCAGGATGCACGCGTCGCCGGAGACCGGGTCGCAGAAGAACTCGACGCTGAACGTGGCCCAGTTCAGGCCGACCCCCTTGATGACCCGTTCGGAGACGTCGATCAGCCTTCGCTGCACGTGCTCGGGCAGCTGGGACGGGTACTGGTGGCGCAGGAAACTCGACCGCTCCGGATAGGTGATCGAGTCGAGCACGCCCTGGACGACGACCCGGCCGTTGTGGACGTATCCCTCTGTGGCCGCGCGGGCACCGGCGAGGGCCTCCTCGGCCAGGCATGCCTGGCCGCCGATCTCGGCGATCTCTGGTGGTAGGTCGAGTCGAGCCATGACCTCCTCGAACGGCCGGCCGAGCCGGCCGATCCCGGCACGGATCTCCTCGACGGCCACCTTGAACTGTTCGTCGTCGGCCACCTGGAAGGCCAGCTCCGAGGAGTAGGACTTCACCGGCTTGAGCCAGATCGGGTAGCTCATCCCCTCGGGCAGCCGTGGCTCCCCGAGGAGGTCGACAACGCCGAACGGGGGCGCCTCGCGGACGACCTCACGCTGCTCGAGCCGACTCCAGTACTTGTGCTCGCACTTAACCACAGACTCCAGGCTTGCGCCGTGCAGCCCATAGCGCTGCGCGAGCAGGGGCACCAGTGTGCTGATCGGGAAGTCCCAGAATCCGACGATCGCGTCCACCGGGCGCTCTCGAGCTTCCAGTTCTGCCACGGCGCGGTCCAGCAAATCACGGATCGAAACTTCACCGTGCTGCATCTGCTCGGGAGTCAGCAGCGGTATGAATGTCTGCTGGTCGTGGCCGGGCATGGCGCGCAACATGTCGAGGTTCTCGTCGTCGGCCCCGAGAACGGCGATCGTTTCCGAACGGGTCGGCGTCTTCACCATGGGTGAGCCGTGCCCTCGGGGAGCGACCCTGTAAACGCGGGGCGCGTCATAGCCCGCCGGCGCGGCCGGCGTGTCGGCTGATGCCGACCGGGGTAGATCAACAGCAGAGGCGGGGACCGCCACCCGGCATGATGGGTGCGCTCGGCCCGGGCACAGCGCGCTACATCGGCGGTGCTGGACGTGGCCGGACTGGCCGAGGCGCTCGTCGCGTGGGTCGACCGCGCCGGTGGACACGCCCGGCCAAACAGAAGATCACGAGTCAACCGTCAAACACCGGGCCCGCGGACTCGACCGCGGCGGGAGCACGCAAGTACCTGCGCTCGGCTAAGGAGGCGATGCCGAGTGGCCGGTCGGTGGGGTGTCGTGTCATGTGCTGTCGGCGCGGGGCACACCGACCCGTTCGCCCGCCGCCAGGGGTTGAGCGGCTGGCTCGCCCGTCGCACTGATCACCGGCGGGAGTAGCCGGCGCACCGGCTACGGGCGCGCGCCCACCCCGGTCCTGAACTCCTGCATTCGCAGCGGGCCACCGGTGTCCGGCGCCAGCGGTGGGGTGTCGAAGCCGGCGCCGTCGCGGAGCCCCTCAAGAAAGGCGCCGACGGCGTCGAGCGCGCTGTGCCGCGGTTGCCACCCGAGTTCCTCCCGTGCCCGGCGCACGTCCATGATCGGCAAGCGCAGCACGGCGTCGAACAACTGCGGGGACGCGGGCAGCAGGTGCGTTCGCCAGGCCACGGCGAGCGCGGTCCGGACAGCCCGGGTCGGCACCCGCACAGTGCGGGCGCGCAGCAGCCGGGCCAGTTCGCCGGCGTCGAGCACCGGGTCGGCGGCCAGGTTGAACGCGCCGCGGACCGGGCGCAGCGCGGCCAGCCGGAACGCGTCGGCGGCGTCGAGCGAATGCAGCGCCTGAAAGCGCAGCCCGGGCAGGTTCGGCACGACCGGGAGCAGGCCCGGGCGGACCAGCCGGGTCGGCAGCAGCGGACCGGCGAACAACCGGCGCTGCCCGGTCGCCGCCTCCCGCTTGAAGATGAAACCCGGCCGCATCCGCACCACCCGCAGGTCGGGATGCTCGGCCTCGACGGCGTCGAGCACCCGCTCCAGGTAGGCCTTCTCCCGCGTGTAGGCGGCGGTCGGCCACCCGTGGGTCGGCCAACCCTCGTCGACCGCGCGGTCCTGCGGACCCGGGGAGTAGGCCCCCACCGAGGACGCGTACACCAGCGCCGGCACCCCGGCCTCGACGACCGCTCGGAACACCCGAATCCCGCCCAGCGCGTTGACCCGCCAGGTGAGCACGGGATCGTGCGTGGGCTGGAACAGCCAGGCCAGGTGCACGACCACGTCGGCCCCGCGCAGGTGCGGCACCAGGTCGTCGGAGGCGATGTGGGCCGTGGCCCACTCGACGCCGTCCGGCTGCCACCCCGGCCGGCGTCGGGCCAGCCCCAGCACCGAGGTGACCTCGGGTTCCGCCCTCAGCGCCTGAACCACGCTGGTACCGACGTTCCCGGTAGCACCCACCACCACGACCCGCATGTCCAGAGAAGTGACCGCTGGCGGCTCCGCGCAAACGCGACCGCTCCTCCTCGTCGTGGCAGCCAGCCCGGGCACCCGCGGCGACCGGCAGCCCAGTCACGAGCAGAGCACGTACAAGGGTCAGGCCTCTTCAGCGCTCGGTGATGCCTCCGACCACGGTGACACCCCCAGGAACATCAACAACAGAGCCAACAAGTCATGCCGCGGCCGGTGGCCTGAGACTCCAGTTGCGGGAGCAGCGGAGTCTCACTCTTTGTGCAGCTTGTCCTGCACGGTCCCGGCAACCTTCTCCACGGTGTCGGGCAGCTCGGTGGTGCCGTAGAGGCGGGCATCGGGGTGGGTCGGCGGCGGCATCGGGGCGGTGGTGGTCGGGCCGTCGTGGTAGCTGAACCGGCCCTTGCCATCCGGGGTCGGACCGGCGGCCCAGCTGCCCTCGGCGGCGGCGGGACCGTCACTGAAGTTCTGGTACTGGTAGGAGACCGCGGTGTACTCCTGGCGCTGCGGGAAGTTGCTCGGCACCGGCAGCTGCTCGTAGCCCTCCTCCTGCAGCTCCTTCGCGGCGGCGAGCCACTGGTTCTGGTGCATGGTGTGGCGCGCGAGCAGGAACGACAGCAGCTCGCGGACGCCGTGGTCGTCGGTCATGTGGTACAGCCGGGCCACCTGGGTGCGACCCTGCATCTCGGCGTTGGCGTTGGCGGTGAAGTCGGCGAGCAGGTTGCCGCTGGCGGTGATGTAGGTGCCCTGCCAGGGGTTGCCCATGCTGTCCACGGGCCGGGCCCCGGCGCCGGCGACGATGGCGTGCTGGACGTCGGTGCCACCGACGATCGCGGCGACGGTCGGGTCGTCCTGCACCGCCTCGTCGGTGATGCCCAGCGGTGCCTTCTCGAGCAGCTGCGCGATCATCGTGGCGAGCATCTCGACGTGCCCGAACTCTTCAGCACCGATGCCGAAGACCAGGTCCCGATACTTGCCGGGAGTGTGCATGTTCCAGCCCTGGAACATGTACTGCATGGCGACGGTGATCTCGCCGTACTGGCCGCCGAGCACCTCCTGTAGCTTGCGGGCGTACACCGCGTCGGGCTCGTCCGGCGTCGACTTGAACTGCAACTCCTGGCGATGCAAGAACACGCGCTGCTCCTTCGGATGAATGGTTATCCGTGACGGCCGCGTCAGCACCCTTCGCCACCGACGTAACCCGCGGGTGCCCGCTGCGGTCGCCCCGGAAACCGGCGGCAACGCCACGAAGACGGCCCGGCCTGCGCCGTGATCGGGCTGGCCGGCACCGATGATCGCCGGTGGCGACCAGCGCCCGGACGCCGGAGGCACGCAGCTGCTCGACCGCGGCGACGGCTGGAGGCTGTCGGCGAGGGCTATCAGGCCGTGCAGGGTGAGCTCGTGCGCGCCGCGTCCTCGAGGTCCTCCGGCTCATCGTCGAGCGCGCGGTCGGCGACGGCCAGCACCCGCAGCCCGTCGCGGGCGAGTTGCTGCACCTTCTGCCGGGCCGTGCCCGCCTCGACGCACCGGCCCAGCACCACACCCGGAGCGTCCTCGACCACCAGCCGGCCGGCCCGCACGGCCGCGGAGAACCCGTCCTGCGGAGGACAGAGCCGTGTCGGATCGATCCTCGGCGAGCATCCCGTGGGCGGTGCGGTCTCCACTACCGCCCGGCCCGTCTCATGTGTTCGGTCGTCCTCGTTGCCGACGGCTGCGGCGGCGAGGCGCAGCAGCTCCTCCTCGGCTGGGTCGCCGCCGGGATCCAGCGGCACCAGCCTGCCACCCGCAGCCGGCTCTCGATCAGCATTCCAGTCCTGTCGAAGCACGCGGTGTCCACCCGGCCGAGCGCCTCCAGCACCCGGGCGCTGCGCACCACGACCCCTGCGCTGGGACAGGCGTCGCGCCGCTGCCTGCCACGTGAGCCTGCTGCGGCGGGCGCGTGCGCTCGGTGATGCGCTGGTGGTCTGCGTCAACTCCGACGAGTCCGTGCGCCGCCTCAAGGGACCGGGCCGGCCGGTGATGACCGCCGCCGACCGGGTCGGCATGCTTGAAGCACTGGAGATGGTCGATGCGGTCGTGGTGTTCGGTGAGAGCTCCCCGGCTGCGACGCTGGAACGGCTGCGGCCCGATATCTGGGTGAAGGGCGAGGACTACGCCGGTCGCGAGCTCCCCGAGGCCGAGGTGGTCAGGCACCACGGTGGCCGGGTGGTGCTCGTCCCGCTGGTCGAGCGGCACTCGACCACCAGCCTGATCACGACGCTGCGCACGGGCCGATCCGACGCGACGAGCGGCGTCGCGTGACGCTGGCGGGGGCCGGGGCGGGCCGGGGGGCCCGCGCATCCTGGTACTACGCGCGCTCGGTCTGGGGGATCTGCTGACCGTGGTGCCTGCCCTGCGCGCGCTGCGCCGTGCGTTCGGCGAAGCCGAGATCACGCTGGCGACCCCGCGGGCCCTGGCTCCGATCGTGCAGGAGATGGGCGAGGTGGATCGACTGCTGCACACCGTGGGGCTGGAACCGCTGCGGTGGGACGGGCCCCCGCCCTCGCTCGCGGTGAACCTGCACGGCCGGGGTCCCGAGAGCATCGATCTGCTCCGCGGGCTGCGGCCGCAGCACCTGCTGACCCACGCCCATCCGGCCCGGCCGGACGTGGGTGGGCCGCCGTGGCGCGCCGATCGCCACGAGGTGCGGCGCTGGTGCGATCTACTGGCGCACGCGGGGATACCGGCCGATCCGGATGATCTGGCACTGCCGCGACGTCACGACCCCGCGGAGCCCGGTCCGGTGATCGTGCATCCCGGAGCCAGCCACGCGGCACGGCGGTGGCCGCCGGAGTGCTATGGAGCGGTCGCGCGCTTCCTCGTCCAGCGCGGCCACCAGGTGACGATCACCGGTTCGGCCCTCGAGCGACCGCTGGCGCGGCGGGTCGCCGCGGTCGCGGAGTTGTCGTCTGCGGAGGTGCTCGCGGGGTGTACCGGCCTCGACGGCCTCGTAGAGCTCGTGGCGACCGCTCGGCTGGTGATCTGCGGAGACACCGGGATCGCGCACCTGGCCACCGCATACGGCACGCCGTCGGTGGTGCTGTTCGGGCCGGTGCCCCCGGCGCTGTGGGGGCCGCGTCGCCCGCGCCATCGGGTGGTGTGGAAGGGGGGCACGGGCGACACCTTCGCCGACCGTCCGGACCCGGGCCTGTTGGAGATCGGCGTCACCGACGTGACCGATGCGGTCGGCGAAGTGTTGTGGGCCACGGAAGGGGGTGAGGCCTCATGGGTACCCACCGGATCGGCGTCGTGGGCGCCGGTTACGTCGGATTGACGACCGCCGCCTGTCTGGCCGGGCTGGGCCACACCGTGATGTGCGCCGACATCGACGAGTCCAAGGTGGAACGGCTGTAGAGAGTGGGCTGCGGCCCCGTTCAGCTGCCCCGCTCCCAGGGCCTGCCTTCCTCGCCGACATGGTGGGTAGGATCGCCCCGTCTGGATGGGTGTCACGTGCCGCAGTCGGCACCAGTGCCCCTCGAGCTGGTAGGGCACGTAGCAGCGCAGCTCGGTCACCGGCTACCTGCCCGGCGCCGCCTCGCCCTCGCCGGTCGAGGTCGACGCGGTTTCTTCAACTTGCCGGGTGGAAGCTTCCAGGCCGCCGCTGCCGCACACTCTGGTGGGTTCGAGGGTGCCGCAGCTCCCGACCGGTCGCAGCCGGGAACGGCCCGGGAACCGCCGGGCCTCCTGGTGACCGCGACCAGCGGCACGGGCCGCCCGGGAGGGAAGGGATCGTGCCGGGATGGGTGAGTTCGAGGACGACGGGCTCCGCTGGGGAGTCGAGATACGGAGGTTCATCGGGGGGCTCATCGGCCTCAGGGATGCCAAGGATCCGCGGAAGCCTTACCTGGTCTTCACCCGGAGCGAGTGGCGTTCCTTCGTGGCCCGGGTCAAGAGCGGCGAGTTCGATCGCATCGGCGAGTAGCGCGGCGATGAACAGGGCAACGTCGAGGCGGTGCTGTGGAGCGGCAATCGGCACGTCCCATCACTCGTACGGCCCATTGATGAAACGACCTCCGGAGCATATACTGGACGACTAACGTCAGCCGGTTCAATCCGGTTCGGGCCATGCGCGGCGGAGCGCCGCCTGGCTGTCGCCACCGTGGCGACACAGCCAGTCCGAGCACCGAGCCGAGAACAGGCGCCCCGCCCCCCGGGTTCGCTCGAAGCCGGGGCGCCACCCCGTCAGCCTGGCCACCCGATCATTCGGCGGCCTCGAGGATGAGGTAGGCCGACGACAACACAGCCCCGGCTCAGGCCGTGAGGATCCGCCGGTGTGCGGGTGTCTTTTGAGAACTCAACAGTGTGTCGAGCTAGTTAATGAATTGGTTTTGTGCCAGTTTGTTGTTTCGCGTCACGGTGGCCCCGTCCGCCGATGGCGCAGTAGCAGAGCCAGATTTCGTTGGAGAGTTTGATCCTGGCTCAGGACGAACGCTGGCGGCGTGCTTAACACATGCAAGTCGAGCGGTAAGGCCCCTTCGGGGGTACACGAGCGGCGAACGGGTGAGTAACACGTGGGTGACCTGCCCTCAGCTCTGGGATAAGCCTGGGAAACCGGGTCTAATACCGGATAGGACTCGGCCCCGCACGGGGCCGAGTGGAAAGTTTTTTCGGCTGGGGATGGGCCCGCGGCCTATCAGCTTGTTGGTGGGGTGATGGCCTACCAAGGCGACGACGGGTAGCCGGCCTGAGAGGGCGACCGGCCACACTGGGACTGAGACACGGCCCAGACTCCTACGGGAGGCAGCAGTGGGGAATCTTGCGCAATGGGCGAAAGCCTGACGCAGCGACGCCGCGTGGGGGATGACGGCCTTCGGGTTGTAAACCTCTTTCGCCATCGACGAAGCCCTTCGGGGTGACGGTAGGTGGAGAAGAAGCACCGGCCAACTACGTGCCAGCAGCCGCGGTAACACGTAGGGTGCGAGCGTTGTCCGGAATTATTGGGCGTAAAGAGCTCGTAGGCGGTGTGTCGCGTCGGCCGTGAAAACTCGGGGCTCAACCCCGAGCCTGCGGTCGATACGGGCATCACTAGAGTACGGCAGGGGAGACTGGAATTCCTGGTGTAGCGGTGAAATGCGCAGATACCAGGAGGAACACCGGTGGCGAAGGCGGGTCTCTGGACCGATACTGACGCTGAGGAGCGAAAGCGTGGGGAGCAAACAGGATTAGATACCCTGGTAGTCCACGCCGTAAACGTTGGGCGCTAGGTGTGGGGGCTATTCCACGGCCTCCGCGCCGCAGCTAACGCATTAAGCGCCCCGCCTGGGGAGTACGGCCGCAAGGCTAAAACTCAAAGGAATTGACGGGGGCCCGCACAAGCGGCGGAGCATGTGGATTAATTCGATGCAACGCGAAGAACCTTACCTGGGTTTGACATGCGTCGGACGCGCCCAGAGATGGGCGTTCCCTTGTGGCCGGCGTGCAGGTGGTGCATGGCTGTCGTCAGCTCGTGTCGTGAGATGTTGGGTTAAGTCCCGCAACGAGCGCAACCCTCGTCCCATGTTGCCAGCGCGTAATGGCGGGGACTCATGGGAGACTGCCGGGGTCAACTCGGAGGAAGGTGGGGATGACGTCAAGTCATCATGCCCCTTATGTCCAGGGCTTCACACATGCTACAATGGCCTATACAGAGGGCTGCGAGACCGTGAGGTGGAGCGAATCCCTTAAAGTAGGTCTCAGTTCGGATCGGGGTCTGCAACTCGACCTCGTGAAGTCGGAGTCGCTAGTAATCGCAGATCAGCAACGCTGCGGTGAATACGTTCCCGGGCCTTGTACACACCGCCCGTCACGTCACGAAAGTTGGTAACACCCGAAGCCGACGGCCTAACCCGCTTGCGGGAGGGAGTCGTCGAAGGTGGGACCGGCGATTGGGACGAAGTCGTAACAAGGTAGCCGTACCGGAAGGTGCGGCTGGATCACCTCCTTTCTAAGGAGTCTCACCGAGTGGTGAGGTGGCTGGGTGGAACACGAGATCATGCTGATTCATGGACCATCGCCCAGGCCTGCGGCCTGGGAGGTTCGGCACACTGTTGGGTCCTGAGGAGACACCTGGTGGTGTGTTCTTGGTGGCTGCTCCTGGCCTGGACCGTCTAACGCCCCGTCGTCGGGGTGGTGGCGATCGAGAAGGCCAGAATGTGGTTGTGTGTTGAGTGTTGCATAGTGGATGCGAGCATCTTGTTGTGAACAAGTGTGTAAGGGCACACGGTGGATGCCTGGGCATCAGGAGCCGATGAAGGACGTGGGAGGCCACGATAGGCCTCGGGGAGCTGCCAACCGAGCTGTGATCCGAGGGTGTCCGAATGGGGAAACCCGGCACCCGTCATGGGGTGTCACCGGCAGCTGAATCCATAGGCTGTCGGAGGGAACGTGGGGAAGTGAAACATCTCAGTACCCACAGGAAGAGAAAACAACCGTGATTCCGTGAGTAGTGGCGAGCGAAAGCGGAAGAGGCTAAACCCGCGCCGTGCCAAGCTGACAGGCGTTGCGGCGCGGGGGTCGTGGGACGGGCCCGTGGAAAGGCTGTCACCTTTCCGAGGGGTGTGCGTGCGGTTAGCGGAAAGCGTCTGGAAAGCGCCGGCGTAGAGGGTGACACCCCCGTACGCGAAAACCGCACGTACACCCCTGGGGCCCGACTTCCCGAGTAGCAGCGAGCCCGTGGAATTCGCTGTGAATCCGGCGGGACCACCCGTCAAGCCTAAATACTCCCTGGTGACCGATAGCGGACTAGTACCGCGAGGGAACGGTGAAAAGTACCCCGCGAGGGGAGTGAAATAGTACCTGAAACCGTGTGCTTACAAGCCGTCAGAGCCCATCGAGGGTGATGGCGTGCCTTTTGAAGAATGAGCCTGCGAGTTATGCTTCGTGGCGAGGTTAACCCGTGAGGGGTAGCCGTAGCGAAAGCGAGTCCGAACAGGGCGCCACAGTCGCGGAGTATAGACCCGAAGCGGAGTGATCTACCCATGGCCAGGGTGAAGCGCCGGTAAGACGGCGTGGAGGCCCGAACCCACCAGGGTTGAAAACCTGGGGGATGAGCTGTGGGTAGGGGTGAAAGGCCAATCAAACTCCGTGATAGCTGGTTCTCCCCGAAATGCATTTAGGTGCAGCGTCGCGTGGTGGATGCCGGAGGTAGAGCACTGGATGGGCTAGGGGGCCGACAAGCTTACTGAACTCAACCAAACTCCGAATGCCGGTATTTCTAGCGTGGCAGTGAGACTGCGGGGGATAAGCTTCGTAGTCGAGAGGGAAACAGCCCAGATCACCGGCTAAGGCCCCTAAGCGTGCGCTAAGTGGGAAAGGATGTGGGACCGCCCAGACAACCAGGAGGTTGGCTTAGAAGCAGCCACCCTTGAAAGAGTGCGTAATAGCTCACTGGTCGAGTGGTCCCGCGCCGACAATGTAGCGGGGCTCAAGCGCACCGCCGAAGCCGTGGCATCGTCGCATTGATCCACCGGCACCCCTCTGGTGCAGGTGTAGTCGCGATGATGGGTAGGGGAGCGTCGCGCACCCGGTGAAGCCGCCCTGTGAGGGAGCGGTGGAGGGTGCGCGAGTGAGAATGCAGGCATGAGTACGCGAGAGCAGAGTGAGAACCTCTGCCGCCGGAAGACCAAGGTTTCCTGGGCAAGGTTAATCCGCCCAGGGTGAGCCGGGACCTAAGGCGAGGCCGACAGGCGTAGTCGATGGACAACGGGTTGATATTCCCGTGCCCGTGACAGCGCGCCCATGACGAACCCGGTGAAACTGCCCATCCGAACCCGCCCGGTCCCCTTCGGGGGACCGGTGTCGGGGGAGCGTGGGCAGCGGATCCGGTAGTAGTCAAGCGATGGGGTGACGCCGGAGGGTAGTCCCGCCAGTGAATGGTAGTACTGGTGCAAACCTGTAGCCCGACATCTAGGCAAATCCGGATGTCATCAAGGGTGAGAGGTGATGCGTAGCCGATTGAGGCGAAGCAGGATCATCCCATACGGCCGAGAAAAGCCTCTAGCGAGTGCTGTCGCGGCCCGTACCGCAAACCGACACAGGTGGTCAGGTAGAGAATACCGAGGCGATCGAGCGAACTGTGGTCAAGGAACTCGGCAAATTGCCCCCGTAACTTCGGAAGAAGGGGGGCCGCTTCGCCTGAAGCCCCTTGCGGGCTAGGGCGGGGCGGCCGCAGAGACCAGGCCCAAGCGACTGTTTACTAAAAACACAGGTCCGTGCGAAGTCGCAAGACGATGTATACGGACTGACGCCTGCCCGGTGCTGGAACGTTAAGGGGACCCGTTAGCTCTCTTCGGGGGGCGAAGCGGAGAACTTAAGCGCCAGTAAACGGCGGTGGTAACTATAACCATCCTAAGGTAGCGAAATTCCTTGTCGGGTAAGTTCCGACCTGCACGAATGGCGTAACGACTTGGGCGCTGTCTCGACCACAGGCTCGGCGAAATTGCACTACGAGTAAAGATGCTCGTTACGCGCGGCAGGACGGAAAGACCCCGGGACCTTTACTACAGCTTGGTATTGGTGCTCGGTTCGGCTTGTGTAGGATAGGTGGGAGACTGCGAAGCGGCCACGCCAGTGGCCGTGGAGTCGTCCTTGAAATACCACTCTGGTCGAACTGGGTGTCTCAACCTCGGGCCATGATCTGGTTCAGGGACAGTGCCTGGTGGGTAGTTTAACTGGGGCGGTTGCCTCCCAAAATGTAACGGAGGCGCCCAAAGGTTCCCTCAGCCTGGTTGGCAATCA
>NZ_JAHDTG010000120.1 GCF_018531475.1 Pseudonocardia mahuensis
CTCGGTGTCGGAACGACGATCTGTGGAAGGACCGTCTTCCTACCGAGGTCCTGCACCCCGAGCTGATCATCCTCACGTCCCCGGCGTGTCGGCTCGAGCCACCGCTCCCGCTACTGGAAAAGGCTCACTGATCCGACCTGGTCACCGAACGGGACTCAGATCGCGTGCCGCCGATTCACCGGCCCCGCCCTCAACAGCGTCATCGCCCGGATGAACGTCGACGGCACCGCCCTCACCGATCTGACCAACGGTGACCTGGACGACACCCCATCCTGGTCGCCCACCCGCCAACGAGATCGTCTTCACGCGCCGGTTCAACAACGACGCGGGTGCCCATCTGTGTGCCGTCGACCCCGTCACGACGATCGAGCGTTCGATCACCCCGCCCACGGCAGGTAGATACGACTTCAACCCGAACTGCTCGCGCCAGGACGCTCGCATAGCGTTCGCCCGGTCGACGCGAGCTACCGGTATGGGCGGCATCTGCGCAGTGCGCGCCGACGGCAGCGGGCTCGTCCAGCTGACGACGACCGCGATCGGCGCCGACGAGCTCGTCGACACCACGCCGACCTGGTCACCGAACGGCAGGCGCATCGCCTTCTCCCGCTCCCGGCAGGGTGGAGCCCAGGCGAACCTCTACGTGATGCGGTCCGACGGCACGCACCTGCGCCGGCTGACGTTCGGCCAGCTGGGGAACTTCAGTCCCAACTGACGGCCTCGCCCGTGATCGCCTCGGTCACGCCCCTCTGCGCAGCGCGACCCGCAGCAACTTGCCGACCTCGTTGCGTGGCAACGCGTCGACGTAGTCGAAGACCCGTGGGCTCGCGTGTGCCCCGACCCGGCGGGTCACCTCGACGCGCAACTGCCGCTCGAGCTCCGCCACGGGGACGGCGGTGTCGGCACGGACCAGGACCGCCCGCACCACGCTGCCGCCGTTCGAGCCCGGTGCGGCGACCGCGGCCGCCTCTGCGACACCGGGGTGGTCTCCCAGCACCCGCTCGACCTCGACCGGGCTGACGTTGTACCCAGAGGTGACGATCATGTCGTCCTCGCGGCCGAGGAACCGCCACCGCCCGTCCGGCCGCACCACAGCCCGGTCCTCGGTCACGAACAGGTCGTCCTGCCAGCGGGCTGCCCACGCCTCGGGGCGGTTCTCGTAACCCGTGCTGAGTTGGTAGCGCGGCCGCTCGACGGCGATCAGCCCGCTCTCCCCCACCGCGACCGGGCGGCACTCGGCGTCGACCAGGCGCACGGTGAACCCGGGAACCGGACCGCCGAGCGTTCCGGGTTCCGGGGCATCACCGCCGGCGGCGGTGGTGAGGTCGGCCAACACCATGCCGACCTCGCTGAGCCCGTAGCCGTCACGGATCGGGGGCGCGCCACCACCGGCCCACCGGCCGGCCACGTCGGCATCGAGGGGTTCTCCGGCCGCGGCGGCCGCGGTGAGCTCGGGCACCGCACCCTGCCGGGTCAGCGGCCCGAACAGCTTGCGATAGGCACTGGGAGCTGCGGCGAGGCAGTTCACGCCCTCCTCACGGAGCACGGCCCACCATGCGGCGGGGTCGAAGTCTCCGCTGTAGAGCACCCGGGGCACGCCGAGCGCCATCGGTGCGGCGCCGGTGGAGTACAGGCCGTAGGCCCAGCCCGGGTCGGCGGCGGTGTACAGGAGATCGCGGGGGCCCACGCCCAGCGAGTTCCGGGCGAACGGGATCACCGACAGCAGCGCCGAGTGCGGCATCACGCAGGATTTGGGCTCGCCGGTCGTGCCGCTGGTGAACAGCAGGGTCGCGGGGTCGCCAGCGACGGTGGGCGCCACGGGGCCGTCGGCGCCGGTTCGGTCCAGCTCCGCCCAGAAGCTGTGGTCGCCGCGGACCAGGCCGCGGCCGCGCTCACCGGTCACGGTGACCACTGCGAGCTCGTCGTCCAGGGCGGTCAGTGCGTCGCCGAGGCCTTCCCGCCAGCGGTGGTCGACCACGACGAGCGCGGCCCGCGACGAGCGCAGCCGGTAGGCCAGCGCGTCGGTGCCGAAACCGCAGAACAGCGGCACGTACACCAGCCCGCTGCGCCACGCCGCCAGCGCGACGATCCAGCTCTCCACCTGCCGCGACAGCAGTCCGGCGACCCGGTCGCCCGGGCGCAGACCGGCCCCGGCGAACATCCGAGCGGCCTGCGCCGCGGCGCGGTCCAGCTCGCGGTAGGTCCAACGCTCGCTGCTGCCGTCGGCGTGCCGGACGATCAGGGCCAGCCGGCCGCGCTCGGCGGCGTAGCGCCCGCAGGCCTCCTGAGCCGTGTTGAGTTCCTCGGCCGGGTCCGTGGACAGCCCGGCCTCGACCTGATCCCAGACGGCCTCGTCGCGGGCGCTCACCGGTTGCTCGCGATCAGCTCGTCGGAGGCGCCGGTCGTGACGGCGGGGTTTCGGACCAGCAGCAGCCCCAGCGCGGTGACGGCGCAGGCACCGACGATGTAGAGCGCGATGGCCCACGACCCGCCCAGTGCGGCGAACAGCGCAGCGGCGACGAACGGCGCGGGACCGCTCGTGATCATGCCTCCGAACTGGTAGGCGACCGACGCTCCGGTGTAGCGGAAGCGGGCCTCGAAGATCTCGGCGAGGAAACCGGCGATCGCCGCGTAGGTGACGGCGTGCCCGATCGTCACCACCAGGATCATCCCCAGCAGGATCAACCATGGCGACCCGGTGTCGAACAGCCAGAAGAACGGGAACGCGACGGCTGCCATGTAGCCCGCACCGGCGAGCAGCATCGTGCGGCGGCCGATCCGGTCGGCGAGCGCCGCAGCGAGCGGCACCGTCGCGATGTCGATCAGGCAGGCGACCAGCAGGCAGAGCAGGATGACGTCCCGGGAGACACCGAGCTCGCTGGGCCCGTAGGACAGTACGAACACCGAGACGATGTAGAATGGCACGTTCGCCGCGGCCTGGGTGCAGATTCCGACGAGCAGCGGCCTGCGGGCCCGGCGCAGCACGTCGCCCAGCGGGAACTCCGACACCGTGCGGGACTCGCGGACCTCCCGGAAGTCCGGGGACTCGACGATCTGCATCCGGATGTAGAGGCCCAGCAGCACCAGCACGATGCTGGCCAGGAACGGCAGCCGCCAGCCCCAGCTCGTCAGCTGCTCCTCGGGAAGCTGCTGCACGGCGAGGAACGCCGCCGAGGAGAGCACCAGGCCGGCGGGAACGCCGGCCTGCGGCCAGCTGCCGTAGAACGCCCGCTTGCCGGGCGGCGCGTGTTCCACAGCCATCAGGACCGCCCCGCCCCATTCGCCGCCGACCGCGAATCCCTGCACGAGCCGGGCCACGACGAGCAGCAGCGGGGCGAGGATGCCGATCTGCTCGTAGGTCGGCAGCAGCCCGATCGCCACTGTGCCGCCGCCCATCAGGACCAGCGACAGCACGAGCATCTTCTTGCGCCCGATGCGGTCACCGAAGTGCCCGAAGACGATCCCGCCGACGGGGCGGGCCACGAAGGCCACGCCGAACGTGGCGAAGGCGGCCAGGGTGCCGGCCGCCGGGCTGAGCGTCGGGAAGAACTGCTGATTGAAGATCAACGTCGCCGCCGCGCCGAAGAGGAAGAAGTCGTACCACTCGATCGCGGTGCCGATGAAACTCGCGAGCGCTACCCGGGTCGGACGGACGTCCGCCCCCTCGCGTTGCTGGGTTGTCACGCAGACCTCCGGCGGCATCGGGGAAGCAGGGCGGCGCCCGCAAGACTGTGCGCAGGACCACAGGTCTAGCACGCCCATCGATGCGACCACAAGACCATTTGGACCGCTCGGTCCAAGTCCGTTTCGTCGAGATCAGCCGACAAAACGGCAGTAAAAATACTCTTCTCGCGCAGGAATCTGGACTTTGTTGGATCGCTCGGTACAGTCCGCCTTGTGGCTGTCTCGACACCTCCCGACCTCCCCTCCCCCGCCCGCACGGTGCTGGTCACCGGCGCCTCGCGCGGCATCGGCGCCGGGATCGCCCGCGAGCTGCTGGACCGTGGGTGTCACGTCGGCTGCGGCTACCGCACGGGCGGTGAGGCCATCGGGAAACTCGCCGCTGACCACCCCGGCCAGGTGCTTCCGGTGCGCGTTGACCTCGGCGACGAGGCCGGTGCGCCGGCCGCGGTGCAGTCGGTGCTCGACACCTGGGGGCGGCTGGACGCGGTGATCCTCAACGCCGGGCGGTGGCAGGGCGGGCGACTCACCACGATGGATCCGGCTCAGTGGTGGCAGGTGATCGAGCTCAACCTCCGCGGCAACGCAGCCCTGGCCCGCGCCGCGCTGCCTGCGCTCACCCGGGGACACCGACCCAGCGTCGTGTTGGTCTCCTCCGTGGTCGGCCTGATCGGGCACCCCGGGGACACCGCCTACGCCAGCGCCAAGGCGGCCATGATCGGGTTCGCGCGGTCGTTGGCCAAGGAGGTCGGCCGCGACGGGATCCGGGTCAACGTGCTGGCCCCCGGCTTCGTGGACACCGACATGACCGCCGCGGTCCCGGACCGCTCACGTCAGGTCATCTCCGACGCCACCCTGCTCGGCCGGTTCGGCACGGTCGCCGAGATCGCCCGCGCCGCCGTGTTCCTCAGCGAGGACGCGACCTTCTGCACCGGTTCGGTGCTCTCCGCCGACGGCGGCTGGTCGATCTGATCGCGCCCACCCGCACTACGACAGCGCACGCCCACGACAGGAGAGGACCAGCCGTGCACGAAGGACTTCCCGAGCCGGAGTACCGCAAGCTGTGGGACACGATCTCGTCGGCCATCTGGGACGAGCTCGACCCGCTCGAGCAGCGCATCGAGAGCGAGGAGCGCATCCCCTACGACGTCGTGTTGCCGGTGCTGCGCGAGTCCGGCACATTCGGCCTGCTGGTGCCGCGGGAGTACGGCGGCAGCGGCTTGTCCATCGCGCAGTACCTGCCGATCATCGCCGAGTTCGCCAAGATCCAGGGCGGCCTGCGGGTGATCGTGCACGTGCACAACTCGTTCGCGCACGCGCTGTCGGAGATCGGGAACGCCGAGCAGCAGGCCGCGATCCTGCCCGGCGCCGCCACCGGTGAGCGCTCGCTGGCCTTCGCCCTGACCGAGCCCGAGCACGGCTCCGGTGCCGACCTGGGGACCACCGCCCGCCGCGACGGCGCGGACTACGTCATCGACGGGCGCAAGTGGCTCATCACCAACTCCGACCTGGCGTCGCATTTCCTCGTGTTGGCCAAGACCGGCACGGCGGAGGTCTCCGCGCTGCTGGTCGAGCGCGACACACCCGGGTTCGGCATCGAGCCGCTCCCCGAGACGATGGGTTGCAAGGGCGGCGAGCACGGCGAGCTGACCTTCGACGGCGTGCGGGTGCCGGCCTCCGCGCTCGTCGGCGCCGAGGGGCAGGGCCAGGAGCACCTCGAACGCGCGCTGGAGATCAGCCGGGTGTTCATTGCGGCCAGTTCGCTCGGCACCGCCGAGCGCTCGCTCGAGCTGTCCTTGCAGCACGCGCAGGACCGCGTCACGTTCGGCAAGCCGATCGGGCAGCGGCAGGCGGTGCAGCGCTACCTCGCGGAGATGGCGATCGACGTCTACGCGCTGCGCGGAATGCTCGCCGACGCCGCCGCCAAGTGGGACGCCGGACGTCGCATCCCCGCCGAGTCGTCCATGGTCAAGCAGTTCGGCCTGGAGGCGGTCGGCCGGGTCACCGACCGCGCGCTGCTCGTGCACGGCGGGATCGGCTACACCCGGCGCGTGCCCATCGAGCGGCTCTACCGCGACGCGCGGCTGAACTGGCTCGAGGAGGGCACCCCCACGATCCAGTACATGGTTGCGGCGCGAGAACTGCTGTCCGGCTACACGTTCGACGACGCCTTTGGCGCGTCACCGGCGACCTGACCGCGGGCCGGCTGCCCCGCCGGGCCGATAACCTGGCGGGCAGCCGTCGGCGCACTCGAGGCGAAAGTGGGTTCATGGGCTCCAGCACCTTCGCGGTGAACCGGGAACGGGTCATCGCCATCGCTGCTGATCTCTTCGCTCGCAACGGGTATCACGGGACCGGCATCGCGGAGCTCGGCAAGGCCGTCGGCCTCGGCCGTGGGGCCCTCTACCACTACATCGAGAGCAAAGAGGCGCTGCTCTACGACATCAGCAAGACCCAGGTCGACACGATGAACGCCCACGCCGAACAGGCACTGCGGGCCGGGTCGGCGCCCGAGGAACTCCTGCGGGAGATGGCCCGGGGATTGCTGCGCAACATCGCCGCTCACCAGGCCGAGTGGGCCGTCTTCTTCCGTGACTACTCCGCCCTCACCGGCGACCGGCGGGACAGGGTGATCGCCGCCCGGGAACGCTACGAGGGCTACTGGCGCCAGGCACTGGACCGGGGCGTCGAGGCCAAGGTGCTGCGCCCGACCCCCCGACTGCTCGTCAAGGGCATCCTGGGCATGCTCAACTACACCTATCTGTGGTTCGAACCCGGCGGGGAGCTGAGCCCCGACGAACTCGCCGACGAGTTCCTGGACGCAGTACTCGACGGGATTCGACTGAACCCGCAGCCCCGCCCCTCGGCATAACGACGCTCCCACCGGGATGGCGCGCACGGGCAAGTTGCGGGTGCCGAGGATGCCGCGCGGGTGGTGCTGCAACCCGCCCGTGCAGGCGATGGTGTCGTGGTCGACCGACAGGACGCGGTAGCGCGCGGTGAGCGTCTCCAGAGCGACTCGGGCTTCGAGACGGGCCGGTGGGGCGCCGAGGCAGAAGTGAACGCCGTGCCCGAAGGCGAGCTGGGCCGGCGCGCAGCTCGTCCCAGACGCCGGGGTGTTCGTCGAGGGTGCGTACGGCGTTGCCGAGCAGGACCGTGGTGGTGATGTGCCCGGCGAGCAGCAGCAGCATGGAGAAGTTCGCCGTCTCCTCGTCGTCCAGGCGCCGGCCGTCGACCTCCGCGGTGACCAGCGCGGACATGAGGTCCTCGCGCGGGTCGGCGCGGCGCTCGCGGCAGTGCTCGGTGAGGTAGGCCGTGATCTCGGCCAGGGCCGCGCGGTGATCCGCGGCCCGAGCGCGGGATCGCGGGGATCGTCGACCTGCATCGCGAACAACCCGTCGGCCCACGTCCGAAACAGCGCGCGGTCCTCGACGGGAAGACCCAGCAGCTCGGCGAGGACGATGACCGGCAGCGGGAACGCGAGCGCGTCGACGAGGTCGAACCGCTCGCCCGCGGCGTCGAGGAGCTCACCGGTCACGGCGCGGATGCGGGCTCCAGGGCGGCGACGGTGCGCGGGGTGAACGCGGCGCTGACCAGGTGGCGCAGAGCGCGGTGCTCCGGGGGGTCGATCTGCGTCAGCATCCCGCGCTGGACGGGCCCGGCCACCGGGGAACCCCCGGCGGACGGTGAGGTGGCCGTGCTCGTGCAGCACGCCCAGGTAGCGCGGCGCCATCGCGGCCTTGTCCATGGCGAACTGCAGGCCGATCTTGGTATCGGCGCTCAGCGCGCCGAGCAGCTCGGTGTCGCCGGTGTAGAACGCTCGAGCTTGCTCGCCCAGTGCAGGTACACCGTGCCCTTCCCGACACCTGCCCGGCGCGCAACGTCGTCGACGGTCACCCTGTGGTAGCCGAAGACGAGCAGCAGTTCCCCCGGCCGCGTCGAGAATGCGCGCCTCCCGGCTCCGACTCACGACCACCTCCGTGACTGATGACCAGATGTCGCATCTGGTCATCAGTCATGCCGGGACGCCACCAGCATCGGGTCAACGAACTGCGCGTCAATACTGCGTCGACGCGTTGCTCTAGACTCGTGATTGACGCAGGCGCCCGGAGGTTGTGCCATAGGGGGAACGCGTCACTCAAGGCCGGTCCACCCCGCCACGACCCTCGCGCCGCGTATGGAGCGATCGGCCCCGCCACCGGGGAGGTGGGTCGTGGTCGGCACGAGTACCGGCTTTACGAACGAGCGGGCTCCTTGCGGAAAGCGGGTGAGCGGTAGCCGCCACCACGAGGGCGACGCCTCGGGCATGGTGTTCGACGACGTCATGTACACCTGCGGCTGTCGCACGTTCTCGCACCAGTTCCACGACGGCAGCGTCCGTACCAGGGTCATCCGACATGACGGTCGGGTGCTGTCGAACCAGCTGTCCGCCGAACACGCCGAATGAGCCGGAGCGGACCCGGATATGACACGCCACGACGTGGTGGTGGTGGGCGGCGGCGGGGCCGGGTTGCGCGCTGCCATCGCGATCGTGGAGGCCAACCCCCGGCTGAGCGTGGCGATCGTGTCGAAGGTCTACCCGATGCGCAGCCACACGGTCTCGGCGGAGGGCGGCGCGGCGGCGGTCATCGCGCCCGATGACACCCTGGACGAGCACGCGTACGACACGGTGTCCGGTAGTGATTGGCTGTGCGATCAGGACGCCGTCGAGGCGTTCGTCGCGGAGGCACCGGGCGAGCTACTGCAGCTGGAGCACTGGGGCTGCCCGTGGAGCCGCATGCCCGACGGTCAGGTCGCGGTCCGCGCATTCGGTGGCATGAGGAAGATGCGCACCTGGTTCGCCGCGGACAAGACCGGTTTCCACCTGCTGCACACGTTGTTCCAGACCTCGCTGCAGTACGAGCAGATCACCCGCTACGACGAGTGGTACGTGACCAGGCTGCTGGTCGACGAGAACCGGGTGCACGGCGTCGTCGGCATCGAAGTGGCAACCGGTCGGATCGAGGCCATCACCGGCCGGGCCGTCGTCCTGTGCACGGGCGGGTGCGGGCGGGTGTTCCCGTTCACCACCAACGGCAACATCAAGACCGGCGACGGGATGGCGCTGGCCTACCGGGCGGGCGCCCCGCTGAAGGACATGGAGTTCATCCAGTACCACCCGACCGGCCTGCCGTTCACCGGCATCCTGATCACCGAGGCGGCCCGGGCGGAGGGCGGCTGGCTGCTGAACAAGGACGGCTACCGCTACCTGCAGGACTACGACCTGGGCACACCGTCGCCGACGCCGGTGCTGCGCAGCATGGAGCTCGGTCCCCGCGACCGGGTGTCCCAGGCGTTCGTCCACGAGCAGGAGAAGGGCCGCACCGTCGACACCGCGTACGGCCCGGTCGTGTATCTCGACCTGCGCCACCTCGGGGCGAAGGTGATCGACGGCAAGCTACCGTTCGTGCGCGAGCTGTGCCTGCAGTACGAGCGCATCGACCCGGTGCACGAGCTGATCCCGGTGCGGCCGGTGCAGCACTACATGATGGGCGGCGTCCACACCGACATCGACGGTGCCACCGGGCTCCCGGGCCTGTACGCAGCCGGCGAGGTCGCCTGCGTGAGCATCAACGGCGCCAACCGGCTGGGATCCAACTCGCTCCCGGAGCTGCTGGTGTTCGGCCGCCGAGCCGGGGTTGCGGCCGCCGAGTTCGCCGCTACCGGTGATGCCGATCCGGGTCCTGCGGTGCAGGCACAGGCGGCCGACGAGCGGCGGCGGCTGGAGCACGACCTGTCGGCTCGTCGTGACGGCCGGGAGCGGATCGCCGACATCCGCACCGAGATGCAGCACACGATGGAGGGCAGTGCCGGCATCTACCGGGACGCCGCTTCCCTCCTCACGGGCGCGGACAAGCTTCGTGAACTGCGGGAACGCTACGACAAGGCCACCATCGAGGACACCAGCCGGACCTTCAACACGGAGCTGGTCGCGGCCCTCGAGCTGGGGTTCATGCTCGATGTGGCCGAGACCATGGTGGCCTGCGCTTTGCGCCGCCAGGAGTCGCGGGGCGCACACCAGCGCACCGACTTCCGGGACCGGGACGACGGGCGGTTCCTGGCGCACTCGCTGGTCCACCTCGACCGGACCGGCGCTCCGCGCGTCGAGTACCTGCCGGTGACGATCACCCGTTGGCCACCCGGCGAACGGGTCTACGGGAGATGAACGGCATGCCCGACACCATCACGCTGCAGGTCGCCCGCTACCGCCCGGACGCCGAAGCGGCGCCGACGCTGCAGGACTACGTGGTTCCGCTGCGCGAGGAGTGGGCGGTCCTGGACGGTTTGAACTACATCAAGGACCAGCTCGACGGGACGTTGTCGTTCCGCTGGTCGTGCCGGATGGGAATCTGCGGCAGCTGCGGCATGACGGTCAACGGCGATCCGGCATTGACCTGCGGCACGTTCCTGGTCGACTACGCGCCGGGACCTGTTCGCGTCGAGCCACTGGCGAACTTCCCCGTCATCCGCGACCTCGTCGTGGAGATCGACGACTTCATGCGCAAGCTGCCCAAGGTGAAGCCATGGCTGGTGCGGGAGGACGAGCCGGGGGTCGACGGCGTCGAGTTCCTGCAGACGCCGGCCGAACTGGACGAGTACAAGCAGTACAGCATGTGCATCAACTGCATGCTCTGCTACGCGGCGTGTCCGGTGTACGCGATCGAGCCGGACTTCCTCGGTCCGGCGGCGATCGCGCTGGCCCAGCGCTACAACCTCGACTCCCGCGACCAGGGCGCACACCAGCGGCTGGACGTGCTCGCCACCGCGGAGGGGGTATGGGCCTGCACCTACGTCGGGGAGTGCACCAGTGCCTGCCCCAAGGGTGTCGACCCGGCCGGCGCCATCCAGCGCTACAAGCTCACCGCGGCGACGCGGACGCTGCGGTCCTTCCTGTTGCCACGGGGGGCGCGATGAGCGAGCGTGCGAGCCCGACGCGGGCTCGGCCCTACCGGCCCCGGGTCTCCCGGTTCTGGTGGGTGCACCGCCGCTCCTACCTGCTGTTCGTGCTGCGTGAGCTGTCCAGCGTGTTCGTCGCCTGGTCCGTGGTGTACCTGCTGCTGCTGGTCGACGCCGTCTACCAGGGCCCCGACTCCTACCAGCGGTTCCTCGAGTGGAGCGGCCGTCCCTGGGTGCTGGTGCTCAACGTCGTCGCGCTGGCCTTCGTGCTGCTGCACGCGATCACGTGGTTCAACCTGGCCCCGAAGGCGATGGTGGTCCGGATGCGCGGGCGGCGGCTGCCGTCCCGGTCGGTCGCGGCGGCGCATTTCACGGCGTGGGCGGTGGCCTCTACCGTGGTGGCCTGGATCGTGCTGGGCGGGCCGTGATGGCCCGGCGGTCGTCGTCGGAAGCCGTGGCATGGCTGCTGTTCAGCGCCGGCGGAGTGGTGTCCGCGCTGCTGGTTCCGGTGCTGCTGTTGCTCTTCGGCGTCGTGTTCCCGTTGGGTTTGCTCGAACCGCCCGAGCACGCCCATCTGGTGACCGTGCTGGGCCATCCGCTCACCCGGGTCGCGCTGCTCGTGCTGTGCGTGCTGTCGCTGCTGCACTGGGCACACCGGTTCCGCTACACCCTCTACGACGGTCTGCAGCTCAAGCGGCTGCGCACGCCGATCAATCTGCTGTGCTACGGCGGGGCGGTCGCCGGCTCCCTGTGGGCCGCGGTCGTGCTGTTCGGATGACGTATCCGCCGTGCCCGCAGCGCGATCAGCGTTCTTCGGGTGCGCTCACTCGTCGAGGCCCCAGGAGATGACCCGCCGCGGGTGGATGCGGATGACCTCTGCGCTCATTCCGGGCATGTGGGGCTGCTGCCCGATCAGTGCCTCCGCTGATCCGCGGATCTCCACGCCGCGGACCCGCCAGGGCGACATCGAGGCGATGTCGTCGACGACGAGCGCCGCGTCGGAGCCGGCGGCGACGTTGCGGAACTTGCGGGTGTGCCCCAGGTCGAGACCGCCGATGTCGATCGTGCCGGTCTGCGGGTCGAGCCGGACTACCCGGATGCCGGCGCCCCTGGGCGTCTGGTGGAGCGGGCGGTGCAGGTATCGACCAGCCCGTAGGCGCGGGCCTGCTCAGCGGTCAGGAGCCGTCCGTCGCGCATGTCGCCGGCCACGACGTCGACCGGGCGTCGGCACGCCGTCGCGATGCGCTCCTGCAGTCGCCGCAGCTGCCGCTGATAGTGCTGCGCGTACGTGTCCAGGTCTCGGCCGGCTATGCCACGCGGGGGCCGCGGTTCGCACAGGTGCAGCACGGCGTGCGGTCCGGCGACGCGCTGATCAGCTACCGCCACGAGCGCGACCGCCGGCCCGGTGAGCGCGCCCAGGCATGTCGCGTGCACCGGCACACCCATGAGGTCCAGGGTGTCCACCAGGGTGAGCGCGGTGTCCAGATCGGCGCTCACCCCCGACAGTCGCAGCTCCACCGGCTCATCGCCGGACGCGTCGAGCAGCGCCAGCGTGGCCACCGCCCGGTTGGCCGCCTCGCTGTCCAGCTCACCGGCCACCGCCACCAGACGCTGCTCGATCATTCGCTCGGCCAGCCGGTCCGGCCGGGCCTCCACGAGCACTAAGGAGGGACCCGCGGCCGGCGTGGTTCCCGGCCGCGGTTCGGGCTGCCATGGGTTGTGGCGAGGCTTCCACGGCTCGGGCGGGAACGGGGGCCAGGTGCTCATGGATCCTCCTTGTGCGCACGGAGCTGCCAGTCCACGGCGTGCCCCACCGCGGCCGCATAGCGCTCCACCGTCGACAGCCGAGCGTCGAGCTCACCGCGCTCGAGTCGAGCCACCGCCGACTGCGAGGTCCCCATCCGGGCGGCGATCTCGGTCTGGCTCAGGCCGTGCTCCCGGCGGGCCTTGACGAGTTCCTCGATCAGTTCCCGGCGGCGACCGGCCAGATCCTGCAAGCCGGGGAAGGAGGTGCGACGCGGCGGAAGCATACCATAAACGGTATCTCACATTTGGTATTACGCCCAGGGTTGCCGGGACACGCCTGCTGGGTTGTCACGCAGCCGGTCGCCGATCCGCATTCCCAGCACCCGCTCCGCCGCCGCCTGCGTCCAGCGCGCCGGATCCGCCAGCGCGGCCTTCACCGAACCGGCAACGTCCACCGCGCCCAACGCCGCGAGGATCCCCAGCTCCCGCAGCGGCGTGGCGTCCACGTCCACCCGCCCCGCCACGGCAACCACGGGCACGCCCAGCCGCGCCGCGCGTACGGAGAGCGCGATCGGGGCCTTGCCCGCAAGCGACTGGCTGTCCAGCGAGCCCTCCCCGACGAGGACGAGATCCGCCCACGCGAGGTGCCGGTCCAGTCCGACCAGATCGGCCAACAGGTCGAACCCCGGCGCGAACGTCGCTCCCAGCACCGCGTGCAGCCCTCCGGCACAGCCACCGGCCGCACCGCCCCAGTCGAGGGCGGCGGCGTCCCGGCCGGTTGCGGCCCGCAGCGTCGCTGCGAGCCGGGAGAGCCCGTGCTCGAGCGTCGCGACCGACGCCGTGCTCGCGCCCTTCTGCGGCGCGAAGACGGCGGCGGCGCCGGCCGGCCCGAGCAGCGGGCTCCGTACGTCGCAGCACAGGGTCACCTTCGTCTGCGCCAGCCGGCCGTCGAGCCTCCCGAGGTCCACGGAAGCGAGTCTCGCGAGCGCCCCGCCGCCCGGTGCAATGGGTTCGCCTGCTGCGTCGAGGAACCGGGTCCCGAGCGCGCGGAGGATCCCGGTTCCGCCGTCGGTGCTCGCCGAGCCGCCGAGGCCGAGCACGATGTGCCGCAGCCCGGCGTCGAGCACCTGCCGGATCAGCTGGCCGGTCCCGTAGGTGTCCGCGGCCACCGCCGTCGAGTCGTCCGGACGGACGTGGCGGAGCCCGCTGGCCGCCGCGAGCTCGATCACCGCCGCACCGTCCACCTCGGCCCAGTCCACAGTGACCGGCCGGCCGAGGGGGTCCCGGACCCAGGCGGTACGGCGGACACCGCCGGCGGCCAGGAGGGCGTCGACCGTGCCCTCGCCCCCGTCCGCGACCGGAAGAAGCCGCACGTCCGCGTCCGGGAGTGCCCGGCGCACCCCGGCCCCGAGCGCCGAGGCCGCCTGCGGGGCGGTGAGGGTGCCCTTGAACTTGTCCGGGCTCACGAGGACGCGCACGTGATCAGCCGCGGCCGAGGCCTGCCCGCGCCACGGCGTCGCGGATGCGCGCCCGCTCCGCGTCGGCGAGGGGCTGCAGCGGTGGGCGGACGTGCGCCTCATCGATCCGGCCCAGCTCGGCGAGGGCGACCTTCATCCGGTTGTGCCCGTCGAGGAACGGGTCGTCGTAGCAGACCTCGACGACCGGCTGGATCCGGTCCCACACGCGCCGGGCCTCGGCGAGGTCCTGCTTCCGCACGGCGCGGAACAGCTCGACGTGCAGGTCCACGATCAGGCTGCCGTGGCCGGACAGGATGCCGTCGGCACCCAGCACCAGCGAGGCGAACAGCGACCGGCTGAAGCTGGACAGCACGGCGATGTCCTTGTCGAGGCTCTTCAGGGCCCGCAGGTTCCGCTCGTACGCGACGATGTCGTTCGACCATTCCTTCACCGCGACGACGTTGTCGATCTCGGAGCAGATCCGCACCAAGGCGTCCGTGGCGATCCGCAGGCCGGACGTCGCGGGGTAGACGAAGGCGATCATCGGCAGGCTGGTCGCGGACGCGATCTCCGCGTAGTGGCCGAACGCCATCTCCGGCCGCTGCTGCGAGCCGCCCTCGAAGACCCCGGACGGGAACACGAGCAGCCCGTCGGCCCCGTCCTGCTCCGCCCGGGCCGCGATGCGGGCCGCCTTCGCGGAGCCGTCCTGGTACACCCCGGAGATCACCGGAACCGTCCCGCCGACCTCCTCGAGCACGACGGCGAGCACCCGCCGCTGCTCGTCGGCGGTCAGCGTGGCCACCTCGGAGGCGTGCGCCACGGTGGTGATGCCGTCGACGCCGTCGACGTCGAGCAACGACCGGACGTGGCGGCGCAGGTTGGGCTCGTCGATCTCGCGGTCGGCGGTGAACGGCAGCAGGTGGGCGGGGATCACCCCGGTGAGGGGCCGGAACGAGGTCATGCGGGAGAGGTCCTTTCGGGCGGTGCGGCGGGGTCGGTGCGACGGGTCAGTGCATGAGCAGGCCGCCCGTGACGTTGATCGACTGGCCGGTCATGTAGTCCGCCTCGTCGCTGGCGAGGAAAGCGACCACGCGCGCGATGTCGTCCGGCTTGCCGACCCGTCCCATCGGGATCGCCTTGGCGCGCTCCGCCGCGGTGGAGAGGTTCTTCTCCGCGCTGAGCTTGTCGGCGAAGTCCCGCATCCCGGTCTCGAAGATCGTGCCCGGGCACACCGCGTTGACGTTGACCCCCGCGGAGGCGAGCTCCATGGCGAGGGACTGCGTGAGGCCCATGACCGCGGCCTTGGAGGCGCTGTAGGCCCCGTAGTTCGGCTTGCCCGCCTTGCCGAACCAGGAGGACATGTTGATGATCTTCCCGGACCCCCGGGCGCGCATCGAGGCCGCGACGGCCCGGCAGGTGTGGAACACCCCGTCGACGTTGACGGCGAACACACGCCGCCACTCCTCCCGCGTGGTCTCCTCGACCGTCGCGATCGCGATGATGCCCGCACAGTTCACCAGGATGTCCACCTCGTCGCGCCAGGCGCGGACCTCCGCGAACGCACTGTCCACACTGGCCTCGTCGGTGACGTCGACGGCGAACGACCGCGCCGCTACGCCGTGCTCGCCCGCCAGCACCGCCGTCTCCGCGGCGCCGTCGGCGTTGTTGTCCAACACCGCGACGTCGGCGCCCTCGGCGGCGAGCCGCAGACAGATGCTCCGGCCGATGCCGGACGCACCGCCGGTCACGATCGCCGTCCTGCCCTTCAGTGAGCGTTTTGGAACTCGGGGCCGTGGTGTGTTGATCACGATGTGGGCGTGTTCGTCGTGTCTTCCCCGATCATGAGGTGAACTCCTGGTAGCCGGACGGTTGTCTACGCCAGCCGCCTACCA
>NZ_JAHDTG010000121.1 GCF_018531475.1 Pseudonocardia mahuensis
GCCTTCCGCGCTGTCGCGATGCGCACCGACAAACGCGAGTACGTCTACCAGGGCACCGTGGACGTCGCCTCGATCAAGATCTGGCTCCGCGACCCCGTCACCACTGATCCACGGGACACGCCCTAGTGCGTGTGGATCGGGCCCACCCGCTCGGCGAGCCGCGCGCCCGCGCCGCCCCAGTGCTGGGCGATCATCTCCGCCGCGATCGACACCGCGGTTTCTTCCGGGGTGCGCGCGCCGAGGTCGAGGCCGATAGGGCTGGACATGCGCACGATCTCCTCGTCGGTCACGCCGACCTCCTTCAAGCGCGCGATGCGGTCGTCGTGGGTGCGCCGCGAGCCCATGGCGCCGATGTAGCCGACCGCGGGCAGTCGCAGCGCGACCTCGAGCAGCGGGACGTCGAACTTGGGGTCGTGGGTGAGCACGCAAAGCGCCGTGCGCCCGTCGATCCGGCCAGCCTTGGCCTCGGCGCTCAGGTAGCGGTGCGGCCACTCGACGACGACCTCGTTGGCGCCGGGGAACCGGGACGCGGTGGCGAAGACCGGGCGCGCGTCGCAGACGGTGACCCGGTAGCCGAGGAACGTGCCGATCTTCGCGACGGCCGCGGCGAAGTCGATCGCGCCGAACACGATCATGCGCGGCGGCGGGGCGAAGGACTCGACGAACACGGACAGTTCCTCGCCGCGGCGCTGGCCGCCGACGCCGTAGTGCAGCATCGCGTTGCGGCCGGAGTCGAGCAGGCCGCGGGCGTCGTCGCGGATCGCGTCGTCGAGCCGGGACGAGCCGGTGGTGCCGTCGACCCGGTCGGGCCAGACCACCAGCCGCTTACCGAGGCGCTTCGCAGGGCCAGAGAGCACCGTCGCGACGGCGACCGGCGACTCCGCGCGGACGGCCTCCACGACGGACCCGAGCTGGTCGAAGGTCTCGGGGGAGATCTTCTCCACGAAGATGTCGATGATCCCGCCGCACGTCAGGCCGACCGCGAACGCGTCGTCGTCGGACACGCCGTAGCGCTGCAGCACCGGCCGGCCGTCGGTCAGCACCTGCTGGCCCAGCTCGTACACGGCGCCCTCCACACAGCCGCCGGATACGCTCCCGACCGCCTCGCCGCCGGGGCCGACGAGCATCGATGCACCGGGCTGGCGGGGGGCAGAGCTGTAGGTCCCGACGACCGTGGCCAGCGCCGCAGTCTCGCCGTTCTTCCACCACCCGGCAAGCTGATCCATCACGTCACGCATCGCGTACCACCTCGAGCAGCTGTTCCAGGGTGGCCAGGCTGTGGCCGGCCAACAGATCGTCCAAGTAGGGCAGAGCGGCGAGTATTCCGCCCTGCACCGGTGCGTAGCCGTCCTTGCCGGCGTGCGGGTTCACCCACACCAGCCGGTGGGCGAGCCGGCTCAGCCGTTCCATCTGTACGCCGAGCACGTTGGTCTCGCCACGCTCCCAGCCGTCGGAGAAGACGACGACGACAGCGCGCCGAGCTGCGCCGCGCTGCCCCCACCGGTCAACGAAGGCGCGCATCACCTCGCCTAGGCGGGTGCCGCCCGACCAGTCCGGGATCGCCTTGCCCGCGGCCGCGAGCGCCCGGTCGGCGTCGCGCATCCGCAGCTCGCGGGTGAGCCGAGTGAGCCGGGTGCCGAGGGTGAACACCTCGACGGCCGCCGGCGAGCGACGCACGACGACGTGGGCGAAGCGCAGCAGCGCGTCGGCGTAGGGCTCCATCGACCCCGAGACGTCGACGAGCAGGACGACCTTGCGCGGCCGGCGCGAGTGGTCGCGACGACGCAGCTCGCGGAGCTCGCCCTGGTTGCGCAGTGCCGTGCGCAGCATGCGGCCGGGGTCGGTCGGGCCGTGCCGCGACGGTCGCCGCCGCCGGGACGCCCGCGTCGGCATCTCCGGGCGCAGCAGTGCCAGCAGACGGCGCAGGTGCTCGCGCTCGCCGGGGGTGAGCTCGGCGAGGTCGCGGTGGCGCAGGACCTCGGTGCCGCTGGCGCGCGCGTGCACCTGCGGGGTCTCGCCTTCGTCGTCGCCGTCCTTCTCGGACTGGTCCTGTGTGGACGGTGTGAGCGCGGCCAGCTTCGGCGGTGGTGGCTTGCGGTCGTCGGTGATCTGGGTGCGACCACCCTGCTGCGGGGTGAACCAGTCCTCGAAGGCGAGGTCGTAGCGCGGCAGGTCGTCGGGATCGGAGCAGAGCGTGAGCCGCCCGGCCCAGTAGGTCTGCATCCGGCTGGTCACGTCGAGTGAGTCGAGCGCGGACAGGAACGCCGCGACGCGGTCGGTCGTGACCGCCAGCCCGGCGCTGCGGAGCACGACGGTGAACCCGACGAGCCCCGGTATGGGGTCGTCGTCGGCGGGCGGTCCGGGCAGCGACGGTGCCGGCAGGGATGTTGTCATCTCACCTCAAGAGGCGAGCAGCGTGTCGAGCTGCGTGCGGACGCGGTCGGCGTCCTCGCGGTACTTGAGGACGGCGCCGAGGGTGGCGGCAGCGCTGTCGACGTCGAGGTGCCGGGCGCCGACGAGCTGCAGCGCGCGGGCCCAGTCGATCGTCTCGGCGACACCGGGCGGTTTGAGCAGGTCGGCCCGGCGCAGTGCGCGGACCGCACCGGCGACCTGCGCGGCGAGCCGCTCGGGCAGGCCGGGCAGCCGGGAGTGCAGGATCTCGATCTCGCGCTGCAGGTCGGGGTGGTCGAGCCAGAGGTAGAGGCAGCGGCGCTTGAGGGCGTCGTGCACCTCGCGCGTGCGGTTGGACGTGAGGACGACGAGCGGTGGGACCTTCGCCCGGATCTCGCCGATCTCGGGGATGGTGACGGCGTGCTCGGTCAGCACCTCGAGGAGGAAGGCCTCGAACTCGTCGTCCGCGCGGTCGACCTCGTCGATAAGCAGCACGCTGGGCGTGATCTGTAGGGCGCGCAGGATCGGCCGCGCGAGCAGGAAGCGCGCGTCGTAGAGAGAGGCCTCCACCGCGTCGGCGTCGAGCTTCTCCCCGGCTGCGCCCGTGGCCGCCTCCAGCGCGCGCAGGTGCAGCAGCTGGCGCGGAAAGTCCCAGTCGTACAGAGCCTGCGACGCATCGATGCCGTCGTGGCACTGCAGCCGGATGAGCTCGGTTCCGGTCACCTGCGCGAGGGCCTGCGCGAGCGCGGTCTTGCCGGTCCCGGGCTCGCCCTCGCAGAACAGCGGCCGGTTCATCTTCATGGCGAGGAAGGTCGCGGTGGCGAGGCCACTGTCGGCGAGGTAGCCGGTGGAGCGCAGCGCCTGGGCCAGCGCGACGGGCGAGTCCGCCGGGGCGTCCCGCGCGTCGCCCGGGTCACGATCATTCACCTCAGCAGCATGACGGAATCGCACCGGGACCGTCGATCCTCTTGCTGACTCATCAAGGGAGTCCTCCCACAAGAGGATGGGGGCGCCGTCCTCGCCTCAGGAGGATCAAACGCGCCGTATCGCCGGGAGAGGAGAACTCCTCGATGCAAACAATGCTCGGCCCTCTCGACCCCGAGGCGCTCAAGAAAGCGTATCTCGAAAGTATGCGCCGCCTGCCGTCCGGGGTCGTGCTGGTGATCAGCAAGGTGAGCGGCCGCCCATGGGGTCTCACGGTCAGCGCCTGCTGCTCGACCTCCGCCGATCCGCCCATCCTCTCGGTGTCGGTGGACTCGGGGACGGCCACCGCCGAGTCGATCCGGCAGGAGGGCCGCTTCGGAGTGGCGATCCTCGACCACAACCACCTGCCCCTCGCCGAGTTCGGCTCGGCCAGGGGCATTGCGAAGTTCATCGACAACCTCTGCGACGACGTCGACTCGCCGTTTCCCCGACTGCGCGACTGCACCGCCCAGCTGCAGTGTGTGGTGGCCGCCAGCTATGTCGTGGCCGACCATACGATCTTCGTCGGTCAGGTCGTCGACGGCCGCGTCACTGCCGGCGCCCCGGACCGGGCGCTCGTCTACTACGACCGGGCCTACTGGGATCTCGCCTGCGCCACGCCCCCGGCCCCCGGCGGCGTCTACAAGGAAGAGCGTCATGGCAGCGGCGCCTGAGGGCGTCACGGTCAGCGACGGCTACATCGAGAAGTCCGACGTCCGCCTCCACTACATCCTCCACGCCCCCGTCGCGACTCCCGCCGCCGGCAGCCCGGAAGCAGTTCCGATCTTCGTGCTGCCCGGCATCACCAGCCCGGCCGCCACCTGGAACTTCGTGGCCTCCCCGCTCGGGGTGGAGGTCCCCACCTACGTCCTCGACCAGCGGGGACGCGGAGAGTCGGACCACCCACCGACCGGGTACACCCTCGACCACTACGCCGACGACGCCGCCTTCACGATCGAGGCCCTCGGTCTCGACCGGCCCGTGGTAGTCGGCCATTCGATGGGCGGACGGGTGGCCATGCGCTTCGCCGCTCGATACCCGGAGTTCTTCCGCGGCGTGGCCGTGATCGACGCTCCCGTCTGCGGGCCGGGCCGCCCGTTCGCCGGAGGCAACCTCGACTATTACCTCGACTCGATCAAGCTGGCCAAGGAAGGGGTGTCGCCGGAGGAGTTCCGCCCGTTCCACCCCACCTGGACGAGTGAGCAGCTGGAGGACCGGCTCCGGTGGCTCCCGACCTGCTCGGAAGCCGCGGTTACCGAGTCGTTCCGGAACCTCGACCTCGAAGACCCCGCCGGGGGCTGGTCCACGATCCGGCGGCCGATCTGCTTCGTGGTCGGCGACCAGAGCCAGATCATCTCCGTCGAGGAGGGCGAGGAGCTGGCCGGCCGGCACCCCGACTGCGAGCTGGTCGTGATCACCGGCGCCGGCCACATGATCCCGTGGGACACGCTCGACGAGTTCCTCGACCTAATGCGGCGGTTCCACGCCCGAGTCGCCAAGTCCGACTGACCGCAACAGAAAGGGAAAGGAAGGATCTTGTGCCTGTAGACCTCTCGGCCCTGTGTGAGCGCAATCTGGAACTCTGCGGCGTACGGAAAGGAGAGGTGGTCGCCGTCCTGGCCGGCAAGGCCCCGACGCAGACCGCCTACGCCGACGCCTTCACCTCGGCGGCCCGGCGGCTCGGCGCCGACACCTTCACGCTGGTCGCCGACGACACCCCCTTCGATGGCACGGTCGGCCAGACGCCGCTGGCCGGCAACACCGCCGCCATCAACGCCCTGAAGCAGGCGGACCTGCTCGTCGACCTCGTCTTCCTGCTCTTCTCGGCAGAGCAGATCGAGATCCAGGAGTCGGGTACCCGGGTCCTGCTATGCATTGAGCCTCCGGAAATCTTGAGCCGCATGTTCCCCACCAAGGACCTGCGCCGGCGGGCCGAGAAGTCGGAAGAGCTATTGCGCAACTCACGGGAGCTGCGCATCACCAGCGAGGCCGGCACCGACGTCGTCTACTCGCTCGGCAAGTACACGCCGCTCACCGAGTACGGCTACACCGACACGCCCGGCCGCTGGGACCACTGGCCGGCGGGTCTCGTGGCCAGCCAGGCGTACGAGGAAGGTGTCAACGGGACGGTTGTGCTGGCGCCTGGCGACATCATCTTCCCCTTCAACTCCTATGTGAGCACACCGATCCGCCTCGACATCGAGGACGGCTACATCAGGAAGATCAGAGGCGGGCTCGACGCCAGCCTGCTCGAGGACTACATGTCCGGCTTCGAGGACCCGCAGGCGTTCGCCGTCTCCCATATCGGCTGGGGCCTGAACGAACGGGCCCGCTGGTCGGCGCTACACGTCGATAGCCGGACGATCGGGATGGACGGCCGTTCGTTCCTCGGCAACGTGATGTTCTCCACCGGCCCCAACACGGAGTTCGGCGGCACCAACAACTCGATGTGCCACCTCGACATTCCGATGCGGGGGTCCTCCCTGGCCCTAGACGGCCGCACCCTCATCGAGGGCGGAAAGGTCGTCCTCGATGAGCTCGTGCCCCAACCCGAGTGAAGAACGTAACCCGGCCGAGGAAGGAAACGGATGACGGAGCAGCTTGTGAGAGAGGCGAGCCCCGATGCCCGCCAGTCGTACCTGGTCTCCGGCGACGAGTACAAGGCGCGCCTGCGTGACGGCCGGGAGGTGTGGTTCCGCGGGGAACGCATCGACGACGTCACCACGCACGACCTCACCCGAACGCTCATCGAGCAGAGCGCTGAGATCTACGACGACCAGTTCCTGGAGGGCCCAGACAAGATCCTGACGTTCGAGCGGCCGGACGGGGCTCGGGCGGGCATTTTCTGGCAGATCCCCCACACCCCGGAGGATCTCGTCCAGCGGCGGCAGGCCTGTGAGTACATCGCCTGGAAGACGGGGACGCTGTTCGGCCGATCGCCGGACATCATCCCCTGGACCGCTATCGGCATGCTCGCCTTGGAGTCGGAGTTTGACCGGCTCTCCCCGGACCACAAGGGGAACCTGCGGTCCTACATCGAGTACGCCCAGAAGAATGCCATCCACCTGGCGGGCTGCGTCGTGGAGCCGCAGGGCGACCGGTCCCGATCGGCCAAGGCGGGCGATGACCGGAGCGCGGTGCTGCGGATCACGAAGCGCAGTGACGACGGGATCTGGATCTCGGGGGCCCGGGCCGTGGGGTCCTACTCCCCGCAGGCCAACGACCTCCTGGTCGGGAGCATCTGGACGTACGGGCTGCGCGAAGACGAGCAGTTCTGGTGCTGCCTCCCGATAGCCAGCCCCGGTCTCAAGCTCATCGCCCGCGAAGGCGTCAACCGCCCCGGCTCGTCCCGCTACGACCACCCGGTGCTCTCCCGGGGCGACGAGATCGACGCCTTCGTGGTCTTCGACAACGTCTTCGTCCCCCACGACCGGGTGTTCAGCATCGGGGCGAAGGACCTGCACTCGGCCGAGTCCTTCAACATCATGTCGCAGGGCGAGCACTGGCACGTGCTCAACCGGCTGACCGTGAAGGCCGAGCTGATGGTCGGCCTCGTGCAGCTGCTCGTCGATACCCTCGGGTCGGGCCAGATCCCGACCGTGCGGGACCAGGTCGGCCGCCTCATCCAGTACGCCCAGACGCTCCGGGCCGGCACCCTCGCCGCCGAGCAGCTGGCCAGCAAGGTGGGTGGCATCCTGCTACCCGACCTCAGCATCATCGCCGCCGTCCGCTCCTACGGTCTTGACGACTACCCGGCCATGGTCCACCTCCTACAGGAGCTGTGCGGCCAGGGGCTCGTGATGCGCTTCTCCGAGGCCGACTTCGCCAACGCCGAGCTCAACGAGTACCTGCAGAAGTACTTGAGCATGGCCGGCGCCAGCGCCGACCAGAAAAACCGGCTGATGAACGCCATCTGGGACTTCACCAGCTCCGAGCACGCCGGCCGCACGATGCTGTTCGAGAATGTCAACGCCTTACCCGCCTTCCTCCTGCGCCAGCGCCTGTACGACGAATACGACCGCAGCGACCACGTGGCACGGGTGGCGGAGTTCATCGGTCTCGAGCGAAAAGGGGTGCACGGATGAAGCCGTCGCGCTTCAGCTACGCGGCGCCGACGAGCGTCGAGGAGGCGGTGTCGCTCCTGGCCGAGTACGGCGACGACGCCAAGGTGATCGCCGGTGGTCAAAGCCTGCTCCCGATTATGAACATGCGGCTGGCCACGCCGCGCCTTCTCGTGGACATCAACCAGATCCCCGGCCAGGACCAGATCCTGACCAACGGCGGGATCCGCATCGGGGCGCTCGTCCGACAGAGCGCAGCGGAGCGGTCAACCGACCTGCTGACCGCAGCCCCGATCTTCGGGCCGGCTCTCCGCTACGTCGGCCACGCCGGCATCCGGACCCGGGGGACGGTCTGCGGGAGCCTGGCCCACGCCGACCCGGCGGCCGAGCTGCCCGCGGTCATGCTGGCGCTGGGGGCGACGATCGAGGCCACCGGGAAGGGCGGGGTGCGCAACATCCCAGCCGAGGAGTTCTTCGCCGGGTTCCTGACCACCTCGCTCGGCAGCGACGAGCTCGTGACCGGCGTGAAGATCCCGCTCCCGTCACGCAACGCCCGCTCCGCGTTCCTGGAGATGGCCCGGCGCCACGGCGACTTCGCCCTCGTGGGCGTCGCCGCCGTCGTCGAGGTCGAGGGCGGCACCGTGACGGCGGCTCGCATCGCCCTCTCGGGTGTCGCCGACCGTCCGGTGCTCGCCAATGAGGCGGCGCGGATCTTGGTGGGATCGGACCCGACGGACGTCAAGGTGCTCGAGGAGGTCGGGCAGGCGGCGGCCGCGACGCTCAGCCCGCCGACGGATGTGCACGGTTCCGGCCAGTACCGCGCCCAGGTCGCATCGGTTCTCGTCCGGCGCGCCATCGCTGCGGCGATCTTAGGAGAGAGAGGTCAGGCATGATTTCCGCTCAGCCAGTTGCCGCGCCCACCGTGATGGACGGCGACGTCGTCTGCGAGATGGTCGTTAACGGCGAGCCGCTGAAGGGCGTGGCCGAGCCACGCACCCTCCTCGTTGACTTCCTCCGCCACGAGCTCGGCCTCACCGGCACCCACGTCGGGTGCGAGCACGGCGTCTGCGGGGCCTGCACGATCCTGGTCGACGGGCAGCCGATGCGGTCCTGCCTCATGCTGGCCGTCCAGGCCCGGGGCGCCGAGATCCGGACCGTCGAGGGTCTCGCCACCGCCGGCCAGATGGATGCGCTCCAGGTGGCCTTCCACGAGAAGCACGGGCTCCAGTGCGGGTTCTGCACGCCCGGGATGCTGATGGCGGGCACGGCGCTGCTCGAGCAGAACCCGGACCCCACTGAGAACCAGATCCGCGAGTTCCTCTCCGGCAACGTCTGCCGCTGCACCGGCTACATGGGCATCGTCGATGCCGTGAAGACGGCGGCGGCCCGTCAGGCCGGGGCGTCCACCAACGGCCACGAGTCGTAGGGGTTGAGTTGAGCGAGAACACCATCGAAACGGCCAGGCTCTCCAAGTACGTCGGCGCCCGGGTGGCGCGGGTCGAGGACCGCAAGTACCTGATGGGCCGCGGCCAGTACGTCGACGACATCGACCTGCGGGGGATGCTGCACGTCGCTTTCGTCCGCAGCCCGCACGCCCACGCCCTCATCCGCAGCATCGACGCCAGCGCGGCGAAGGCGCTCGACGGCGTCGTGGCTGTGTTCACCGGCGAGGACATCGCTGACGTCCCCCCGCTCGTGACCGCCCTCGCCCGCGAGGAGGTAAAGGCCGTCACCCACCGCCTGCTTCCCACCGACAAGGCCCGATTCGTCGGCGAGGCGATCGTCGCCGTGGTCGCCCACTCCCGGGCTATCGCTGAGGACGGCTGCGAGCTCGTCGACATCGAGTGGCAGCCCCTCCCGGCGGTGGTCGATCCCGAGGCCGCCATGCAGCCCGGCGCGCCAGTGCTGCACGACGACGTCCCCGACAACAACATCGCCCACATCGAGATGGACCGTGGTGACGTTGAGGGGGCCTTCGCGGCGGCGGATGTCGTCGTCACCAAGCGGTTCCGCTCCGCCCGGGTCATCGGCGCACCGCTTGAGACCCGCGGCGTTGTGGCCGACTACGACGTCGGCACCGGGCACCTGACCGTATGGTCCTCCACGCAGATGCCGCACTTCGTCCGGACGATGATCGCGCCCACGATCGGCATGTCCGAAGGGAGCGTCCAGGTCATCGCTCCCGACGTCGGCGGCGGGTTCGGCCTCAAGGCGCACATCTTCGTCGAGGAGGCGCTGATCCCGCTGTTCTGCCACCGGCTGATGAAGCCGGTGAAGTGGATCGAGGACCGCATCGAGCACAACCTGGCCAGCGCCCACTCCAAGGGCATGGTCATGGAGGCGTCCATCGCCGCCAGCCAGGACGGGAAGATCCTCGGCATGAAGGGTCACTACATCGGGGACAGCGGCGCCTACTCCGTCTACCCGTGGACGGCTCTCATCGACCCGCTGCCCGCCGCCAGCCTCCTCCCCAGCATCTACGACGTCCAGAACGTGAAGTTCGTGGTGGACGCGCCCATGACCAACAAGTGTCAGACCTCGGCCTACCGGGGCGTCGGCTTTACCTCCGGCCACTCGCTGCGCGAGACCCTCATCGACGACCTCTCCCGGAAGCTCGACATGGACCCGGTGGAGCTGCGCCTCAAGAACTGCATCTCCGGCGAGCCCTACCTGTCGGCCACGGGGCTGCAGTACGACGGCGGCAGCTACAGCGAGTGCATCGTCAAGGCCCAGGAGATGCTCGACTACGACGGCTTCCGGAAGCGGCAGGCCGAGGCCCGCGAGCAGGGCCGCTACATCGGGATCGGCTTCAGTCCCTACGTCGAGCCCTGCGGCTGGGGCTCCAAGGGCGCCCAGGCGATCGGCTTCCCGGCGCAGTTCTACGACACCGTGTCTGTGACGATGGATCCCGACGGCTCCGTCATCGTCAGCAGCGGCTCCTCCAGCCACGGCCAGGGCATCTTCACCACGCTGGCCCAGATCGTGGCCGACCGCCTCGGCGTGAAGATCGAGAACGTCCGAGTGGTCGACGGCGACTCCACCAAGGCCAGCTACGGGTTCGGCACGTTCGCCAGCCGGTCCGCCGTTGTCCACGGCTCGGCCACCTTCCGGGCCGGCACCGACATACGAGAGAAGCTGCTTCGCATCGCCGGGAACCTCCTCGAAGCCGACCCGGCCGACATCGAGCTTCACGACGGTCAAGCCTTCGTGAAGGGCGTGCCCGAAGCGACCCTCCCAATTGCCCAGGTGGCGGGCGTGGCGTACTTCGGCGGCGACCTGCGTCCGGCCGACCAGGAGCACGCCATGACCGCGACCCGGCACTTCGACGCCGAGCAGGAGTACAGCAACGGGATCGTGGCCTGCACCGTCGAGGTCGACGTCGAGACGGGCGCGACCAAGATCCTCGATCTGGCGGCGGTGGAGGACTGCGGCACGATGCTCAACCCGATGATCGTCGAAGGCCAGATGTTCGGCGCCATCGCCCAGGGGATTGGCATCGCCCTCTACGAGTCGCTGGAGTACAGCCCCGAGGGCCAGATGCTGTCGGCCACCCTCATGGACTACCTGTTCCCGTCGCCCATGGAGGTGCCCCACATCGACGTGGGTCACTTCGAGACGCCGTCCCCCCACACAGAGAACGGTCAGAAGGGGATGGGCGAGGCCGGCACGATCAGCGCGCCGGCCGCCGTGTTCAACGCCGTGGCCGACGCGCTGAGCCCCTTCGGGGCGCAGATCGACCGGTCGCCGCTTCGGCCCGAGGACGTCTTTGACCTCGTCCGGGGCACCGTCACTCCGGTTTGACCCATCCCCGGCTTGTCATGGCAGCACCAACGGCAGATATGCGGATTCCAACGATGAACGATTCCGGCGTAGAGCGGCAGTGCGGAGGGACGCCGTGGCAACCACGGCTCACGGCTCTGGTGAGCGCCGGAGGTGGGAACCGCTAAGGGGTCTTGGCAGTCCTGGGTTGCGGCGTGGTGGCGGCCGGGTGGCACACCGGTGATGATGTAAGGGCGCGGTGCGGGCACGGCGCCGCTGGTGATCATGATGGTTCCTACGCCACCACGATCACCAGAGCGACCGCCGTGCCCGCCTGCGCATCCTCGCTGATCCCTGCAGAAGCCCGGTCCGGGCGGCCACCGACCCAGCCAGACGGGGTGTCGGACGGGAGTGCCGGTCGACCTGCTGGACGCGTTGGGCCGTGGTGGCCGATCCGCGGGCGCGCCGCGCGTCCGGCACGGGTTCGTCGCCCTCCTTGCATCGGGGTCTGCTTGGTGCTGGCCGGGGCCCGAACGTTCACCGCGACCGCGCCCGCGTGGCGACGGTGAGCAGGCGGGTCCACTGCAGGTCACGACGGTGCTCCAACTGCTCGAGGGGACGTCTCGCTGTCGCGGGCGATCAACGGGCTTACGCCCCTCTCGGGTGAATCGTCAGGATCGGTCACAATCCCCGAGCGTCGCCATCCGCCCCCTTCAAGCCGCGCGCCAGGGCGGGCCCATAGCGGTCGGCCCACCACGGGATGCAGTCCGCGTCGGTGTCCCGCTACCAAAGATCATTCACCCCCCGCAACACAGTGTTCTGCATGTCAGACATGGGCCCGGCGCGAGCAACGGCACGCCCGCCCGGCCGTCCCGCAATCGCAACCCCCCGGCACGTCGGCCGACAGGCCGAGGCGGTAGGCCGTCGAACGAGCGACGGAGACGAGACGGCGTCTCACGCGTGATACATTCTGGCCGTAGACGAGGGTGAGGTCACCATCCGTGAGCTGCGCAATCACGGTGGGGAAGTGATGGACCGGGTCGAGCGCGGCGAGACGCTGACCGTGACCCGCTCGGGAGTGCCGGTCGGGGAGTTGCGCCCGCTGCCGCGCCCCCGGGTCACGGCGAGCATGCTGCTGACCCGGTGGCGCTCGGTCCCGGCGGTGGACGCCGAGGCCTTCCGCGCCGACGTCGACGCGGTGTTGGACCCGTCGCTGTGACCGCGTCGGTGGCCGGGCTGCTGGACACCAGCACGGTGATTAACCTTCCGCGGCTGACCGACGCGAGGGCGCTGCCCGAGGTGCCGCTGATCTCGACCATCACGCTGGCGGAGCTGTCGGTGGGCCCGCTCGTGGCACCTCCGAACAGGAACGCGGCAACCGGCAGGCCGTGCTGCAGCAGGCCGAGGCGGACTTCGAGCCGCTGCCCTTCGACGCCGCGGCCGCGCGGGCCTTCGGCAGGGTGGCCGCCGCGCTGCGGCGCAGGGGGCGCAAGCCCCAGGCGCGGGCCTACGACGCGATGATCGCCGCGGTGGCGCTCGCCCGCGACCTGCCCGTACACACCAGCAACCCCGCCGCCTTCGCCGGCATCGACGACCTGACCGTCGTCCCCGTCCCGCTCCCCGAGTAATCGGTCGCAGCCAGCACGCGAATCCAGACGATCCACCGGTGCTGCCGCCCGGAGGCTCGAGGAGTCCGGCCCCGCACAACCCCGCCGGTTGTCAGCCCTGGCGGGGGCCAGGCGGTCAGTCGGCGAGCAGCACGAACGTCAGCGGTCGACGGGGTGTGGCGAGCAGCTCGGCTTCCGTCCGGGGCCCACTCGATCCGGATGACCAGCTGCGGATCAGAGGGCGGCTGCCATTTTCCGTGGCGCCGAAGCACTGTCGTTCTACTGTCGCTCCACAAGGCCGATGGGACGGCCTGTAGAGGCGTGAGGCGTTCGGAGAGGCGACGAGGCGTACGAGTGTGAGGGGCTAGCCCGCGTGCGGCGCTGGCGCCGCACGCGGGCATGACTGGGCTCTACGTGACCGGCCCGGAGGGGGCCGCGCTCGGCTACCTGGACACGATCACCGGGCTGTCCTGCGGGGTGCCCGCGAGGCGGGCCGAGGAGTTCCACGCGGCGCTGGCCACGTACCGCGCGGGCGCCGACCTCAGTCGGGCCCGCCCCGGCCCGCAGGCGCCGGCTCAGCCGGGCCCGCCGCCGTCCTTGGGCGGGACCGGGTTCTCCCCGGACCTCATCGGGATGCATATCCCCCTGCCACGGCGGCCGGCTGACGGCGCGGTTTGGTCCGCCGCCGGGGTTCCGGCCCCGCCGCGGCATTGGCTGTTCGACGATGGCCCGGACATCGCGCTCGCGGCCGACGGGGGTTCACGGGTCCAGGCGGGCACCTCGCTGGTCGCGGCGTGTGTGGCGAGGTCCAGGAACTCGTGCCGCGCAGCGGCTACCGCGCGGCGGTCGCCGAGCAGCCGGGCGGCCAGCTCGTCGACGTCCCAGCGCAGCAGCACGCCGTGGCGGGCCAGGTACAGCCCGGCGGCCCGAATGCGGTACCGGTCGCCGGCGGTATCGAGCCAGGCGTAGGCCAGGATCTGCCACAGCCACCGGCCGGTGCGGTCGGGTTGGTCGGCCCGCATCACCGTCTTGACGTCGAGCAGGGTGTCCCCGACCAGCAGGTCGCCGTCGGCCCAGTGGGTCGCGAACACCGGGCCGGCGCAGCCCAGCGGCTGCCCCGGTTCCGGGTTCCCGGCCCAGCCGCGCAGCGCGGCGAGGCTGCCCGACTCGGCCAGCCGCCGGGCCAGCCCGACGATCTCATCCACGACCGCTACCGGGGTGGCGGCCCGCAGCTGCTCGACGGTGGGCCGGTCGAGGTCGAGTAGCTCCTCGAGGTCGGGGCTGATCACGCCGGAGCGGTAGATGTCCTCGCACACCGACCACAGCCCGTAGACCCGGGCCAGTCCGGCCTCGGCGCCGGGCGTGCCGACGGCGCCGGTCGGGGCGTGCTGGTCGTGGTAGCCGCGGGTGCGGGCGGCCAGTTCGGCGAACACCGCGTCGCCCCACGCTGGCGGGTCCGGGTCCGGGTCCGGGCAGGGCCTGCCGAGGTCGCGCCAGCCGGCCGGGTCCGGGCGCATGTCCAGGGCGCGCAGCTGTTCGGCCGGGGTCAGCGCGGCGTGGGACGGGTAGCCGGCGGCGATCTCATGCGCCGCACGCAGCGTCAGCAGACCAGGGGAGACCAGCCCATACAGCCCGTAGTAGGGCGGGGCGGCCTGCACCAGCGCGCCCAATCGGGCGCCGAACGCGCCCCCGACGTCGGCCCAATGCCGGTCCCCGAGCACGGTCCCGGCTTGCGGGCGGACCGGCCGCACCCGCGCGGCGGCGTCTGCCACCTCGGCGGCCACGGCCGTCGTACCGGGCATCGTCTGGGCGAACCACCGGCCGAGGTCTCCCCGGGCGAGCTGACTGGTCAGTGACATGGTCTCTCGTCCCGGCCGCGGCGGTTAGCGCTGGTCGGACCGGGTCTTGGCGTGGCCGGCGCGGCCGGGCCGGGAGCGCCGGTCGGCGAACGCCCACAGCGTGCGCCGGTGCCAGCGCCGTCCCTCGACGTCGTCGGGGTCGGGGAAGTAGCCCACGTTGCGGGCGAGATAGCTGGTGATCGTCCGCGGGCTGGCGTAGCCCAGGATCCGGGCGGCTTCCTCGGCGTCGACCAACTCGTCCGGCTCGCCGCTGCGATCGACCGGGGTGAGCGTGGCCTTCTTCGCCGCCTCCCGCTCCTGCGCCCAGGCCATCGTTTCGGCCTCGTCCCAGTACAGCCGCCGTCCGTCGCGGTGCACCGCCTCCGGGTGCCCGCTGGTCTCCCGTGCGGCGTACAGGTCGGCCAGGGTCTGCTCGCGCATGTTCAGCCGGCGGGCGAGCTCGGCGCGGCTGAGCAGCGCCCGGCCCTCGACCACCTTCTGCCGCGGCTCGGCGTCGCGGGCGATCCAGTCGCGGGCCCAACCGAGCAGCTCGTCCTCGTCCCAGTACAGCCGCCGGCCCTCGCGGTGCACCGGCTCGGGGTGGCCGTTCTCGGCCCGCTCCCGGTACCAGCGCTAGGCGCTGAGCGCTGGAACGTCGTTGTTGGGCACTGAACCGCCCCGGGTTCGGTAGAGACTCCTCGCTGGGGTCAAGCGACCAAGCTGATCAGGTCGCCCAACTCGTACAGGGCCTCGTACTCGACCGGTGGCCTACCTCCGCAGGCTCCGTGAAGCCGCC
>NZ_JAHDTG010000122.1 GCF_018531475.1 Pseudonocardia mahuensis
CCACCCGACCTCCGCTCCCGGCCCCGACTCGATGTTGACCCCGAGAGTGCGATCAACAGCAGCCCAGCCGTGGGACCCCGCCCAGCGTGTCGCCAAACCGGTGAACCTTCTTGGTCACCGCACTAGCCGTTGAGGATCAGTGGCGGGCGGGCGGCCTGATCGATACCTCCACACAGCAGGATGACCGGGGATCTCCCCGGAGGCGCATGCCGCGGCGGCGGCATACCGGGCCGTCGCCGACGACGGCCCGGCCGCGTTGCACGACTGCGCCAGCGGCCACGATCTCAACGAACTCGGCTACCTGACGACGTCCGGACCGCCGGCGAGTTCGACAGCAGCACCGCCATCCCGTCCTCCAAGACGGCGCGTTCATCCCGGCCTGAAGCCGGGGCTGCAACGCTGTCGGGCCGCCGGAGTCCAGACGGACATACCTGGTCCGGTCGGCCCTGGGCCGCCACCGGCAACTTGCCTGGAACGGAAGTTGCTCACGTTGCCTGAGACAACCCGCCCGTCGTCATCTCACTGAACTTGGACAATCCCCTGGTCAGCAGCAGCCGAACTGTTCAACTTCGGTGAGAACCCGCAGCAGCCGCCAGCGCTGGGCGCACAGCCGGGTGAGCAGCCGCACCGCGGCCGGGTCACCCGCCTCGGCCCGGGGCCGCACGATCCCGGTCAGCGCGTCGAGTCGCCAGGCCATGACCCGCCGCGCCTGCTCGATGTCCTCGACGGTCACGCCGCCGCGCCCCGCTCGGCCAGCTCGGCCTCCAGCTGCCGGATGGCCGCGTCGACGGACGACTCGGTGATCACCTCGACCCGGCCGCGGGTGGGCGCGTCGAGCCCGAGCAGCTTGCTGCGCCGCTCAGCGACCCGCAGCAGCACCTGCAGGGCCTCCAGCTTGGGCCGCGGATCCGGCACCGGGGCGCCGTCACGCAGCACCAGCCGGCCCGCCGACACCGCGTGGTGCACGGAACTCGGGAGGGTGGGGAGCCGGCACGACGGCATCCTTCCTGGTGGCCGTGGCCACCTCAGGTCGGGTGTCCGTGCTTCGGGGGGAACCTCAGCCACGAAGGAGGCCACGCCGCGACCAGATGGCCAGCCCCGGGCCCGACGTCTGGGCGCGGACACGCACTGGTTCTGAGTGCCCCTGAACCCCCAACTAGCGAGCCGTCCGGACACTCGTTGCAGATTAACGACCTCTGAAACTCCAAGAGGATGGGCGAGTGGCTGCCAGTGTTGCCCTTTCACCCGGAGCCCGACCTGGTCGAGGCCCGCGCGACCATCCGGCAGGCCGTCGATGCGGTTCTAGCGAAACTACAGGCCGGCGTCCTGCCCGACGAGGCTGAACTCGAGCACGTCGACATCAAGGAGGAGGCCGGGCGCAGGGGTAGCGGCGGTGTCCTCCTGGCCGGTCAAGGCCAGAACACCGCTGCTGCAGCTCAGCTGGCTGACGAAGCCGCCTGCTTCGCCGACACACCGGGCGGCGGAGCACTGATCGTCGGGATCGAGAACAAGACCGGCGACCTGCTCGGTACGGCATTGGATCGCGACTGGCTCCGCCATGGCATCTACACGCGCGTCGACCTCGCCCCGGATGTCGAGGAGCGCGAGGTCAGCGGCGTCCGTCTCCTCGTGCTCTACGTCGCATCCGCGAACGAGCCGGTCGAGGACACCTCCGGCCGGATCCGCTGGCGGGTGGGCACCAACTGCGTCGCTGTCGATCGTGCGGAGTGGTGGCTCCACCGCCAGACGCAGGCCGGCCACGACAACATGGCCGGCGTCACCGGCCGCACCGTCGTCGACGTGAGCACCGGCGCAGTGGTCGCGGCGCGGCGCTACCTTCGCGACGCCGGCTTCGAGCACCACGCCACCGAGACGGTCGCCGAACTCTTGAGACGCCTGGGCGTGCTCCATCCCGACGGCCACCTCACCCAAGCTGGGGCGCTTCTGTTCTGCCCGGCCAACCGCACCTACCTCTCGATGACGGTGATCGATGTGGAGGGTGGAGACGTTCTGCTCCGTCCACCGGATCTCGCCGGCCTGAGCGTGCTCGAACAGCTCGTCGTCGAGGACCGCTTGGACTCGCTCAACACCGAGGTCACCCTGCGCGGCGGCTTCGCCGAGTCGACCGTCCGACGGCTTCCGCCGCGGGCAGTCCGCGAGGCCGTCCTCAACGGCCTGGTCCACCGCGACTGGCTGCTCTCCGCCCCGGTCACGATCACCTGGCTCGAGGCCGACTCAGCGTTGCAGGTCATCAGCCCGGGTGGCTTCACCGGCGGCATCACGGCCGACACCGTGCTGGCCCAGCGCTACGCGCGCCATCCCGCGCTGGCCGACCTCTTCCGCGCGCTCAACCTCGTCGAGAAGCAAGGAATGGGCGTGGACCGCATGTACCGGGAGATGGTTGCTCTCGGGCACCGGCCTCCGGTCATCGTCGAAGAGGACGACCCGCGCGTCCGAACCCGACTCGTCGGCGGCCGACCCGTCGTTCCGGTCATGGCACTCACGGGCCGCATCGAACCCGCCGTCCGACGACGCGATGTCCGAGTCGCCCTCATCGTCGACGACCTGCTCCGCCATCCCTTCGCCACCCCCGAACGCCTCGCCGGGCTCCTGCAACGCACACCGCAGGAAGCTGCCGAGGCCCTGGACACCGCCACCGCCGAATGCCGAGTCGGAGCTTCGCCGCTGCTCGCCCGGTTCAAGGACGTCTGGATGCTGTCGCCGGCCGCGATCCGGGTCGTCGAGGGCGCAGCCTCCGTCTCTGAGCGACGAGCTCGGGGAATCCTGACCTACCGGCGCCCCGAGGACCCCGGCACGGTTGTCCGGTTCTGGCTGACCTCCCATCCCCGCATCACATCCGGCGACTACGCGACCCTCACCGGTCTGACCCAGAACGGATCGCTGAACCACCTCGACCGCCTCGTCGCCGACGGCCTTCTCATACGAGGTGAGGGCAAGGGGCGGAACGCGCACTTCCTGGCCGGACCGCACATGCTCGTGCAGTAGCGTCGGGCACGTCGTCGGCCTCCTCGTGCAGACACAGCGTCCGACCCGGCAGGGGACGGGCGCTGACGTGCAACACGCCGAGGGGGTGCGGCTGGTCGCCGAGCGTGTCTCGATCTGGCTGGATGAGCCCGTTCGTCAGAGCCTCGAATTGCCGCGGTGTCACCCAGCGCAGTACCCGCACGAAAGGAGGCCACGTCACGAAGGGCTCTAGCTGCGGAAACAGGCCACGGCGCTGCCAGCTGTCGCTCGGGAGACCAACAAGCATGGCCTGAACTGCGGAAATGGAGCCGCCTTGGGGAGTCGAACCCCAGACCTACGCATTACGAGGCAACCAGAGAACGGCGCTGAGGGCTCTACCAGCACCGATAGCGCGGCTCATCGCACCTCGTGCCCTGTCGCACCTCGACGAACACCGAACTCATGCCACAGGTCATGCCACGGATCCACCGCTCGACACCCTCGCGCGCCTACAGAAGTCGATGCCACGTTCCCGAGACGCAACACTCCCCAGCGCCGCCACCTGTCCAGGCCTTGGCCGTCCTTGACGATCGTCGCAGACACGCCTTGACGGCTCATGGAAGGAGGGCTCTGACCTTTTCGGGATCCGGCCCTCCTGGTTCGATCAGCACGACGGCGTCGTCGAAGCCGGCCTCCGCGTAGCGCTGGAGCTGCTCGCCGGTGGTTCCGAGGTCGTCCGTTCCGGACAGCCGGACAGCGCACACGATGGCCCGTTGGCCACCGGCGGCCCGGTACCGTTCGTGGGCAGCGATGATCTGGTCGGCCGTGCGGCGGTATCCGGAGGCCAGCCAGCCGTCGAACTCCCGGGCGGCCCGCTCGACGTTGGCACCCCACGAGCCGAGGAGGAGCGGCGGCCCGCCGGTGGCACTGGCTGCGGGGGCAAGGTCGGCGCGCTCGTCGCGCCCGTGGGCGAGCAGGACCCGCAGCCGCGCCACGTTCTGGTCGAAGGTTCGGAAGCGCGCGATGTAGTCCCGGTCGAAGGTGGCGTAGTCGGCGTCGGTCGACCCAGGGCTGATGCCGAGGGTCAGGCGGTCGCCACACACGGACATCAGCGACAGGATCCGGTGCGCGAGGTCGGCGGGATGATGGAGCGGCACCTGCACAGTGGCCGTTCCCACTTCCACCCCCTCGGTGGCCGTGGCCGCCACCGCAACCGTCACGAACGGGTCCGGGACCAGGGAGCCGCGCCCGATGATCTGGGGTGTCCACAGGCTCTCGAAACCGGCACCCACCAGGCGTCTCGCCCACTCGGCGACCGCGAACGGCGGCGCGTCGGACAGGTGGGCGAGCGTCGCACCCAGGCGCACGGGCTACTCCAGTCGGTCCGCCGCGAACCGCGCGTACCAGCGCAGCGCGTCGGGGTCGTCGACGGAAGCGATGTTCGCGGCCTTCTCCAGCGGCCTGCCGGTCAGCAGCTTCTTAATCGGGACCTCGAGCCGCTTGCCGCTCAGGGTGTGCGGCACGGCGGGCGCCTCGACGATCTCGTCCGGGACATGACGGGGCGTCAGGCGTGTCCGCAGCGTCTCCACGATCTTCTGCTTGAGCGCGTCGTCCAGCGCGTGCCCGGGGGCCGGGACGACGAACAGGCCCAGCCAGTACCCGTCGTCGGGCAGGTCGACCCCGACCACCAGGGTCTCGGTGATCTCTGGCATGGTCTCGAGCACGTCGTAGAAGTCGCTGCTGCCCAGCCGCACGCCCTGCCGGTTGAGCGTCGAGTCCGAACGGCCGTGGATGGAGACGCTGCCGTCGGAGTACAGCGTCACCCAGTCCCCGTGGCGCCAGACGCCGGGCCAGGTCTCGAAGTACGACTCCGTGTAGCGCACAGCGCCCGGGTCGTTCCACAGGTACACCGGCATCGATGGCATCGGCTGGGTGACGACGAGATCGCCCACCGAGTCGACGACCGGATCGCCGCCGGAGTCCCAGGCCGCGCAGTCGACGCCGGCGAGCCGGCCGCCGATGCGCCCCACCCGGACCGGGGCGTACTCGTTGGCGCCGACGAACGCGCCGGAGATGTCAGTGCCGCCGCTCGTCGAGTCGATCCGCACGTCGGGGCCGACGTGCTCCATCACCCAGTGGTAGCCGGCCGAGGGCAGCGCCGAGCCGCTGACCATCACGTGGCGCAGCCGGCTCAGGTCGTGCTCCTGCCGGGGCGACACCCCGGAGTTCGCCGTCGCGGTGACCACGGCAGCGCCGAGCAGCATGACGTCCGCCCGGCTACGGGCCGCGACCTCGAAGACCGCGCCCGCCGGGTGGCCCGGGCTGCCCTCGTACAGCACGATGCTCGCGCCCCGGGTGAGTGCGCCCAGCTGCATGTTCCACAGCGCCCAGCCGGTCGAGGTGAAGGCGAACATCCGCTCGTCCTCGCGCAGCCCGCAGTACAACCCGGACCACATCAGACCCTGCAGCGTCATCCCGCCGTGGCCGTGGACCAGGCCCTTGGGCAGACCCGTGGTGCCCGAGGTGAACAGCACCCACAGCGGGTGGGAGAACTCGACCTGCTCGAACTCGAGCGGCTCCTCCTGCGACAGCAACTCGTCCCACGGGATCGAGCCCTCAGGGTGCGGCCGGTCGAACAGGTACGGCACGTGGACGAAGTGATGCACCGTCGGAAGCTTTTCGCGCAGCTGCGCGACGACGTCGCTGCGGTCGATCTCCTTGCCATTCCAGTGGTAGCCGTCCGACGCGATGAGCACGCTGGGCTCGAGCTGCGCAAGGCGGCCGATGGTGCCCTCGGCGCCGAAGTCCGGGGAGCAGCACGACCACACCGCGCCGACCGCGGCGGCGGCGAGGAGGCCGATCACCGCGTGCTCGGTGTTCGGCAGGTAGGCGCAGACCCGGTCGCCGGGGCGCACGCCCGCCCGACGCAGCCAGCCGGCCGCCGCCGCCACCGATCGGCGCAGGGCGCCCCAGGTGATCTCGCGCGCGGGCGCGCCACCCTCCTGGACGCACACCAGCGCGGTGTCGTCGTCGGCCCCGCGGCGCAACGCATGTTGCGCCCAGTTCAGCCGCGCCCCGGTGAACCAGCGGGTGTGCGGCATCGGGTCAGCCGTGCGCACCTGCGTCCACGGCGCGGAGAACTCGACCCCGAAGTAGTCGACAATGGACAGCCAGAATCGGTCGATGTCCTCCACCGACCACGCCCAGAAGGCGTCGTGGTCTCCGAAAGGCCGCCCCTCGCGCTCTTCCAACCAGTTCAGATACTCGCGCAGCGCTGAGTTCTCTATGCGGGCCGCCGTCGGGCTCCAGAGCGTGTCGGTCATCTGCACCGCCTCCGTGGGCAAGCGTCGGCGACAGAGGTCATCGACGGGCCTCGACGGGGCGGCCGCGCGGGCCCGTCGACATGGTCACACGAGGGACGCAGTCAGCCCACCGTCGAGGACGTAGTGGCTGCCGGTGATCCACGTCGCCCGGTCGGACGCGAGGAAGGCGGCCACCTCGGCGATGTCCTGCGGGGTGCCGAGCCTGCCCTGCTTCATGGCGACGAGGTCGCCGAAGGGGACCTGGGTCGCCGCCTCGAAGTCGGGGACGAGCCGCTCGACCATGGCGGTGTCGGCGAAGCCCGGGCAGACCGCGTTGACCCGCACGCCCGTCGGCCGCATCTCCACCGCGGCGACCCGGGTGAGCTGGATCAGCGCCGCCTTCGTCGCGCAGTAGGAGCCGAGCAGCGGGCTGCCGCCGATGCCGGCGATCGAGGCGATGTTGCCCTTCGAGTCGACCAGGTACGGGATCGCTGCCTTCATCGCGACGAACGGGCCGCGTACGTGGACCGCGAAGATCTTGTCGAAGCTCCGTCGACTGTTGCAGCAGCGGCGAGGAGACCTCGATCCCGGCGTTGTTGACCAGGACGTCGAGGCCGCCGAGGAGGTCGACCGCCTGCTTCACCGCGGCTTGTACCTGGCCCTCGTCCGTGACGTCGCAGTTGGCGACGCCCGCGGCACCGGTCTCGTCGGCCGCCTGCTTGGCCGCGTCGGCGTCGATGTCGCTGATCACGACCCGGGCGCCGCGTTGCGTGAACAGCGTCGCGATCGCCTTGCCGATCCCGGCACCGGACCCGGTGACGAAGACCCGCTTACCCTTGAGCTCGGACATCTCTTCCTCGCACTTCGTTGTGGGGGGGTGGGCCCGCCGTGCGGAACCTTCGGCTGGAACGTCGCGATGTCGACTTCAGATCCGTCGGGAGCCGGTCAGGCCTCGACCTTCGGCATGATCTCCTCCTTCAGCCGCTTGAGGTCGTCGAGCGTCTTGGAGACCGGGACGTCCGCGAAGGGCGGCCAGAGCATGGGCATCGTCATCCCGGCCTCCCGGTAGGCCCGCAGCCTGTCGGTGATCTGCCCGGCGGTGCCTGCCATCAGGTTGGTGACCTTGCCCTGCGGGGACTGGTCGGTCTCCTCGTCGGTGATGACGAACCACATCATGCTGCTGATCTCGAGGTCGTCGACCGAGCGGGAGGTGTCGAGCTGGTCGAGCTCGCGCTGGATCTCGGTGCGCCACGTCCGGATGTCCTCCGGCGAGTCCTGGATCCCGATCCAGCCTGCGAGGTCGTACTTGGCGATGCGCATCGCCGTGCGCTTCGGGTCTTTCAGCCCGCTGAAGAAGATCGGCGGGTGCGGTTGCTGCAGCGGCTTCGCCCCGAACCCGCACCGCTCGAAGTCGGCGAACTCGCCGTGGTACTCGAAGAGGTCGTTCGTCCAGATGCCCTGCATCACCTCGATCGTCTCCCGCACGTGCTTGTGCCGGCGGGGGAAGATGTGCGCCGCGCTGGCGGCCGCGAACTCCTCGGGCATCCACCCGGAGCCGACGCCGACGTTGAGCCTGCCGCCAGAGAGGTGGTCGATCGTGGCCATCTCGGCGGCCAGGACGCCGGGTGCGCGGAACGGCGTGTCGATGATGCTCATGCCGATCCGGACCTTCGACGTCTTCGCCGCGAGCCACGGGATCAGCGGCATGCCCTGGAGCCACTCGCCCCGCGAGGACACGGGCAGGGCCTTGGGCAGCCCGTCCATCATGCCGAACGAGTACTGCAGCTCCTGCCGGTCCGACGCCTCCGGGACGACGATCCGGTCGAGCGTCCACACCGAGTCGAATTCGAGGTCCTCGGCGAGCGCGGTGAGGTCCTCCAGTTCCTTGACGGTCACCTTGTCGCGGAAGTTCGGCAGGTAGAGAGCGAGCTTCATGATGCGGCCTCCTTGCGGCATTCGTGTGGCGAGCACTGAGTCCGTCATCGACCCGTGAGTATGACGCGGATCTCAGTCTTGAGGACCTTACCGATCGTGGAGCGAGGAAGATCGGCCCAGATCTCGATCTGCTTGGGCGCCTTGACGCTGCCGATGCGCTGTTTGACGAACGCGATCAGGTCGTCGACGTCGACCTCGGCGTCAGGCTGGACTTGGATCACGGCGGTGACCCGTTCGCCCCACTTCTCGTCGGGCAGGCCGATCACCGCGCAGTCGCGGACGGCGTCGTGGGCCATCAGCGCCTGCTCGACCTCGGCGGAGTAGACGTTGAACCCGCTGGTGATCATCATGTCCTTGGCGCGGTCGACGATGTACAGGTAGCCGTCCTCGTCGAGGATCCGATGTCGCCGGTGTGGTGCCAGCCGTGGGCGGACGCCTCCGCCGTGGCCTCGGGGTTCTTGTAGTAGCCGGCCATCACCAGGGAGCCCCGGACGCAGATCTCCCCCCGCTCCCCGCGCGGTACGGGCCGGCCCTGCTGGTCGAGGATCGCCACCGTGACCAGCGGCGAGGGCCGGCCCGCGGAGGACAGCCGTGCGGTGTCGATCGTCCCGTCGGGCAGGCGGTGCTCGGCCGGTGACATCGTCGAGATCATCATCGGGGCCTCGGACTGCCCGAAGAGCTTCGCCATCGGCCCGATGCGGTCGAGTGCCCCGGCCAGCCTGGCCGCCGACATCGGCGCCGCGCCGTACCAGAAGCACTGCAACGACGACAGGTCCGTGCTGTCGAGTGCCGCGTGCCCGAGAACCATGTAGATCAGCGTCGGCGGCAGGAAGGTGTGGGTGACCCGGTGCCGCTCGATCAGCTCCAGGAACCGGCCGACATCGGGCTTGGCCATGATCACGACCTCCCCGCCGCGGGCGAGGATCGGGAAGCACAGCACGCCGGCCGCGTGGGTCAGCGGAGCCTGGGCCAGGTAGATCGGACGCCCTTCGAAGGGATAGCTCATCAGCGTGATCGCCGACATCGCCTCGATGTTGCGATCGGTGAGCGTGACCCCTTTGGGGCGCCCGGTGGTGCCACCGGTGCCGACCAGTGCCACCACGTCCTCGGGCTGCACGGCCTCGGCGGAGGGATCGGCCCGGGCGGCGTCGAGCCAGGGGTGGAAGGCCTGCGCCAGGTCCCCGCCGCCATCCCCGCCGTCGCCGAGCCGGACGAGCGTGGTCAGCTTCGGAAGCTTCGGGACGATCGCGGCGACCAGTTCGTCGAAGGCCGGCTGGAAGATCAACGCGGAGCAGTCGAACAGGTCGAGCAGCTCCGCGTTCTCACCTGCCGCGTTGCGCGGGTTGATCGGGCACCACACCGCATCCGCCCGCGCGATGCCGAAGACGCACGAGAACGCGGCCGGGTCGTTGGCCGAAAGGATGCCGACCTTGTTCCCGGGCTCGACGCCCGAGCGCCGCAGCGCCCTGGCGACTGCGTGGGAGAGCTCGACGACCTCGCCGTACGACAGCGACGTCCCGTCCAGGGTCAGGCAGGACGCCTCGGGATCCAGGGAGGCGCCCTTGTCCAGATAGAAGGTCAGCGACATCGTCGTCTCTCGATCGTCGTCAGCACCACCGGTGACAGGCACGACCGTGACCTGATCTTGGACGCATGTCAAGATTCTCTTGGGCGACTGGTCAGGAAATCCGCCGGCTGGGTATCGTCGGCCCCATGCCCAGCTCAGCCGCCGTGCGGTTGCGGTCCCGTGTCGACAAGTTCGAGGACCGCCGCCGCGAGCTCGCCGACGCGGCGTTGCTGACCTTGGCAGACCTCGGCTACGCGCGCACCAGCCTGCGCACGATCGCGGACAACACGTCGTTCTCCCACGGTCTTCTGCACTACTACTTCGCCGACAAGATCGATCTGATCACCTACTGCGTGCGGCGCTACAAGGACGCCTGCGTGCAGCGCTACGAGGGCCTAGTCGCCGAGGCGTCCACACCCGACGAGCTCGCCGCAGCCTGCGGGAACGGGCTGGCCGCCACGCTCGCCGACGCCCCGCTCATGCACCGGCTCTGGTACGACCTGCGCTCGCAGTCCCTGTTCGAGGAGGCCTTCCGCGACGACGTCGCCGAGATCGACGGCAGCCTGCAGGACATGATCTGGCGCCTCGTCCGCGCCTACGCCGACCTCACCGGGACCCAGCCGACCTGCTCGCCCTCCGCGGCCTACGCGATGTTCGACGGGCTGTTCCAGCAGGCGCTGCAGCGCCACCTCGCCGGCTCGGAGACAGCGCTCGACGACCTCCGTGACAGCGGCCGAGACCTGCTGCCCCGGCTCTTCGTCTGACGTACACACGAGACCCTGGCTCAGTCGCTTGCCTCGAACCTACGAGCAACGCACTCGCCGTGGCATGACTTCGCCATGCCACACACTTCCGCACAGGATCGTTCACTGAAGCGGGCTGACCAGCACGGTTCCAGGCGCCCAGGGACGTGATTGGCGAGCGTCACCCGGGCCGGCGCCACGATCTTCGACAGCCGCGCCCATTGCGGGTGACGAGCGTCGGGCGATCCCTGACCTACCAACCGCGGGCCGCGAACAGGGCCATGAGATTCCGCTTGGCTCGGTGCGCGCGGCGCACGCTCGCGACGTATTCCGCGAACCCGACGGCATCCTCATCGGCGGAGAACAGCTCCTCGATCTCACCGAGAAGCGCCACCGCCTCGGCGTAGCCGTGGTTGTTCTTGCGCCCCACCGCGGACTCGATCTCGCGCTGGTACAGCGGGATCACCTCAGCCGGTCGCCGGTCCCGGCACGCGCGGGCCAGTCGCATCACGACCGGTCCCGAGCATCCACCCCGCTGCGCCTCGGCCCAGGCCGCGTCCACATCGCCCTCCCAGAGCAGGACCTCGACGAGCAGGGAGGCGTCGGCCGCCGGCTGCCAGCGGTACCGGGGAGGCTCTCGCCGGGCGATCTCGGCGCGCAGCCGATCCAGCGCCTCGGCCCGAGGGTCGGGCCAGGACCCGGCCCGGCGGGCGTGCGCCGCGAGGCGTTGGTAGTTGCCTAGCGTCGGCGCACCGTCGAAGACCCCCCGGAGCAGGTCGACGGCGGCGGCGCCACGCCCGGCGCGGTGGTGCTCGTCCGCCGCGAGGTCGACCAGCCGCGGATCGGCGGTGCCGTGGGTCTCGAGTCCGCGCAGCGCCCAGTGCAACGCGTCGTCGTGCCGCTCGTCACGCAGGTACCGTTCCGCGATCCGGACGAACTGGTACGAGGAGGAGAGATCGCGGGAGATGACCTCCACCTCGGCCTCCACGTCGCCGGTGAGCTCGGCGAGCGCCTCCAGCGTGAATCGGATGCGGGAACGCGCCGCGTCGTACGACCCGGAGGGCGCCGGCAACGCCGACCAGTCCTGTTCGGCGAGCTCCCGGTAGACGGCCAGACCCGCCTCGCCGAGAAGGTCGGCGTAGCGCGACACCGCGCCGTGGAAGGCGCCGAGGTCGCCGTCGTTCGCCTCGCGTGCGTAGAGCCGCCGGGCAAGCTGCCGAGGGTCGGGCTGGACCGCCTCGCACGCTGTGAGGTGCAGGTCGGCGAGTCGCTCCGCGATCCCGCCGAGCAGGCCGTCCGAGTCGTCGACGTACTCGACCGCACGCTCGGCACAGTCGACGGCGTACTCGGTGAGGTCGACGACGAGATCCGCACGGCCCGCGTCCAGCAGGACCTCCACCCGGTCGAGGACGGCATCGACGGCCTGGGTGTAGCCGTACGCCTCGTCGTACCGCACGTATCCCCTCGGGACGATCGCGTCGAAGAGGATGCTGCGCAACGCCTCCGGTGCGTCCGGGTCGGCCGCGGCCGCCGCGAGCCGGGTGTGCAGGACCTCGTCGCGGCCCGCAGCGTCGAGGATCATCTCGATCAGCTCGTCATGATCCAGACCTTCCAGGTAGACCCTGGGGTCGGGGGTAGTGTGCGGGGACTCGGACACCACGAGCGCGAGCGCCACGCAGTGCTTGCAGAACGCGCCCGACGCGCCCACCGGACAGGAGCAGCGGAAGCCGAGCCGGCCGTCCGGACCCGAGTCCAGCTCGACGGCGTAGCGATCCGAGCCGGTCACCGTGGCGCGCACGCCGTCGGTGACGTGGCGGATCCGGCCGACCGCACCGCTGCGGGCGTAGTCGCGGCCACGTTGCAGCGAAAGGGGGTCGGCCAGGCGCTGGACCTGTGCGACGTCGAAGCGCATCAGTGGCCCCCGACCCGGTACCCGACATCGGCCAGCCAGGCTCGAGCCCGTCCCCGCTTGCGCTCGCCCGCGAACTCGAACCATCGGCTCAGCTCGTCCTCACGCCCACGTCCGAGCGTGTCGGCGAAGCGGCGGAAAGCGCCTCGGCCGCGGATCGTGACGCGGAGCCGGTCGGCGAATCCCTCGTCGGGGACGGTGTCGATGAACTCGATCATGTCCCGGTAGCCGTCGCGCGAATCGCCGTCCACCCAGCGGAAGCGGTCGACGTCGTCGAAGTCCGGTGCCTCGTCGTCCGCACCTTCGTCGATCACAGATCGGGGCCAGACCTCGCCGGTGTGCAGGTCGAGCGCGCCACCCGCGGTCAGCGGGTCGCCTTCGAGGATCTCGCTCAGCACGTCGAGGTCCACCGCGAGCGGCCGCAGCAGCGGCATCGGGCCACTGCCGGCCAGCCCGTCGATCTGGTCGGCCAACTCGGCATCCCCGATCCAGTCCCGTCGACGCAGCGCTGCCACGCAGTCAGCGGCGAGCGGCCGAGCGCCGTCGGCCTGCTGAGCCAGCGCGATTGCCGCACCATCTCCGATGAGCTGCCACACCGGGAGCGGCTCGGTGTCCGTCCGAAGGAGCCCGACCACCTCCGCCCCGTCCCCGCGGTAGACGGCGCCCCTCAGCTGCCGGAGCCACTCCCGTCGGTCCATCCGGGTCACCATGGCGGCTCACCCGACCACAGGTGGGCCAACATGGTCGCGCCCGGCAGCAGGGTGCGGGCCGACGGGCCGGCCTCCCAGGTCAGCCAGTCCCCACCGACGAGATCGAGGGCCCGCAGCTCGGCGGCCAGCCCGTGGAGCAGGGCCTCGTAGTCGGCGGTGACCAGCGGACGTCCCTCGACCGCCCATCCGTGCCCCATCTGCGGCGCGACCCGGCGGACCAGCTCGGCGTGTGGGAGCGGGCCGGACGCCGAGAGGACCGCGACCGTCACGGCGCTGAGCCTGCCGCGGAACCCGTCCGTCTCGAACCACGTGCGCAGCCGACGGACCACTTCCCGGTCGTCGGCGGCGGCACGGGTCGGGCTCAGCACGCCGCGCGCCAACCGGGCCAGCCCGACGCGGCGCAGGATCTGGTGCAGGACGGCGAGCGGGACCAGGTCCTCCTCGACGGACGCCGGCCGGTCCAGCGGATACCACACGGGGCGTCGCTCCTGCACCGCCCGCACGACCGAGCGCGGCAGGCGCCCGCCCGGGGTCAGCCTGACCCCTCCCGCCACCAGATCCAGGAGGAGCCGGACGCTCTCCGGAACCTCGCCGACCGTCTGCCGCACCAACAGGTACGTGGCCACCCGGTCGAACGACGGCAACGGACCCGCCCAGTCCCGCAGGTGGGCGTGGTCCTCGTGGTGCGGGTCGGCGAGAACTGCCTGCAGCTCCCGGTAGCCGTGCGGACCGCCGCAGTCCTCCGGCGGGCAGCCGCCCGTACCCTCCACGCAGCCGGGGGTCTCCGCACCGCGCCCGAGGACCTCGACGTCGTGCTCCCAGCCGTCGCCGAAATCGTAGAGATATTCGAACCGAGCGGGCAGGTCGCGCAGCCGGGTCGCCGCCTCGTCCCGGACCAGCTGGTCCTCCCAATCCGGGTCCGGGACCCCGTAGCTCAGCCCGTCGGCCTCGAAACGGTGCAGATGACTGTCAGTCCAGCCCAGTGCCGCCTGAAGAACCTCGTGCAGCTCTGTAAGCGACGCCGCCGCGGGGACGTCGATCACGCGGACGACGGACGGCTCGACGTCGCGCATGCTGACGCGCAGGCGGGTGGTCCGCATGAGCTGAACGGTACCGCCGGCGCGCGGGCGGCAGACCGGGACTCCACCCGCATCCGTCCCACTCGCGGTCGGTGATCATCGAGTCGCGTGGAGGCGCGGCCGACGCCTTCCGACGGTCAGCCACCGAGCCTCGCCGACACCTGTCGGCCGCGGCGAACGCCGGGTCGAAACTCGCCATCGAGCACTCTCAAGTCCCGCAGTAGGGCGTCCGAACAGCGCTCCGCCCGGCAGCTCGGACCACTCACTCGTCCGGCGGTCGCGGAGCGGGAAGAGACCTGCCCGGGTGAACGACGAGGCGCTCCAGCATCGCTCGCAGCGGGGCCGAATCGCCCCGGTGGGCGTGCTGCGACGCCCGCACGTTCTCGTCCGGATCCATCGCCATCCATCGCAGACGCCAGCCCACATCAGCGGACAGCTGAGTCAAGAACGCACGCTGAGTGCGACCGTTTCCCTCCCGAAATGGATGCAAGGCGTTGACGTCGGCGAACAGGTCCGCCAGCTCATCGACGAACCGCGACCGCTCCAAACCACGCAGCAAGCCCTGCCCGCCAGGCGACCGAAGACGTCCGCTGCGAAGGACTCGATGAACTGCGGCAGACAGAACACGTCGCCCTTGCCGGCCACCACCGACCGGAGTTCGCCAGCCCAGTCGTAGACGTCGCCGAAGATATACCGGTGGACCGCCTGCAGGTGCGCCAAGTCGTAGCCCACCGGCAGCAGCGGTTCCTCCTGCAGCTCCACCAGGCGCAGAGTGGTCAGCTCCGCCTCCACCTGCTCCAACTCCGCCGGATCCACGATCTCCAGCCGGTTGCGCAGCAAGCCGTGGTCGGCGTCGAAGTACGGATCGGCGTTGCTCACCGGCGATAACGGGACAGCACCTGCTAGCGCGTGTTTAGAAAGTTGATCACGGGTCGCTGAGGCCGGTGTGTCGATGAGTGGAGACAAACGAGGTCTCCGGTAGATGGATCAACGACCAAGAAGACCATCTACCCGGAGACCTCGTGGGCA
>NZ_JAHDTG010000123.1 GCF_018531475.1 Pseudonocardia mahuensis
CGGGGGCCTGGGCTGGTGTCCGGGGGGCCCGGGTTGGGGCCCGGGGAGCGGGCCCGGCCGGGCGGGCCCGCTCGGCCGGTCGGGACGGCCAGGCTGGTCGGGTCTGCCGGGGCGGTCGGGCCCGCCGGGCCATTGCCCGGGACGGTGTGGCGGCCCGGCTCGCCACGGGCCCGGCGCAGGATCCGGCGGGCGGCCAGAACCACGAGCAGCACCCCCGCGGTCGCCGTCAGCCACACCGTGATGGTGCCGTAAGCGGTCGAGCGGACGTGCAGGCGGCTCGGCGGACCGAGCGGCCCGCCGTCCGGGGTGCGGACCGATGCGTCGACGACGAATTGCCCCGACCGGGTCACCTCGGCGCTGACGCGGACCTGGATACGGCCCATCGGTGGAATCCGCTGCTCCGGGATCGGGGCCACCCGCAGCCCCGCGGTGCTCGCGAGCTCCACCCGCACCTGCATCGCCACCGGCAGGCCGTTGGCCACCGTGAGCAGCAGCGGCGCGTCGGCCGTGCCCAGCGAGTACGGCCCCGGTGGTTCGAGCACGCGCACCGAGGAACGCAGCTCGGTGATCCGGCCGGTGGTGGCCTCGGCGGATCGTTCGGCGAGTTCGGGGCGGCCTCGCCAGGCCGAGGATGCCGGGCGCAGCGTGTCGCGCAGCATCGGGTCGAACACGGCGTCCGGGCTCGCTCCGACGCCGGGCTCGTTGTCGGCGGCGGCGCGCAGCCGCTCTACGTCGCCGCCGGTGACGCGCATCGCGTCCACCACGGCGGGCGGGATCTCGCGGGCGCCCGCTCGCAGGGGGTAGGAGAGCCGCTGGGAGTCCGTGCCGGGGGGCGGCCCGGCAGAGACCACGGCGCCGAGCGCGCGGGGCTGCAGCAGGCCGTCGGCCAGCAACCGGGTGGCCGCGTCGAGCAGCGCGCCGACTCCGGTGCCGTCCACGGCCCACTGGTGCGGCGGGGCGAGCACGAGCGGGCCGGTGCTGCTCTCGGCCGGTCCCGCCGCGGCGCGGTAGGCCAGGGCGCCGATCACGTCCTGGGTGGACAGCGGCGTGGACGTCCCGGCCGGGGCACTGGTGACCGGCACGGCGCTGCTCGGCCCGGTCCGGCTGGACTCCGTGGCGCCGATGGGACCCGCGGCGGCCAGGGTGAGCAGCGGATCGGTGAGGACACCGCGTTGCCCCTCGGGGCCACCGGCGATCGGCAGCTCACCGGTGGTCCGCGTGACGCGACCCTGGTCGATGCCCTCCGCCGAGAGCACCACGGTGCCGGACCCGGCATCCGTGCCGGCCCCGACGGCGCCGAGCGCCGGCTCGTCGAGCAGACCGTCGGCCGGCCACAGGGCGTCGTCGAGTACCGGTGTCCCGAGGATCGACGCCGTGATGCTCCGGCCGTCGGCCACCGCCCGGGTGGCGAGGTGGGCGAGGCCGCCGCGGGTCAGCGCGACCAGGTCGGCGTCGGCGAAGGGCAGCGCGAGCACGCAGCCGCCCCGGGTGGCCGCGGTCAGCGCGTCCAGCCACTGCCCCGCGACCTCGGCGCCGCGCCCGGGCGTGACGGTGCCGTCGGGGGCGCGCACCTGATAGCCCTGCCGCATCGCCGAGGCGGTCTGCAGCAGGTCGGGATCGACCGCGACGCACGTCGCCTCGCGTAACCGGGAACCGACCGGGGCCCGCTGCGCCAGTGCGCTGACCAGGCCCCCGAGCCGTCCGGTGGGGGCGAACAGGTCGGCCAGGTCGTCGGTGAGCGTGGTGGTCTCCCCCGGGACGGTCGGCAGCCGCCGTGGCGCGTCGACGATCGGGTAGAGCAGGGTGAACGGGGAGGTTGCCGGCGCCGGAGGCTCCGCCGGTTCGCCGGCCGCTGTCGGGTCGGCGGGCAGCGAGAGCACCGGAAGCAGCATCCGGGCCGCCGCCAGTCGGGCGCGCACCCCGTCGCGCGGGGCCCCGTTGACGTTGACCAGCAGTTCGTAGACGCCGGGCCGGGAGAGCGCGAGGCCCGTGGCCGGCTCCCCGCGCAGGGGCACGGCCAGCCGCACGGGCATGCTCGCGCCGGGGACCAGCTCACCGGGCAGGTCGATGAACTGCGGGGTCACGGCGTCGGTCGGTGCCCGCCCGTCGAGCGCGGTGCGGACCTCGCCCTCGGTGCGCAGGGTCTCGCCGCGCTGCAGCCGGATCGCGAGTCCCTCGACGACCGCATCGCCGGAGTTGGTGAGTGTGCCCTCGACGGTGATCGTGTCCGGCCCGTCGGCGGTGACCATCCGGGGCCCGACCTGGGTGAGTTCGAGGCGCAGCGGGCCGCCGACCTCCGGAGTGACGGCCGGACGGGCGCCGGTGGGCGCGGGAGCGGCCGGGGCGGCGAGTGCCGAGCCGGCGAGCGGGCCGGAGAGCAGCAACACCGCGATCGCGACCAGGGCCGCGACCAGCCTCACGCCGATTCCTCCAGAAGTTCCGTCGCCCGCCGGATCAGCCGGCGCTCGTCGGCGTAGGCGAGCCGGGACTCCAGCTCGCCCAAGGGCACCCAGGCCACCTCGGAGACCTCGACGTCGGAGTCGGACAGTTCCCCGCCGAGCGCGCGCAGCAGGAAGTGGTGCACGGTCTTGTGCACGCGGCGGTCCTCGGCGACGAACCAGAAATCGATGGTGCCCAGTGGTGCGACCACGCGACCGATGATGCCGGTTTCCTCTTCGACCTCGCGCACCGCCGCCTCTTCGGCGGTCTCACCGGCCTCGATGTGCCCTTTGGGCAGCGACCAGAGCAACCGGCCACGGCGGTCCAGCCGCCCGATGACGGCCGCGGTGCCGTGTACGTGGTCGACGACGAGACCGCCGGCCGAGGTCTCGTCCACCGTCCGCAACCGTCGCCGCCTATCCGGAGGGCGACCGGCGCGGCGCCCCCCCGAGCGGCCGCGGGAGGTGGACATGTGGCGATGGTAACGAGCAAGGCGGCAACCGGCCGCGCACGCGGCGTCACGGTCCCGAGCGGCGGCGGAGCCGAACTGCGGCGCGGTGGCGGGACGACGACGCCTACACTGGCCCGCCGTGTCTTCCCCGCTGTTGATCCCCGGCTCCGCGGTGTCGTCGTCCGCCCCGGCGCGTCCCACGTCCGAGTCGTCGGCGGCGTCTTCCACGGCAGCGCTGCACCGCGCACAGGAGAATGCGATCGTGGAGCTGCTCGACATCCCGCCTGTCGCCGACGAGCTGGCCGCGCGGTTCGTCGCTGCCGGCCACCGGCTCTACCTGGTCGGAGGCAGCGTGCGGGATGCGCTCCTGCGCCGGGGCGGCAGCGACCTCGACTTCACCACCGACGCGCGCCCGGAGGCCGTGCTCGAGATCCTCTCCGGCTGGGCGGACGCCGTGTGGGAGACCGGCATCGAGTTCGGCACGGTCGGCGCGCGCCGCCACGGGCAGACCCTGGAGATCACCACCTTCCGTGCCGACGTGTACGACCGCGTCGGCCGCAAGCCGGTCGTCGCGTTCGGGGACACGATCGAGGGCGACCTGGTCCGCCGTGACTTCACGGTCAACGCGATGGCCGTGGAGCTGACCGGCCCGGGTGGGGAACGCCGCTTCGTCGACCCCTACGGGGGGCTGGCGGCGCTGGCGACGGGCACCCTGGACACCCCGGCGGCGCCGCAGGACTCCTTCGCCGACGACCCGCTGCGCATGCTGCGCGCGGCACGGTTCGTCTCCCAGTTGGGCTTCACCCCCGCCCCCCGGGTGCTGGAGGCGATGACCGCGATGGCGGGTGAGTTGGCGCGGATCACGAGGGAACGCGTCCAGGCCGAGTTCTCGAAGCTGATCCTCGGGGCGCACCCCCGGCGCGGGATCGAGCTCATGGTCGACACCCGGCTCGCCGAGTACGTGGTGCCCGAGGTGCCGGCCATGCGGCTGGCCATCGACGAGCACATGCAGCACAAGGACGTCTACACGCACTCGCTCGTGGTGATGGAACAGGCGATCGAGCGTGAGACCGACGGACCGGACCTGGTGCTGCGGCTCGCCGCGCTGCTGCACGACGTCGGAAAGCCGCCGACCCGGCGCAAGGAGGACGACGGGCGGGTCAGCTTCCACCACCACGAGGTGGTCGGCGCCAAGATGGTCCGCAAGCGGCTGCGCGACCTGCGCTATCCGAAGGCCGTCATCGACGACGTCGCGCAGCTCGTCTACCTGCATCTGCGCTTCCACGGCTACGGCAAGGGCGAGTGGACCGACTCCGCGGTGCGCCGCTACGTCACCGACGCCGGCCCGCTGCTCGACCGGTTGCACAAGCTGGTCCGCTCGGACTGCACGACGCGCAACCGGCGCCGCGCCGCCGCGCTCCAGCGCAGCTACGACTCCCTCGAGAACCGCATCACCGAGCTGCGCAAGCAGGAGGAGCTCGACGCGATCCGGCCGGACCTGGACGGCAACGCGATCATGGAGCTGCTCGGGATCCCGCCGGGCCCGCTGGTCGGCAAGGCCTACAAGTACCTGCTCGCGCTGCGCATGGAGCGCGGCCCGCTGAGCCACGACGAGGCGGAGGCCGAGCTGCGCCGGTGGGCGGCGGAGCAGGGCGGCGGCTGAAGGACCGCCGTTCAGGAGGCGCGGGCCCGGCGCAGCTGCCAGTCGTGCGCGAGCAGGCCCAGCACGTACACGGCCGCCGCGGCGATCATCAGCAGCGGTGCCCGGCCGTCCTGGGGGCTGAGCAGGGCCGCGGCGCCCACCGCCAGCACGTAGCAGACGTTGAACACGGCGTCGTAGAGCGCGAACACCCGCCCGCGCACGGCGTCGCCCGTCTCGCTCTGCACCGCGGCGTCAGCGCACAGCTTGACCACCTGTCCCGCGGCGGCGAGTACGAAGGCGGCGGCCAGCACGGTGGGCAGGGCGAGGGTCACGGCCAGCCCGAACTGGGTTGCCGCGGCGACGAGCAGCGCGAGGCGCACGGTGCGCGGTCGGCCGATCCGGTGCACCAGCCACGGGGTGAGCAGCGCGGCGGCGCCGAGCCCGAGGGCCGCCAGCACCACGGCCTCCCCCACCCCGGCCAGCCCCGCACGGAACACGCCGCTGTCGGTGAAGGCGTAGCGGAACAGCAGCAGCGAGACCAGCGTGCTGATCCCGAACGCGAGCCGGTGCGCGGCCAGGGCCAGGAACGAGCCGGCGACGGTCGGGGTCGCCGCGGTGGCGCGCGCACCGTCGGCCAGCCCGCGGGCCACCGCCACCAGCGCCTGGGGCGGCTCGTTCGTCTCGTCGGGCCCGAGCAGCCGGCGCCGGAACCGGCTGGCGATCACCGCGGCCAGCACCGAACCGACGACCGCGACGGCTGTGGTGAGCGCCGAGCCCGCATCCCCGGCACCGACCACGGCGCGCAGGCCGATGGCGCTCGCGCCGCCCAGTGCGGCGACGGCGGCCCCGGCGGTGGCGGCGACGACGTTGGCCTCGACCAGGTGCCGGCGCTCCACCACGTGTGGCAGCGACGCGGACAGCCCGGAGAGCACGAACCGGCTCACCCCGGCCACCGCCAGCGCACCCAGGTACAGCGGGGGGCCCGCCGCCCCGGCCCCGACCATGATCGCGACCGTGAGCACGAGCACCGCACGGAGCAGGTTGGCGACCAGCAGGACGCGGCGGCGGTCCCAGCGGTCGAGCAGTGCGCCGGCGAACGGGCCGATCACCGAGTACGGCAGCAGCATCACGGCCAGCCCGGCGGCGACGGCGATCGGATCGGCCTGCCGCTCCGGGTTGAACAGCACGGCGCCACCGAGCGCGGCCTGGAACATGCCGTCGCCCCACTGCGCGCTGAGCCGCACGGCCAGCAGCCTGCGGAACCCGCTGGTCCGGAGCAGCCGGCCGAAGCCCAGCTTCTCCGGGCGGGCCTCGTCCGAGACTTCCGTCACGGCCGTTCCCGAATGCCCGAGATCACCCGTCGGAGTGGGTAGCGGCATCGGCACGACCTGAAGGTTACTGCTCCGGCAGGGGTGCGACGATGGACGCGTGAGGGACGACCGCGCCGGCGCCGATGCCTCGACTCCGGTGGCGCCGGGCACCCTTCTGGTGGCTGCGCCGGGACTGAGCGACCCCAACTTCCGCCGCACCGTGGTCTACGTGATCGAACACCGGGAGCAGGGCAGCCTGGGTGTCGTCCTGAACCGGCCCAGCGAGGTCGAGGTCCGCGACGTGCTGCCGTACTGGGCACCGCTGACCTCCGAACCGCGCTCGGTCTTCGTGGGCGGACCCGTGGACGCCCGGACGGCGTTGTGCCTGGCCGCGCTGCGCACCGGGCAGCACGCGAACGGGCTCAGCGGGCTGGTCACCGTCCGGTCCCCCATCGCGCTGGTGGACCTGGACAGCGAGCCGACGGCGCTCGCCCCCCGGCTGCGGGGACTGCGGGTCTTCGCCGGCTACTCGGGCTGGGACGCGGGCCAGCTCGCCGCGGAGATCGCCCGGGGTGACTGGATCGTGGTGCCCGCCCTGCCCGACGACGTGCTGACCGGCCACCACGTCGACCTGTGGGGACGCGTGCTGCGCCGCCAGGGCGTGCCGCTGGCCCTGCTGGCCACCTTCCCGGCCGAGGCCGGGCTGAACTGACACCGGCCCGGTTCAGGCCTGGGCGGACGTCTCGTCGGCGGGCTGCCGCGTCGTCTGCCCGGCCGTCTGGTCCGTCTCGCCGGTCGGCCGGCACCCGGCCACCAGGTCGCACCCCGCGCACGTCCCGCCGCACGGCGCCGGCGCGGGCTCCGCGGCGGCGAGCCGGGCGGCGGCCCGGTCGCCGAGCGCCCCACCCAGCCCGCTCAGCACCAGCGTGCCGATCCCGGTGACGGCGAGGACCACCCAGCCGATCGCCCCCGGCCCACCGGCCAGGATCACCGCGCCGCCGGCGAGGGCGGTCGCGCCCGCCGCCGCCACGAGCGGGGCCGCGACCCGGTTGGCCAGCGCGAACGTGTGCTCCGAGTGCAGGGTGGCCGCGGTGCGGACCCCGGCGAACCGGTTGCGGGGCAGCCGGGAGCGGGCACCGAGCACGGCGACGGTGACCAGCAGCGCACCGGCGAGGACCAGGACGAGACCGACGATCAGGCGGACGGTGAGCGGCACCCCGTCAGGGTAGGCCAACCGGTTCGCACCCTTCCGGCCAGCGGCGTTACGCTGGAATGCGTGTGGACGGCCCGCCGACTCCTCGCCGATGCTCGACCCCGCAACCGGGTCCTCGGCGTCGGGGCCGTGCCGGACTGAGCCGACCTGAGCGCTACCCGGCACGGCGACCCCTCATGCCGATCGGCACGAGGGGTCCTTGCTTTCACGGCCGTCACGAATCTTCCTCGAGGTGAGCGGGACATGAGCACGGAGACCACCACGCAGCCGGCCGCCGAACGCGCCGGTGCCGACGGCGCGCAGGACATGCCGCCGTTCCGCTACGGCGCGGCGCTGGCCGGTCGCATCGAGCGCAAGTGGCAGGACCGCTGGGCGACCGAGGGCACCTTCCACGCCCCGAACCCCTCGGGGCCGTGGGCCGAGCCGGAGCAGGTCAGCGGCGAGAAGGTCTACCTGCTGGACATGTTCCCGTACCCCTCGGGTGCGGGCCTGCACGTCGGGCACCCGCTGGGCTTCATCGGTACCGATGTCCTGGGCCGCTACCTGCGGATGACGGGGCACAACGTGCTGCACGCGATGGGCTTCGACGCGTTCGGCCTGCCCGCGGAGCAGTACGCGGTGCAGACGGGCACGCACCCGCGCACCACCACCGAGGCGAACATCGAGCGGTACAAGGCCCAGCTGCGCCAGTTGGGCCTGGGCCACGACGAGCGCCGCTCGGTGGCCACCACCGACGTCGACTTCTACCGCTGGACCCAGTGGATCTTCCTGCAGATCTACAACGCCTGGTACGACGAGGACGCGCAGAAGGCCCGGCCGGTCAGTGAGCTGGAGGCCGAGTTCGCGAGTGGCGCACGCAGCACCCCGGACGGGCGGAGATGGGAAGAGCTGACGAGCGTCGAACAGCGCCGGATCATCGACTCCTACCGGCTGGCCTACATCTCCGAGGCGCCGGTCAACTGGTGCCCGGGCCTGGGCACGGTGCTGGCGAACGAGGAGGTCACCGCCGAGGGGCGCAGCGAGCGGGGCAACTTCCCCGTGTTCCGGCGCAACCTGAAGCAGTGGATGATGCGGATCACCGCCTACGCCGACCGGCTGGTGTCCGATCTGGACCGGCTGGACTGGCCGGAGTCGGTCAAGGCCATGCAACGCAACTGGATCGGCCGGTCGCAGGGCGCCCAGGTGCAGTTCCCGGTGGTGGGTGTCCAGACGCCGATCGAGGTCTTCACCACCCGACCCGACACGCTGTTCGGCGCCACCTACATGGTGCTGGCGCCGGAACACCCGCTGGTCGAGCAGATCATCCCGGAGCAGTGGCCGGAAGGCACCGACGAGCGCTGGACCGGCGGGGCCGCGACGCCCACCGAGGCCGTCCGAGCCTACCGGGACGCGGCCGCGCGCAAGTCGGAGCTGGACCGCCAGGAGAACAAGGACAAGACCGGTGTGTTCACCGGCGCCTACGCGACCAATCCGGTCAACGGCCAGGCCATCCCGGTCTTCGTCGCCGACTACGTGCTGATGGGCTACGGCACCGGCGCCATCATGGCGGTTCCGGCGCAGGACCAGCGTGACTGGGACTTCGCGACCGCGTTCGGGCTGCCGATCGTGCGCACCGTGGCGCCGCCCGAGGGCTTCGAGGAAGCCGGCGGCGAGGCGTTCACCGGCGAGGGCCCGGCGATCAACTCGGCCAACGACGAGATCAGCCTGAACGGGCTGGGCGTGGCCGAGGCCAAGGCCGCGATCACCGACTGGCTGGTCGCGAAGGGCGCCGGCTCGGCGCAGACGCAGTACAAGCTGCGCGACTGGCTGTTCTCCCGGCAGCGGTACTGGGGTGAGCCGTTCCCGGTGGCCTGGGACGCGGACGGTCTGCCGGTCGCGCTGCCGGAGTCGCAGCTGCCGGTCGAGCTGCCCGAGATCGACGACTACTCCCCCAAGACCTATGACCCCGAGGCCGCGGACACCGAGCCGGAGCCGCCGCTGTCGCGGGCGCAGGACTGGGTGAACGTCGAGCTGGACCTGGGAAGCGGCTCGCAGCGGTACCGGCGCGAGACCAACACGATGCCGCAGTGGGCGGGCTCGTGCTGGTACTATCTGCGCTACCTGGACCCGCAGAACAGCGAGCGGTTCGTCGACGCCGACGTCGAGCGGTACTGGCTGGGCAAGGACACCACCCGCGCCGCCGACGACCCGGGCGGGGTCGACCTGTACGTCGGCGGCGTGGAGCACGCGGTGCTGCACCTGCTGTACGCGCGGTTCTGGCACAAGGTGCTCCACGACCTGGGTCACGTGAGCTCCGAGGAGCCGTTCCGGCGGCTGTTCAACCAGGGCTACATCCAGGCCTACGCCTACACCGACTCCCGTGGCGCGTACGTCCCCGCGGAGGAGGTCGTCGAAGAACTGGTCGACGGCGAGCCCCGTTTCACGTGGAACGGGCAGCCCGTCAACCGGGAGTACGGGAAGATGGGCAAGTCGCTGCGCAACGTGGTGACCCCCGACGAGATCAGCGAGCGCTACGGCGCCGACACGTTCCGGCTCTACGAGATGTCGACCGGTCCGATGGAGGTCTCCCGGCCCTGGTCGACCCGTGACGTGGTCGGCTCGCAGCGGTTCCTGCAGCGGGTGTGGCGCAACCTGGTCGACGAGCAGACCGGCGAGCCCCGGGTCAGCGACGCCGAGCCCGACACCGACACGCTGCGGCTGCTGCACCGCACGATCGCCGGTGTGCACGCGGACTACGCGGCGCTGCACTACAACACCGCGGCGGCCAAGCTGATCGAGCTGAACAACCGTCTGACGAAGGTGTACGGGCCGGGCTCGGAGACGGGTGTCCCCCGCTCGATCGCGGAGCCGCTGGTCCTGATGTTGGCCCCGTTGGCCCCGCACATCTCCGAGGAGCTGTGGTCGATCCTGGGCCACGACACCTCGCTGGCGCACGGCCCGTTCCCGGTGGCCGACGAGCAGTACCTGGTCGCCGACACGGTCGAGTACCCGATCCAGGTCAACGGCAAGGTCCGCTCCCGGATCACGGTGCCCGCCGACGCCGACCTCGACGCGGTCAAGGCTGCGGCGCTGGGCGAGGAGAAGATCGTCGCGATGGTGGACGGCCGCGAACCGCGCAAGGTCATCGTGGTTCCGGGCCGGCTGGTCAACATCGTCATCTGACGGCCCGCGTGGGCCGTCCGCGCGCCCCAGGTGCCGTCGGGAGATCCGGCGGCGCGTGGGGCCCCTCGTCGTTCCTGCGGTCCTCGTCGTCCCTGCTCCGGCGACGACCGGGCCGGACGCGGGTCAGCGCCCGGTCGGGCGGAGCACGACCTCGGTGAGCACTGCATCGTCCGGTGCGGTCACTGCGAGCAGGACGGCACCGGCGACGGATTCCGGTCGCAGGTACCGGTCCGGGTCGTACTCGCCGCCCTCCTGCGCGACGACGCCGCGCTGCATCTCGGTGGCCACCCGGCCGGGGTGCACCGAGGTGACGCGCACGCCGTTGCCGGCCTCCTCGGCCCGTAGGGCGTCGGCGAACGCGCGCAGCGCGAACTTGCTGGCAGCGTAGGACGCCCAGCCGGGCCGGGCGGTGATCCCGGCGCCCGAGTTGATGAGCACCACGTCGCCGCGGGCGGCCCGCAGCGCGGGGAGCAGGAGCCGGGTCAGCTCGGCCACGGCGACGACGTTGACGTCGAACTGACGTCGCCAGGTATCGGCGTCGGTCTCGGCGACCGTGCCGAGCAGGCCGACGCCGGCGCAGTGCACGAGCACGTCGAGCCGGTCGATCCCGGCGGTGACGGTGGCCAGCGCCGCGGGGTCGGTCAGGTCGGCCGGCCACGGGCGCGCGCCGGGCAGCTCCGCGGCGAGCTCCGCCAGGGCGTCGGTGTCGCGGCCGCCGAGAAGCAGGTCGTAGCGGGGCGCAAGGGCCCGGGCGACCGCGGCACCGATGCCCCGGGAGGCGCCGGTGACGAGGGCGAGTGGACGGGTGCTCGATGTGCGGGCGGGCTCACTCACGATGCCCGACTCTACGCAGTGGCGGTCTCGTGCCCGTCCCGCGAGCCGCTGGACCGGCCGGGGGGTGCGGCCGATCCGGCGGGCGGGACGGGTGCCGGGTCAGACGCGCCGTGCGGAGTTGAACGGCATCCGGCTCATGTCGCTGATCTTGACGGGCTGGCTGGAGGTGCTGGCGTGCACCACCTTGCCGTTGCCGGCGTAGATCGCGACGTGGCTGACCGGCTTGTAGAAGAAGACCAGGTCGCCGGGGCGCAGGTCGGCCTTGGAGACCGGGGTGCCGACCTTGGACATGGCACGGCTGGTGCGCGGCAGCGAGACGCCGGCCTTCTTGAACGACCAGTTGACGAGACCGGAGCAGTCGAAGGCCGACGGGCCGGCTGCACCCCAGCGGTAGGGGGCGCCGAGCTTGCCGAGGGCGCTCTGCAGGGCCGAGGCGCGAGCGGCGACCGGGGCGGCCCCGCCGACGGCGGCGGCCGGGATGGTCAGAGCGACCGTGCGGACCTGGCCGCTGACGAGCGCGGGGGCGGGGGCGGTGGACTCGACGGGGGCCGCTGCCGCGGGGGCGGTGGTCACGACGGGGGCTGCCGCCGCAACCGCCGGGGTGGTGGCGGGCAGAAGGGCGAACAGCGCAGCGGCCGCGGAGGAAGCGGCGACGACAGCGGTGCGGATCGCCGGCGCAGGTCTGTGCTTGGGCAACGCAGTGTTCCTTCGTCAGCACCGCCGAACGCCGGTCCCGGCCGGGCCCGGGGGAGGGCCGGTGGGACACCGACGGGGTGCGACAGCCGCCGCGGGCCGCAGGGGAAGCCGGCCGGGCCACACTCCGCCCGTTCAGACGGTGACCCCGTGCCCTCCGCTCCGGTTGAGCGGCGATGTCGCGAGGCCGTCCAGGAAATTACGAACACATTTACTGCGCTTGCCATGATGAAGGTCTCAATTCCGTTGGTCCTTTTCGTGAGGACACTCACCAAAGTGGACACACGAAGAGACTAATGACATCGGTGGCATTCGCCCTGTGTGCATCGCGGCTGGTGGAGTCGCGTGACCTGTGGCACAGAATTCATCGAGATAGATTCGTTATTGGTCTGGACGGGTGAAAGACGTTGCAGGACGGAAGCACTGCGGATTTGGTGAAAAGTTTGCACGAGCGAAGGAAATTCGGCACCACACGAAGCGGCCCCGGTCGCCGACGGACGTCGGCGGCCGGGGCCGCTACAGGTGGTGCGAACGTACTGCGGGTCAGTCCTCCCGCTCGCCGCGGATGAACTCCTCGACGGCGCGCCGCGCCTCGTCGTCGCTGTACTGCTCCGGCGGCGACTTCATGAAGTAGCTCGATGCGGAGAGGATCGGCCCGCCGATGCCACGGTCCTTGGCCAGCTTCGCGGCCCGCACGGCGTCGATGATGATGCCGGCCGAGTTGGGCGAGTCCCAGACCTCGAGCTTGTACTCCAGACTGAGCGGCACGTCGCCGAATGCCCGGCCCTCGAGCCGCACGTACGCCCACTTGCGGTCGTCGAGCCAGGCCACGTAGTCCGACGGCCCGATGTGGACGTTGTCCTTGCCGAGATCGCGGTCCACCTGCGATGTGACGGACTGGGTCTTGGAGACCTTCTTGGACTCCAGGCGCTCCAGCTCCTTCATGTTCAGGAAGTCCATGTTGCCGCCGACGTTGAGCTGCATCGTGCGGTCGAGCTGGACGCCCCGGTCCTCGAAGAGCTTGGTCAGCACCCGGTGCGTGATCGTCGCGCCGACCTGGGACTTGATGTCGTCACCGACGATCGGGACCCCGGCGGCGCGGAACTTCTCCGCCCACACCGGGTCCGAGGCGATGAACACCGGCAGCGCGTTGACGAAGGCGACGCCGGCGTCGATCGCGCACTGGGCGTAGAACCGGTCGGCCGCCTCGCTGCCCACCGGCAGGTAGGAGACGAGCACGTCGGCCTGCGTCTCGCGCAGCACCGCCGCCACGTCCACCGGCTCCTCGTCGGACTCGGTGATCGTCTCCCGGTAGAACCGGCCGAGCCCGTCGAGCGTGTGCCCGCGCTGCACCGGTACGTCCAGCGGTGGCACGTCCGCGATCTTGATCGTGTTGTTCTCGCTCGCGCCGATGGCCTCCGAGAGGTCGCGACCGACCTTCTTGGCGTCGACGTCGAAAGCGGCGATGAACCGGATGTCCCGAACGTGGTAGCCACCGAAGTCCACGTGCATCAGCCCGGGGACACGCGACGCCGCGTCGGCATCCGCGTAGTAGTGGACGCCCTGTACCAGCGACGCCGCGCAGTTGCCGACGCCGACGACGGCGACTCGCACCTGACTCATGGCCGGCTCCTCCTTCATATCCTTCTCCCGGCTATCTCGTGGTTCCGGCCTCGTCGCCGGGGGGGTCCTGTTGTTCCGCCCGCTCGCGGGTGATGAGCTCGTTGAGCCACCGCACCTCGCGTTCGGTGCTGTCCAGCCCGAGCTGGTGCAGCTCCCGCGTGTAGCGGTCGATCTGCTCGCCGGCTCTCGACAGTGCCGACCGCAGGCCCTCGCGGCGCTCCTCGACGGCACGTCGCCGGCCTTCGAGGATCCGCATCCTGGCCTCCGCCGGGGTGCGGGAGAAGAACGCCAGGTGGACGCCGAAACTGTCGTCGTCCCAGGTCTGGGGCCCGGCGTCGGCGAGCAGCTCGGCGAAGCGTTCCTTGCCCTCGGCGGTGATCCGGTAGACCCGCTTGCTGCGCCGCGACCAGCTTCCCGAGGACGACGCCGTCGCCTCGGGGATCGACTGATCGGTGTCCTCGACGATGAGGCCGGCGCGGGTGAGCCGGCGCAACGCCGGATACAGCGAGCCGTAGGAGAAGACACGGAAGCCCCCGAGCCGGACGCCGAGCCGCTTGCGCAGCTCGTAGCCGTGCACGGGTGCCTCGTAGAGCAGTCCCAGGATCGCCAGCTCGAGCACCGCGACCCTCCTCCTCCCCCGGCCCCGGTGGGGCCGCACCACCGCCTGAGCTCGGGTGGGTGGTGGCCGATGACGGCTACCCGATTATATCGAAGCGATACATCAGTCTGCAGCATCGAGAGAACAGTCACCCCCCGCCCGGGTACTCCCGAGGGCGGTCCGGAGAGCCGCTCGGGTCTCGCGCGTACCCTGGTCGGGTGCTCACCCAGCGACAGGTGGTCGACTACGTGTTGCAGCGCCGGGCGCTGCTCGCCGACGTCTACTCCGGTCGGGTCGGGGTGGCCGAGGTCTGTGATGCCAGCCCGTACCTGCTCCGAGCCGCCCGTTTCCACGGCGAACCCAGCGAGCAGACGTGTCCGGTGTGCCGCAAGGAACGGCTCACCCTGGTGTCGTGGATCTTCGGTGAGGAGCTCAAGCACGCCGCCGGTTCGGCGCGCAAGCCCGAGGAGCTGGAACGACTCGCGGGCATCCACAACGAGTTCTCCGTCTATGTCGTCGAGGTCTGCCGCACCTGCAGTTGGAACCATCTGGTGCTGTCCTACGTCCTGGGTACGGGAGGGCGCTCCGGTCGGACGGATCGACGGAGGACCGCCGCCGAGTGACCCAGCGAGACATCCGACATCGCGCTCCCGACACGACCACGTCGGAAAAAGCCGGCCGCGCGCTGTCGACCCGTCCGTGCTCCCCCGGACGGGCCTGCACAACGACCGAACTCGGAGCCAGCGGTGAGTGATCAGCGCGATCCCCGGTTCGACCAGGGACCCCCGAACAACGGCCCGGGGCCCCGGCCCGGCCCCCCGCCTGCCGGTGCGCGGCCCCCGAGCCCGCCGAGCCCGGGGGGCCGGCCACCGGTTCCGCCCGGACCCGCCGCCCGCCCACCCTTCGGTGG
>NZ_JAHDTG010000124.1 GCF_018531475.1 Pseudonocardia mahuensis
TCCCGACGATCTGCCGTCCCTCGTATGCTTCGCTCACAGGGGCCTCCCACCATCGTTGACGTGAAGCACCTCGAGCATGAGCCGAGGGTCACGAGGAGCGGGAGGCCCCGCTCCTTCATCGCATCAGATTGCGGCCGGCTCATGGTGCGGAGCGCGCTGGGGGTGCTGGGGTGGATCTCGACCAGCCGGCGCACGCCGGCGGTGGCGAGGGCCTGGACCACCCGGCGGTCGGCGGCGACCAGATTCAGCCCGATGTCGGCCTCGCCGGCGTGGCCGACCAGCTCGACCAGCGCCGCCCCAGCGCCGGGGGCCAGGCCGGTCACCGCGCGCAGATCCAGCACTACCGCCCACGGGGCTGCGGCCAGCAGCCCGAGGACGACATGCTGGAATCCGGGCACCGCGGCGTGGTCGAGGCGGCCCTGCACGTGCACGCACGCCACCCCGGGCCGCAGGTGGCTGAGGCGAACGCGCGGGCTTCCCCAAGGCGCTGCGGATCCGTCGCCACCGACGCCGTGACCCATCTGAGCCACCTCCTCTAAGCCCCACCACCGTTCGGTACCACCGTGAAAGCCGGGTTACCCGCCGCGGCTTACCTGGGCACCGCAGCGGGACGTCTGACTCTGTGAAGGGCGCCACGCGAGCCTGCCCGCTGCCGCGTCAGGTGCCGCTGCACGGCTCGGACGTTGGCGCGCTGCGACGCTGCGAATCGTGACCGGCCGGCGGAGATACGAGAAGCCCGCCTCCCCGAAAGGCGGGAAGCGGGCTCCTGCCGAGTGGTGGGGGCGCCGCGGTGCTCGTCGATGCGTCCGCCGTCACGTTGTCAGCGTTGCTGCGCGACCTCGGTCTCGCCGTCGTCCGTGCGCGCTGCCTGCGGGGTCGGTGCGTGGGCAGTGAGGAGTTCCTCGATGCCATCGGTGTTGCCGGGATGTGCCGCCGTGCTCAGCGCTCGGTGCGCGGCCCGCGGGGACGCTTCCGGGGGCACCACGAGCAGGGTGAGTCGCTGTCGGGCGCCGAGCACGTCCACGGTGTCCGGGTGCTGCGTGCGATATCCGGCCAGCCGGACGACGGCCCCGCCGATGGTGATCTTGCGCGGGGTCGGGCCCCAGGCGGTCAGGTTGTAGCTCAGGCGCTCGACACGTCCCAGCCGATCGACCAGTCCCGCCAGCAACCCCGGTAGCTCAGCGGGAAGGTCCCGGGACCGGGGCCACCATGCTCCGTCGACGCGGCCGGTGATGGGTGCCTGCGGCTTCAACTCCAACCGGAGTGGCTGGTCACGGTCCCCACCTGGAGTGGCTGGTGACGTCGTGGCATGGATCTGCTCGTCTGCGGTGGGGATGTACCCGCACCGGCCGGGCCCTGACACGTCGATGCGCGTGGCCGGCCCGTCGGTGGCCTCCGCGACGGGACAGGTCAGGAGGACGACCGGGCCGGGGTGAGACGGGCGAGTCGGGCCGGGGTGGGCCAGCGGACGTCGCGGGCCCAGCCGAGCTCCTCGAAGATGCGGATGACGCGCGCGGACATGTCGATCTGGCCGCGCTGCACGCCGTGGCGGGCGCAGGTCGGGTCGGCGTGGTGCAGGTTGTGCCAGGACTCGCCCATGGACAGGATCGCCAGCGGCCAGACATTCGTGGCCTTGTCGCGGGCCGCGAACGGGCGCTTACCGATCATGTGGCAGATCGAGTTGATCGACCAGGTGACGTGGTGCAGCACGGCCACCCGGACCAGCCCGGCCCAGAAGAACGCGGTGAGCGCGCCCCAGAACGACAGGGAGATCAGCCCGCCGAGCAGCGCCGGGGCGAGCAGGCTGACCACGGTCCACAGCGGGAACTGCCGGCTGATCGCCGCGATGTCACGGTCGGCGAGCAGATCCGGGGTGAAGCGGGCGGCGTTGGTGCGATCGCGGCCGAACAGCCAGCCGGTGTGGGCGTGCCAGAAGCCCCTGGCCAGCGCGGCGGGCGTGGTGCCGAACAGCCACGGCGAGTGCGGGTCGCCCTCCTTGTCGGCGAAGGCGTGGTGGCGGCGGTGGTCGGCGACCCAGGTGATCACATCGCCCTGCAGCGCCATGCTTCCGGCGATGGCCAGCCCGTTGCGCAGCCCACGGTTGGCCTTGAACGCCTGGTGGGTGAAGTAGCGGTGGAAGCCGACGGTCACGCCGAGTCCGGAGAGCAGGTAGAAACCCGCCGCGAGCCCGATGTCGGTCCAGGTCAGCCCCCAGCCCCAGGCCAGCGGGACGGCCGCGACGAGCGCGAGCATCGGGACGATGGTGAAGACGCCCACGAGTAGCTGCTCGGCTCGCGGCCGCCGGCCGTCGAGCACGGGTTTGGTGACGCCGCGGAAGGGGCGCTCGGGCGCGCTGGCGCTGGTCACAGTGTGGTGGTGCTCCTGTCAGGTGGAGGAAGCAACGCGCGCGGCGCTGCAGTCGTGCTCTGCGTGAGTGCGGGCGTCATATAGACGCCGCGAGCCCACCCGAGCCCGTCCGCGGCCCCATCGGTCCCAGCCCGGTCGGGCTGCTACGAGCCGGGCTCGGGTCAGCCGTCTGTTCGGTGCTCGCGCTCCCTGGATCGGGGAGAGAACGGCGCGCGCAGGTACTTCGCGTCCATGTCGTCGGGTGCCGCGTGTCCGTGACGATCGACCGCTTCGTCATGGGCGCTGACGCTGTGGCTGAACAGGACTGGGTGGGCCGGGGTGCTGGTCGGCTCGCCCCGGACGGGAGTTGATGCGGTGATAAGCGCGGTCCTTTCGTGTCGTTGCACTGGTTTCGGAAGACCGCGGGCCGCGCAACGGCGCCACGCGGTGGTGTCACTCCGGTGCGGTAGCAGCGGTCACGGTGGTGTGAGCGGTGTTCCTGTTCCGTGGGGGTGGCCGTGCGCGCGGCGCTGCGGCCTCGTATTCCGCAGCGGATCGCTGATACGGCAGGAGCCCGCCTCCCCGAAGACGAAGCGGACTCCTGGTCGAACGGTTGAGGTCAGAGAGGATCAAACGACGCGCACGCCGGTGGCCTGCGGGCCCTTGTTGCCCTGGCCGACCTCGAACTCCACGCGTTGCCCCTCGTCGAGGCTGCGGTAGCCGCCGGCGTCGATCTCCGAGTAATGCACGAAGACGTCAGCGCCGCCACCGTCGACGGAGATGAAGCCGAAGCCCTTCTCGCCGTTGAGCCACTTCACAGTTCCCTGTGCCATGTATCTGCTCCTCGCAGGTGCTGGGCTTCCGCACTGTGCGGGCCCGGCCGACCCCGGTGGCGCTGGCCAGCGTCCTGTTGACGCTGGGCCCTCGACACCGCTTGTCCCCGCGAGCGTGCAAAACACGACACCGAAACTGAACGACCTACCCGGTACAACTACGGCGCGTCCCGGTTTGTTCCCGGAGCGTTGCCACTACCTCCACCCCGGTCGGAGACACCCCTGGTCAACGCCCTCTGGACCGGCGGCTGGCAAACCCGACAACGACTGATCCACCGGGTACGACCGGTCGGCCATGCCCCGTCCCCATCCCATGTGCCCGGTCGCCCGGGTCGTCGGACCCTACGGTTCCGGATCGGGCCGAACACCGCACGTCGTCACGAAGCCGCCGCCTGCAGCACCTCGAGGAGTTCCTCCTCGCGCAACCGCATCGAGTTGCTCCTGCGTGCTCGAGCGCGCGCGGCCTTCTCAGTGACCTCGGGGGTACTGCGCCGACTGCAGGCCCACCGCGCCCAGGGCGGCACGTCGAACGCGGAGTGACAACCACAGGACACGGGAGGCCATGAGGGAGACACGGGGCGCGAACAGAAAGACCAGGTAGGACGCCGGAAGGCGTCGGCGATCACGAGGAGTGCTTCCACGGCTCCGGCTCAGCAGCACCGCGTCGATCGGTCCACCGGCCGACGTGTAAGGACCGACCCGCTCGCACGGCAGCTCGTGGGACGAGCAGGAGGGTTCACCAGGGCTCGACGGAACGGCGCGGGCGGTCGACCGATATCCCGCCGTCCACCGAGATCGTCGCCCCGGTGATGTGGCGGCTGTCGTTGCTGGTGAGGAACAGGGCCGGTCGGCCCACCTTCTGGGACTCGCCGTAGCGACTCGGCCGCGATGTCGACGATCGGGATCAGGAGTCGGCGAGCAGCTCGTTGAGGTACTTGTCGACCTGGCCGATGTAGGTCGGCGCGACGCCGAACAGAGCCAGGTGACCCAGCACGTCGTCGATGACCCGGAGTTCGGACCGGGGCGTGAGCTTCTGCTCGGCCTCGCAGTCGCGGACCGGGAAGAACATGTCCTCGTTGATCGGCATGACGCGGGTGACCGCGGTGTTCCGCCCGAGCGCGGCGGCCAGGTCGCCGCCGGTGTGCCGGGTGACGTCACCGTGCTGCCACTTCCACGCCATGCACAGCAGGTCGTTCGGGTCCATCGCGGTGAAGTAGGGCTCCAGGAAGCCCTCCATGAAGGCCTCCTTGGTGTCGAACCCCAGCGCCTGCCAGACCTCCTGCTTCCAGAACTCGGTGGAGAACCCCATCACCGCCCAGATCCCGGCGTGTCGCTTGAGCCCGTCCACCACGTCGGCGTTCGACGAGTACTCCCCGCCGTTGAACCCCGGGTCGCTGGTGATCGCCTCTACCAGCGCCTTGGTGTAGAGGAAGTCGTGCGGGGTGTTCTGCGCCGTCCCGGCGATCGGCGCCGCCCGCTTGAGCCGCGCCGGGTACCGCACCATCCACTCGTAGGTCTGCTGGGCCCCCATCGAGCCGCCGACCACCAGCTCCAGCTGCTCGATCCCGAAGTGCTCGCGCAGCAGCCGCTCCTGCGCCACCACGTCGTCCCCGATCCGCACGTGCGGGAACTTCGACATCGCGATCGACACGTTCGCGCCGGAGGCGTTGTGCGGGCTGGTGGACAGGCCGTTGCCGATCTGGTTCACCACCACGATGAAGTACTTCTCCGGGTTCAGCGCGCGCTCGGGGCCGATGTAGACGTCCCGGAAGATCTGGTGCGTGCCCGAGTACCAGGTCGTGACGAGGATGGCGTTGTCCTTCTCCGCGTTCAGCGTCCCGAACGTCGCCACCGCCAGCTGGCAGTCCGGGATCACCCCGCCCTCCTCCAGCTCCAGCCGGCCGATGCTGATCAGCTCGTAGTCGCCGTGGAACTCGTGCCTGTAGTACGGGTTGTCGATCATCGGTGATCCTCCTGGTGCGCGGGTGCGTCGGCGAGCGGGGCCGCCGCCGCCCGTGCCGGGCCGATCGGCGGCGAGGGCCGGGAGCCGGACCGGCGCCTACTGTCCTGGGTGTCTCACGCCACACGATGTCCGAAAGCGGGACACCTCGACGGCTTGACCGCTGCCGCACCATGTGACGAGAGACACGGGGAGGTGTTGACTCCATGGGGGATGTCGCGGATCACCGGCTTCTGCTCGCGACGGCCCGTGCCGACTTCCTGGAGGGGGCGGATCCGGCTCTGCGCGGCGTTCCCGACCACGTGGCCGCGTCCTGGCGGCGCAGCGCCTCCAACGGGGTCCACCCGAGCGAGGTGTCCAGCGAGTACTTCACCGAGCTCGACCTCGGCTCCCGGCTCGTCCGCTGCGCCCAGCCGGTCATCGAGCAGCTCACCGAGCAGATCGCCGACATCCCGATGTCGGTGGCGCTGACCGACAACCGCGCCCGGATCCTCGCCCGCAAGGACAGCAACTCCTGGATCGGGCGGGTCCTCGACCGGGTGTACTTCGCGCAGGGGTTCGGCTACGCCGAGGGGGCGGTCGGCACCAACGGCGTCGGGACCGTGCTGGAGTTCGGCCAGTCCGTGCACATCGTCGGCGCCGAGCACTTCGTCGACACGCTGCAGTCCTTCGCCTGCGCGGGCGCGCCGATCCGGGACCCGTTCACCGGCCGGATCGAGGGCGTGCTGGACATCAGCTGCCTGAGCGACCACTCGACACCGATCATGCACTCCCTGGTCCGCTCGGCGGCGTCCCGGATCGAGAGCAATCTGCGGATGGACCGCAACCAGCTGCAGCAGGCACTGTTCGACGTCTACTCCCGCGTCGACGCCCGCAGTCGCGAGGCCGTGCTGGCCGTCGGGCAGCGGGTGGTGATGGCCAACTCGCCGATGCAGACCCTGCTCGACCCGGGTGACCAGGAGGCCCTGCAGGACCACGTGCGGTTCGTGATGCTCCGGCACGCCACCGTGGACGACCGGGTCGACCTGCCGTCCGGGACCCGGGTGCGGCTGCGTGGGTCGTCGGTGGCGCTCGGCAATGACGTCGCCGGGATGGTCGGGGTGGTCTCGGTGCTGCACGAGGTGGACGGGCGCCCCGGGGTGGCGGCCGCCCGGCCCCGCAACGTCCGGCGCCTCCCGGCCGGCCCCGGACCGACGTCGCAGGCCCGGGTGGTGGAGAGCAACTGCCCCGCGTGGCGGACGGCCGCGTCCACCGTCCGGGCGGCGGTGCGCGCCGGGGACCCGGTCCTCGTGCTGGGCGAGCCCGGAACCGGACGGTTCACCCTCCTGTCCGAGCTGTACCGGCTCGCGCACGACACGGGCCGGGCCGTCCCGGTCGAGGCCGCGGACGTCGAGGCGGCTCCCCAGGAGGTCGCGGCCCGGCTGCTGCGACCCGGACCGCGGCCGGTGCTGCACGTCCTGCGCGACGTCGACCGGCTGTCCCGGGAGGCGGTGGACGTCCTGGTCACCGCGCTGGGCAGCGCTCCTGACGCCGCTCGGACCGTCGCGGCCACCGCCGCGGAGGCCTGCAGAACCGATTCCCCGCACCATCCGCTACTGGCGGTGTTCCGGGCCTCGGCGACGGTGCCGCCGCTGCGCAACCGGTCCTCCGACCTGGCCGCCCTGGCCACGGCACTGCTGTCCGACCTGGCCCCGCACCGCGACGTACGACTGTCTCGGGAGGCGCTGCGGCTGGTGGGGCGGTACCGGTGGCCGGGCAACGTGCGGGAGCTCGAGGAGGCGCTGGCCTCCGCGCTGCGTCGGCGTCCGGTCGGCTGCATCGAGGCGCAGGATCTGCCCGCGTTCTGCCAGAGCACCCCGCGCAGCTCACTGCGCCCGGTCGACGAGATCGAGCGCGACGCCATCGTCACGGCGCTCCGCGAGACCGGCGGGAACCGGGTGGCGGCCGCCGCCACGCTCGGTCTCGCACGCTCCACCCTCTACCGCAAGATCCGCCAGTACGGAATCACCGTCTGAGACCTCAACCCGTCCCCTTTTGGGACATCTGCGTCCCGTGAGACGGCACTCACGATAGCCGCGTCCGTGAGGCAGACCACGAAAGAGGTGTACGAGGATGACGTCCGCGACCGACACCGCGACCCAGACCGGCGGCCCGCAGGGAGCACTCGAGCTGGACGCGGTGGTCCTCGGCACCGGCGTGGCCGGCCTGTACCAGCTCCACCAGCTTCGCGAGCAGGGCCTGCGAGTGCGCGCCTACGACGCCGCCTCCGACGTCGGCGGGACCTGGTACTGGAACCGCTACCCGGGTGCCCGGTTCGACAGCGAGGGATACATCTACCAGTACCTGTTCTCCGAGGAGCTCTACAAGGAGTGGAGCTGGAGCGAGAAGTTCCCCGGGCAGCCGGAGATCGAGCGCTGGCTGCACTACATCGCCGACCGGCTCGACCTGCGCCGCGACATCCAGTTCTCCACCAGGATCACCAGCGCCCATTTCGACGAGGACCGCGGCCGCTGGACCATCCGCACCGACCGCGGCGAGACGATCGACACCCAGTTCTTCGTCACCTGCGGCGGGATGCTCTCCGCGCCGATGGAGAAGGTGTTCGACGGGCAGGACAGCTTCCTCGGGCCCATCTTCCACACGTCGCGGTGGCCGAAGGAGGAGGTCGACCTGGCCGGCAAGCGGGTCGGGGTGGTCGGGATCGGGGCCACCGGCATCCAGGTGATCCAGACGATCGCCGACGAGGTCGGCCACCTGACCGTCTTCGCCCGGACCCCGCAGTACGTCCTGCCGATGAAGAACCCGAAGTACGGCGAGGACGAGCAGGCCTGGTACAAGAGCCGCTTCGCCGAGTTGAAGTCGACCATCCCGCACACCTTCACCGGGTTCGAGTACGACTTCGAGCACGTCTGGGCCGACTGCACCCCCGAGCAGCGGCAGGAGATCCTCGAGGAGATCTACCAGGACGGCTCGCTGAAGCTGTGGCTGGCCGGCTTCGGGGAGGTGTTCTTCTCCGAGGACGTCAGCGAGGCGGTCTCGGAGTTCGTCCGGGAGAAGATGCGCGCCCGCCTCAAGGACCAACGGCTGATCGACATCCTGGTGCCCACCGACTACGGCTTCGGCACCCATCGCGTCCCGCTGGAGACCGACTACCTCGAGGTCTACCACCGGGACAACGTGGAGCTGGTCGGGGTGAAGGACAACCCGATCGCCCGGATCGTCCCCGAGGGCGTGCAGCTGGCCGACGGCACCGTGCACGAGCTCGACGTGATCATCCTGGCCACCGGTTTCGACGCCGGCACCGGCGCGCTCACCAGGATCGACATCCGCGGCCGCGGCGGCCGGACGCTCGCCGACGACTGGAGCCGCGACATCCGCACCACGATGGGGCTGATGGTCGAGGGGTACCCGAACATGCTCACCACGGCGGTGCCGCTGGCCCCGTCCGCGGCGCTGTGCAACATGACCACCTGCCTGCAGCAGCAGACCGAGTGGATCAGCGACGCCATCCGGCACCTGCGCGAGCAGGGCAAGTCGGTGATCGAGCCGACGAAGAAGGGCGAGGACGCCTGGGTCGCCCACCACGAGGAGACGGCGAGCGCCACCCTGGTGCCGAAGACCCACTCCTGGTACCTGGGCTCGAACGTGCCGGGCAAGCCGCGGCGCCTGCTGTCCTACATCGGCGGCGTGGGCACCTACCGCCAGAAGTGCGACGAGGAGGCCGCCGCCGGCTACCCGGCCTTCCGCACGAGCTGACCCGCCGTCCGCCGGTCGGCCCTCGAGCCGACGGTCGACCGGCGGTGGGGGCGCCAAGGGCGAACACGAATGCCCTGGTAGAGCGCCGGCGGGCCGGCGAGATCACGCGGTCCACCGTTGACGCCGGATGCCGGTATCTCAAGCCGGGCCGTGACGGAATGCGGCCGAGGAACCCCGACCGCGGACGGCGACGCTACCCTGCCCTGCGTGTCGAAGCGCAGCCGGCGGCAACACGCCGCGGCAAGACCGAAGCGAAGGGCCATTTCGTCGTGTCCGACCGGCTCGACGATGTCGTCGATCGGGTGCGCACCGCGGCCGACCGCGACCCGGATACCGTTGCCCGCTCGCTGGCCCCGGCCGACGCGAAGGCGCGGATCACCGCCGCCGCGCTGGGCGCTCGAACTGGTCGAAGGCTGCTGCGCCGAGCTGCTCGACGAGCAGTACCGCACGGCCCGCCGCCGGCTGCTCTCCGACGCGGCCGCCGGCGACCCCGGCATCGGGCTGGGCGGGACCAGCGTGTCGCAGCGCAGCGAGCCACTGCTGCGCGCGATCGGCGCCGACCCGCGCCAGTACGGCCGGATGGACCTGGGCACGCCGCGCTACCTCACCGGGCCACGCCGGGCCCGCATCCTCGCCCACCGCGACCGCGACCGCGACCGCGACCGCTACCGGGCGATGGCAGGCTGAGATGGCCGCCGACATCGACGACGAGATCGAGGCCGACGCGGCCCTCGTTCAGCTCGCCCGCGACTGTCCCCTGCTCTCCCGTGCCCGCGCACTCTCCGCGTTCGTCGGCGACGGCCGGCCGCTCACCGCCAAGGGAGTGCTGCGCCGCTCGGAGATCGCGCCGGCGTGCTCCGCCGCCGGCCTGCCCGACCCCGGGCGGGTCGTGACCGCCGCCGACGTCCCCGCGCTTCACCGCGCCTGGGTCGCCGCGCAGGGCGCGGGGCTGCTCGCCCTGGGCCTGGACCGGGCCACCGCCACCACACCGGACGGTGGCGCAGTGGCGCAGTGGCGAGACGGCGTCGCAGCCCTGCTGCGGTCCGAGTCCGGTGACGACCGACGCGTCGGCGCCACGGTGGCCTGCCGAGCCGCGTTGAGCGTGCTCGCGGTGGTGCCGGGGCTCGATCCCCACCGGTTCGGCGACGCCGTGGAGGGCGTCATCGAGCAGCAGCCCGTCAGCGACCGGATCGCCGCGTACAACGCGTTCCGGCGCGGCCACCTACCCGAGACCGGGGCGCTGGAGCTGCTCGTCGAGTCCGGTGCGGTCGATCCTGACCCACTTCGCCTCACCCCGCTCGGGCACTGGGCACTCGGCGCGCTCGCCGAACCCGTCGTCCGGGCTCCCGCCTGGGCCGACGACGAGATCCTGCAGCTGCGCGTCGGACTCGACCGATTCCGGCCGCCGGTCTGGCGCCGGGTCCTGGTGCCGGCCGGCACGACCCTCGCGCAGCTGCACCAGGTCGTGCAGATCCTGCTGGAGTGGGACGACGATCACCTGCACGTGTTCGACGTCGACGGCCTCCACTACGCCGATCCCTGGCACGAGCTGGACGGATGCGCCGACGAGCACGACATCACGCTCGCCGTCGCGCTGCCCCGGCCCGGCGCGTCGGTGAGATACCGCTACGACCTCGGAGACTGCTGGGACCACACGATCATGCTGGAGAAGGTCCTCCCCGCGCAGCCCGGCGCGAGCCCTCGCTGCATCGGCGGCCGCGGCGACGCACCCACCGAGGACTGGCCCGGCGACGAACCGCCACCGCATCGTCCCTTCCGCCTCGACGTGTGCAACGAACACCTCGCCGCGCTCCGGCCGCTCCCCTGACCGGCCGGCCGGACTCTTCGAGGCCAACGGTGCGTGCACGGTGCCCACGCTCATCCTCGCGGGCACATTCGACTCCAGCACCGCGCCTTCGTGGACCGAGCAGGTGACCCCGGGACTGAGCAACTCCGTGGTTCTGCGATTCCCGGGGGGTGGGCCACGGAGTCCTGCCCACGTCCGCCTGCGCCCGAACGACCATGACGACGTATGTCGACAATCCGAGTTTCTCCGTCGATCGCTCATGCATCGGGGAACGACTACTCCGACGTTCACGACCTCCTGGTAGATCGGCGCGGTAAGGTCGGGAATGCTCGGCCGCGCCTGGGGGATCGGACGTTCGCTGGTCATGTATCACGGCATTCCGGGCAGGCACCGACGAATGGTGCGGTTCTATCGCGAGTTCCTCGGGCCGGGCGATGTCGGCTTCGACATCGGCGCACACGTGGGGAGCCGGGTGCGTGCTTGGCGGAAGCTGGGGGTGCGGGTGATCGCGGTCGAACCACAGCCCGACTGCCTGCGCATCCTGCGTCTGTTCTTCGGCCGCGACCAAGGCGTCACCATCGTGCCGCAGGCCCTGGGGGCCCGGCCCGGGCAGGCACGTCTGGGCATCTCCACCGCTACGCCGACGGTCTCGTCGATGTCGTCGGACTGGATCGAGTCGGTGACGGCGGACCACAGCTTCGCCCGCGTGCGCTGGGACCGCTCCATCGAGGTGAACGTGGCGACCCTGGACGACCTCATCGCCGTCCACGGCCTGCCGGCCTTCTGCAAGATCGACGTCGAGGGCTTCGAGGTCGACGTGCTGGCGGGGCTCACCCGCCCCCTGCGAGCGCTGTCCTTCGAGTATCTGCCGCCGGCGCACGACGCCGCCCTCGCCGCGCTGGGGCTCGTGGAACAGCTCGGCGCGGCGGCGGGCGGCTATCTCTACAACTACTCGCCCATCGAGACGATGCGGCTCGCCAGCGACCGGTGGCTCGACGCGGCCGACCTGGTGCAACTGCTGGAGCGTTTCCGCCCGCTGGGCCGCTCCGGCGACGTCTACGCCCGCCTGGCCCGACCGGACCGCGCGACGGCCGGCACCGCGTAGCGGGTCTGATGATGACGCTGACTCGACTACGGGCCGCCCAGCAGCAGGCTGCCGGGGCAGCCGCCCAGGTCGCCCTGCTCGCCGCGCTGTCGGCCGCGGTCGGCCTCGGCCCCGTGGGCTGGGTGGCCGGTATCGCCTACGCCCTGGGCCTCTGGGCCCTCCTGACCGCCGCCGTACGGCGCGCCCGAGCCGACACGCTGGGTCCGGCCGGCCTCGTCACGTTGGCGAGGGCGGTGCTCGTCGGGGGCGCGACCGCGCTCGTCACCGACCGGCTCTGCACCGGTGACACGCCCGTCGCGACCCTCGCCGTCATCGCCACGGTGGCGCTGGTCCTCGACGCGGTCGACGGCCAGGTCGCCCGGCGCACCGGGACGGCGTCCGAGCTGGGCGCCCGCTTCGACATGGAGGTCGACGCCTTCCTCCTCCTCGTGCTGAGCGTCCACGTCGCCGGGCTCGTGGGCCCATGGGCGCTGGCCATCGGCGCCATGCGCTACGCCTTCGTCGCAGCGAGCTGGATGGCTCCGTGGATGCGGGCGGCCCTGCCGACGAGGTACTCCGCCAAGGCCGTCGCCGCGCTGCAGGGGATCGCCCTCGTGGTGGCCACCACCGAAATCCTCCCGCACCCGCTCGCAGTCGCGCTGGTCTCAACGGCGCTGGCGCTCCTGGCCTGGTCCTTCGGCCGTGACGTGACCTGGCTGTGGCGCAACGCTCACCTTTCTCGATGGGCACGGGCAGCTCGAACCGTCCGACCGCATCCGTAGCAGTGACCAGCCATCATCGGGCCTCGAACGGAAGGACTTCGGGTTGACGTTCTTCACGCGCTCTCGTCGGCTGCCGAGTCAGGAACGGACCACTGCGGAGGACGGCCTGACGACGGATGGCGGTCCGGAGCGCATGCCGGGCGTCGACGCCGCAGCGCACGACGTCGACGGCCTCCGGGATGAGGCCGACAGCGCCCGCGAGGACCCCGTGGCAGGTGACGCGGAACGCGGACGGGGGCACGGTGTCGCGGCGTTGGCGATCACCGCCCTGGCCTGCCTACTCGTGCAGTTCGCTCTCGTCGCCCCGAACGAGGTCGGTGGTCTCATGCCCGGTGCGTTCGTGCGCATCCCGGTGGAGGGACTCGTCGGCGTCGCCCTCCTCCTCGTCCTGCCGATGAGGGCGCGGCGGGTGGTGGCCGCGCTCGCCGGAGTCGCCCTCGGTCTGCTGACCATCCTGAAGATCGTCGACATGGGCTTCTTCGCGATACTCGCCCGGCCGTTCGACCCGGTGTTCGACTGGGCTCTGCTCGACGCCGGCATGGAGTTCCTCACGGACTCGATCGGCCGGGCCGGCACGACCGGGTCGGTGGTCGCAGCCTCGGTTCTCGCCACCGCCGTGCTCATTCTCATGACGGTGTCGGTCCTGCGTCTGACCCGGCTCGTGACTCGGCACAACACCGCCGCGACCCGCGCCGTCATGGTGCTCGGAGCCGCCTGGGTCACCTGCGCCCTGCTCGGCACGCAACTCGTCCCGGACGTGCCGCTCGCCTCCAGGAGCGCATCGGCCCTCGCCTACGACCGTGCGGCCCAGGTGCGCACGGACCTGCTGGACCAGCAGGCGTTCGCCGCCGAGGCCGCTGTCGACGCCTTCCGCGACACGCCGGGCGAGGAGCTGCTGACCGCATTGCGCGGCAAAGACGTCATCCTTACGTTCGTCGAGAGCTACGGCCGCGACGCGGTCGAGAACCCGGAGTTCGCGTCACAGGTCGATGCGGTGCTCGACGCCGGGACCCGGCGACTAAGCGCGACCGGTTTCGCCTCCCGAAGCGCCTTCCTCACCTCGCCAACGGCCGGAGGCGCCAGCTGGCTGGCCCACTCCACACTCCTCTCCGGCCTGTGGATCGACAACCAGCAGCGCTACCGCGCCCTCGTCTCGAGCAACCGCCTGACCCTCACCGGCGCTTTCCGGCGCGCGAGTTGGCGGACCGTCGCCGTCATGCCGGGCACCACTGGAGACTGGCCGGAGGCAGCGTTCTACGGTCACGATCGGGTCTACGGTTTCCCGAACCTCGGGTATCGCGGCCCGGACCTCGGCTGGGCCACCGTGCCCGACCAGTACACCCTGTCGGCCTTCGAACGTTTCGAGCACGCGACGCCGAACCGCGCCCCGCTGATGGCGGAGATCGCCCTGGTCTCGAGCCATGCTCCGTGGGCGCTCATCCCACCGGTCATCGACTGGGGCGAGGTCGGCGACGGCTCGGTCTTCGACGCTACGGTCCCAACGGGCGATCCGCCGGACGCCATATGGACGAAGGGCCCCGCCCACGTACGCACCGAGTACCGACGTTCCATCGAGTACTCGCTGAACACCCTCATCTCCTACGTCGAGACCTACGGCGACGACGATCTCGTGCTCGTCATCCTCGGCGACCATCAGCCCGCCCCGATCATCACCGGTGACCGCGCCAGCCGCGACGTACCGATCACGATCGTCGCCCGCGATCGGGCCGTTCTGGATCGGATCTCGGAGTGGGACTGGCAGGACGGCCTGAAGCCCGGCCCGCAGGCCCCGGTCTGGCGGATGGACACCTTCCGCGACCGGTTCCTGACCGCCTTCGGACCGGTGTCCTAGGGCGTGTTTGAGAAGTGGATCTCCGTTGCCCTGGGAAGGCGTGTTGGTGATCGGAGACAGGTGAGGTCTCCGGTAGATGGATCAACGACCAAGCAGACCCTCTACCCGGAGACCTCGTGGGCAGCCTACCTGCGAGTGGCCGACACGATCTGACCGACAAGCAGTGGCGGCTGCTGGAGTCGTTGATCCCGAAGGGCAAGAAGCCTGGACGGCCACCGACGTGGACC
>NZ_JAHDTG010000012.1 GCF_018531475.1 Pseudonocardia mahuensis
GCTCCAACTCCACGATCCGCTGGTCCTGGGTCGCGATCCGCGCGGTGAGCTCCTCGATCACCCGGGCCTGCGACTCGATCAACGCGAGGAGCTCCTCACGCGACAGCGGCTCCGACCCGGACACCGCACATGATCAGCACACCACGACTGGCCGGTCACGCACCGACACGCCGCAAGATCACCGGCCCAAGACCTGAATGGTTACGCGCGAGCAGCCCGGAGAGCTCGATCTTGAGCCGTTCGTACGCGGCGGAGGTCAGCCACACCCGGGGTGTGTCGGTCACGATCAATGCTCCTCACAGTCGCCAGGCGCAACCCCCGGCCCACCCGTGTCGAACGACGCGGGCCGAATGTTGACAACACCTGGATGCACAAAAAAAGCACGGCCCGACATGGGCCGTACCGCCGAAAAGCCTAGCACGCCGTCCCGTTCCACGCTGCGCGCGCTATCGCCGCCGACGGATTGCCGCAAAAGCGATCGGCGGATTGTCCACAAACCTTGAGGAGCCGCGCGACGGGCACGCCCTGCCTTGGCGAGGACGGCGGGGTCGCCATGGCCTACCGGGCGGTTCTGGCCACTACCGATGACCCGGAAAGCAGCGCCGGAGACGAGAACGCGGGCGGAGACGTCATCCCCCGTGTTCGCAGGTCGACAACTTCCTGCGGCATGCCGACAGGGCCCGGTCACAGGGTGGATGGTGGAACCACACCGGTACATGGGCGAAATCACGCCGCTGCGCCGGCTCCGTCCACGCAGCCACGGGCACAGCTCGGGCCGATCGCGGGGTGGCTCGGCGCGTCGAGCCGGTCGAGCCGGCCGCGGAGATCCTCCGCCGGACCGTCGAGGGTCCTCCGGGGAGCGGTCAGGTGCTCCGCTTCCGCGCCACCAGGAACGCCTGCTCGACCGTCTCGGCCCCGACGGGCTCCCGCACCGTCCGCGCGAGCACGTCGAACCCGGCGTCGGCCAGCAGGTCGGCGACCCGGTCCGGCCGGAGCCGCCGGAAGTCCAGGTCGACGGCGTGGCCGAACGCCTCGTCGAGGTGCAGGGGGTCGTCGCCGACCTGGAACGCGAGCAGCAGGTGCCCGCGCGGGACCAGCACGCGGTGGAACTCGGCGAACACCCCCGGCAGCTCCTCCGGCGGAATGTGGATGATCGAGTACCAGGCGATGAGGCCGCCGAGGGCGCCGTCCGGCCGGTCCAGCGCGGTCATGGAACCGACGTCGATCCGCACGCCCGGGTTGGCCCACCGGGCCACGTCGACCATTCCCGGGGAGAGGTCGAGGCCGAACACCGTCACCCCGCGCCGGCGCAGGTGGGCCATCGCCTGGCCCGGCCCGCAGCCGACGTCCAGGACCGGCCCGTCCGCGCGCACGAGCTCGGCGAACGCGCCGAGGATCGCCCGGTCCTGCGGTTTCCGGTCGAGCTCACCGCGGAAGTGCTCGGCGTACTCGGCCGCGACGGCGTCGTAGGCCTCACGGGTGGTGTCCAGGAAGGACGGCTCGCTCACGCCCCCGACGGTAGTCAGGCCGAAACCGGCACCCCCACGAGCTCGATCTGCGCGCCCGCCGGGTCCGCGATCCGCGCCGGCCGGAACACCTTCGAGCTACTGCGGTAGCTCAGACTTGGTCTCGGTACCCGGCCCGGACGAGTCTGCGGATATCGATGAGGGTGCAGGCGCCAGGGGAGCCGGGCCCCGGCACGTCGACGTGGCGATCAGGCCGGGTGACCCGGCTTCATCGTCTTGACCCTCTGGAACGCCAGTTGCCGAAGTCGCTCGCCGACCCGGCCGTCGAGTGGTTCGAGCAGGTGACCGACGTGGTCGCCGAACGGCACCCGTTCGAGCACTCGTCCCACGAACCACGCCCTCGTCCCGGTCAGCACCGGCACGCCGTGCTCCTCCTGCCAGTCGCACGCCGCGAACTTGTCGACCTCGTCGCCGGTCTGCTCGCCGAACAGCGACGACAGCTCGTAGTCGTTCTCATCGAGGAAGTGCACGGCCAGACGATCGCTACGGGTCGCCACCGCGCACGTGCGGTTGCGCGAGGAGAGACAGACGAGGAAGCGCGCCGGGTCGATGCTGCACTGGGTGTGGAACCCCACGAGGCAGCCGCTGCGCTCGCCGCCGGCGGCCGCGGTCACGATGATCATCGGGTAGTCGAGCTGGCCCACCGCAGCGTGGAACGGCTCCGGCTCGGACGCGCTCATCGATCTCCCCGATCGCTCGATGCCAGTAGATAGCGCAGGAACAGGTGGCCGTCGTCCTCCAGTACGTGTGCCAGCCGCAACGCGGCGGGCTGGGCCAGGGCCCCAGCGGGGAGCAGCCGCACCGGATCGGCGACCAGCAGCGGCGAGACCGTCAGGCACAGCTCGTCGACCAGCCCGCCGGCGAGCAACTTCGCGAACAACAACGGCCCGCCTTCGCAGACGACCAGGCGCACACCCCGCCCATGCAGTTGTCGCAGCGCACCCTGCAGATCAACGGCGTCTTCTCCGGCCATGATGAGGTCGGCGTGAGCGGCCGTCCGATCGCGCGCGGCGGCCTCGACATTGTTCGGGGTGATGACGATGGGGCGAGCACCGTCGCTGAACAGCGCCGACTGCAGGTTCAGACGCAGGCTGGCGGACACGACGGCCATGGTCGCGCTGGCGGGCTGGCCTCGCTCCCGGCGCGAGGCCTGGTGCTCTGCGGAGGGCCGGTGCGGCCCATAGCCCTCGGCACGAACCGTCCCCGCACCCACCAAGATCACGTCGGCCACGGAGCGGAGTAGCCGGAAGACCTCCTTGTCCACCGGACTGGACAACCCGCCGACCCGTCCCCCGGCGGCCACGGACCCGTCCGGTGAGGCAACGAAGTTGATCAACACCCATGGCCGGTCCTCGCGGGACGGGCGGCTGACGGTGACGTAGTTCCCGATGAGGTCAGCTGCCCGACCGCTGGTCCGCGTGGACAGCAACTCCTGCATATCGACTGCTAACCGATCGGCCGGACAGCGAAACACACACCTCCGATCGGCGGCTCGTGGAGGGTCGCGACAGCCGCCCGCGACACCGGCGGCAGCAGACGACGGAGGCAACAGACCTCTCGCCTCGGCGGGCACCGGCGAGCGGATCGCCGAAATCCGTTGTCCGGACCACGGCGCAGGGCCGGCGCGCATGCCGACCGGGCCGGGCACCCGCCGACGACCCCCAATGGTCCGGCGCGGGCGCGGGAGTCGTGCCTCGAGGCACGACCGGGAACACGTAGAACTGCTGCTCTGCCGCGGCCGCGAGCGCGCGGTAGAGCAGTCGCCGGCCGCCGCCCCTCTGGCCTTCCATGCCGCGCTCGAGGAGGCTCCGCTCTCCCGGGCGTTGCTGAGGGGGTTCGCCGAGCCGGTCCGGCGGGACCACCCCGGCCCGGAGGTGCGAGGTCGGCAGCGGGCCGGGCAACGTCGCGGCCTACCTGCACCAGCTCGGGATGACCGTCTGTGGGATCGACTTGTTGTCGGAACCCGACAAGATTCCCGATCCCGGCTTCGTGGTGTTCTGCGGCCTGGACGTGGTCAAGTCCCCCATCACGCCTGCGCCCTGGACCCGTCCGGGAAGCGGCTGCACGACAAGCCGCTGCCCGACGACGAGGCCGTCCTGACCGAGGTTTTCACCCGACTCTCGACCCACGGACGGGTACTGGTCGTCGTCGACCAGCCCGCGGCAGCCATCACTCCACCTGCCTGCGGCGGCCGCGATGGCGAGCGGACCGCGCGATGGCGTGGCCCGAGACCGGCGAGGTGAGCGTGACGAACACGATCGCGAGCACGGCGAACGTGATGATCGCGGCGTTCTCGGTGGCGACCGACGAGGCGAGGACCGCGAGCACCCCGGGCCCGGTCGCGAGCCCCTGGGCGTGCAACTGGCTGAAGGTGTCGGGCAGCCGCAGAACGCCGTACAGGCTGATCGTCATCAGCGTCAGGCCGACCAGCAGGAGAGCTGCGCCGATGACGTCGAGCACGACCGAGATCATCCGAACGGTCCTCCCGAGGCGAGATACCGCGCCGCCGCGATCGTTGCCACGAAGGACAGGAGCGAGAGGGCCACGGCGGCGTCGAGGTAGTACCCCACGTCCCAGTAGTAGGACAGCAGGGCCAGCAGGGCGACCACCACCGCCGCCAGCACGTCGAGGGCGATGACGCGCTGGTGCACGTCGCGGGCGCGCGCCAGCGCCAGCCCTCCGGCTACCAACAGCAGTGTCACCCAGACCATGGCGGGGATGAGGACGGCGGCGGGCATGGCGGTCAGGGGAAGACGCGGCGCTGCCGCCGCTCGTACGAGCGGAGCTGCTCGGCGCGGACGGCGTCGGGATCGCGGGCGTCGATAACGTGCAGCAGCATCCGGCCACGCTCCTCGTCGAGGTCGACCACCACGGTGTCCGGGGTGATCCCGACCCGCACCCCCCAGGCCGCGGCGGAGGGTGCGCCACAGGCCGGGATCGGGACGGTGACCAGGCCGGGGCGCGTCCGGCGTAGGTTCAGGCACCACAGTGCGGTCCGCCAGGTGCTCACCGCCACGTCCACGAGTGTCCCGCCGACAAGCGCAGGCACCCCGACCAGCCGTCGAAACCACGGCGCTGCGGGGGACGGGCCGAGCGGGCGGATCCGCCGGGCGGCCGCGACGAAGATCCCCGACAGCACGACGCCGGTGAGGATGTCGCCAGGGTGCAGGCTCGTCAACACGAGCAGGTAGATCGCGGTGAGCGCGACGACCCGCATCAAAGCGCTCGTCCTGGTCACATCGGACCTCCCTTTCATCCCGCCGCCCCTGGCAGCAGCCCCTCGGCGGCCCTGCCGCTGGCCGCCAGCAGCGGCTCCGGCCACACGCCGGCTACGAGGACGAGCAGCGCCACCGCCGTGGTCAGCAGACGCAACGGGAGCGGGCTGGCCGGTCCGGCCGGCGCCGGGGCCCGCCAGAAGGCTCGCTGGTACATCTGGAACATGTAAACCAGCGAGAGCCCGCTGCCGAGAGTGAGCAGCACGATCAGCGGCACGCTCCCCACGACGATCCCGGCCCGGAACATCTCGAGCTTGCCCACGAAGCCCGCGGCAGGCGGAACCCCGGCGACGCTGAGCGCGCCGACCGCGAACGCGCCGGCCACCAGCGGCCCCCGGATCCCGGCCGCCAGGAACAGCAAAGTCTTGTTCAACGCGTTGACCGCGCTGTAGACCACCGCGGCCGTGAGCCCGACCGGACCGCCGACGCCCAGGGCGACCAGCACGTACCCGACCTGCCCGATGGCGGAGTAGGCCAGCGACTCCGCCACGTCGCCGCGGGCCACCGCCAGCACCGCGCCGTAGATGAGGGAGACGGCGCCGAGCACGACGATCGCGGCGGCCACCAGCCGCAGCTGCGCCGGGAACATCGTGGGGCCGAACCGCAGCAGCCCGTAGGCGCCGATGTTCGCCACGGCACCGCTGAGGATCGCCGCGACGGCGGGGGAAGACCCGGCGTAGACCGTCGGCAACCAGAAGTGGAAGGGAAACAGCCCGAGCTTCACGCTGAACGCGATGAAGAAGCCCGTCGCGATGAGGAGCGCCGCATTGGGGTCGACGACGGCCATCCGCTCGCCCACGTCGAGCATGGTGAGCGTGCCGGTGACCCGGTAGGTGCCTGCGACCGAGAGCAGGAAGATGAACGACCCCAGCAGGTTGACCGCGGTGAACACCATCGCCGCCCGCAACTGACGCCGCCCGCCCCCATAGGCGGTGAGCACGTAGGAGGCCGTCATGGCCAGCTCGAAGAAGACGTAGAAGTTGAACACGTCGCCGGTGAGGAAGAGCCCGGTCAGCCCACCGGCGAGCAGGAGCACCAGGCCTGGGAACACCCGTTCCTCGATCCCCGCCAGCACCTCGTGGGTGGTCGCGGCGAGCAACACGAGCACCGACAGCAGCGCGAAGACGACGCCGAGCATGTCGGCGTGCAGCACGATGCCCACCCCGGGGGGCCAGCCGCCGGTGACGACCTCCTGGCTGCCGCCCGCCAGCACCTGCGCGGTGAGCACGGCCAGCAACGCGAACGTGGCTGCCAGCACCGCCACGGCCAACCAGCCCACGGCGCGGCGGCGCCCGTCCAGCGCCACCAGCACCGCGCCCGTCGCCCACGGCACGAGCAGCGCCACCGAGAGGATCACGAGGCCTCCTCCCGGTCGGCCTGGCGCTGCGCCTCCAGCCCCGCCTCGTGCTCGGCCTCACCCGCGGCGAGGTCGTCACGCTCAGCGGTGCGGAACACCATGACGACCCGATGCACCAGCGCGAGCAGGAGCGCCACCGTGGCGAGTCCAATGACCAGCGCCGTCAGCGCCAACGCCTGGGGCAGGGGATCGCTCACGGCCTGGCCCGCCGGCACGGCGATCGGCGCCCGGCCACGGGTCAGGCCGGAACCGATGATCGTCACCAGCGCGCACTGGGAGATCAGCATGATGCCGGCGACCACCCGGACGAGGTCGCGCTTGAGCAACAGGTAGGCCCCGCTACCGAACAGGACGGCGGCGGCGAGGGCAAAGGCCAGGATCACGATCCATCCCTGCCGTCGCGGCCCGCCAGGTGGTGCAGCAACACGATCAGTACGCCCACGACCAGCAGGAAGACCCCGATGTCGAAGACGAGCGGCGTGAAGAGTTCGAGCGTGCCGACCTTGACCACGTGCTCACCCGGGGCGGGACGGTGCGACACCGGTGGCTCGCCGAGCAGCAGCGGAAAGAAGCCAGTGGCCAGGGCGAGCAGCAGCCCTCCGACGGCGAGCTTCGGACCGTGTCGCAGCACCGGTAGGGCCGCCTCCGCCCGGGCACCCCCGAGCGCGACGTAGGTCAGCGCGATCGCCAGCGCCACGGCCACTCCGGCGCCGAAGCCGTCGCCGACCTCGGCGTACCCCTTGGCGACCAGGGCGGCCGCGACCATCAGGGTCGGACCGAGCAGCATCCGCGCGATGACCCGGATGATCACGTCCGGCCGGTCCGGTTCGCCAGAGCTCACCACGGTCTCCCCCGCCCCAGCAGGGCCACCACCCCGACCACCGCCGCGAGCAGCACCGTGATCTCCACCAACGTGTCCAGGCCGCGGAAGTCGGCCACGATCACGGTGACCACGTCGCCGCCGTGCGCGGCCGGGGTGAGCCGGATGTGGTCGGACGCGACCGTGGTCGAAGCGGGTTGGGACAGGAATCCCCAGACGGTGGCGAACACGGCGAGGCCCGCGACCACGCCGGCCATCGCATCGCGGCGCCGGCTCCGGACGCGGACCGGCGCGCGCCGGTCGTGGTCCGGCCCGTGGTCGGGCAGCCGGGCCAGTGCCGCGAGGAACACCAGCGTGAGCATGGTCTCGACGACGACCGCGACCAGCGCGACGTCCGGCGCCCCGATCAACGCGTAGACCGCGGCCAGCGCGAAGCCGACCACCGACAGCGCGAGCACGATGGCCAGCCGGGCGCGCGACAGGGCGATGATCAGCGTCACGAGGACCACCAGCCCCAGCAGCGGCAGCACCAGCCAGTCGGCGCCGGACAGCCCGCCCACCCGGTAAGCGCCCGCCGTCGGGGTAGCGGCGAAAGCGAGGGCGATCAACACTCCGGCCGGGACGAGCACAGCGGCGACACTCGTGCGCAGGTCGCGCACCTCCCGGTCGTGCAGCGCCGCCGAGAGGCGCGCGAGCCCGTCCAACGACATCTCATAGATCCGCCGCGGCCCCCACCGCTCCCCGGCCGCGGCCAGGCCGCGGGACGCCCACCCCACCGGCCGTCGCGCGACGAGCAGCAGCCCGCCCAGCGCCCACGCGATCAACGTCATCAGGTTCTCCGGCCGAGCGTCGAGGTGATACGCCGGAGCGAGGGCGACAGGGGCGGCGTTCGAGACGGTGGCCGCGTCGCCGGCCAGGCGGGCGAAGGGCGCCACGACGAGGCCGCCGAGCACGGAGAGCACGGCCAGCACCGCGACCGGCACGACGAGCACCCAGGAGCTGCGCGCCTCGACGCGCGGCGGCCCGAGGAACAACAGCAGCCAGAAGCGCCCGATGTAGGCGAGCGTCAGCGCCGCGGCGGACACGGCCAGCACCGTCGTCAGCGGACCCGCAGCCAGCGCGGCGGTGAAGAACAGCTCGTCCTTGAAGAACCCGACGGTCAGCGGCAGCGCGGCGAGGCTGGCCGCCGCCACTCCGGCGGCCGCCGCCAGCACCGGCATGCGCCGGGCCAGCCCGCCGAGCCGCGACAGCCGGTCCTCCCCGGTCGCCATCGTGACCGCGCCCGCCGTCATGAACAGCGCGCTCTTGGCGATCGCGTGGGCGATCACGTAGAAGGCCGCGGCACCGTTGCCCGCGGCGCTCCCGAGCCCGTACATCATCACCATGTAGCCGTACTGCGAGATCGTGGAGTAGGCGAGCACCTGCTTGAGCACGTCCTGGCTCAGCGCCAGCACACCACCCACGAGGATCGACGCCACCCCGACCGCCAGCAGCCCGGTCAGCACCGCCTCGCTGCGGGCCAGCAGCGGGTGCACCCGGCCGAGGACGAGTACCCCGGCGGCGACCATCGCCGCCGAGTGCAGATAGGCCGAGACGGGCGTCGGCGCCGCCATCGCCCGGGGCAGCCAGAAATGCAACGGGACCTGGGCGCTCTTGGCCAGTGCGGCCACCGCCAGCAGGGCAGCCGCAGCGGTGGTGACCGGGCCCGCTTCGGCGCGCTCGATCAGCTCCGGGATCGCGAAGGTGCCGTGGGTGGCGTAGAGCAGCACGGCGGCAACGAGCATCGCGACGGCGCTGACCACCGTAACCAGCAGGGCCATCAGCGCGGCGGTGCGGGCCTCGCGCCTCGCACGGTCGAACCCGATGAGGAAGTACGAGCAGACGGCGGTGAGATCGAAGAAGACGAAAAGCAGTACGAGGTCCTGCGCCGTGGCCAGACCCACCATCGCCACGGCGAACAGTGCCATCCAGGGCCAGAACCGCCACCGTTCCGTCCCCGGTCTACGCTCGTGCTCCAGGTGCAGTGTGAGGTAGCGGGTGCCGTAGGCGAAGACCAGCGCGCCGATCCCGGTGGCGAGCAGCGCGTACAGGGCGCCGAGCCCGTCGAGCGCGAAGCTCCACCGCAGGTCCAGGGTGGGTGCCCAGGGCAGCGAGAACGCGACGCCGCCCGCGAGCCAACCGACCAGCACCAGGGCGAACCCCGCCAACGCTGCCGCGCAGACCACCCACCCGAGCCACTCCGCCCCGAGCCCGCCACGCCGCGGCCGCTCACGGCGCGCCGTCACTTGACCCGAACCGGGGTCATAAGCAGCTCCTGAATCGGGAGCGGGCATGGCAGCAACGTACGCGTCGAGCCTTCCGCGCGCAGACTGTCGCTCCCGGCGTCAGAACGATGCCCCGGTCGGCACGGCCGCGGAGGCGGGCGCCTCGGGAGAGGACGCAACGCAGGTCCGACCGCCTCGGTTAGACACCGGCAAGGTCACCGCAGATGCCGTTGGGAAGGCAGCGGATGGCGGAGGTCCTGGTGTTGTCCGACGCTGGACGCCGCGCAGCTCGGCATGATCGCCGACGACCGACGGGAGTTCGACGAGGCCGGTCCGGTGTACGCCAGATGTTCGTTCGAAACCGTCGTTGTCGCGCCCGTCGCTGCCGAATCCGGGGCCGGGACACGCGGGAGGTGCGGGAGGGGTTCTGCCGATAATCCGATCCCGGTCAACGCGCCATCCCGGTGAGCCCGGCCAGTCGACGTTCCACGTCGGCGAGTCGGTCGGGCAGGGAACGGCTGTGCAGGATCTCGGCGATCGGTCGGCCTCATCGTGCTGCATGACGCTGGTCTGCACCGGAACGTCGGCGTCGTCCGGATCGTCGGTGTCGTAGATCAGCAGTGAGCGCCGCCCAGCCCGGTCGGCCAGAACACCGGACCGCTGCCCGGCCCGGGTACGGAACTGGTGCACGGCGCCGATGCCCGGAACGGTGCTGTAGGTGATGTCCACTTCGCGGGTGCTCCCTCTCGCGGTCGGGGTCGGGGGCCGCCAGCCCCCGTTACGCTGACCGCCGGAGCTGCCGGGTGGCGGGTGACGCCCGGGCCGTGAGGCTCCCGGCCCAGCGAATCAGGTCGGCGTCGAGGCGGACCTCGATCCTGCTGAGCTCCACGCGCGCGACCTCGACACCCCACTCGCGGGTCCTGGCGTTGACCCTCGACGTCAGCTCGCCGCGCTCGTTGACCGCCGACTCGGACAACTCGACCAGGTCGCGCTCGGCGACATACCGGCCGATCTCGGCCTCCAACGCGTCGGTGGTCGCCGACTCCGCCGGGTCGGTGGTCAGGGCGTACCGAACCGGGTCGAACACGGAGATGAGCGCGGCGCCGTTAACCGTCACCGACACCCCGTCCCCGGTCGTGGCCTCCAGCCACATCACGTCAGCCCAGGTCCTGCGCAGCGGCACCCGAACTCCGCGGTCGATACCAGGCAGCACGACCACGAGCCCGGGACCCTTCACCTGATGACCCCTGCACCCGCGCCGAAACCGGACGAGACGCTCGTCTGCGGGAACGACGCGAAACGAGTACACGGCAAGCACCGCCAGCACCAGGACGCCCGCCACCATCCACGCGAGCACGGTGTCGCTCATCGCCATCGCCTCCCTCTCCAGCTGCCCGGCCCGCCCGCCTCGAACGACGCCCCGACCCTCCTCGGACGCCCACTCGCCCCGGCACGCGGAGAATCGTGAATGGCATCGGCGACCAGGCGACGACTCTGCTCACGCCTCGCACGATGGCCGCTCGGCCCAGGCTGGTCCGGCTCACCCCCAAGATGCCCGTCCGCGAGCCCGGCGGCACCGGCTGCCATCGGCCACCTTGCCCCACCAGACTTGCCGACTCCTGGCAACCACGGGCCCCCGAGCCAGCGCGCGGCCACCGCCGCCCTCGTCCTCGCGGACCACGACGCCGTCGAGCTCGCCGTAGATCACCCTGCCGATCCGGGTGTCCACGTTGCCCCGGATCGGGACGACCTCCAGCCCCAGCCCGAGCGCGTGCAGCTGCACGGCCCGCCGCGGCGAGCCGGTGCCGATCCGCGACCCGGCGGGCAGCTCGCCGAGCACCCGGCGGCCCGGATCAGGTCCGCAACCGTGCCGGGGACTGCGCGACCGCGAGTTCGGACGCTCGGGTGCCGACGCGGAGGGCGCGGGCTGGCAAGGCAGTCATCGGGAGCTTCGCGGTTCACCGGTGGCGGCTGCTGGCCGGGACAAGAGCCTCTGTGCGTCAGGCACCACACCACGAGCGGAGCGGCGAGTGATGGTGATCGTGGGAGTGCTGGAGGGTCTGATGAAAACGGGCATTCGTGATCTCCCTGCCTATGGGGTCGGACCCGGGTGGTAGCCGGTTAGAGGGCCTGGATGATGCGGGCGAGGTGGAAAAGGGTGCGCTCGTCGCTGCCAGCGGTGCCGGTTGCGACCAGCTGCAAGCCGATGGGTAGCCCGATGCCGGGCGCCGGCACCGACAACGCCGGCCAGCCGGTGAGGTTGAACGGCAAGGTGAGCTCCAGCAGGGCTGCCGCGACGGTCGTGCGCTCGGTGCCGATCGTCACGAAGGGCTGGGCCAGGGGTGTGGCGCGTGTCCGAGTGGTGGGTGTCAGCAGGGCATCAATGTCGGCGAGGTGCGCACCGAGCCCGGCCGAGAGCTGCCGTGCGGCCCGTTTTGCGGCGAGGTAGTCGCGCCGAGGGTGATCGGCGTAGGAGCGCAGCCCGGCTTGGGTGGCAGGCTGGAAGTCCTCGGCCCGCTCGGCCAGGGCGGCCGCGTGGACGGCGTAGGCCTCGCTGCCGAGGATAGACATGTAGACGGCAGCGAGCTGGTAGATCTGTGGTGTGTCGACGGGGACAACCTGGACTCCTGCCGTGTCCAGGGCGTGGGCGGCGCGGGCCGCGGCGGCCGCAATGGGAGCGTCGAGGAGCGACCAGTACTCGTGCTGGGGAACCCCGACGCGGATCTGGCGTGGCGGATGGACCGGGTCCTGCCTGGCTCCAACGGCGATCACCTCCCAGCCGGCCAGGGCGGTGTAGAGGTCAGCGGCGATCAGGCCGACATGGTCGAGCGATGGCGCCAGCGGAAATACGCCACGGCGTGGCAGGGCTGCCCAGGCGGGTTTGAGGCCGACCACGCCGCACAAGGCGGCCGGGATGCGCACGCTCCCGCCGGTGTCGGTGCCGATCGCGAGCGGGAGGTGACCGGCCGCGACGGCGGCGGCCGGCCCGGACGACGACCCACCGGTGATCCGGGTGAGGTCGTGCGGGTTGCGCGCCGGCCCGGACACCGCCACGTCACCGGTCGGCCCATGCCCGAACTCGTGAGTATGGAGTTTCCCGACCACGATCGCACCGGCGCGGCGTAGCCGCGCGACGACTGCTGCGTCGGTCCGGGCCGGCGCGGCGTCGGCGAGAACCGCGGAGCCGGCTCGGGTGGGCAACCCGGCCACGTCGATGAGGTCCTTCACCCCGACCGCGACGCCGTGCAGCGCACTGCGCGGCCCGCGTCGGCGCAGTTCCGCCTCGAGCTCGGTTGCGTCGCGCAGCGCGCGCTCCTCATCGAGCGCCACCACCGCGTTGTGGGGATCCTGTCGCAGCCTGGCCAGGACCCGCTGGATGTGGTCGACGGGTGTCAGGGTCCCCTCGACGAACCCGACCTGGAGAACGGCCAGGACGCTCGGCGCGCCGGGGCCGGGACCAACCGGGCTGCCGACCGGGCTGTAGAGGGCGTCGTGGGTCATCTCAGCGCGACTCGTCATGGATTGGGTCGCAGGAACGCGTCGCGGACCTCCGAGGGCGCGACCGACAGCCGGCCACGTGCAGGAGCAGTGCCGAGCCCGCGGGGCCGCAGCGATCGGACCGACGACGACCGGCCCCGCCGGGGGGCCGGGTCACCGGAGCGGGCGGAAGGGTTGCAGCTCGTAGAGCACGTTCCCGCTGACGATGGCGTCGGCGAGCAGTCGGCCGGTGAGCGGGCCGAGCACGATGCCCCACATGCCGTGCCCGCCGGCGGCGAACACCCGCGGCGAGGTCGTCGGACCGACCAGGGGCAACCCGTCGGGGTGCACGGGCGGGAGTCGACCCATTCGTCCCGGCGCTCGCCGAGGTCCACCCCCCACGCAGGAACGGCCTCACGGCGTCGACGATCGCCCGCACCCGGCGCTGGCCGAGGGGCTCGTCGGGGTCGCGGAACTCCATCATCCCCGCGATCCACGGCCGCTCCCCCAGCAGCAACGTACAAGCGATGCGCTTCACTGGCAGATAGACCGGCCCCTCGGGAAGCTGCTCGGCCGCGACGGTGAAGCTGTAGCCGCGCCCGGCCTGGACGGGCACGCGCACCCCGAACCGGGAGGTGAGTTCGGGTAGCCACGCGCCGGTGGCGATCACGACCGCGTCGTAGCGGTGCATCCCCGTGCGGCAGCGCACCCACACCTGCTGCCCGTCGTCGAAGACGTCCAGGACACGGGTGTTCTCGCCGATGACGGCCCTGCGCGCCCGGACCGCGCCGGCGAGCGCGGCAAGGTACCGGGGCGGGTCGATGAACCGCTGGTCGTGCAGCTGAACCGCGGCCGCGACCTGCTCGGTGAGGATCGGGGCACGCTCGCGTGCCTGTTCCCCCGTCAGCACGTCGAAGCCGACCTTCTGCCCGGTCCGTTCCAGCTCGCCCAGTTCCTCGAGCAGACGCGCGCGTTCGTCCGGGCGGGAGAAACAGACCAGGAACGGGTCCGCCGGCTGGGCCGGGGCCTCGACACCGCCGGCGGTGAGCTCGTCGAAGGCGTCGAGCGCCTGGCGGTTGACGCCCCGGTGGGCGGCCATGCCGCGCCGCCACCGGCGGGTAGTGCAGTTGTGGGCGAAGCCGGTCAGGAACCACGCGATGGCCAGCCCGACCATCCCCGCGCCGACCACCGCGACCCGGTCCGTGCGCCGCGGCGCCCAGGGGAGCTCCTCGAGCGAGCATCGCCACCGCCCGCCGGGCTCAGCAGGTACGACCGCGCCCGCCTGCTGCTGGTCAGGAGCCAAGGGCTGGTCCGTACAGTCGGGCCGATCGACGTCGTTCACCGTTTGCCCTCCTTGCTCTCCTCGGCCTCGATGGGTGCCTCGACGTGCACGGCGCTCAACCAGCCCAGGAAGGCGGCCAGGGCGGCGACGAGAAGGGCCGGGCCGGCGGGTCCCAGGACGAGTAGACCGACGACGAGGACGAGCAGACCGACGACCGGCCAGCTGAAGTGGAACCGAGGAGGGCAGCTTCGGGTATGGCTGCTGCGAACGGGCAGCCGATGCTGGCCCTCGCCGAACCGGGTGACGAACTCGGGGTCGTCGGTGCGGAGCTGGCGTTCGACCTCGTCGAGCACGTGCCGCTCGTGGTTGTTCAACGTTGCACTTCTCCTCAACAGTGCTTAATTGTCAGGACCGAAAGTGTTTCGGTCGGTCACCAGTTGGCCGGTGGGTCGCTGGCCGGGAAGGACTGCTCGCCCCACTCCTGAACGATGTCTCGCCCGCTGCGCTCGGATTCGTACGGTTCGACGGCAATCGCAACCGAGATGTCCAGTCCGTGTGTGGTTACGGCGAGAACCCACGGAGAAGCCGAGGCGTGCCCATTCGTGTGGGCACGAGGCGAACCAGAGGCGAGACCCTTGTCAGGCACAACAACTCCACAGGTCGATTCGACCGGATCATGCTCCGGTCGACCGCGCAGCGGCGGCGGTATTGGTGCGCGGCTGACCGTCCGCCACCGTCACGGAAATGAGGGAATATTTCGGAGGGGCTAGCGGGTGGGCTCGGCCCGATGGTCGGGCCGGCGTTTCCCGGCTGTGTGGAAGCTCGGTTCCGAGTAGGTACGGACGATGTCGGCGAGTTCGCGTGAGCCGGCCATGGGGCGATCGCCCAGCCGTTGCTGCAGCTGCACCCGCAGGCCGCGCCGGTAGCCCGGTTCGAGTCCGCCCAGCACGCCGTTGTCGACGCCGATGACCAGAGCCCAGCCCGGACAGGTGGGTTGCACCGGACAGCTGCGGCATAGCCTCGGGCTGTCGGCGCCGCGTGGCCGGGGGCCCGACAACGCCGGCCGATCACGCTTCACACAGTGCGCGGCCCGCATCCACCCGTGACCGATGGCGGTGTTCGAAGCCATGAGCGGCGCCATCTCATGCCTCGCCTTGCGGGTGCTCACACGGCACGACAACCACCGAGCAGCGGGCGCGGGCAGCGCACCGCAGAGCCAGCGGACGCTTGACACGCTGCGCGGGAAGCTGCCGGGAGTGACCGAGAACGAGCAGGTCATCAGGCCGGTCGGCCAGTCGCAGCAGCGTCTCGTCCGGCTCGCCCGGCGTGACCACGAGGCGGATGTCGACGTCGTCGGCGGGCACCGACGCCTGCGCCAGCGCGTGGTAGGCGTCCTGCAGCGCGGGCGGGCCACAGGGGCCACCCGCCCCGGGGGTGTGGTCGTCACGGACGTCGACCGCGTACAGGACTGCGCCGGTGCCGCGGGCCAGTGACATCGCCGTGTCGACGACCCGTGGATGAGCGCCTCGCCCGCCCACGCCCACGATCACACGTGGCCGCACAGCCAGCTCCACAGCACGCACTCCTTTGCATCGGATAGCCATCCAGCGACCCAGGGCGGGTCGCCGAGGCCATGGTGTTGATCGGGACTTGGTGGGCCTGCCGACTGTGGCGCCACAGGGAGGAGGTCGACAGGCCCGGCATCCACCATGCCTGCGAAAGCCCGGCGCGGGCAGGGCGAGGTCCCGCAACCTCGCAGCGGCTCTCGTTTCCGGGTTCCGGCAAGGTCGCGTGCCATTCCAGCGGTTGTGGTACATGTGGCGGTGCCGCCCTACGGTGCCCACTGAGATGCGGGGTGCCGATGGCCGGAAACAACAGCGAAAATGGTCGACGACGCGGTTTCAACATCGCTAGACTTGACCGCCACTGAGCACGGCCCGACGCGCCCGGGCCGTGCTCCTTCGCATCTGCAGCCGTCGCCGCGCCCGCGCCACTCGCGGGCCGAGCGGCTTTCCCCAAAATCTTCCTATGAGGAGTGAAGAAGATGACCGAAACGCAGGTCTGGCTGGCGCAAAGCGCCTATGACCGCCTCACGGCAGAGCTGATGGCACTGCTGCGGCAGCGGACCGAGGAACACAGCGGGACAGCGGCCGAGCAGTTCATCGGTGACAGCGCCGATCAGAACACCGACCAGCAGCTGTTGACCGATCGGCGGGAGCGTGACAACCGGATTCGGAAACTGCAGGAACTGCTGCAGAACCCGCTGGTGGGACAGGACCCACCCGACGACGGCGTGGCCGAACCCGGCATGGTGCTGACCGTCCGCTACGAGGACGACCAGGAGATCGAGACGTTTCTGCTCGCCCATTATGAAGAGGGCGCGTACCCGGACGACCTGATGCTCTGCTCGCCCGACTCCCCGCTGGGGCAGGCGTTGCCCGGAAAGAAGCAGGGCGAGAAACTGCAGTACGCTCTTCCGAACGGACAGATCATGGAGGTCACCCTGTTGCGGGCGGTCCCCTACCGCCCCGAGGGCCTGGCCGCGGCGGTTTAGACCCGCGCCCAGGTGTGGGGCTGCGCGATGCGGCGATGCCCGGTGGCCGTCCGCGCCCTGGTTCCGGCGTGAGGCCAGCCGCCCGCTGAACCTGCCACGGCGACGGCCGATACTGCCGATGTGTGACGTCGTGATCAGTCGATCGCTGGACACCGCGGCGGGTATCGACGCCGGCTACGCGCCTCATTGCCGGGGTCCGGCAATGAGGCTCGGCAGAACTTCGCCGACGCAGCCACCTGTGCAGGCCATGGCCAAGGGGCAACCTGGCCATGTCGAGGACGCCACCTCGGCGGGCGGGCGGCATGCAGGCCGGCCGTCACCTCCGGGTAAGCCTGCATGCCTTCCATACTGTGACAGCTTCTCTGGATGCGGTGATGATCATGCGGGTTCGCGCGGGAGATACGTGCCCGAGTGGACGAGTGTGTAGATTTTCGCGCTTACTGTGGAGATGAGAGGCTCCCGGGGTGCGCGTGTCGGAAAGTCACGCAACTCGGGAATGGTCTTCGAGAACTGCTTTTGAGTAGGTAAGGGATATCCGCCTGCTCGAAGCCGGGTTTGAATAGCTAGATGGGCCGATCTCTCTCGGCGCGGCATCGGGAAAAGGGTGTGAAGGGCGTGGGGCTGGTATGGCGGCGAGCCGCGGGACCGCCGATGTTGTGGCTGGGCGGCATGGTGGGTGCCTCGGTGAGTGGGTCGGGTGGTGAGCATCTGGGCCATGTCCGGGACGTGGGTGTGAGGCGGACGCGCAGTGGCCCGGTCGTCGAGGCGATCCTGGTCGACGGCGGTGGGCATTGCTACGCGCTGCCGGCTGAGGCCGTGACGCGCTGGCAGCGACAGCGCCTCCAGGTCAGGAGCCCGCATCAGATCTCCGGTACGACACGGCCGACCCTGGAACCCGAGCGGGAATGGCTCGCCGAGACCGTGCTGGGCAAGCCGGTGCTGACCATGGCCGCGCACGCCGCTGCGAGGCGGATCAGCGATGTCGGGTTGCGCAGGCTGCGCGACGGCCGGTGGATCGTGTGGCTGGTCGACACCCGTCCGGTCTGGCAGCGACGGTGCGGGCTTCCTCGTAGGACCACGCCGTGGAGCGTGCTGACCCGACGGTGCGTGATTGCCCGGCGCGGCCGGGTCGATCCCCGCAGCCCCGCTCACCCGGCACCTGCCACCGCGGCCGAGCAGCCCAGCGGTCCGGCGGTCCACGACACGGCCGTGCCGGTGAAGAACCGGCCCGTCATCGCCGTGCTCCCTCGGCAACGCACATGCTCCGATATGCGGCGAGGGGAACGATGGAAAGGAACACGCCATGTGGATCTACCGCGGTAGGTCCGGACGAACGGCGATCCAGAGCTGGTGCCGACAACGCCTCGACAACTGGGCGCTGCCGCATCGACGACGACAGGTCAGCGATGAGGCCCCGTGGGAGTACCGCAGTGCCCATCTGGTCGTCGCCGGGACCCAGCACCGGCAGACCCTCGTCGTGCTGCCGGGGCGGCACGGCAACGCCGCTGTGATGACCCAGCTGCTCGAGCGGCTCGCCACCCGGTATCGGGTGGTCGCGGTTGACCTTCCCGGCGAGGCCGGGCTGGGGTCGGCGGGCCGACCGAACACCCAGCGGCTGCGTGACTACGGCCGGTGGCTCGACGCGCTCCTCGCTCGGCTGGCCCGCGAAGCCCCGGAAGCGGTGACCGTGCTGGCCCACGGGTTCGGCGCCGCGGTGGCGCTGGCGGCCAAGCCCGCGCCGCACATCAAGGGCCTGGTCCTACTCAGCCCACACGGCTTCACCCGCCCCGCTATCCGCATCGACGTGGTCGCAGCGTTGTTGCGTTGGCGGATCGCTCCCACCGCGGCGGCCGGCGCGCGGCTGCTCACCAGGCTTGCCGGACCGAGCTTCGCGCCACCCGCCGCGCTGGTGGACTGGTTGCGCCTGGTTGGCCGACACGTGGCCATGAGCACCACCCCGCCGGCGCATCTCGAGTTGGCGCATCGCTGGCGCACGACGCCGGTCACGGTGGCGGTCGGGGAGCACGACCCGCTCTTCGGCGACGGTCGGCTCGCCCGCCCCGTTCGACGCGCCCTGTGCACCGAGGTGCTGACGGTACCCGACGTCGGAGCGCTGCTCCCCCACGAACGACCCGACGCAGTGCTGGCAGTGCTGCGGGCCCACGCGGGTCTCGCTCGCGATCCTTCCCGCGACCTGCACGGGGAGTTCCACGAAGGGTTTCCCCGGGAGCTCGACGAGGCTGTGCGTCGAGCTGACCCGGGCAGGAAAGGCCGAGACGAGCGCCAGCAGGACCGGACCCGCGACCGCACGCCTCAGCAGGCGGGTCACGTCGCGGGGGCAGATGTAGCCAGGCGGATCAGTGCGGCCAGCTCCGCCCGCGCCGGTCGATCAGCCGCACCCCATCAGGCAGGCCGCCCACCAGGCAGGGCCGCACGGTCGAGGCGACTCCCACGACGACCACCTCGGTGGGAGCGACGATTTCCTGCAGCAGCCGGATCAGCAGGAGCAACTGTGAACACACCGCACCGCCGAGGACCGGCAGCTCGGACAGGTCAACGACCACCGCGCCGCCGGCGTGACCGCCCGCCCCCGCGAGCCGTGGCTCGAGTTCGCGGCGCACCCGTCGGATCAGCGCTGGAACGCTACGCGGCATCGACTGCGCGTCGGCGGCGGTGACCGTCACCCGAATCGGGCCGAGTTCGGGCCCCGAGCCGGCGATCCTGCGCTGCCACCCGGCACTATCCCCGCTGCTCGGCGAATCAGGCCCGGGGGCAAGATCAGGGCCGTAGCCGGCCTCGGCCGCGGAGCCGGTCCGCGACGCGCTCAGCGACGAGGCTGTGGCGGGCGTGGAGGCCGGCGGGCTCGTCGAGGACGATGTGGCCGCGGATCGAGTCGTCCGGGTCATCCCATCCTCCCGAGTCTGACGGACTCGGTGAACGGCTTGCGCTGTCGTGGTGGCGCGTCCTTGACTACGGCGCGGCGAGGGTGGTCCGGGGCGTGCCGGCAGGTCGTGAGCACCGCTCCTGCCCGTGCCGCTGCGGTGCGCTGCACGCAGGGCGGCACAGCAGCCTGGTCGTGGACCAGCACGGCGGCGAGGTTTTCCAGCAGCCGCGCGCTCGCAGTCAGGATCCTCGTCGTGGCCCGGCCTGGCTGCATCGACCGCACGTGGGTCGCGGCCGTAGCGAGCGGCACCGGGTCTACACAGGATGGATGCACGTGTCTCGAACCCTCCTTCAGCCGGGTCGGGTCCCGGCCGAGAACCACAAATGATCAAGGCATCACCCGTCGGGCGTGCCGCCCGAAAGGGGTGCCGCCCCCGACGGTGCCCTGTTCACCTCGCTCAGCGCAGGGACGAACGTCAACGAAGTTGGATTGCATTTGATTGCCGTGCTCCGGCAATCTGGACCAGACGCCGGCCTCGCTCGCAGGTGTGGCGGAGGAGAACGACAGCGATGACCCACTCGACCGAACGCCCCGACGGCCCACCCGACCCGCACGCTCGAAGCAGCGGGCTGGCCTGGCTGCACCGGGTCGCGCAGGAAGCCAGCAGGGGCGCCGGAGGCGTCCCGGTCGAGCTGCTCGGCGGGTTCCTGTCGCTGCTGGTCGAGGCCGCCACCACCGGACGCCGACCGGACAAGGCCGAGCTCGACGCCGTCGGTCTCAACGGCCGCCGGGCCGCCGAACTCGGGGTGTCTGCCGGGAACGCCGTCCAGCTGTACCTGTCGGCGGCCTGGCGGCTGTGGCGCGAGCTGCCCGCCGCCGTGAAGTTCTCCGACAGCACCACCACCGCGGACGCCGCCGAGGCCGTCATGCGGGCGGTCGACCGGGCCGTGGCCGGCCTCGCCGAGGGCTACACCGCCGCCCGACGCGACATGATGCGCAGCGAGGAGACGCTGCGTCGCGAGCTGATCGAGGACCTGCTCCGCGGGGACGCCGACGTCGGCGCGCTGGTCGAGCGGGCCGAGCCGTTCGGACTCGACATGGCCCAGCCCCACCAGGTGGCCCTGGCCGCGCCCCCCGGCCGGCTCGTCGACTCCGAGGCCGCCCTGAGCAGCCTGGAACGCGCCGTCGTGCAAGGCATCGGGGACCGCGACGTGCTCGTCGCGACCAAGGACGGCAGCATCGTCGTCGTCGCCCCCGCCACCCCCACCGGTTCCGCTGCCCCCCCGTCGCCCGGTGGACCCCCCACCCCCCGCAGCGGCCTGGGCGAACTGATGCACGCCGATCTGAGCCGCTCCCCGCGAGGCGGCCCGTGGCGGATCACCGTGGGCCGGCCCTACCCGGGCTCCTACGGCATCGCCCGCTCCTACGAGGAGGCCCGCGAGGCGCTGGGCATGGCGGTGCGCCTGCAGTTGGACATGCCGGTCGTGCGGGCCGAGGACCTGCTCATCTATCGCGTCCTGCTGCGCGACCAACCCGCCATCACCGATCTGGTCCACGCCGTCGCGAGCCCCCTGGCCCGAGCGCGCGGCGGCGCCGGCCCGCTGCTGAACACCCTCGACGCCTACTTCGCCACCGGCTGCGTGGTCACCGAGACTGCGCGCCGGCTGCACCTGTCCGTACGCGCGGTCACCTACCGGCTGGAGCGGATCGCCGAGCTCACCGGTTACGACCCGACCGACCCCGCACAGCGGTTCACCGTGCACGCCGCCGTACTCGGCGCCCGTCTGCTCGGCTGGCCCCAACGCGACCTCCCCGCACCCGACCCCACCTGACCTGCACGCTGCCGACCCTCCACAGCCCTAGTTGCCGAGGCCCGGCAGATTCGCGGGTGCATAGTTGGCGCGTCACCGCCCCTGCCCCGGAACGCGTTCCCCGGCATCGTGGGTGTTGTCCAGGAAGTGCCTGGACCGGGGGCATGCGGGTGTCCTCCTCAGTCCCCCCGCCGACGCCCGCATGCCCGTCACCCGGCCTCACGCTGCCGCGAGTTGTCGGGTCGATCGGAAGCGAAGGGAGGAGAAGCGATGACGTCTGCCCGGAAGCGGGTGATCGTCGGCGTGACCGGAACGCTGACCAACCTGCAGGCGCTGCGGGTCGCCGCAGACTCCGCACGCGAGCGCGACGCCGTTCTCTACGCCGTCCACGTCTGGGAGACCGGCAACGACCTGGAGTCCATGCGCGCCACCGCGCACAAGCCGGGTGTCATCACGTGCCTGCAGCTCATGACGCAGGCTTTCGACGACGCGATGGGCGGGGCACCAGACGACATCGACCTGCGCACCGTGGTCGTCGAGGGCCACCCCGGATACCGGCTGCCACGGCTGGCCCACCTGGATACCGACCTGCTCGTCCTCGGGGCCGGGCGTCCCGGCCGCTGGACCATCCCGCCCACCGCGCGCCAGTGCCTGCGCCAGGCCCAATGCCCGGTCCTGATCGTGCCCGCCCCCGAGATGGCTCGCACCGCGCCGATGCTGGCCCGGGGCAAACAGGGCGCCCGTCAGCTGCAGCGGGTCATCGTGGACTGGGCCGTCGCGGACAAGGGGGCCTGACATGGGCGTCGTCGCTGCGTTGCTGCGGCTGCGACTGCCCCGTGACGTGGCGCGCACTCACGCCGAAGCCCTCGTGCTGACCGCCACCGCCACCCACCTGCCGGACAGCAGCGAGCTCAACGTCATACCCGAACTCACCCAACGGCAAGGTGGATCACCAGTGCGTCTCTGGACCTACTCGTTGCTGCTGCGCGCCCCGGTCGGCGCCGACCAGCTCGTGCGCATCGCCGGCACGGCAGCCGATCGTGCGGTGCGTGCCGAGTACGGCGCCGCGGCGGGGGCGCACGCGATGCTGGCGCCCACCGCCGAGCAGCTCGCCACCTGCCGCCGCGCCGTGGCCGGAACCCCCGCCCAGCTCGGCTGGCGCTGATGCACCACCCGGCAAGCTCCCAGGCCCCGAGCGCCGCCAGGGCGGGCTCCCCAGCGTCGGCCGACACGAGGCCCGCAGGTAGCCGCGGCGGCACGCGACCGCGCGGGCGGCCGCGTCGCGCTCGCGGTGTGGAGACCCTGGACCAGACGCAGCTCGACCTGCTCAGGCGCAGCCGCGCCCGGGTCGAGAACCGCACCGACGAGCTGACCGCGCGCTTCTACCAGACACTGTTTGAGCACGCCCCCGGGCTGCGCACCTTGTTCCCGCTTGACCCGAACGGCCGTCGCGCGCCGCTGGCCGACACGCTGATCTGGCTGTTGCACCGCCTCGATCAGCGCCGCGAACTCACCGACCGACTCGCCGATCTCGGACGCGATCACCGCAAACACGGCCTTACCGCCGCACACTACGAGGCCGCCGGGCAGGCCCTGCTCATCGCCCTCGAACACATCCACGGCCCCTCGTGGACCCCCTCGCTCGCTCATGCCTGGGCCAGCGCCTACACCGCAGCCATCCACGAGATGCTCGCCGCCGCCGCAGCCGACCGCGGACCGGCGCTGTGGTTGGGTCGCGTCGTCGAACACCAGCGACTCGCCGCCGACCTCGCCGGCATCGTGGTGCAGACCCTCGAGCCGCTGCCCCACCACCCCGGCCAGTACCTCAGCATCGAGATCCCCCAACGACCCGGCCTGTGGCGCTTTCTGTCCCCCATCGAGCCCGCCCGCCCCGACGGGGTGCTGCGTTTCCACGTTCGCGCGCTGCCCGGCGGGCTGGTCAGCCCCGCCCTGGTCGCCCGGATCCGGCCAGGGGACACCTGGCGGATCGGCCCACCGCTCGGACGGCTCCCGGACGCCCTCAGCACGACCAGGGATTTACTCCTGCTCGGTCAAGGAACCGGCCTCGCCCCACTCAACGCCCTGATCGCCGCCCTCGACACCCACGACGACCCGCCGCGCACACACCTCTACGCGGCCGCCCGAAGCAAGAACGAGCTCCGCGCCCTCCTCACCAACGGCCCGCGCGACCGTCACCGGCCCTGGCTGACCGTCACCCCGGTCGTTCCCTCCGCTGGCACCCACCGGCCCGGCTCCCTGGTCGGAACCGCCCTGCGGGCCCGGGTCTGGCAGCACCACGACATCGTTGTCTGCGGGCCACCCCGCATGCAGGCAGCGGCCCTCGACCAGCTCCACGCCGCCGGTATACCCGCCGAGCAGCTCCACAGCGACCCCCTGCCGACCTCACTGGCGATCAGACGATGACTCACCTGAACGCCACCACCAGCAACGGCCACGCGACCGGCCAGGACGTCGGAGGAACCATGGACCTGCAGCTGGTCGCTCAGATCGTCCGACGAGCCGGACTCGACTGCCGGGTCGACAAGACCCCCTCAGTGACGGCGCTGCACGCCCGCAGGGCCATGTGCGACCCGGCATGGACTGTGATCGCGGGGACCTGCACCGGCCCGAGCACACCGCTCGCCTTCATCGCAACCACAGCCTCGACCGGCCGCCGCCTGCTGCGCGACCCCGACGAACGTCACTTCGCCGCGCTCATCGTGCTGCAAGCCCTCCGGGACAACCCTCACGAGCTCCTCACCTACGACGAGGCCACGGCATTCGGCCTCGCCGACAGCCTGATCTGGCCCTGACCCGACGCCGTAACCACCGCTGCCGAAGCAGCCGATAGAAGAGCCCCACCATGACACTCATTCGCGGCACGACCCGTGTCCAAGCAGTTGAAGACCTCCTGCTGGACCTCTCGAACCTGCTGGTCGCCTGCTACTCGGTACCTGATACCGAGCAGGAGGCGTCCTGGGCAGCCGACGCCGACCGAATCACCGGCCACGTCGCCCTCGCACTCGCCACCGCTCGCGCTCGCCTCGGCCCCGATGCGCGAGCGGTCACCGCGCCACGTTGCACCTGCACTGATGCAGCGTCTGGCCACGACAACACAACACAGCGCCCTGGCTGAGGCAGATGCCCGGGTCGTCCTGCGGCCGTCACCGCAATCGGCGCACGACCACGGACGCAGGATCGATCGGCCCCTCGCCACACGCTGCACGAAGATGCCGCGCCGCGGCGGGCGGAGGTCACTGAGAACGAGGTAGCTGATTGCGCAGCACCCGCCGATTCTCCACCAGCTCAGCCCGCAGCCCCATCAGCTCCTGCATCACCGGGCCCCACGCCGAGGCCGGTCCTGGCACAGCCTCGGCCGCCCGCACCCCGGCCCCGCCAAGCCACGCTCCCGGAGCGAGGTCCGCCGCACTGCAGCCGTGGTCACCATCGCCAGCTCCATCTCGGAGAACATGACCGTGACCTTGTGCGGACGGCACCCCCAGCGCGTGGGCGTCGGCTTGGCCCGGTCATCACTCCCCCTCCAGCACGCTGCCAGGCGTGCTGTCGCGTTTTCCCCGGGAAAATGCATATCCTGCTCCGCCGCCGCGGAGTAGCGAAGGAGGAGCCACCACCACCGCACGTCTGGCGAGTAGCCGCTGTGAAACGTGCCGGACCGGTAACCGCGCCGGCGCCGACGCGGTCGGCGAGCTCGGTGTGGGTCATCCCGGCCGCGACGCGGCGCTGCTCGACCAACGCCCGGTCGATGACCAGACGCCGGGCCGGCCGCCGCGGCCGGCCCGTCACGAGCCACTCCGTGGCAGCCGGTGCAGATCGGTCACGTCGCGTTCCGGACCGACGCAGCAGGCAGCGACCCCAGCATGGGTGGCACCGGTGTGGCGGAGCCGGACGAGGGCGCGGTCATCGAGCGGGGCACCGTCGGGTCGCGCGAACAGCCAGCTCGGGGACGCCACAGTGGCCGCGTTCGGCGCCCCAGACGCGCCGCTGGGCGGCAGGAACGACGGGCCGAGCAGAACGGCCCGGACCAGGCCGGCCGCGCGGGCGGGGACGCGGTAGCTGAGCATGCTGCTCAGCCGCACGTGCAGGCCGCCGCGGTGCTCGGTGAGGTCGTAGCGGCGAGGTCCGCGCGACTGGTGCGGCTCAGCAGACTCGACCGCAGCCCCGCGGCGTGCGTGCGGGCCTGCGCGAACGTCCCGCAATAGACGGCGTCGACCCGTGAACGCGGCCGCGGACAACACGCGGGGGGCGGCGCCCCGAAACTGCGGGAACTCCACGTCGGGCACCGCCGGGAAGCGGTCGTCTTCGTCGTGCCGGCCGGTGGCGACGGCGCCTTCCTGCGCCAGCGCGGCCGGTCCGGCCCACCACGGCCGCGCCAGCGGGGCGTGGCCACCGTTGGCTGCGGTGACGGCGTCGTGCTGCTCGCATGCGGAGACGGCTCCGGAGTCGACCAGCCACCACCGCGTGCCGGCGGTCCCGGCCAGGACGGCCAGGTCGCTCCAGCAGGCGGCGGGGAGCAGGTCGGTCGAGACAAGTCAGCCGGTCGCGGACCGCGTTGTCGAGAGTCGCTGACCCGCCACGACGGCGTCCAGGTTGTCCCGCGAGATCGCGGTGCGCAGCTCCTCATCGAGGTCGTCCAGCACCGCGCCAGGCGGAAACTCCCGCGCGGCGAACGGGTAGTCCGTCCCCAAGAGGACGTGGCCGCGACCGAACCGCTCGACGGCGAGTCGCAAGCTGTCCACGTCATAGGTGAGCGAGTCGACCCAGAGCTCACGCGCCCGCTCACCGGGCATCCGGTGACCGGCCGCCCCGGCCCGTCCGGCGAGCAGTTCTCCACGATCCAGACGGGGAAGCACGGCGGGCAGTGCACCGCCGCCGTGCGCCAGGCACAGGTGGACCCCGGGCCGACGAGTCCGGCCCGAGAGCAGCGACGCGGCGGCGACGGCCGTCTCGACGGGCATCCCCACCCCGAAGCCGATTCCCAGGGTCGCCAGACGCGGGTCGAGCGTCAGATCGACGGGGTGCACGAGCACCAGCGCGCCCCGGTCGGCGGCCTCGTCGAAGAAGACGTCCAGCCGAGGGTCGGAGAGCTCGACGTCTCCGACACGGGTTCCGATCTCGACGCCGAGGAAGCCCAGCTCGTCCATACAGTAGGCGAGCTCGGCGGCGGCGCGCTGCGGGTCCTGCAGCGGGACGGCACCCAGCGCGGCCAGCCGGTCGGGGGCCTCGGCCACGAGCTCGGCGAGAAACCTGTTCTGTGCCCGCGCAAGCACCGCCGCCCCGTCGGCGGGCTCGCCGTGGCACAGGGTGACCGGAATCGGCGAGACCACCTGGGCCGCGACTCCCTCGGCGTCCATGTCCCGTAGACGGCGTTGCGCCGACCAGCAGCGGTCGTCGACTTCCCGGTAGAGCCGGCCGTCGAGCATGATCCGGGCGCGGTCCTCGGCGACCCGCTCCACCGACGGCCACCGCCCCAGGTGGTCCGCGGCCAGGTCGGGCAGCCGCGGGGCGATGGCGTGAGTGTGCACGTCGACCGGCCCGTCGGCGGCCGGCCAGGACGGGCGGGGCAGGTCGTGCAGCATTGGTGATCGCCTCCCGGCGTGTCGTGGTGGGCGGTTCTCGGGCTCAGAGATCCAGGACGAGTCGGTCGCCGAGGCACCGCGACACGCAGACCATCATCGTGTCGCCGGCCCGACGCTGCCGGGTGGTGAGGATGTGGTCGCGATGGTCCGGCTCGCCGGCGAGTACCCGGACCTGACACGACCCGCAGATCCCCTCCTGACAGTCACGAGGGACGTCGATTCCGTTCTCGACGAGCCGCTCCAGCACGCTCGTCCCGGGTTCGACGACGAGGGTGCGTCCGGACCGGGCCAGCTCGAGGACGAACTCCCCCGCGGCCGCGTCGCGCGCAGCACGGCCGGGATCGGGTTCGGGCGCGGCGAAGCGCTCCACCCGCAGCGCGTCGTCGCCCAGACCTGCGCACCGCTGCTCGAGCGCGGTGAGCAGCGGCTCAGGTCCGCACCCGTAGACCAGCGCACCATCGCCGAGCTCGGGCAGGCCGGCCAGCGCGGAGTCGAGGTCCAGCAGCCCGCACTCATCCTGCGGCACCACCCGGACCCGGTCGCCGTAGCGGGCGAGCCTGTCGAGGAAAGCCATCGCCCGGCGGGTGCGGCCGCCGTAGAGCAACCGCCACGGGACACCGGCCCGCTCAACGTGGTCGATCATGGGCAGCAGCGGCGTGATCCCGATACCGCCGGCGACGAACAGGTACCCCGGCGCGGGCTCCAGAGCGAAGGTGTTGCGCGGGCCTCCGACGCCGATGCGCGCACCGGGCCGCAGTGAGTCGTGCACGTAGCGCGACCCGCCGCGTCCTACCGGCTCTCGGAGCACCGCCACCTCGTATTGCCCACGGTCGGCCGTCGAGCCGCACAGCGAATACTGCCGGACCATCCCGTCCGCCAACCGCAGGTCGACGTGCGCTCCCGGCTCCCACTCCGGGAGGGCGTCCCCGTCGAGGCCGACGAGCCGAATCGAGAGGACGCCGTGGACTCGTAGGTCAACTGGCGGACGCGCATGTCCAGGCTGCTCGCGGTAGCCGTCATCGCACCTCCCGCCTCCTCCGCTCGTTGAAGGGTCGCCCAATTTATTACTCGACCAAGATACTCATGAGTCTGAACTTTATCCTTGATGATAGTCAAGGCCCGTGATAGACACCTGGCCAGACACGAGACAGAGGAGTCAGGATGTCGTTCACTCCCCGCCACGGGCCCGGACGGCTCCGTCGTGCCGCCGCCGCCCTCACCGCCGTCGTCGCGGCCGCCGCCCTCACCGGGTGTGGGAGTGGGAATGCGGGTGCCGAGGGCCGGCTGAGCCTCAACGTCGGCGTGCAGTCGCTGGTGCTGCAGACCTACTACCCGCAACTCGCGGAGGCCCTGGGGTACTTCGACGACGAGAATCTCGACGTCACCATCACAGTCGGCGAGAGCACGGCCAACTCCGTGCAGGGATTGCTCGGCGGCTCCATCAACGCCTATCTCGGGGGGCCGGAGGGCATCACGGCCGCGCAGCAGGGCGCGTCTGTGAAGTTCGTTGCCGCCGGGGCCAACCGGTCGATCTGGAACGTCGTGGCCCGTCCGGGCACGACCTCGCTGGCCCAGCTCAATGGTCAGCCGATCGGCGTCTCGGCGGTGCAGTCGATCAGCACCGTCACCATGCGACAGGCCTTGGAAGCCAACGGCGTCGACGGCGCCGACCTGGACTACATCGTCACAGGCGGCACCGCCAAACGCTTCGCGGCCCTGCAGGCCGGGCAGGTGGCCGCGGTGCCGCTGGGTGTCCCGGTGAACTACCAAGCGGCCGAGAGCCAGGGTTTCGTGGATCTCGGCAACACCAACGAGATCGGTGCCCCACCGATCGTCGCGGCGGTGGTCACGGTGGAAAGCGGGTGGGCAGAGGACAACTCCGAGGCGCTCACCCGCTTCCTGCGCGCCTACCAGCGGGTCATCGACGACCTGTACGACCCGGCCATGACCCAGCGGCTGGTCGAGCTCACCTCCGAAGGGCTGCAGATCGAGCCCCGGTACATGGAGCGATCCATCCGCGACCTGTTCCTGGCCGGCAGCCAGGCGGGTAAGTCGATGCCCCCGGACGCGCACATCGACCTCGCCGGTCTGCAGGTCGCCGCCGATGCCTTCCTCGAGTTCGGCGGTCTGCAACAGCGGGTGGACCCCGCGCCGCTCGTCGACCACTCCTACTTGGAGGCCGCCCAGCGCAGCCTCACCGAGAACCCCCCGCAGCCGTGACCCGTGCCGAAGCCCGCACCGGAGCGGAGAAAGCAGGTCGAGACGTGAGCAGCGTTGACCAGATGAGTGGCTCGGTAGCCGCCCGCGACCCCGGCGGGGGCGCCGGCGCCACCGCGACCACCGACGGCCGGAACGTCTCCGCGCGCCTGCTGGGGCGTGGCCGCCCGCCGCGGACCCGATCGGCGCAGGCCGACCGGCGCCGCTCCGCCAGCCAGCTCTCCATGCGCCGCGGGCTGATTTCGGTGGTAGCGGTGTTCCTGCTGTGGGAGATCGCCGTGCGGGTCTTCGAGCCCAGCACCGTGATCATCGTGGGCCCGTCGTCGATCGCGCAGTCGTTCTGGGAGCTGACCGTCAGCGGCGAACTCCTCGAGCACTTCACGGTCAGCATGACCCAGTTCGCCCTCGGGTACCTGCTGGCCGTCGCGATCGCCATCCCGCTGGGGCTGTTCATGGGCGCGAGCCGGCGGGCGCACGACTACGGCGATCCGTGGCTGACCGCTCTTTACGCCACACCGAGCGTCGCGCTGGCGCCGCTGTTCGTCGTGTGGCTCGGGTTCGGCAACGTCGCCCACGTCGCGATCATCGCGCTGGTGGCGTTCTTCCCGGTCATCATCAACACCATCGACGGCGTGCACGCGGTGGAACGCGACCTGCGCGAGGTCGGCATCTCCTTCCGGGCGAGCCGGCGCGAGGTCTTCAGCCGCATCGACCTGCCGGGGTCGCTGCCCTACATCTTCACGGGGCTGCGCCTGGCATTGGCCCGCGCGCTGGTCGGCATCGTCGTCGCCGACCTCTTCGGTGCCCAAGCCGGGCTCGGGTACCTCATCCTCACCAGCTCCCAGCTGTTCCAGACCGGCCGGGTGTTCGTCGGCGTCATCGTGCTGGCCGTGCTCGGCGTCGGCCTCACCTGGGGACTGCGCGCGCTGCAGAAGAAGCTCACTCCGTGGCAGATCGAGGTGAAGGGCCGCTCATGACGAACCAGGGCGACAGCAGCACCGGCGGGGTCCTCGTCCGGGACGTCCGCAAGGAGTTCACCAGCCCGAAGGGCGAGCCGCTGCGCGTGCTCGACGGCGTGTCGATGGACGTCCGGCCCGGCGAGTTCATCTCGATCGTCGGACCGTCGGGGTGCGGCAAGACCACACTGTTACGGATCATCCAGGGTCTCGACGACGCCGACGGCGGGGAGGTCCGCGTCGCCGGCGCGCTGCCTGGTCAGGGGCCGACGGGGTTCGTCTTCCAGCGCGCGTCGCTGTTCCCGTGGCGCACCGTGGAGCGCAACGTCGCGTTCGGACTCGACCTGGCCGCGCTCAAGGGCGAACCAGGGCGCCCGGCCACCCGGTCCGGCCGCCGCGACCGGGTGGCCGGGCTGCTCCGGCTCACCGGTCTCGCCGACTTCGCCGACTACTACCCCAGCCAGATCTCCGGGGGCATGCAGCAGCGTGTGAACCTTGCGCGTGCACTGGCGATCCAGCCGTCCGTGCTGCTCATGGACGAGCCGTTCAGCGCATTGGACGCGCAGACGCGAGAGAAGTTGCAGCGTGACCTGCAGCGCGTGGTCCACGAGACCGGCACCACGACGATCTTCATCACCCACGACATCCGCGAGGCCGTGTTCCAGGCCGACCGGGTGTTCGTCATGGCCGCTCGTCCCGGCCGGTTCGTCAAGGTCTACGACATCGACGAACCGCGTCCGCGGCGCGCGGAGTTCCAGCAGAGCGACCGGCTCGCCGAGCTGGCGCGCGAGATCTGGGGTCTGCTGCACCACCCCAAGTCAGAGGCCGCGCTGGCTGCCGCGAACTCCACCGCGTGAACGCGCCGGCGCGCGGGGCGGCCGGCCGTGGGTGAGGCGCTGGCGCTGCTCGCGCTCCTGCTGTTCAGCACGAATGTGCTGGTGGTGAAGGTCGCCACGCCGCGGCTGGGACAGGACGTCGGCTTCCTGCTCGCGCTGGGCAGCAACGTGGTCTTTGCTGCGCTGCTGTTCGGTGCGGAGCAGACGGTGCGCTCGGATCCGTTCGTCATCGAGTGGGACGCGTTCGCGGCCTTCGCCGTCGGCGGGCTGTTCACCGCCTACCTCGGGCGCCGGCTGTTCTTCCGATCGGTGCAGACCGTGGGGCCCTCCCGGGCCAGCGCCCTGCAGATCACCAACCCGGTGTTCGCCGCGCTCATCGGCTGGGTGCTGCTGGGCGAATCGCTCGGTGCCGCCGCGGTCGTCTTCGTGCTGCTGGTCATCGGCGGGCTCTACCTGACCACGCAGGTGGCCACGCGCACCCCGGCACCGATGTCAGCGGGGAGCGGGCCCGTGCCGCCCGGCAGGGCCTCCCCGCGGACCGCGCTGCCCCGCGTCGAGATCCTCCTCGCGCTCGGCGGCGCCCTCTCCTACGCCGTCGGCAACGTCATCCGCAGCAGTGCGGTGCGCGACTGGGACCAGGCCGTCTTCGGTGGCCTGCTCGGGGCGGCCTGCGCGACCGTCGTCTACCTGGTGGTGCACACCGACTTGCGGCGGCTCGCGGACCGCCTGCGCTCCGCGCCACGGTCCGGGATCTGGCTGTGGGGCCTGTCCGGGGTGCTGACGATCTCGGCGCAGATCTCGCTCATCGCGTCCACCCGGACGATCCCGGTCGCCGTCGGGGTCGTGGTGTCCGCCGCCATCCCGCTCATCGTCGTCCCTGTCAGCGTCGTGCTGTTCGGCAACACCGAGGCCGTCACCAGCCGCACCGTCACCGGGATCGTGCTGATCTTCGGCGGTGTCGCCGGTCTCATCCTGACCTGAGAAATCCCGACCGGAGGTATTCGTGGTCCCGAACGTCTCTCTGACTTACGCCGGTGTCGTCTACGATCGGACCCGGCCGCTCCTCGACGGCTCCGTCCGGCCCGAGGGAATCGACCTGCGCTACCTCGAAACCGACATCGAGGAGCTGTTCTGGCGGCAGGGCCGCTACCAGGAGTTCGACGCCGCGGAGTTCTCCCTCGGCGCCTACCTCGCGAGCGCGGAAGCCCCCGACCGACCGTTCCACGCGATCCCGGTGTTCCCGTCGCGCGCGTTCCGCCACTCGGCGCTCTACGTCCGCGCCGATTCGGAGATCGAGAAGCCGGAGCAGCTCGACGGGCGCACCGTGGGTACGCCGGAATGGAGCATGACGGCGTCACTGTGGATGCGCGGCATCCTCGGCGAGCACTACGGCGTCGACCTCGCCTCGGTGCGGTGGCGCACCGGCGGGCTGGAGGAGGCGGGACGGGAGGAGAAGTCGCGGGTCGCGGCGCCGGGGCGGTTCGACGTCAGCGCGGTCCCCGAGGGGACCACGCTGACGGGGCAGCTTCTCCACGGGGCGCTGGACGCGGTGCTCACCGCGCGTCCACCGCGAGCCTTCCTGGCCGGCGATCCGCGGATCCGACGGCTGTTCCCCGACGTCCGGGCCGCGGAGCTGGACTACCACCGGGCCACCGGCATCGTGCCGATCATGCACGTCGTGGTGCTGCGCCGCGACGTCGTGGAGCGGCACCCGTGGGTGGCCAACAACCTGCGGCGCGCATTCGAGCTCGCGCGCCGACCGGCGACGGCCCTCCTGCGCGACACGGCTGTGTGCGCGTCCTCACTGGTGTGGGAGTCGGCCTACGCCGAGCAGGAGGCAGAGCTCCTGGGCGACCCGTTCGCCTACGGTGTCGATGCCAACCGGGCCGCGCTGGAGGCCGTGCTGCGCTATGCGGCCGAGCAGGGCTTCACCACCCGGCCGCTGGAGCCCGCTGACGTGTTCCTGCCCAGCACGCTGACGGACGCCAAGATCTGACTCGTCGGCACGGGCCGTCAGCTGGAGTCGTCTCGACGGTCTGCACCGACACCGACGAGTGGGGCATCGTCCAGACTTGCCGACCCGGCGAGGCGAACCTCGGCGTCCTGCACGGACTGGGCGAGGCGCTCCAGCAACTTGGTGAGCTGCGTGCGCTGGCGGGCGCTCAGACCGCCGGTGAGGGCGTCGAGGTAGCGCCAGTGGCCGGGCAGAAAAGACGCGAGGAAGTCCTGTCCCTCGGGGCTGACGCGCACCAGGAACGATCGCCGGTCGTCAGGGTTCAGCTCCCGGGCCACCAGGCCGCGCTTGACCAGGCCGTCCACCAGGCTGGTGAGGTTCGCCGGCCGCACCGACACGGCTTGGGCCAGGTCACCCATGGTCATCGGAGCCGTGGCGCGGTGCAGGACGCTGATCACGTTGAACTGCACGAGGTTCAACCCGTGCGGTGCGAGCTCGGCCGCGTGGGCACGGTCGAAAACGGCCATGGAGCGGTAGAGCGTCATCGCCAGCGTGAGCACCGTCGGGTCGAAGTCCGGCCCGAACTGCGCCGCCGTGCGCGCCACCTGGTCGCTGACCGACATCTCCGCATTACCGACCACACGCATCGCGCGCTCTGCCTTCCTTGCACCTGCACACCAGTCCGTCATCCGACGAGTTCGAGCGTATCACCGGCGTTCGCCGAATTTCGCCAGACCTGATACTACGTCTTGACGATAGTTTCGAGTCATGACTAACGTTCGGAGCCGAAGCGACCGAGGGGCGGCCGCCGGAGGGAGGACCCCGTGGCAGAGGTGCTGGGGATCGGGTTGTCGCACTACCCGCCGTTCAGTGGGACCGACGAGGACATGGCGGGCATCCTGCGCCGGACGCTGCAGGACCCCGACATTCCGGAACGGGAGAAGGATCCCGCCAACTGGCCGGACCTGATGCGCCGGGAATGGGGCACCGACGAGGGGCGCTCGTCGGCGAGCCAGCACCGCGCAGCGCTGATCAAAGGCTTCGAGCGCACGCGGCAGGCACTCGACGAGTTCGGTCCCGATGTGGTCGTGATCTGGGGCGACGACCAGTACGAGAACTTCCGTGAGGACATCATCCCGCCCTACGCGGTGCTCGCCTACGACGACATCGAGGTCCGCCCCTGGGCGCACGCCGCGGACTCGTCTGACATGAAGGGCCGCCCAAACGTGTGGGACGAGGGACCGGACCGGGCCTTCACCGTGCGAGGCGCACCCGAGGTCGGCCGCCACCTGGCCACCCAGCTGCTCGAGCGCGGCGTCGACATCCCCTACGCCTATCGCCGCCTGCACCACCCGGGCCTGCCGCACGCATTCCTCAACGCGATCCTGTACCTGGACTATCACCGCGAGGGCTTCGACTACCCCGTCCTGCCCTTCCCGATCAACTGCTATGGCCGGCGCGTGGTCAGCTACAAGGGCTTCATGAGTGCCTTCGGCGATGTTCGCGAGCTGGACCCGCCGTCACCACAACCTTCGCGGCTGTTCGATATCGGCGCCACCGTCGCCGAGGTCTTCGCCGAATCGCCGTGGCGGGTCGCGCTCGTAGCGTCGTCAAGCTGGTCGCACGCGTTCATCTGCGACAAGACCTGGCGGCTACGGCCCGACACCGACGGCGACCGGAGGCTCTTCGACGCCCTCGCGACCGGTGACGTCGACGCCTGGCGCTCGGTGCCGCTCAGCATGATCGAGGACGCCGGCCAGCAAGAGCTGCTCAACTGGTTCCCGCTGCTGGGCGCGATGAAGCACCTCGGGCGCCCGACCCCGACCTGGTCGGAGTTCATCCAGACCGACGTGTTCAACTCCAACAAGGTCTTCGCGACCTACGAGCCGTGAACGCGCCGACGAGCGCCGGCCTCGCCGTCGACCCCGGTCGGGCGGAGGTCGAGCACGACGGGTTCTGCACGAGCTACCACGACGTGGGCTCCCACCGTCACGGCGGTGGCCGCCCGCCGCTGCTGCTCGTGCACGGGTCGGGGCCGGGGGTGTCCGCGCTGGCCAACTGGCGCGGCACCCTGGCCTCCCCGCTGGCCGAGGATCACCGGCTGATCGCGCCGGACGTCGCCGGCTTCGGCCGGACGCATACCGACCGCGAGCTGACGCACGAGACGCGCGTCCGCCACCTCATCGGGTTCCTGGACGCTTTGGGCCTCGACCGCGTCGACGTCGTCGGCAACTCCATGGGCGGCGCGCTCGCCCTGGCACTGGCCCACCGGTGCCCGGCCCGAGTTCGCCGGATGGTGCTGATGGGCACGGTCGGCATCGGTTTCCCCCTCTCCGACGGCCTGGACCGGGTGTGGGGATACGAGCCCTCGATCGAGGCCATGGGCGAACTCGTCGAGCTCTTCGCCCACGACCGTGACCTCGTCGGACCCGACCTGGTGCGGATGCGTTACGAGGCCAGCATCGCGCCCGGCGTGCACGAGCGATACGCCGCCGCCTTCGCTGCGCCCCGCCAGCGCCACATCGACACGATGGCACTGTCCGAGGAGGAGCTCCGCACCATCGAGACCCCGATCCGGCTCCTGCACGGAGCCGAGGACCGCGTCATCCCCCTGGAGGCCACCAGCCTGCGCCTGGTGCGCCTGCTCCCCCGTGCCGACCTCGTCGTGTTCAGCCGGTGCGGACATTGGACCCAGATCGAGCGCGCGTCCGACTTCGTCCGCGAGCTCGCAACGTTCTTCACCGACTGACCGCACGACACCCACCACCCACGGAGCCGACACGAGGAAGTGAGGCCGACATGCTGTCGCCTGCGTTGAACGAGCGCCTGACCCGGGTGGGCCCCGGGACTCCCATGGGCACGCTGCTGCGCCGGTACTGGTATCCCGTCGCCGCGGTCTCCGAGCTGGGCCGTACGCCCATCGCGCGCCGGCTGCTCGGCGAGGACATCGTCATCTACCGCGACGGAACCGGGCAGCTGGGCTGCATCGAGGCTCAGTGTCCACATCGGCGCGCGTCGCTGCAGTACGCCGTCGTCGAACAGGAAGGCCTGCGCTGCGGCTACCACGGCTGGCACTTCGCCCGCGACGGCCGCTGCCTCGACCAGCCGGCCGAACCCGCCGACAGCACGTTCAAGGACCGCGTCCGGGCGGTTACCTACCAGGTCCAGGAACTGGGCGGGCTCATCTTCGTCTATATGGGGCCGGACCCGGCGCCGCTGCTGCCGCGGTTCGACCTGTTCGTGTGGGACAACTGCCTGCGCGATGTCGGCCACGCGATGCTGCCGATGAGCTGGCTGCAGGTCATGGAGAACTCCGTGGACCCGCACCACGTCGAGTGGCTCCACGGCCACTACATGAACTTCGTGCGCGAGCTGTCCGGCGATCCCCGGGCCAAGGTGCTCGCCCGCAAGCACGAGAAGGTCGCGTTCGACCTGTTCGAGTACGGGATCATCAAGAGGCGCGTCCTGCAGGGGATGTCCGAGGAGGACGACGACTGGAAGATCGGCCACCCGCTGGTGTTCCCGGCGATGCTGCGCGTGGGCGGGGGCGGCCACTACCAGTTCCAGATTCGGGTGCCGGTGGACGATACCCACACCTCGCACTTCTGGTACTCCGTCTACAAGCCCGACGGCCAGTACAACCTGCCGCCGCAGGAGGAGATCCCGCTCTTCAACGTCCCGTTCCAGGACGACGAGGGCAACTTCCTCGTCGACTTCGTCGACGGGCAGGACATCATGGCCTGGGCCAGCCAGGGCGGGATCGCGGATCGCAGCCGCGAGCACCTCGGCAAGTCGGACATCGGCGTGGTCATGCTGCGGCGGCTGTTCCAGGAGCAACTGGACCGCGTCGAGGACGGCGAGGACCCGCTCGGCGTCGTCCGGGACCCGGCGGCCAACGAGTGCATCCTGCTTCCCCAGGAGAAGAAGAAGTTCGGGTCCGGAGGTGCGTTCCGCTCGGAGTTCCTGACGATGGGCCAGGGTCGCTACAGCCCGATCGCGGAGCAGGTGCTGGACCTGTTCGAGCGGGTCGAGCAGCAGGCTGCGTCGGTGTGACCGCATTGAACTCAGCCGCCGACGGCCGGCGGGAGGTGGCCGCCGGGACACACCCACCGGTCGGGTTCTGCCCCCACTGCGGGAGCGCCCTCGACGTCCAGGCGTTCGTGCAGGAGTACTGGACGGGCCGGTCCCGCGTGTTCCACATGTGGTGCCGGGCGTGCCGGTTCACCGCGGATGTGGTTCCGACCGAGCGCATGCTCGGGCACGAACCGGCCCATTCGTGACGCCGCTGCGTCTGGGCGTCGCCGGCCTCGGGGTGGCCGGCGACGTCCTGGTGCCCTTCGCCGAACGACACCCCGACTACGTCGTAACCGGCGGGGCCGACCCCTCGCCCGCGGCGCGGGAGGCGTTCGCCGGGTCCGGTCGGCAGCTGTTCGCCTCGGTCGAGGAGATGTGCGGATCGGGAGCGGTCGACGTCGTCTACGTCGCGACGCCGACCCACCTGCACGCCGAGCACGCGATCACCGCGCTGCGCACCGGGCACGAGGTGATCGTCGAGAAGCCGATGGCGGTGTCGGTGGAATCGGCGGAGGCGATGGTTGCCGCGGCCGAGGAAGCGGGGCGGGTCCTCATCGTCGGCCACTCGCAGAGCTTCGAGGCTCCGATCCGCGCAATGCGCCGGATCGTCGAGACCGGCGAGCTCGGGGCGCTACGGGCGGTGAACGCCTGGTACTTCACCGACTGGATGTTCCGCCCGCGCGCAGCGGACGAACTGGACCCCGAAAAGGGCGGCGGAGTGCCGCTGCGCCAGGGCGCGCACCACGTCGACATCGTCCGGTACCTCGGCGGCGGCCGGCTGCGGAGCGTCCGCGGCCGGGTGGGGCAATGGGACCCCCGCCGTCCCGGCGACGGGGCGTACACGGCCTACCTCGAGTTCGAGGACGGCACCCCGGCGACGGTCGTCTACAGCGGCTACGACCACTTCCCCACCACGGAGCTGACCTTCGGGCTGGGCGAGGCCGGGCAGCCGATGGACGGCTATGCGGTCGCCCGCCGCCGCCTGATCGCCGCCACTGGGACGGCCGAGGAGGACGTCAAGCGCGGGGCCTCGGCCGCGCCCAGCCGGCAGCGTGAGCTGCTGCGCGGCGGCGGGAAGCAGCCGTTCTTCGGGCTCGTGGTCCTCAGCTGCGAACGCGGCGACGTCCGCGTGTCCCCTGACGGCCTGCTGGTGTACCGCGACGATCGTGTGGAGGAGGTATCGCTCGCCGGCCAGCCGGTCGGGCGCACAGCGATGCTCACGGAGATGGCCGACGCCGTCCTGCGGAGTTCACCGGTGACCCATGGCGGCCGGTGGGGGCTGGCGAACCTCGAGGTCTGCCTTGCACTCGTGCGATCCTCCCGCGCGCGCCGAGAAATGCAGCTCAGGCGACAGGTCCCCCTGCACCGCTGACGACCCGATCGCGTACTGCCATCACCTGGGCTCGCGGGTGCCGGCCAGCTGCGGGGATTCGCCCCGCACACACTGAGCTGCGGGTACTGAAGCACGGTGAGGGATCTTCATGAAGCTCACGCGATCCCCCTGGCCAGCGGTTCTCCACAACCACCCTTCGACTGGGCGCGGCAGCCATTCCTGTCCGCGCACCACCGGCCTGGCCATGGGGTGCGCCTCCCCGGGGAGATCGACGCCCGCTCGGCATCTCCGGTCCCGGCCGGGCATCCCCATCAGGTAGGACAGCGCCCTCACAGGTAGTACACCTCGGGCCAGATCTCCGACCAGGGCGCACGCCGTCCGTCCAGCAGCCACACCGCGCCGACGCCAGAGTTCTCCTCGCCCGCCACGAGCTGCTCGGCACGGGTGAAGTGCTGGCGTAGGTTCTCGCCACCTCGCCGCGGGTGTCCGGCGGCAGGGACCGGTAGGCCATGGCCACGCGGTCGGCCTGCTCACGGTGATCGGACTCGGCCGGTGAGCCCGGAAGCAGACTCAGGCCAACTCCGACAGCCGACGCGGCGACCGGCCAGATGACGAGCCAGCCCCGCCAACACGCGGAACGACGCCGTTCGAGCTCCACCGCTCCGGCGGCGAAACACACCGGATAGATCCCCGGGGCGTAGTAGTCACGACCGCCGGCGATGACGAAGACCGCCAGCAGGCCGATGCGATCCGTCCTGGGGTCAGGCAGCCGCGGTATGCACGGCACGCCCATGGGCTTCGATCACGGCGCGGATCATCAACTCCCCGGCGACGTCGCGGCGGTACTCGGCGATGGCGTGCAGGTCGTCGACCGGGTGGAGTGTCGAGCGAAGGGCTTCGGCGGCCTCGGTGCAGCGGGCGGCGTCGAACTCCTGAGCGGCGAGCAACTCTTCGGCCTCGGTCGCGCGATGCGGCGTGTCGGCGGCCCCGGTCACGGCGATTCGCACGTCCGAGATGACAGAGCCCGGCAGCCCCTCGGTGAGACTCACCTGTGCCGCAACCCCGACGAGGGCGAAGTCGCCCTGCCGCCGGCTGACTTCCATGAACGCCGCACCGGTGTGCGGGACACAGTGCGGGAAGCGGATCTCGGTGAGGATCTCGTCCGCGGCCAGGTCGGTCGTCAGCTGGGTGCGGAAGAAGTCCCGGGAGGCGATCCGTCGCGGCCCGCGGGGGCTCACCGCGACGAACGTGGCGTCCAGGGCCCGTGCCACGGTTCCGGATCGGAGGATGGGCGATGTGCGGGAACGCCGCGGCCAACAGCGGGGTGCACCGGGTCACGTGCGACGAGTGCTCCGCATGAGCCTGGCGGACCATCGAGCCGACGACGAGCTCGTCTGCCGTGCTGTGCACCTGCGTGAGCTCGGCGATCCGCCCGAGGTCGACAACGTGCTCGGGCCGAGCGAGGCGGAAGTTCAGCAGCGGCACCAGGCTCTGCCCGCCCGCCAGCACGGCGACCTCGCCGAGGTGCTCAGTGAGCAGCACCACGGCATCGTCCAGCGTCTCGGGCGGTGGAGCTCGAAGTCGACGGCTTCATGACGACGCCGCGGCGCACGTGGAACCGGCGAACAACTGCCGCGCGGTGCCGCCGAGGATCGCTGCCCGCTGGGTGTCCTCCAGGTCCGCGTGGTTCACGAAGGCCCACGCCGATCCCGGCTATCAGCCGCGGGAGCCCGAGCGAGGCCGATGGCGCCGGCCGAAGCACCCTTTCGGGCCGGCGGGTGCGTCCGGGCCACCGTGCTCGATGGGTTCCAGTACGGGTACCACGTGCTGATCCCGCACCAGTGCGTCGCCGACCGCAGTCTGATCTCCCACCAGGTCACCCTGTTCGGCCTGCACGCGAAGTACGCCGACGTCATCGACGACCAGGAGGCGCTCGAGTACCTGGCGGGGTGCGCTGCCTGAGCTGACGAGTTCACCCGACGCACCACGTCCTCGACGTCGTGGCCCCGACAGGACTCCCAGCAACAGCCTCACCCCACGATGCTGATCGCAACCCGAGCGGCGACCAGATCACGGGTCCGTCGACACGGTCTCGCCGGCTGATGCGGCCCTCTTGACCGCCTCGACGATGCCGTCGTATCCGGTGCACCGGCAGAGGTTCGACGCGACGGCATCGCGGATCTCGGCATCGGTGGGACTGGCGTTCGCGCGAAGCAGGCCGCAGGCCAGCATGAGGAAACCCGGTGTGCAGAAGCCGCACTGCAAGGCGCGCTCCTGGGAGAAGGCGATCTGCAGGGGATGGGGGGAATCCGCGGTGCCCAGGCCCTCCACCGTCTCGACCGAGTGCCGTGCGGCCTGCACTGCGAACACCAGGCACGCACGTACCGGCTGCTCGTCCAGCAGCACCGTGCACGCTCCGCATACCCCGTGCTCACAACCGGAATGACACCCGGTGAGGCCGTGCTCCCTGAGAAAGTCGAGCAGCGTCAGCCGTGGTTCGACAGTGGCCTCGACCCGCTCCCCGTTGAGGATCAGGGTGACCGCCCGCGACGGTCCCTCGTCCCGGCGCGGGGTGGGTTCGCCGTCCACAGTCATGGGCTCTCCTTCCTCGAAGCGGCGGGCGCCGCCCGGGCGGCGGTCGTGGTCCCGGTCAGGACGGCCTCGGCGAGACAGCGGCGCAACGCCCGCTCGGTCAGCACGACCGTCAGTCGGCGGCGATAGGCGGCAGATCCGTGGATGTCGGAGGGGGGATCGGTCCGGGCCGAGCAGATGTGGGCGGCCTCGCGGATCGCGGCCTGCCAGCCGCGCGCATCGTCGAGCCGCAGGCCCTCGAGGACCGCTTCCGCCGCCGGCACGCGGACCGCTGAAGCTGCCACACCACCGAGGGCGACGCGCGCCTGGCGGCATGCTCCGGATTCGACGATCAGGTCCGCGGCCGCGGCCACGATCGCGAAGTCCCCGCTGCGGCGCGCGAACTCCTCCAGCCGGGTGGCAGCGGCAGGCCGGGGGAAGCGGATTCCGATGATCAGCTCGTCTGGCCGCAGGGCCGTCGTGAAGAAGCCGAGGAAGAACTCGGCTGCGGGGATTTCCCGCATCCCGCCGGGCCCGGCAGCGATGATCACGGCGTCGAGGACCAACGCCATCAAGCACCATTCGGAAGCGTTGTCGGCGTGCGCCACGCTTCCGCCGAGCGTTCCCCTGGTCCGGATCGGATAATGGCCGATCAGGGCCGCGGCGTCGGCCAGTGCTCGGTAGCCGCGGAGGGCGGGGTGCCGCCCCAGAGCGAGCTCGTGATGGGTGAGTAGGGAGCCACACTGCAGCCCCTGCCCGAGCTCGTCGGCTCCGCGCAGCTCGTGAAGCCCACCGATATCGACGAGCACGCAGGGACGGGCGAGCCGGAGGTTGAGCATGGGGATGAGGCTCTGGCCACCGGCCAGGATCTTGCTCTCGTCGCCGTGCTCGGCCAGCAGCGTGAGGGCATGCTCCACGGACTCCGCCTGCACATAATCGAACGGCGCGGGCTTCATCGCGGGCTCCGGCTTGCGATCGGGCGTTCGCATGTCCTGACCACGGCGGACACGACATCGCGCAGCACGATGTGTCCGCCGTGGGCGGAGCCGAACTTGGTGATCTCGAGAAGTGCCACTGGCTTCACCCCGTCACGAGTGGGTTCGGACACCGAGCAGCCGGGAGGCCGTCACGTGTCCGATCGCCGCGCTGTCGGCGTCGGTGAGCCCGGCCTCCTGCAGGGTGCTGGTGAACCGCGCGAGACCTCCCGGCACGTGCGGGTAGTCGGTTCCGAACACGAACTGACCGGGGTCGAAGGTGTCCAGTGCGCAGCGCAGCGCCGGTACGTTGGTGGTCACCGTGTCGAAGTACGCCCGGCGCAGGATCTCGCTCGGGGGCCGCTCGATGTGCTGTCGGCACTCGGGGAACTGCTGGTAGTAGTTGTCGAAGCGGTGGATCAGGAACGGTGTCGTGCCCCCCAGGTGGGAGAAGATCCAGTCGATGCCGGCGAACTGCTCGAATCGACCGGAGTAGACCAGGCGGGCGATGCAGTTGGTCGTCTCGGCCAGGAAATCCAGGCCCAGCGCCAATGCGTAGTCCCGGATGCCCTCCGTGCAGCACGCCGTGGTCGGGTGCACCAGCACCACGCAGCGGCGGTCGGACAATGCCTCGAGCAGGGGCAGGAAGTGCGGGTCGTCCAGGGTGCGTCGGTCGACCGTCGTCGTGATCATCACGCCGACGCTGCCCGGCAGCCCCAGCGCCCGGTCGAGTTCGCGGAGAGACGCCTCGACGTCCGGAAGCGGCAGGCTGATGAAGGTTTTCAGTCGCGAGCCGGACGCCGTGCTGAGGTCGTGCAGCTCATCGTTGAGATCGCGGGTCAGCGACGCGCGCCACCTGGCCGGGAAGCGGTACACGTTCGGCGCGGAGATGGAGAGGACCTGGACCTCCACGCCGGCCTCGTCCATCGCCGTCAGCCGCTGGTCGAGCGTGGGCATCGGTTGTGGGGCGGCCAGCGCGACCGCGCCGTCCTGCAGGACGACGAGGCGCCCGTCGTCACGGACGTAGCTGTCGAAACCGCTGTCCTCACGGCGGCAGGCGTCGAGGTAGGACTGCGGGTAGTGGTGTGCGTGGACGTCGATCAGATCAGGCACGTCTGGCCCTTTCCCTCCGGGCTCGAATGGCATGTGCCAGCACGTACGCCAGCGCGACTCCCGCCGCCGGTGCGCAAGCCCGCCCCATCGCTCGCCAGGCAGAGGTGGGGCGGGACCGGGTGAGCGGCTCACCTGGCGGGGCTCCGCCTGGCCGCCGGCCGTTTCCGCGGGCAGGCGCGAGCACCGCTTCGGGAGGTGGCAGCGGAGGAGCGACCTCCAGCAGCGCATCCGGGTGGATCGGAAGTCGGCGGACGCAGTCGACGGAGTCGAGGGCCGCGGCCACCGCGTTACCCACCGCCGCTCCCACCCCCATGATCCCCGCTTCGCCGATCCCCTTGGCACCCAGCGGGTTGGAGGTCGTGCCCGGCAGTTCGAGGATCGCGGTCTCGACCCGTGGCGCCTCGGTCGCCGTGGGAACGAGGAAGTCCATGAAAGTGGTCGCCTGCGGCTGGCCCTGCGGATCGTAGGGCAGCTCCTGCAGCAGCGTTCCGCCCAGGGCCTGGATGGCCGCACCGACCAGTTGGCCTCGCGCCGACGCCATGTCGACCGCCCGGCCGCAGTCGTAGCCGACGCCGAGGCGCTCCACCACGATGCCGAGGGTCTCCGGGTCGACGCGAACCACGGCGAGGTGCGCACCGAAACCGAACGTCGGCGCGTCGGCGGTGTGACGGCCGAGCACCGTCAGCGGCGCCACGGCATTCCAGCAGCCCGGATCGGGCGGCGTCGCCGTCCCCCGCACCCGCTCCAGCGCGGCGCGCATCTGCTGGGCCGCGTCGTGTGCGGCGCTACCGACGAAGATCGTGGAGCGAGAGGCGAAGGTGCCGTTCCCGCCGTCGTACATCCCGCTCTGGTTGGTGACCACCTCGATGAGCTCGTCCGGCACACCGAGCTCTTCCGCCCCGACCCGCGCCACCATCGACGCCAGCCCTTGCCCGATCTCGGAAGCGGTGGTGAGGAACCGGAACCGGCCCTGCTCGGTCAGTTCGAGCTTGATGCTCTCCTCCTTGCCGAGTCCGGAATGGTCGAGGAAGAAGGCGACGCCGTACCCGACGAGCTCCCCCGCTTCGCGGCGGACGCGCACCTCCTCCCGGATCAGCTCCATCTGGACCTCGTCGAACAACGCCTCGACGACGCGCGGGTAGTCGCCGCTGTCGTAGGTCGAGCTGTGCATCTCGGGGCCGAAGTGCTGCACATAGGGCAACTCGTCGGCCGTGATGAGGTTCTGCCGGCGCAGCTCCACGGGGTCCCGCCCAAGGCGTCGCGCGAGGATGTCGATCGCACGCTCCCGAACGAAGGTGGTGTCGAACGTCGCCGGTCCCCGCATGGTGCCTACCGGAGTCTTGTTCGTGGCCATCGCCGTGCAGGTCAAGTTCAGCGAGCCCCACCGGTAGGGACCCGGCAGGGACTCGACGGTCAGTTCGGGAACCCGGCCACCGATCGGACGTGCGTAGGCACCGAGATCGATGAGCGTGTCGGCCTTTAGGCCCACCAGCTCCCCCGAGGACCGCGCCGCCACGGTCACGCGATGGACCTGCCCGCGCGAGTGGTTGATCGAGACGAGATGCTCGTTGCGGTCCTCGATCCATTTCACCGGGGCACCCGTCACACGCGCAGCCCAGGGCACCAGGAAGTCCTCGGGATACACCTCACCGCGGGTGCCGAACATGCCGCCGACGTCAACGTGGTGGCAGACGACCTGCGCCGGCTCCAGGCCGAACCAGGCAGCCACCGTGCTGCGGGTGAAGCCGATCAACTTCGTCGGACCCCACATGTCGAGCACCTGGCCGTGCTCGGACCACTCCGCCACGAGACCGCGGGTCTCCAGCGGCAGCCCGGTGTCCCGGCCTAGGGAGAACTCCTCCTCGACGACCACGTCCGCGTCGCGGATGGCCCGGTCGAAGTCGCCGTCGACCGCATGGAAACGGCACAGCACGTCACCGTCCGAGGTGTCCCAGAGCAGGGTTTGGCGCGCCGCCTGGAGATCCACGGCGGCGGGGAGGGGCTCGATGTCGACCTCGATCCGCTCGGCCGCATCTTCCGCGGCCTGCGCGGAGGTGGCAACGACCACCGCCACCGGCTCCCCGGCGTAGCGGACCCGATCGAACGCGAGCACAGGCTGGGCGTAGGCGTCGAGTTCGGGCTTGTTCCGGATACGGATCGGGATGTGGGGCACGGTGTCCAGGTCACGGGCGGTGAGAACGGCACGTACCCCCGGCATCCCCGCGGCCGGTCCCCCGTCGATGCCTCGGACCAGACCGTGCGCGATCGAGCTCCGCACCACCCGCAGCCACAGCTGTCCCTGCCGGCTGATGTCACCGGTGAACTCACCGGTGCCCGTCACGAGGCGGGCGTCCTCGCGTCGGGAGAACCGGGCCGGCACCTCGGGGCCGGCGGGTCCGGCCGGATGGGGGGCAGCCCGGGTCGCGTGAGTGGGTGGGGTCGTGGTCAGGGGCGTGGCACGCTCGTCGGTCATCAGGTTCTCCCGCGTCTCTGGGGCCACTGCCGGCGCGGCATTCGGTCAGGAGGGGGAGGAAGCCCCGCGACCGCGCCGTACCGCGTCATCGCGTCGAGCACCGAGCCGAGACCCTCCGCGGGGAGCTGGGCCGGTCCTCGGTCGGCGCCTCCGGGATCTGCTCGAGGCTCGCGCACCGGGACGCGGGGCCGACGGGCCACCGCCGTGCTCACGGTCGCACCCGTGTGGCCGGATCAACCGGTGTCGTCTCGGACGGTCCCCTCCCGATCAGATCGTTCGCCCCCCGTCGATCGGCAGGATGATGCCGGTGACGTAGTTGGACTCCTCGGACGCGAGGTAGACGACCGCCGGAGCGATGTCGGCGGTCGGGTCGCCGTAGCGCTCCATGGGGATGGTCGAGTTGAACTTCTCGGCCAGCTTGGGATCGGTGCGGATCTTCTCGTTCATGGGCGTGGCCGCCATCGGGAGGACGGCGTTGACCTGGATGTTGTGTTTGGCCAGCTCACGGGCGGCCGTCTTCACCAGGCCGTGCACGCCCGCCTTGGCGGCTGCGTAGTTCAGCCCGCCGATCTGGCCGCGCACCGCCGCGGGGGACGTCACCGCGATGAACTTGCCCGACCTGCGCTCCATCCACTCGTTCACCGCCGCGCGCAGGCACAGGTACGTGCCCTTCAGGTGCACCCGGATGACCTCGTCGAAGTCCTCCTCGGTCATCTTGTAGCTCATCGCGCCACGGAAGTTGCCGGCCGGGTTGTGGACGATGTCAACCGGTCCGAACTCGGCGCGGGCCGCCTTGAACATCGCCTCCACGCTGGCGCTGTCGCCGACGTCGACCTGCACCGCGAGGGCCTCTCCCCCGGCGGCCACGATGCGCGAGGCGGTTTCCGACGCGCCGTCGTGGTTGTAGTCGGCAACGATCACCCGGGCGCCTTCCCTGGCGAAGACCTCGGAGACGGCCGAGCCGATGCCGCTCGCTCCGCCGGTCACGATCGCGTGCTTGCCGGCCAGCCTGCCCTCACTGGATGCCACTGTTCGCCTCCGTCGTCTCGTGTGCGCCCTCGCGGGCCTTGACCAGGGCCACGCACGTGCCTTCCTGCGTGACCTCGCCCTTCTGGTTGATGACCTGCCGGAGATACGTGACGACCCCGCGGTCGCCCGTTCGGCTGCGCTTCAGGTCCCGCATCTCCATCTCGACGTGGATGGTGTCCCCGAAGAGGACCGGGGCCTTGAAGCGCCAGTCCTGGAACCCGAGCAGGCCGAGCGAGGTGCCGGCGAAGATGCCCATCTGGTTCGACAGCCCCGAGGCGATCGCCATGACCAGCAGCCCGTGGGCGACGCGCTGGCCGAACGGCGACTCGGCCGCGGCCTCGGCATCCACGTGCAGGGGGTTGAAGTCGCCGGACAAGCCGGCGAAGGTCACCACGTCGGATTCGGTCACGGTTCGCCCCGGCGACGTGAACCGGTCGCCGACCGCGTAGTCCTCGAAGTACAGACCGGTTCCCGCCATTGCTCTCCCGTTTCGTTCTCTCGCCTGCCGAGCTACTGGAGCTTGAGCGCCTTGATGGCGTTTTCCTTGAAGATCAGCGGCTTCACCTCGTCCTTGAAGCCGGCGGACTCGAAGTCCTTCATCCACCGGTCCGGCGTGATACTCGGGTAGTCCGTGCCGAACAGGACCTTGTGCTTGAGCAGGGAGTTCGAGTACTGGATGAGCTGCGGCGGGAAGTACTTGGGCGACCAGCCCGACAGGTCGATGTAGACGTTGCCCTTGTGCAGGCAGACGGCCAGCGCCTCGTCCTGCCACGGGAAGGCGGGGTGCGCCATGATGATCGTCATCTCGGGGAACTCGGCGGCCACGTCGTCGAGGAACATCGGGTTGCCGTACTTGAGGCGGATGTCGCCGCCGCCGGGCAGCCCGGCTCCGATGCCGGTCTGACCGGTGTGAAACAGCACGGGCAGGCCGGTCTCGGCCATCGCCTCGTACAGCGGGAAGAACCGGTGATCGTTCGTCTGGAACGCCTGCGTGCAGGGCTGGAACTTGAAGCCCCGCACCGGGTACTCCTCGACGAGGCGCTTCACCTCGGCGATGGCGGCCTTGCCCTTCCAGGGATCGACGCTCACGAACGGGATCGCCACATCGGGGTGAGCCTGGGCAGCCTCGAGCACCTTCTCGTTCGCCATCGGCACCCGGCCGGTCCCTGCCTCGCTGTGGACCGGGAACACCACGAACATCATGTTGCGCTCGCGGTAATGAGCAGCGGTCTCGTCCAGGCTCGGCGGCTTCTCTTCGTTGCCGAAGTGCTTATCGGCCGCCTCCCGCAGCTTCTTGCTCGCCTCGTCCTCCTGGTTCGTGTCCAGCACCGCATGCGTGTGCACGTCGATGGCAACCACGTTGGCAAGATCCATGCTCACATCGTCTTCCTGGTTTCGGTCATTCCGCTGTTTGCAACTCTCTTTTGGCGACCTTGCCGGACGCCGTTCTCGGCAGCGCCGACAGGAACCGCACCTCCTTGGGCTTCTTGTAGGAGGCCGCGCGCTCGCTCACCCAGCGGACGATGTCCTCCTCCGTCACCGTGGCGGTGTCCTCGCGGACGACCCAGGCGACGACGCGCTCCTGGAAGTGCTCGTCGGGCTGGCCGGTGACGGCAACCTCGCGGACACCGGGGCACGCCGCGATCGCCTCCTCGACATCCCGAGCCGAGATGTTCAGGCCACCGGAGACGATCATGTCCTTCTTGCGGTCGACGATGGACAGGTAGCCCTCCGCGTCGAGCCTGCCGATGTCGCCGGTGGCGTACCAGCCGTCGGAGTCGATCATCGGATCATCGCCGGGTTGGGACAGGTAACCCGCAGACAGCAGGTAGGTACCGGGGGAGCCCGACCGGACGACGATCTCGCCGGCCGTACCCACCGGGCAGTCCCGGCCGGCGTCGTCGACGATGCGGATCTCGACGCCGGGCACCGCCCGGCCGCACGAGTCCGGGTGGGTGAAGTGCTCCTCATCCTCGAGGTGTGTCACCAGGCTGCACTCGGTCGCCGCGTAGAACGACGATATGCGGGCCTGGGGGAAGAGCTCCCGCACTGAGTTGCGCACCGGGAGGGGCAGGGCCTCGCCGGTGAGGTGCACGAGGCGCACGGTCTCCATGGGAGCGACCTCGCCGGCCGCGTAGCTGTTGTGCAGGTCGCGTACGGCCGTCGGCACCGCAGCCACGACGGTGATGTCGTGTTCGGCGATCTGCTCGGCGAGCGCGACCGGCGAGTACTTCTCCATCAACCAGCCGGTCGCCCCGGAGAGCAGCCCGTAGAGGACCCGGGCCTGCCCGAGACGGTGACCCAGCGGGGTGAAGACGATGTAGCGGTCATCGGCCTGGATGCCCCCGAGCACCAGGTTCAGCATGTGCCCACCCGCCATCAGGTTGTCGGCGGTGAAGCGGACGCCCTTGGGCATCGCCGTGGATCCCGAGGTGTACATGACGACGTCCTCGCCCGTCTCGCGACGGGTGACGCGGCCCGACGGGGCACTCGCGATGGCCTCGTACTCGGGCCCCGGGCACAGGACGGGGAGGTCGCCGCCGTCGGGCCCCAGCCCCTCCGCGCTGGCCGGCTCGTCGGCCAGCAGCAGCGCGACGCCGGCGTCGGCCACGATGTGGCTCAGTTCCCGGTGCTTGTACCGGTGCGTGATGGGCACGGCGGGGACGCCGGCCTTGTGGGCGGCGATGAGCCCTTCGGCCCACTCGATCCGGTTCTTCATGTGGATGCCGACGCGACGGCCGGGCGCCACGTGCTGCTGAAGGTGGGCGGCGAGGGCGTCGGTCCGCTGGTCGAGCTCTCCGAAGGTCCGCATGCCGCGACCGTCGTGGAGTGCCGGCCTCTCGCGGAACCGGGAAACCGTCCATGTGAAGAGCTCGACAACCGTTGGTTTCACTCCGGCGCTACCTCATCCTTCGTCCAAAGAAGACCCGCCTCTACCTTGACATTCGGAGCATTACATATGATATACCTTCCGTCAAGCAGGGTTCTGGCGCCAACGGGGACGCGGCTCCAGGCGGAAATGAGCGAGACGGAGGACCCAGCATGGTGATCGGCATTCCGGACGAACTGATCCAGTTGCGAGACAGCATCGCCCGGTTCGTCGAACGGGAGGTCCGGCCCGTCGAGGAGGGCTACCGCGAGCAGTGGCTCACCGAGGGGACCATCCCCACGGACATCGCCCATGCCGAGCGGGTGAGGCTGCGCAAGAAGAGCGTCGACGCCGGCTTCTACGCCATGCACATGCCCGAGGAGGTCGGCGGCATGGGGGTGAGCACGTTGGGGCTGGCGCTGTGCCGGGAGGCGGTCTGCGCGTCCGCGCTCCTGCTCGCCGACCGAGGTGGGGTGCTGGCCAGCGTCGAGGGCCCGCGCCCGATGCTGATGGCCCTGAACGAGGCCCAGCGCGAGGAGTACCTGTACCCGTTGATGCGCGCCGAGCGCGAGGCTTGCTTCGCCCTCACCGAGCCCGACGCCGGCTCGGACGCCACCCGCATCCGCACACGGGCGGTCAAGGAAGGCGAGTACTGGCGCATCAACGGCCGGAAACACTTCATCACCAACGGCCAGTACGCCGACGTCATCCAGCTGTTCGCCGTCACCGAGCCCGGCCAGGGCGCACGCGGCATCACGTTCTTCCTCGTCGACAAGGACCTGCCCGGCGTCTCGGTCACGAAGGTGCAGCGCACGCTCGGCAACGACCGCCCCGCGGAGCTGACCTTCGAGGACGTCATGGTCCACGAGAGCAAGGTCGTGGGCGAGCCGGGCAACGCCTTCGCGTCCGCGTTGAGCTGGATCAACATGGGCCGCATCGGGATCGCCGCGGGCGCCGTCGGCAACGCCCAGTATCTGCTCGACCGGATGATCGGATACGCCAAGGACCGCGTCGCCTTCGGCCGGCCGATCGGCAACTACCAGTTCGTCCAGCAGCACGTCGTCGACTCCTACGTGGAGCTCGAGGCCGCCCGGAACCTGGTGTACCAGTGCGCCGCCGCGGTCGACGCCGGCGAGCACCCGCGGCGCAACGCGGCTATGGCCAAGCTGGTGGCGACCGAGATGGTCGGCCGGGTCGCCGACCGGACCATCCAGGTGTTCGGCGGCAGCGGCATCATGACGGAGATGGGCATCGAGCAGCTGTACCGCGATGTCCGATCGATCCGCCTGTACGAGGGAACCAGCGAGGTCCTCAAGGGCGCCATCGCCAAGACCCTGGGCCTGGAGTAGGACGCGGACGGCTGCCGGCACCGCGGGGAAGGCGATCACCGTGCCCGCAGTGCCGGCAGGACCTCCGTCGCCAGCGCCTGCATCACGTGCTCGGCGTCCCCGACGGGGAAGAAACCGGCGTGGGTGTACCCGGCGTCGGCTACCAGCCGTAGCTGCCGGGCGACCTCGGCAGGCCGGCCCACCGCCACCTTCTTGGAGATCAGGCTCTCCGGCACGGACTGCACTGCGCGGTTGCGCGGGGAGAAGTGGTCGTAGTACTCGTACTGCTTGCGCAGCGCGACGCGGTCCTCCTCCGACCACCCCGGTACCCGGGGGCTGGAGTTGTCGATGAAGGCCCGGGCCGCGTAGGGCCTGGCCCACTCGTAGGCGACGGCCTCGTCGTCGTGGATGCTCACCGCAGTGTTGAAGTAGGTGTCGAAGGGACCGGGAGCGGCCCGGGACTCGATTCCCCGCTGGATGGCCGCCATGTCCTGCTCCATCAGCTCCGGCACGAACCAACCGCTGTGGATCACGCCGTCGGCATGCCGGCCGGCGTACTCCAGCGAGCGCGGCCCGGCCCCTGCCCAATAGATCGGCAGGCGCCACGCGCCTCCACCGGTCGACAGCGTCCATGTCCGCTCGCCGGCACCGGCGTCGATCTCCTCACCGCGGGCCAGCCGCTGCATCAGCTCGACGACACCGGCGAGCTCCTTCAGGGTGGAGCGCTCGCGGTTGATGGTGATCACCGAGTCGTCGCCGGAGCCGATGCCGATGAACGCCCGGCCCCCCGACAACTCGTTGAGCGTGCAGCCGGTGTTGGCGGTGACGGTGGGATGGCGGGTCACGGCGTTGGTGACCCAGGTGCCCAGCCGCACCCGCTCGGTTCGGACCGCCGCGGCCGCCAGGCATACGTACACGTCACGCCAGATCATCTGACCGTCGGTCAGGCCGACGAAGTCGAACCCGAGCCGCTCGGCCCGGCAGATCTGGTCGACGACGGCACGGGGATGCGTGTTCGGCTGCAACCAGATACCGATCCGCATGGGGAGCTCCTCCTTGGCCAGCACGGGAATCAGGAATGAACAGCGAGCTTGCCGATGTACCAGCGCAGCACCTGCCGCTCCACCAGGACGAACAGGCCGTTGAGGGCGATGCCCATGAGACCGAGGAGCAGGATCCCCGCATACAGCTCCTTCATCTGGAACTGCCGCTGGGCGAGCAGGATGAAGTTCCCGAGCCCCGACCCGCCGCCGAGGTACTCACCCACGATGGCGAGCAGGATCCCGATCGACAGCGCCACCCTGGCGCCGGCGAACACCTGAGGCGTGATCGCCGGCAGCAGGATCTTGCGGATCTGCTGCAGCCGTCTCAAGCGGTAGATCTGCCCGACCTCGAGGAGGATCCGGTCCGAACCGCGGACCGCGTCCATCGTGTTCAGCAGCACCGGCCAGATGCCGCCGAAGATCACGACGGCGATGACCGTCATGTCGCCCGGCCCCATGAAGAGCAGGAAGGCCGGCACCGCGGCCGCAGCGGGCATGTAGCGCAGCAGGTCGAGCGTGAGCCCGAACCGGTCACCGATCGAGTGCCAGTAACCGATCACGATGCCCAACATGACCCCGAGCAGCAGCGTGATAGCGAAGCCGACGAGCAGGTGCCGCAGGGTCGTCAGGCTCTCGCGGAAGAACGTGCTGTCGAGCAACGACGGCTCCGTCCAACGCAGCCAGAACTGCGCGGCCACGTCGGTGAACGAGGGGAGGAGCCCGTCGTCCACCCACTTGTTGGCACCGGCCACCTGCCAGAGGCCGAGCAGCGCGGCGAGCACGGCAGCGCCGGTCGCGACGTTGCCGACCCGCCCGAACCGCTCGCTCATCCGGGTGCCGACGGGCACCGCGTTGGCGATCGAGAGTTCCGCCATGGCTAGCCGAGCCTTTCTCTGGGTGTGCCCACCGGCGACGCAGCCGACGCCGCCCGAGGATGGTGCACGTCAGCGGTTGGTCTTCATCGCCGCGAGCCGGTTGTGCCAGCGCATGAGCCGTCGCTCGATCTGACTCGTCGCCAGGAAGTTGGCATAGCCCAGGATCACCACCATGACGATCCCGGCGTAGGCCTCCGCCGCCTTGAAGGCCAGCTGATACTCCACGATCACGTTGCCCAGACCGTTGCCGCTGGCCATCAGCTCGGTCGTGATGATCAGGCTGAGCGTGATCAGCGACGCCAGCCGGACGCCGGTGGCGATGTAGGGCGAGGCGCCGGGCAGCACGATCTTGAACAGTGTCCTGCGCCGCGAGAGACCGAACTGCCGCGCCGTCTGCAACAGGATGGGGTCCACCCCGCGGACGCCGTACATCGTGCCCAGCAGGACCGGCCACACCGCCGCGTACATGGCGACGATCCGTTGCATCTCCTCCCCGATGCCGAGGAAGAGCACGGCGATCGGGATGAGCGCGACCGACGGCATCGGTCGCAGGAACTCGATGGTCGGCATCAGCGCTCTGGCCAGGAAACGGAGACGCCCGAGCGCGACGCCGCCCACCACACCGACCACCACGGCCAGCACGAAGCCCTGGGCGTAGGCCCGCAGCGTCTCGAGGGTCGCCATGGTGAGCTCGCCGTCGGCGAGCATCCGCCAGAACGCGAGGGCGACCGTGCTGAACCTCGGGAAGTGCTGGTCGCTGACCCCGAGCAGTCGTCCGGCGGCGACCACCTCCCACAGCAGCAGCAGACCGATGAGGACACCGACCCGGTGCAGCCGAGCGGAGCCCAGCACCCTCATCGACGCCCTGGCCGGCCCCGCGGCGTCAGCGGTGATCAGCGCCATGGCCGGCTGCCGAGTTCGAGGTTCGGCCGATCAGCTGCACGATCTCGGCGCGGAGGCGCTGAAATTCCGACGAGTTTCTGCTGGTCACCTGATCGCGGGGCCGGGGCACGTCCACAGTGAATTCCGCGAGGACCGACGCCGGTCGGCTGCTCACGACGAGGACGCGGTCGGAGAGGTAAATGGCCTCGTCGATGTCGTGGGTGACCAGCACGATGCTCATGCCCGAGCGGGCCCGCCACAGGCGCAGCAGCTCGTCCTCGAGGTCGTAGCGGGTCAGGGCATCGAGCGCCCCGAACGGCTCGTCCATGAGCAGGATGCTCGGCTGGAAGGCGAGCGCCCTGGCGATCTGCAGGCGCTGCTGCATACCGCCCGACAACTCCCAGGGGTAGTGCTCGGCGAACTCCTGCAGGCCCACGCTCGCCAGCGCGGCGTCGGCCCGCTCCTCCCGCTCCGCCCTGGACAGTCGCAGCCCCTCCAGCCCCAACCGCACGTTCCCGATGGCCGACCGCCACGGGCACAGGCTGCGCTCGTACTCCTGGAAGACCAGGACCAACTCGTGCAGGCTGTCCTTCGAGTCGGTTCCCCCGACCGTCACCGTCCCCGAGCTGGCGGAGACCAGCCCGGCGATGATCCGGAGCAAGGTCGACTTCCCGCATCCGGAAGGGCCGACGATGGACACGAGCTCGTTGGCCTCGACGGTCAAGCTCGCGTCGTTCACCACCTCGGAGGACTCACCGCGGCGCTGAAAGCTCTTGCTGACGTGCGAGACCACCAGAGCCGGCTCCCGCCCCGCTGTCCCGTCTCCGGGGACACGGCGGCCCTGGTCAGCTACCGTACCCATTTCCACATGAACTCCTCCGCCACATCTTCGCCTCTGCCGAGTTCTGGGCTTGCGCACGCTGCGAGAGCGGCCTGTTCGGGGGCGGGACGGGCCCTACCTGAGGGCGCCTTCCCAGACGGCGTCCTGGAAGCCCTCGGTGATGCCGCTGTTGTGGTGCTTGTTCAGCACATCCTTCCAAGTGGTGATGTCCAGCTCCCGGAACTTCGTCGGGTAGTAATGGAGGTTGATGTCGTTGGCGAGCTCACCCAGCTGGGTCCGCTGGGTGAGGATCCGCCGGACCTCGGCGCTGTTCTCGTTGGCGAAGGCCTGCGACTTGGCGAAGGCCTCGACCAGCCGTTTGGCGAGATCCGGGTTGCCCTCCAGCCACCTCTCGGTGGCCACCAGACCGTTCACCGGCCATTCGTCCTGGATCTGTTCGCTGTAGGCGATGGCGGTGAGGCCGTTCTTGATTCCCTGGCTGCGGAACGGCTCGGCAACCTGCCCGCCCGCGATCTGGCCCTGCTCGATGGCCGCCGTCATGTTCGGGATCGGCACCTCGGTGAACGTCACCTTCTTGGGATCGCCACCGGTCTTGGCGATCCATTCCATCACCCAGGCGTCGCTACCGCCGCCGACCGCATTGACGCCGAACGACTTGCCTTCGAGGTCCTTACCGGTCTTGATGTTGGGGTCCTTGACCAGCAGCACACCGGACGGGCCGCCCTGGTTGTTGACCGACTCGTAGTTCATGGGCGCCAGCAGCTTGAGCGACAGGCCCTGCTGACGGGCCTGGAGCTGGGCCGCGATGATCGACGTGCCGACGTCGATCGAACCGCCCTGCAGGGCGGCGATGTTCGCGGGCCCGGACGTCTGGGTCGTGAAGTCCAGCTCGATGCCCGCTTCCTTGCAGAAGCCGGCGTCGGCGCAGATGAAGAGGCCGACCGTGTCGGCGATGGGCAGGATGCCGACCTTGATCGTGTCGACCTGACCCGGGGCGCCGGAGCCCGAGGCTCCATCCTGGCCGTCGTTGCCGCCCCCGCCGTTGGATCCGCAGGCAGCGAGCACCAACGCCATTGCCGCCGACACGACGAGCATCCTGGATCGACGCCGTGGCGTCGTCACCCTCTCCGCTCCCGCACGTGCACCCATCACTGATCCTCCTGAGCCCTTTTCTGAGGGATTTGCTCGCACCACCGGGAATCGTCAGGGCAGCAGCGGCCCGGAATCACGAATGAGAACACCCACCGCGCAATGCGGTGCCCCGCCGGCCTTGCCGATGGCGGTGAACGGAAGCTCCAGGACCTCGATGTCGCGCTTGCGCAGCTGCGCCGAGACCTCTGGGCAGCCCTGCGGCATCACCACGGTCTTCTCGTCCAACGCCAGCAAGTTGCACGCCCCGCGCCGCCATTCGTCATCGGGCGCGTCGATCAGCTCGAAGCCCTTGCGGTAGAGGTAGCGGATCGTCTCGTGGTCGAGGTTGCTCCGCTTGATGACGGCGACCCATTCGCCGGCAATGCCGAGCACCATGTCGAGGTGGACCGCGCCGGAGAAGTATGCGGTGTGGATCTCCTTGGCCCCGGCCATCTCGAACAGCGGCCGGACCTGGTCCAGGCCCTCGATGTTCCCGCTCGTACCGAGCCCCACGATGATGTGGTGCGGATCCAGCCACATGCCGTTCCCGCCCAGCTCGGCAACGCCGTTCCCGTGCACCGTGTAGAGGATCGGGCAGCCCAGGTCGACCAGAGTCCGGGTCAGCAACCGCTCTTGCCCCCGGCGCCATGGACCCCGCCCGTAGCGGGGAATGATCGCGCCGCCGTTGATGACGAACGCCGAGGCGGTGGCCCACAGCGACCGCAGCCGCATGTAGGTACCCATCTGGTAGTCCTCGACCTGCATGAAGTCGATCTGCACGCCCTTCGACTCCAGGGCGGCGACGAGCTGGTCGTGCTCGTCGATCATGTCCTCCAGCTCGGGGACGCCGTCCAGGAAGCCGTAGGCCACCGGATCCTCACGCGCCTCGGGAGGGCAGTCGTTCGGCGTGGGACGGCACAGCAGTGCCCGCCGCATCCGCCCGATCTTGGACTGCGCGCCCCACCGGGCTCCCCAGGTCGCCTCGAGCTCCTCGAGGAAATCGACCTCGTGCACGACTTCGGTCCGAACCGGCTTCCCGGGGTCGTAGCCGGGGATGGCGGTGGATCCTTTTGCTGTCACTTGTCACTCCACAAAGGTCACGAAGTCGAGATCGTGCGTTGCCTCTTGGCCGTGCTTTGCTGCGCGTCGGAACTGCCCTGGTCAGTTGCGGTCGCCTCGCCGGGTGAGCTGCAGCCGGCGTTCGGGAAATGGTGAGTTCACCGCGCGTTCGGGAAGCAGCTCGCCGGCTTGGAACGTGGCCGCGATGCTCGGAAAGTCGCCGCTCGCCAAGGCCTGGATCGCATCCCCGTGCTGCGAGCCGAGCGGGGCATCGAGCAGGAGGAGATCGGCGGGGCGCCCCTGGGCGACCACACCGGCCTCCAGCCCCCAGGCCGCGGCGGCGTTGCCGGATGCCGCCGCGAACGCGTCGCCGACGGAGAAGTCACTGTGGCCGATCAACCAGGACACGATCCGGATGACGGCCTGGGGCGAGATGCCGATGGCCGACGGCGAGTCGGATCCGATGATCAGTCGGCGCACTTCGCCCCGCTCCTTCAGCAGGTTGGCCGTCATGAGCAGCTGGCGGAGCCCGCCGTGGTAGCAGGCCTCGACGTGCGCATCGAGCTCGGTGATCACGCCGTGGACCTCGTCGTCCCGACGGCCCGTCGACCCACCGTTGATGTGGGCGATGACATCCGGTCGGATCGCCAGCGCCTCGTCCAACCCCATGCCCCGCGAGCCCGCCACGCTGGGACCGCCGAAGTGCATGGTGATGAGCAGACCCGCTTCCCGGGCCGCTTTCACCATCGGCGCTGCGTCCTCGGGATCCTTGATCCCGCTGATACCGATCTCCGCCACGTGCGTGACGCCGGCGGCGGCCATCTCCTCGAAGTCCTCCCGCTCGAGGCCGGGCTCCAACATGATCGCCCCGGCCAGCACGCGCACGCCGCCAGGTCGGTACTCGCGGAAGGTCTCGGCGGAGAGCATGGCGAGCAACTTGGCGCCCCTGCCGGTCCGGGGCCGGCCCTGGACGTGCACCGCACCCTGGGAGATGACCGTGGTGATACCGCCGCGGCCGTAGCCGCTGATCCAGTCGAGGATCTGGTGGCGCGAGGTCCAGTCACCGATCTGGGGATGCACGTGACAGTCCACGAAGCCGGGAGTGAGCACCATGCCCTGGGCGTCCACGACCAGCTCGGGCTCGTCAGCCAGCACGTCGTCCCGGCTGCCCAGGCGCCGGATGAGGCCGTCCTCGATGGCCACCGCATCGCACTCCAGGACGGGCGAATCGACGGCCCCGGTGTAGATGCGACCTAGGTTGATGATTGCTGTGCCCATTCACATATCCCGCCGCTTAGAGTCCGACATCATATACCATATGCCATGGTGCACCAGCAAGGATCAGAGCCGACTATCAAGGATCTGACTATCAAGCCGTTCAGTTCCACCAACGTAGTTGGGGAATCCGCTGCCTCGGCAGAGGTCGGGCATCAACGCCGTGTAAACCCCGCCCGGCCGGGCTGGGGATCTGCGAAGCAGACCGGTGAGGACCATCGAGAAAGCGACGATCAGCCGAGAACGGACCGGCCCGCTATGGAGCAGGGCGGTGCCGGCGCCTCGCCGCGGATCCAGCGCGGGACGAGCGATCCGCGCGCCGCCGTACGGTCACGTGTCCATGATCGCCTTTCGCTGTCCCCCGTCCACGGGAATGTGCGCGCCATTCATGTAGCTGGCCCGCGGTGAGGCGAGGAAGGTGACGAGGCTCGCGACCTCCTCCGCCTCACAGATGCGTCCCAGCGGCAACGAGCGGAGCGCCAGTTCGTGCGCCTGGTCCTGTGTCACCTTCTTGTCGCGTGCGAAGGCCTTCTCCAGGCCGTCCCAGCGACTGGTGTTCACCGGGCCGGGATTGACCGTGTTGACCCTGACCCCGAACGGACCGTACTGCTCGGCGACGGACGAGGCGAAGTTGATGTCGGCCGCATTGGCGGCGCCGGCGGTCATCTCCCAGTAGGAGGGCTTGAGCCCGTCGTTCCCGACGACGAGGACGATCGAGCCTTCGCCGCGGTCGCGCATGTGCGGGATGACGGCGCGGACGGTTCGGACGTAGCCCATGAACTTCAACTGCAGGCTGCCCAGCCACTGCTCCTCGGTGAGCTCCTCCAGCAGCCCACCGGGGGACGAACCTGCGCAGGTGACCAGCACGTCGATGCGGCCGTACTCGGCGAGGGCGGTCTGCACGCACCGGTCGACGTCGACCGGGTCGCTCATGTCGCCGGCAAGGGACAGCACACGCACGCCGAACTCCCCGGCGATCGCCTCAGCGGCCTTTTTGATGTCGGCCTCCGTGCGGGACACGATCGCCAGGTCAGCACCCTCAGCCGCCAGTTGCTCGGCGGTCGCGCGCCCGATGCCGCGACTGCCGCCGGTGATGAAGGCGATCTTTCCTCGGAGCTGAAGATCCATTGGAGTCTCCTGTCGACGCTCGGGGGCCTACTTGACCCCGGTGGTGGAGGTACTGAGTGATCGGGGGTCCCGGCGCCCCCAACGGCCGCTGTCGACCTGCGCGAGGAACTGCTCGACGAGCAGGTTGAACAGGGCGGGTTCCTCGAGGTTGCTCAGGTGTCCGGTGCGGGGAAGAACGGCTAGTCCCGCGGTCGGCACGGTGCGCTTGAGCATGAGGTCGGAGTCCAGGACGCCCTCGTCCTCGTCGCCCGCCACGATCAGGAGCGGCACCTCGAGCCGGGCGAGCTCGTCGCGGAGGGCATACAAGGACGGCCGTGCTTTCTGCACGCCCCGCATGGTGAGCGCGGCGCCGGTGGCATCGTGCTCGGCCAGGACCTGCACGTGCTCGGCATGACCTCGCGGGTCCTTGTTCTCGAACTGCACCCGCGCGGGCCCGACCCCGTACCACTGCGCGACGGAGGCCGGACCGTCCGACTCGTAGGCCAGCGCCAGCCGCTCGCACTCGCTCCGGAACCCCGCCTCCTTGTCCGGATGGGCGCCGTAGCCGCAGCCGGCGACGACCGCGGACCGGATCCGCTCGGGATGCAACCGGGCGAGGTGCAGCGCAGTGAACCCGCCCATGGAGTTGCCCACGACGTGCGCCGTGTCGGCGCCGATCGCATCGAGGACGGCCAGCGCATCGGCCACTGCCGCACTTTGCGAGTAGGCCGCGAGCTGCGCCGGGACGTCGGACGGCGGGAACCCCCGGGCGGCGTAGACCAGGCAGTGGTAGCGCCGCGCGAAGTGGCGCAGCTGCGGCTCCCAGGAACGGTGGTCTCCGCCGAATTCGTGCACGAAGAGCAGCGGCGCGCCTGATCCGCTCTCCTCGTAGTACAGGCCGACGCCGTCAGCGGTCGTGGTCCGGGGCATCGTCCACCTCTCCTCCGGCATTGGGTATTTGATATACTATGTTGTCGAAAATGGGAAGCTCTTCTTCAGCGACGTCCGAGATGCCGGGAGAGGCGGTCAGTTCGGGGACAGATCTGCCGGCCGCCGCCGGCGGGGCCGGCCTTCGATCTCGCACCAGGCCGCGCGGTGGCGCGCGGGACCCGCGCGCCACCGCGGGAGATCGCGCCGACGCGAGTCGGCCACGTCTGGTGCCCCGGCTACGCCGACTTCGGGCGCTCTCCGGCCGCACCTTCGGTGCGGGCGGGCAGCGCCCCCAGGACGTGGTCACGCACCAGCTCGGAGACGCGGGCGCCCTCGCCCGCCCGCAGCGCCGCGATCATGTCGGCGTGCTGGCGGGCGGAGAGCGCCACCGAGCGCTGCGGCCGGGGCCCCTTGGGCATCGATTGCCAGAGCAGGCGCAGCAGAGAGACGAGGACCGGCGATCCGCACGCGCCGTAGAGCGTCAGGTGGAAGCGTGCGTTCAACGGCATGTAGGCCGGATCGCCGTCGGGCAGCTCGCTGAGCGACGCATTGATGTCCTCGAGCTCGGCCAGGACGTCCTCGGAGATCCGGCCGGCGGCCATCTCCGCGGCCAGCGGCTCGAGCGCGGCGCGGATCCGGTAGTTCTCCTCGACCGCGCCCTGCTGGGCGGCTGTGACGGTGACGCCCCGATGGACATTGCCCTTGACCAGGCCCTCCGACTCGAGCCGGCGCAGCGCCTCCCGGACCGGAGTGGGGCTGACCCCGAACCGAGCAGCGAGATCGCGCTGGCGAAGAGCGACTCCGGGAGCGAACTCGCCGGTAACGATGAGTTCGCGCATCATCGCCGCCACGAGATCGGTCTTGCTCGTGTAGACGTTCACCCTCGACTCCTGACGTGCTTTCGTGCCATGGAATTTCCCGCCGCCGACGCTCCACCACGGAGCTGCGGCGTCAACGGTCGAGACTTAAGGTATACCATGTTTCATCGCGCACTGTAATGATCCCGTTGCGCCGGACCGGCGCACCCCCATCGTGGAGATCTCCGTGCCCCTCGTGGTTTCCCAACCCGTTCCTGGTGGGCGGGTCCTGCTGCTCGACCGGCCGACCCTACGCAACGCCCTGGACCTGGACCTGGTCGAATCGCTGCACGCCGCGATCGACACCGCGTGCGCGGACGAACGGGCCAGAACCATCGTCATCGGCTCGGCGCATCCCGGCATGTTCTGCGCGGGCGCCGATCTGACCATCCCGGATGCCGAACGCGCCCGCGTGAGCGATCGGCTGTACGCGCTGTACGAGAAGCTGCTGCGATCGGACCTCCCGGTGATCGCCGCCGTGGACGGCGCGGCCGTCGGCGGCGGCGCCCAGCTGGTCCTCGCCGCGGACATCCGACTGCTCTCCGGCCGGGCGCGCCTGCGCGTCGCGGGTCCGGCCCACGGCCTCGCCGTGGGCGCCTGGGCGCTGCCCTCGCTGGTCGGGCGCGACCTGGCCATGAAACTGATCCTCGGCCAGACCTTCCTCAGCGCCGAGCAGGCCGTGCAGAGCGGCCTCACCCACGAGATCGCGGTCGATCCGCTCGGTGAAGCCCTGCGGCTCGCGGAGCGGATCAGCGGCCTGGACCGATACGCCATCGCCCGCAGTAAACGCCTCGTGATCGACGGCGAGCGGCTCACCGAGCGGCTGACCACCGAGCGCGCGGGCAACCGGGCGGTCTTCACCGGCGCCATCGGGGCCGTCCCGCGCACGGGGGCCGGCACGGTGTCGACGGCCGGCACGGTGTCGACGGACAGCACGGTGTCGACGGACAGCACGGTGTCGACGTGACCCCGGCCCAGCACACCGGGACGGACCCGGTCGACGAACGCTCTCGCTCAGGGTGGGCCCGGCACCTCGGGGTCGATGTCGCACACCTCGCCACGGCGCGGCTGCGCGACCAGCTCACCGCGGGCACCCTGCCCGCTGCGTTCTCGGCGAGCGCCGCGAACCGGCCCGAGGCAACGCTGCGGATCGCCGGCGAATCGATCACCCATGGAGAACTCGCCGAGCGAGTGGCGCGATCCGCGGCCGCGTTCGCGGCGATCGGAGTGCGGGCGCGCGGGCGGGTGCTGCTGTGTGCGCATCCCGCGCTGGATTGGGTGGTCGCCTATCTCGGGCTGCTGCACTGCGGCGCGGTCGTCGTCCTCGCGAACCCGGCCTACACCGCCCGGGAACTCGATCATCTGCTCTCGGCATCGAGTGCACGGACAGCGGTGGTGAACGCGGCTGCACAGAGGACGCTGGCAGGACGGGTGGCGCTGGTCGAGCTCACCTCGGTGGCCCGCGCGGCCGGGTCCTCAGCGCCGTGCCCGGCCACCATCGACCCCGACGACCCCGCCCTGATCGCCTTCACCTCGGGGACCTCGGGCGCGCCCAAGGCCGTGCCGCTGAGCCACGCCATGCTGCTCTCCTCCATCCGCGGCGTCATGCAGGCGTGGCGCTGGCAGCGGACCGATGTCCTGGTCCACACCCTTCCGCTGTTCCACCAGCACGGCCTGGGGGGCCTGCACGCCACGCTCCTCGCCGGTTCACACGCCGTGCTCCTGCCCCGGTTGGATCCTGCTGAACTGGTCCGGACGATTGCCGCGGAGCGGGCGACGGTGCTGTTCGGGGTGCCCGCCCTCTATGAGCGGCTGCTCGCGCTCGAACCGGACCTGTTGGCTCCCCTGCGTGGGCTGCGCCTGCTGACGAGCGGATCGGCGCCGCTGGCCCCACGGCTGGCCCGCCGGGTCGGCGCGGTGCTCGGCCAGCTGCCCCTGGAACGCTATGGCCTGACCGAGACCGGCCTGGACCTGTCCAACCCGTACGACGGGCCGCGCGTCCCCGGCACGGTCGGCATTCCGCTGCCCGGCGTTGAGGTGCGCGTGATCACACCGGCCGGTGACCCGTGTCCCGCCGGCACCGACGGGGAGATCGTGATGCGCGGTCCTCAGGTGTTTCGCGGATACCTGGACGACGAGCCGGCGACCACGGCCAGCTTTAGCGATGGCTGGTTCCGCACCGGCGACCTGGGCCGCTGGGACCGCGAAAGCGGCCATCTCGTCATCTCCGGACGGTTGAAGGAGATCATCATCACCGGCGGGCTCAACGTCGCGCCGCGAGAGGTCGAACTGGTCCTCGAGGAGATCCCGGCGGTCCGCGAGGCAGCCGTAGCGGGCCTACCCGACGAACGCTGGGGTGAGCAGGTCACGGCCTGGGTGGTGCCACAGCCCGGGGGCGATCTCGACCTCGAGGCACTCCACGCGCACTGCCGCTCGCGGCTCGCGGCCTTCAAATGCCCGAAGCAGGTGCGCGTTGTGTCCTCCTTGCCGCGCAACGCACTGGGCAAGGTGGTGCGCGGAGAGCTCGGGGCGCTGCAGACGGCGCGAGAGGACCGGGGATGAGCCCGCCGCGGGAGCCGCTGGTCGACGGCGATCGGGCGGAGATGCAGACCCTTGCCCGCTACGCCGACTGGCTGGAGCGCGCCGTGCGGGCGGTGGGGCTGCTGAAGGCGCCGTCCCCGCTCGGGCCGGGTTGGCCCGGCCGGCACAGCGGCGAGCACTCCGGCCGCTCCGAAAGGTGTGCTGCCTCGGTTGCCGCGACACCCCGGCTCGGCCTGGAACTGCAGGAGATGCTTCGCCGCGCGCAGCGCGCCACCGCGCCCGGCGGGCCCCTCGTCTACGTTCCCGAGCGGATCGGCGAAGGCCGTGCCGGACCGCTCTGCGGGCTGGCCATGGTGGCCAAGGACATCGTCGACGTCGCCGGAGCCCCGACGCGCAACGGCACCCCGGGCGGCCTGTGGCGGTATCCGAACACCTCTGCGGTCGCCTGGCGGCGGCTTGTCGCTTCCGGAGCGGTCTTCTTCGGCAAGGCTGCCACCCACGAGATGGCCTGGGGCGTGACGACACCGGACGTGTGCCATCCCCGGTCGCCCGATCACGTCGTCGGCGGATCCTCGGGCGGCTCCGCCGCAGCGGTCGCACTGGGACTCGTACCAGCCGCGCTGGGTACGGACACGTCGGGCTCGATCCGCATTCCCGCGGCCCTGTGCGGCGTCGTCGGCCTTCGCCCGACCCACGGCCGGGTGCCGCTCACCGGCGTGACGGGCCTGGCCCCGTCCCAGGACGTCGTCGGCCCGCTGGCCGGCGACGTCGCCACCTGCCTGCAGCTGAATGCCGTGCTCGCAGGGCGGCCGCCGGCTCCGCTGACCCCGGACGTACGCGGGTTCCGGGTCGGTGTCCTGCAGCGGGTCGGGAGGCTGCAGCCGGCGGTCGCCGCTGCGCTCGACACGGCCGTTCACGTGCTGCAGGAGGCAGGCGCCGACCTCGTACCCGTCGACGTCCCGGACGCCGCCCGAGCCCCAGCCGTCTCGCTGGTCACGATGCTCGCCGAGTCGGCCCGGCTGTGGGCGGCCGCGGCGCGGGCCGCCCCGGCCGGGTTCGGCCCCCAGACGCGGGCCCTCCTCACCCTCGGCACGACTATCGGTCCGTCGACCGTCATGGCCGCAGCCTCCGCCCGGAGGGCGCTGCGCGAGCAGCTGCGGCGCGCCTTCGTCCAGCACCGCCTCGATGTCCTCGCACTACCGACGACGCCCTGCACCGCACCACCACGGGAGGCCGACGCCGTCGATGTGGACGGCAGGAACGAGCCGGTCGAGGCGGCGCTGAGCCGCCTCACCGCACTCGCGGCGGTCACCGGCCTCCCTGCGCTCTCGGTCCCGTTCGGCGCGGACAGCACCGGGCTCCCGATCGCCGTCCAACTGCTCGCCGCGCCGGACGCCGAGGACTTGCTCGGCCGGGCCGGCCGGGTCCTGGAGGCGAGCGCCCGTTCCCCGCGATGACCCGATCGGCCACCACACCCGCTGCGCTCGACCCGCCGCACTTCCTCGACGTCCGCCGGCACCTCGCTGATGAGGAACGCAGCATCGCCGATGCTGCCCGATCCCCGTATCCGGCCAGATCCTCCCCGAGGCCGGCGACGCCGAGCTCGAGCGGGACCTCCGTCCAGCGGTCCCACCTACGGAGGTTGGTGACACGGCGGGATGTGGACACGCCCGGGCGGATGATCGTGATGTGGGGAGGACCTCCAGGCGAGGTGTGGAGCTGTCCAGGAACCGCACCTTCGGACCCTGGAGGTCCTCGATGCGGCACCGTCATGCCCCGCCGACCGTCGAGGGCAAGCGCCGGCTGTGTCTGCGGGTCGACGCCGGCCGCCCGAAAGCCCCTGTCGCCGCCGAGGCCGGGAGCTCCCGGCAGTGCCTGCACAAATGGCACACCCGCTGGCGCGCGCACGGGCGCACCGCGGGTGGGCTACGACTACGTCCATGTCACGGTCGACGACCACTCCCGGCCGGCCCATGCCGAGGTCATCACCACCGCCGAGGATGGGGAGAACCAGCACGCCTGCGCTCTGCCACGGGGACAGCTAGCGGCCCCTCGGGGCGGCCTGCCCGCGGCCGCCCCGGGTCGGGTCGGGTCACTCCTACGCCGTGGAACGCGAGCCGTTCGGCCGGTCGCTCCCTCGGCCCGCCCGTCTCACTCGGTGCCGAGCTCCTTGCGCCACCCGGCCTCCTTCTGGATGTACTCGTTGTCGGCGAACTCCGCGAAGTCGCTCGCCTCGGTCACGCGCCGCACCTCCAGCTTGGAACCGGGACCGAGCGGGCAACGGGTCGCCCATTCGAGGGCCTCCTCCTTCGAGGAGGTCTGAATGATCCAGAAGCCGTTGAACAGCTCGTGGGTCTCCCCGTACGGGCCGTCGCTGACGATCGGCGTCTCGGCGTCGAAGTCGACCACGAAACCCGCCTCGTCGGCGAGCCCCTCCCCGGCGAGGAGCACCCCCGCCTTCATCAGTGCCTCGTTGTACTCGCCCATCGCGGTGATGATCTTCTCGAAGTCCATGTTCTTCGACGCCTCGACGGCCTCGGCGGTGGCACGCATGATCAGCATGTACTTCACGGGGTTTCTCCCTCGGGTCCGGGGCGCGGCTCGCGCCCTCCTGCTCCCTCGTCGAACGGGAGCCGCCAGGATCGACACGGACGACCAAGTTTTTTCCGACCGTATCGTCGCCGGCGCCGGCGGGCCCGGTTCGTCCCGTGGCTCATCGAGTGCCTCCGCACGTGTCGGCGCCGGGACGCCCGCGGTCTCAGGTGAGGGAGACGTCCACGGTCATCCGGTCGGCGCCCGGGGTGCCGAGGACTTTGATGGTGACGCCCGACCATTTGCCGGTGGGCAGGTTGAGCGGTGGGCGGGTGTTCTCGCCCAGCCGCGCGTTGCCCAGCGACGGGTAGAGGTCGTTGCTGTCGCCGCGGTTGCCCCGGCCGAAGATTCTGCCGAGGTCGCGGCGCCCGTCGGCCTGCAGGAGCTCGATGGCCAGGGCGGTCTCGTCGTCGACGTCGGCGATCGCCTCGTCGACGACGTAGACCGCGATGCCCTCGTCGGGCAGGAACGCGTCCTGGCCGCGGCGGCGCCGGTACTCGACCACGATGTACTGGCGCTCGGTCATCCGGTCCGGGTTCTGGATGAACAGCATGCCGCCGCCTTCTGCGGCCGGCGCGAGTTCGAGGTCGGAGGTGGTGCGGGTGACCAGCGTCGGTTCGGTCCAGCCGTGGAACATGCGCAGCATGCCGTTGGGGAACGTCGGTGTCAGGCCGGAGTTGCCCCAGGAGCCGGCGGCCATGAGGCAGTAGTCGCCGAGGCCGGCCGACCGGGTGAGCTGCTGCTGGCCGGTGTCGTAGTAGTCGGCCCACCGTGCGGCGAGGTGGCCCCACTCGTGGGCGCAGACGCCCATGGCGCAGTCTTCGGGCACCGTCAGGTAGGTGCGCACGGCCAGGTCGGGCGCGACCGGGACGTCCCCGGGGATGAGCCATTTGTGGCTCCAGACGTCGTCGTTGCTGAGGGTTTCCTCGGCGCCTCGGCCGGAGTGGACGATGAACAGCGCGGTGATCAGGCCCTCGTCCAGCGCGTCGTAGGGGGTGAAGTCGATGCCCTCGGCGAGGGCCGCGCGGACGGCGTCGCGGGCCATCCCTTGCGCGTTGCGCGGGAAGTTCAGGTTCATGCCCGAGTTGCCGTCGGTGTAGAAGCTCAGCGGGTTGGGCATGCGGAACCAGCCGTGGACCTCGCCCTGCACGTCGATGCCGCCGTCCGCGCCGTCGAAACCGCTGACGGCGCGGTAGTACTCGCGCATGCTGCCGGTGACGAACGTGGCGTCGGCGCTGAACAGCATCTGCTCGTAGTGCGCGGGCCCCCGGTGCGGGTCGTGCGGCACGTCGGGGAAGTCGACGAGCAGGACCAGCGTGCGGACCACGCCGCGCAGGGGCCGATCCGGATGGGTGATGAGCTCCCGATCGGTGCTCGGGGCCTGCCGCAGCTCGCCGTCGTCGAGCCCGACCACGTTCTCGCCGCGACGCCCGGAGCGCCACACCGCGTAGTACTGGTCGAAGGTCAGGTCCGGGGGCAGCCGGCGGGCGTCGCGCAGCTCGACGAAGCGCGTGTAGAGCTGGGTGAGGGCGCGCGGTGACGGAGGCACGAGGCAGGCGCCCAGGATGCAGGGGCGGTGGCGGACGGGCTTGAGGGCGTGTCGCATTTGTCGATCACCTCGACAGGGCTGGACGAGGCCGGGTGGACGCCGGCGTGTAGCCAGGAGTCGGCGGACGACCCGTTGATACGACGGATACCGCCCGTGGAGACCGCGGCTGGAGCTCGAGCGGGCCAGCCAGGTGCGGGGCCGCCGTCTTGTAGGCGGTCCTCGAGCTCTCACCGGGGAAACAGCCAGGTGATGCTGCGCAGCGCGGCCTCGGCGTACCCGGTGCGCCCACTCGCTTGCCCGTAGGCCAGGTCCTCCAGCGCCGCGCAGCGCGCAAAGAACGTGATCCGCGGCAAGGCATCGTCGTCGAGGCCGCCGTAGACCCGCAGCGCCTCGGCAAGGAATCCCGGACCGAAGTCGCGGTACAGCCGCGCGAAATCCAGCGCCGGGTCGGTGACCGCCGCGTCGGACCAGTCGATCACCCCGGTCACGCCGCCCCCGTCGTCGAGGAGGTGCTCCGCACCGAGGTCTGCATGCGCCAGGACGCGCCGCCCCGACGGCTTCGGGACGGACGCGTGCACGACCCGCAGGAGCTCGGGCGGCCCGTCGAGATCGGCCAGCCACTCGCCCGGGTCGGCGTCGTCGACCGGGACGAGGCCGGCGACCGCGGCGACGTCGACGGCGTGCAGCGCGCGCAGGAACCGGCCCAGCCGAGCGGCGGTACCGGGCGCGGCGGCACGGCCGAGCAGCGGTCGTCCTGGCAGCAGCCGGTAGGCCAGGACACCCGCCGCCGCGTCGGCGAAGCGCGGCCGCGGGACGGGAAGCGGCACCCGCGGCGCGACGATCTCGAGCAGCCGGGCCTCGCGCACCACACCGGGACGGTCGGCGACGCGGAGCACAAGGTCGCCGGCGACCAGCACGACGTGGTCGAGCCCCCGGCCCAGCTCCCGAATACGGGCCCCGGCCCATTCCGGGGCGTGCCTACGCAGCGCCCTGGCCGCGCGCTCCTGCGCAAGGTTCCCCACAGCCGAGCACGCTAGCCGGGCCGCCGCCGGGATTCTCCGACGCCAGGAACCACCGTCGTGAGCCGGAACCGGGCGACGACCCACCGAACAGGCGGAAGGGGAGGAGCTGATCCGGCCGCGGCTCGGTCTGGTCTAGCTCGCTCCGCCGGGACGAGACCGGCTCGGGGAGGCCATCTTCCGCGCGGCCTCCCGCACGGCGCACACGATGCCCTCGTATCCCGTACATCGACACAGGTTCCCGCTGATGAGCGCCCTGATCTGCGCATCGTCCATCTCCTCGACGCGGTCGAGCACGGGCTCGACGGACATGAGGAAGCCCGGGGTGCAGAACCCGCATTGGAGCCCCTGCTCGGCGTGGAACGCCTCCTGCAGCGGGTGGAGCGCCCCGTCGCGCTCCGCTGCGAGCGCTTCCACGGTGCGGACTTCCCGGCCGTCCACCTGCACGGCGAACAGCAGGCAGGACCGCACGGGTGAGCCGTCGACCTGCACGGTGCAGGAGCCACACACGCCGTGCTCGCAGCCGACATGGGTGCCGGTCAGCCGTGCCTCGTGGCGGATGAAGTCGGAGAGCAGCATGCGTGGGTCCACCGCCCGCTCGACAACCGCACCGTTGATCGTCACCGTGATCCGGATCCTGGTCATGCCGGCACCCCTTCCCGGGCCCGGTCCCGCGCGGTGAGCAGGCTCCTGGCCACGAGCGACTCGATGAGGTCGCGGCGGTACTCGCCGCTGGCGTGCAGATCGGACGTCGGGTCCAGGTCCTGCACCGCCTGCGCCGCGCTGCGAGCGGCGCTCTCCGCGGTCACCGGTCGTCCGACCAGCTCGGCCTCGGCCCGGGCCGCGCGGATCGGGGTCGGCGCGGCCCCGAGGAGGGCGATGGCCGCCCGGGTGCACGCCCCGTCGGGGTCCAGCGACACCGTGACGGCGCAGCCCCCGAGCGCGAAGTCCCCGTGGCGGCGCGTGAACTCGTCGAACCGGCACCCGGTCCCAGCGGGGAGCGCCGGAACCACCGTTTCCACCAGCAACTCGTCGGGTTGCAACGACGTCTGCAGCTGGCCCACGAAGAACTCCGACCAGTGCAGCTCGCGCGCCCCGGACCGGGAGCGCACGACGAAGCCGGCGTCCAGCGCGGCCAGCGCGACGGGGAGCTCCGCGGTGGGATCGGCGTGGGCCAGGGATCCGCCGATCGTGCCCGCGTTGCGGATCTGCGGGTGTCCGACCAGCCGAACGGCTTCGGTGAGCAGGGGCCAGTGCCGTTCGACCAGCGGTGACTCCTCGAGCACGGCGTGCCGGGTCAGCGCCCCGATCCGCAGCCGGGACCCCTCCCGGCGGATGTAGCTCAGCTCGGCCAGCCCGTTGATGTCGACGAGCAGGCTCGGCCGGGCGAGCCGGAAGTTCATCAACGGCACCAGGCTCTGGCCCCCGGCCAGCACCTTGGGCTCCTCGCCCTCGGCGGCGAGCAGGGCCAACGCCTGCTCCACGCTTCGCGGCTTCTCGTACCGGAACGGCGCGGGTTTCACGGTCCCTCCCCAGCTTCCTGCCCGCGCCGCCGGCCGGGGCGGGCGCGGCGGCGTCGGGTGATGACCACGGCGGCCAGGAGCGACGCGGCCAGCCCCGCGACCACGCTCCGGGCCCCCGGCCGGGCCGGCTGCTCCTGTCCGGCACGGGCCCGTGCCTCGATGGCGTCCGCGATCTGCACGGCCAGCGCGGCACCGGTGCCGGGATGGGCGGGAACCCCGGCGTCGAGGACCTGCGGTTGCGCCCGCAGCGTGCACCGCGGGCCCGCCCCGAGCAGGCGGACCCGCAGCTGCAGCCTGGTGATCGCTCCGGTGCGCGGCTCCGCCCCGGTGAACGACAACGTCGCGACGTGGCGATCCGCGTCGGCGTCCACGATGTGCAGGAAGCCGCGGCACGGCGGGCCGCCGTCCCCGGCCGGCAGCGTCACCCGGACCCGGGGCCGAGGAGCCGGCGGGTCCTCCCCCGCTCTGGTCAGCAGGCCGGGCCGGCCTTGCGCCGCGGTGAGGACCTGCCAGGCCGCGGCCAGCGGGGCCGCGACGGGGTGCTCGTGGACAGCGGTCATGTGGCTGCCCCCGAGACCCCGGCGAGCGAGCCCACCCGGCCCCGGCCGAGCCGCTCGCGCGCCGCGGCGCGCGCCCACTCCAGCCCGACCGGCAGGGTGTTGCACTCGCTCCCCAGGGCGTCCGCGACGGCGTTCGCCACCGCGGCCCCGGGCCCGAGGGTGCCGCTCTCCCCCACCCCCTTCGTCCCGGTGGGCGAGTCGGGGACCGCCACGGCGAGGTGGTGGATCTCGATCGGGACGAACTCGCTCGCGGTGGGCACGAGGTAGTCCATGAGCGACGCCGTCTGGGGCTGGCCCTCGGCGTCGTAGACGAAGGACTCGAAGAGCGCGCCGGCGAGGCCCTGGGCGACGGCGCCGCGCACCTGCCCGTCCGCCACCAGCGGGTTGATCACCCGCCCGCAGTCCTCGGCCACGACGTAGCGGTCGAGGCGGACGCGGCCGGTCGTGGGGTCGACCTCCACGATGCACGCGTGCACGCCGTACGGGTAGACGGCCTGGGGAGGGTCGTAGCGGCGGGACAGCGCGTAGCGCCCCGCCGGGGCCCGCGCGACGACCTCGCCGACCTCGAGCGCGTTCCCCGGTGAGCCGATCACCCGGACCCGGCCGTCGACGACCTCGAGGTCGTCGACGGCGATCTCCATGAGGTCGGCGGCGTCCTCCCGCAACCGCCGCACGATCTCCTGGCAGGTCAGCGCGATGGCACCGCCGCCGGACACCGCGCTGCGGCTGGCGAAGGTGCCGTTGCCGTGCAGGCCGGCGACCGCGGTGTCCACCGGCGCCACCGTCACGCGCTCCATCGGCATGCCCAGCTCGTCGGCGGCCAGCTGGGCGAACGTGGTGGCCAGCCCCTGCCCCGCGGCGGGCAGCGTGGTCCACACCGTCGCGGCACCGTCGGCGTCCAGCGCGACGTGGGCTTCGTCGAAGCCGGCCAGGCCGCGCATCCCCCGCCGCTGGAACACCGCGGAGCCGACGGCGCAGTACTCGACGTACGCGGCGATGCCGAGGCCGAGGAGCCGCCCGTCGCGCAGCGCCTCCTGCTGCCGCGCCGCGAAACCGGGGTAGTCGACGGCGTCGAGGGCCGCGTCGAGCGCGGCCCCGTAGTCGCCGCTGTCGTAGCGCTGGCCGGTGATCGAATGGTGCGGCATGTCCACCGCGGCGACCAGGTTCCGGCGCCGGACCTCGACCCGGTCCACGCCGGTCGCCGCCGCGATGAGGTCCATCACCCGCTCGTGCACGAACGTCGCCACCGGCAGGCCGACGCCGCGGTACGCCCCCTCCGGGCACTTGTTGGTCGCGACGGCGCGGCTGCGGAACCGGTAGGCCTCGAGCCGGTAGGGGCCCGGGATCATCGACGGGGTGCCCATGGCCTCGAGCAGGTGGCCGTGGGCGAACACCCCGTACGCGCCGACGTCGCAGACGACGTCGACGTCCAGCGCCCGCAGCCGCCCGTCGCTGTCGGCCGCCAGCCGGACGTCGATGTGCTGGTCGCGGGCGTGACAGGCCGCCGTCAGGTTGTCGGCCCGGTCCTCGATCCACTTCACCGGCCGGCCCAGGCGCAGCGCCACCGCGGCGGTGGCGATCTCCTCCGGGTACACGTGCGCCTTGAGGCCGAACCCGCCCCCGACGTCCGGGCAGACAACGCTGACCGCGTCGGTGGCGATCCCGAGGTGCTCGACGAGGGCGCGGTGCAGCATGTGCGGGCTCTGCGTCGAGGCGTGCACGCGCAGGCCGCCGTCGTGCGGCTCCACCAGGATGCCCCGCGGCTCCATCGGCACGGCCGTCTGGCGGGGCGAGCGCAGCCTGCGCCGGAGCACGACGGCCGCGTCGGCGAAGGCCTCGTCCACCGGCCCGGCGGTGAACTTGTTCTCGTAGAGGACGTTCGTCGGGTGCGGCTCGTGCAACAGCGCGGGAGGACGCGTCGCGGAGTCCAGCGGGTCGACGACGGCCGGTAGCGGTGTGGCGTCGAGTTCCACCAGCTCCGCGCCGTCCTCCGCGACGTAGGGATCGACGGCGATCACCGTCGCGTACGGCTCCCCGACGAAGCGCAGCAGCCGGTCGGCCAGGATCGGCCGGCCGATCTCGACCGCGCCCACGGTGTCCAGCGGCGGTGTCAGGTCCGGCAGGTCCAGGTCGCGGGCGCGCAGGACGGCGACCACCCCGTCGAGCGCGGCGGCCTGCGCCGTGCGCACCTCCCGGACGGCGGCATGGGCGTACGGGCTGCGGACGAACCGCAGGTGCAGCACGCCGTCGACGTGCAGGTCGTCGACGAAGCGGCCGGCGCCGCGCAGCAGGGCCGCGTCCTCCCGGCGCGCGATCGGCCGTCCGACGTAGGACGCTGTCTCGCGGTCGGTCACGGCCTCCGCTCCCCCCTCGGTCCACCGGCCGTTCAGCACTCCACGAGCTCCCGCCCGAACTGCGGGGTGAGGTTCTCGTAGCCGTCCTCGGTGACCAGGAGGTTGTCCTCCAGGTGGTAGCCCTCCCGGCCGTCCACGAAGATCGGCTCGACGGCGAACACCATCCCCGGCTCCAGCACCGTGTCCGAGTGCGCGGCGATGAACGGCTCCTCGTGCAGGCTCAGGCCCAGGCCGTGGCCGAGGAAGCGGATGGCGGGTGCCATGGACCGGGCACCGAACTCCCGCACGAAGACGTCCCACACCTCGCGGGTGCTGACCCCCGGCCGGATGGTCTCGCGGATGACGTCGAAGACGTCCTGCATCCGGGCCCACGTCCGGCGCTGGCGCTCGGAGGCGGAACCGACCACCACCGACCGTCCCGTGTCCGACAGGTACCCCTCCTTGGTGACGAAGACGTCGAACTTCACCGGCTCCCCGGCGATGAACGGGGTGCCCCCCGGTGACGGGTTGGAGTAGATGCTGCGCTCGCCCGCCGCCACCTGGATCATGACGATCTTGTCGGCGCCCAGGGCGAGCGCCCGGTCGGCCACCAGCCGGTACGCCTCGCGCTCGGTCATCCCCGGCCGCAGTTGCGGATAGGCGTCCATCTGCGCCCGTACCGCGATCCCGGCGGACTCCCGCAGCAGCGCGATCTCTCGTTCGGTCTTGACCATCCTGGCCCGGGCGAACGCCGCCGCGGCCGGCCGCCAGCCCACCTTCGGAGTGAGGCGCTGCAGGTCCTGCCAGCGGTCCGCGGGGAACGCGTCGAGTTCGATCCCGACCGCGCCGTCGGTGATGCCGAGGTCCGACAGCATCCCGGCCAGGACGGCCATCGGGTCCTCGGTGAACTCGTCGTAGGGATAGAGACGTTCGATGGAGCTGCGGTCGCGGGCCTCGTCCACCTCGTTGGCGGTGAGGAGCATCGCCGACTGCCCGTCGCTGGTGCACACCGTCACGAACTGGCGGTTGCGCATCCCGAGGCTCTGCGACGGAACGGTGTACCCGGCGCCGTAGGCGACGTTGTCCGGCGAATGGGCGACGAGGGCGTCGAGCCCGAACTCACGCATGGCGATCTGCTGTCGTGCGAGGACTTCTCGATCCACGGCACACTCCTTGTCGGATACGGGAACGCGGTCGGTCGGCGCGGTCGGTCGGCGCGGTCGGTCGGCGCGGTCAGTCGGCGGTCGTGAACGCGGGTGCGACCTCCTTGGCGAACCGGGTGAGGTTGTGCGCGGTCAGCTCGGCCGACGCCGAGGACACGAGCGAGACCGAGCGGGCGCCGCGGTCGAGGACGGCCGCGATCCGCTCCACGAGGCGCGCCGGGGTGTCGACGAGCACCACGCACTGGACCGACTCGTCGCTGACCGCGGCCGCGGCCTCGGCCGCGCGACCGGCCGCCATCAGGCCGACGACGCGTTCGAGGTTCTCCTCGGCCACGCCGATCCGGAGCATCGCTTCCGGCGGGCCGACCTGCATCATCCGCGCCACCCACGACCGGAACCGGTCCAGCTCGGACCGCGGGTCATCGGACACGACGACCACCTGCCACGACACCACGTCCACCGTGGTGTCGCGCCCGGATCCCTCGACCCCGGAGCGGACGCAGTCCACGGCGTGCGCCATGCCGGCGCCGTTGAACAGCGACTCCACGAGCACCCCGTCGGCGGTCCGCCCGGCGAGTTCGAGCATCTTCGGTCCGCGCGCCCCGAGGTACAGCGGGATCTGCCGGGTCACCTCCACGCCGAGGCGGACCTCCGGGGCGTCGTCGGCGAACCTGACCGGCTCGCCGCGCAGCAGCGCGGTCACCGCCGCGATCCCGTCCCGGACCCGGCCCAGCGGCCCGGCCGCCGGAAAGCCCATCGGCCGCACCACGTGGTCGATGTTGCCGCTGCCCAGGCCGAGCGTGAGGCGGTGCCCGGACAGCTCGTCCAGGCTGGCCGCGACGCGGGCGATGTGGGCGCTGTGCCGGGTCAACGGGGTGGTGATCCCGATGCCCACACCAATCCGGTCGGTGCCGCCCGCGACCGCGGCGGCGAGGACGAACGGGTCGTGCAGGAAATCCTGGTCGGGGATCCACATCGTGCGGTACCCCAGGGACTCGCCCAGCCGGGCGAGGTCCACGATCTCGGCCAGCGGCGCGTTCGGCAGGAAGCAGAAGTCGAAGGCCGGCCCCGTCACCGCTCGCCCCCGGGCAGCAGCCCCGACTGCAGCAGGTCGTCCAGTTCGCCGACGTCCACCCCGGCCAACCCCATCCGATCCATCGTGAGCCCCTCCTGCGCGTAGTCTCGCCCCGACACGGCCGACGCGATGGTCACCAGCGCGTCGATCGTGGGCGTCGGCACGCCGCCCAGCCGGGCCCAGCCCGCCCAGGGGACCAGCCCGAAACCGACGTCCTCGTGCACGTAACGGTGGTCCATCGTGGACGGCGACCGGAACCACCAGTTGGCCTCGCTCGCCTGCAGGCAGGCGTGGGCGCTGCCGGTCGCCGCCGCCTCGGCCGTCGTGTAGCCGGCCTGGTGGAAGATCTCGGCGAAGGTGGGCACCGTGACACCGAGCGCAGCGGCGATGCCGAGCCGCTCCCGGTCGACCTCGTCGATGACCCGCCCGACCGACTCCGTGGTGCCCTCGCGGTAGAAGTAGAAGTCACCGCGGGTGTGCTCGATCCAGCCCGTGTTCAGCAGCACCTGCGCCGGGTGCTCGACCGCGTTGATGTTGACCAGCCCCGTGTCGAGGACACTGCGCTGCAGCGTGACCGCGGGATAGAGCTCGGCGACGACCGAGCGCAGCTCCTCCCCGCGCTTGCCCGGGAAGGCGGCGAACGGCACCGCCGGGGCCAGGTTGGAGATCGTCACCGTGGCCGGGTCCTGCCGCCGGCAGGCGTAGGTCAGGGTGGACCCCTCGCACACCCCCAGCTCGCCGCGGAACCCCGATCGGCGCAGCTCGGTGGTGAAGGCGAGCGCACCGCCGGTACCGCCGGGGTTGAGGAACACGGGCTGGCCGTCGCCCAGCACCGGCGCCAGCGCCGCCGCGTAGCCGGCCAGGGCGGTGGCCGGAACGACCAGCATCACCAGGTCCGCGCCCGAGACCGCCGTACCGAGATCGTCGGTGAGGGTCGCGACCGCGGCGTGCCCGCTGCCCGCCGCACCGTCGAGCCGGATCCCGCCGGCCTTCCTGATGGGCTCCAGGCTCTCGCTGCGCCGGCTGTAGAGGCGGACCTCGAAGCCACGCAGCGTGAGGTCGGCCGCCGCGGCGAGGCCTCCGTTGCCGGCGCCGAGCACCGCTACCGATGTGGGCATCCGGACTCCTCGTTCGTGTGCGGCGTGCCTGCTCGGGGGAGGCGGTCGCTCATTCCGCGTACTTCCGGATCTTGTCGACGTCGACCTCCACCCCCAGGCCGGGCCCGTCGGGGAGCAGGACCACGCCGTCGCGGAACCCGAACGGCTCGCTGACCACGTCGTCGACGTAGTACACGCCCGCGACGCTCGGCCCGGCTGCACCGTCCACGGTGGTCACCGGGCAGACGCTCGGCAGCCAGGCGTTGCGGGTGGCGGCGGCCAGGTGCAGGTTGGCCGCGTTGCCGATGCCCATCTCGATCGATCCGCCCACGTCGCTGTACATCCCGTACTGCGCCGCGATGTCGGCCTGCTGCCGGGCCCGGTACAGCCCACCCGGCTTGGTGACGTAGAGCGAGTAGCAGGCCGCCGCGTTCATCTCGTGCAGGCGGACGATGTCGAGGGCGGTCCAGGCCGACTCATCGGCCATCACCGGGACCGAGACACCGGCCGCCACCTTGGCCATCGCCGCGTCGCCCGCCACCGGCTGCTCGCACAGCATGATGTCGAACTCCTGCTGCGCGGTGGTGACCGCGATCGCCTCGTGCACCGTGCGGTAGCCCTCGTTGCCGTCGACCCGGATGCGGATCTCCGGGCCGAGCGCCTCGCGTAGCCGGCCGACGAGTTCGACGTCGCGCTGCGCGTCGTGGCCCGTCTTGACCTTGATCGTGCGCGCGCCTTCGGCCACCGCCGTCCTGGCCTCCGCGACGCACTCGTCCATCGGCAGCAGGCCGAGGGAGTGCGCGAGCTGCACGCCGTCCCGGAACTTTCCGCCCAGCAGCGCCCACACCGGCCGGCCGAGTCCCTTGCCCGCCGCGTCGTAGCAGGCGATGTCCAGGGCCGCCTTCGCGTACGGGTTGCCCTTCACCACGGCGTCCATCCGGTCATGGATCACCGCGATGTCCAGCGGATCGCATCCGGTGATGGCCGGCAGGAGGTAGTCCTCGCCCAGGTGCACGACCGTCTCCGGCGTCTCGCCGTAGTGCACGCCGCCGGGCCCGCCCCAGGTGGCCATCGCCGGGGCCTCGCCCCAGCCGCTGACGCCCTCGTCGGTGTCGATGCGGACCAGCGCGTGCCGCCCGATCGACACCCGGGTGTTCGACGCCCAGGTGTGCTGCCGCCGAAGCGGAAGGGTCACGATGAAAAATTCACCGCCGGTGATCCTCATGCCGAGGGTCCTCCCGTGATCTCGTCGTGGTCGGTCCGAACGGACCGCCTCATGTCGTTTCGCCGTCCCCGGCGAGACGCTGGAGCAGATCGCTGCTCGTCAGCGTCCTGCGTGTCGACTCCAGGTGGTGTGCCGCCGCCGACCGGGCCTTCGTCCCGCTGCCGCTGCGGATGGCCTTGACGATCGCGTCGTGCTCCCTGACCGACCGGCGCGCGCGCTCGTCGAGGGAGAAGAGGGCGTTGCGGGACTGCTCGAAGAGCTTGTTGAGCTCCTCGAGCAGGTCCAGCAGCAACGAGCTGCCGCTCGCCCGCGCGATGGCGACGTGGAACGCCACGTCCGAATCGATCAGCTCGTCCATCGCCGCCGCGGGGTCACGCGCCGCGATCCGGAACCGCTCCTGGGCGTCCTCGATCGCCGCGAGCGCCGGTTCGTCCGCCTTCGTCGCCGCTTCGGCCGCGGCGAGCTCGTCCAGGGCGCCCCGGACCTTCATCAGGTCGAGGATCTCGTCGCGGTGCACCTGCAGCCAGCCCGCGAAGGGCGACTGGTAGCGGCCCCTCGGCCCCATCGCCACGAAGCTGCCCCGCCCGTGGCGGATCTCGATCAGGCCCACGGCCTCCAGGGAGCGCAGCGCCTCCCGGATGCTCACCCGGCTCACGCCGAGCGTCGTCCCGAGCTCGCTCTCGGAGGGCAGCTTGTCACCGGGCGCGTAGTCGCCGCTCGTGATCGCCGCGAGGATCTGCTCCTTGACGGCTTGCGATCGTCCGGTCGACGACAGGTTCTTGAAGGTCATGACACCCTTGTCCTTCGGACGGGGGAAGCGGGGAGCCGAGCATCCCCTCCCCCGCACAGGTCAGCGCGAGTAAACCGGGGGCGGCGGTCAGGTGACCATCTCGGTCCCGACGGAATCCGCGTCCCGTACGGGGGCCGCGACCGCCGAGGTGAGCCAGATGGCCGCGGCGAGCGACAGCACCGCTGTCGCCACCATGTACCAGCCGACCGAGGCGACGGTCCCCGTGGCGGCGACCAGCGCGGTCGCGGTGATCGGGGCGAGGGCGCTGCCCACCACGGTGCCGAGCTGGTAGCCCAGCGAGAGGCCGGAGTACCCGATTCGGGTCTCGTACACGCCGGCGAAGAAGGCCGCCATCGTCCCGTAGGTGGCGCTGTAGGGAATGAACAGGAGGACGAACCCGAGCAGGGCCGGCACGAAGTCGCCGGTGTTGAGCAGCCACAGCCACGGGAAGGCCATCAGGGCCATTCCCACGATGCCGATCATGAAGACCCGCTTGTGCCCGACCCGGTCGGACACGTGGGAGAACGTCGGCATCAGGACGAAGGCCAGGATCTGCCCGAGCAGGACCAGGACCAGCATCTCGCTGTAGCTGAAGCCCACCGTGGTGGTGCCGTAGCTGAGGCTGAACACCGCGGCCAGATAGACGGTCACGCCGGTGGACACGTAGGCGCCCGCGGTGAGCAGGACCTGCCTCTTGTGGTTCCGCAGGACCGTCACGAGCGGCGCCGTCTCCACCCGCTCCGACTTCGCCACCCGCTGGAAGGCCGGGCTCTCCTCCAGCGAGAGGCGGATGACGATGCCGACGATGACGAGGACGAAGCTGGCCAGGAACGGGATCCGCCACGCCCAGGCGAGGAGCTGCTCCTGGGAGACCTGCGTGGTGATCAGGAGGAAGACCGCGTTGGAGATGATGAGCCCGGCGGGCGACCCCGCCTGCACCCAGCTGCCGTACCAGCCCCTGCGGTTCGGCGGGGCGTGCTCGACGGTCATCAGGACCGCCCCGCCGTACTCCCCGCCGACGGACAGCCCCTGCAGGATGCGCAGCAGCACGAGCACGATCGGTGCGGCCACGCCGATGGTCTCGTAGGTCGGGAGCAGACCGATCGCGCCCGTCGCCACTCCCATCATCATCAGCGTGATGACGAGCATGGGTTTGCGACCGAACCGGTCGCCGAAGTGCCCGAAGATGATCCCGCCGAGCGGCCGCGCCAGGAAGGCGACGCCGAACGTGGCGAACGACAGCAATGTGCCCACGAGCGGTTCGTAGGACGGGAAGAACAGCTTGCTGAAGATCAGCGCGCTGGCCGTCCCGTAGAGGAAGAAGTCGTACCACTCGATGGTCGTGCCGATGAAGCTGCCCAAGGCAACTTTCCGTGAGCTTCCGGTCATCGCCCCTCCAAGGGGATCAGCGCCACCTCACTCACCTGCCGCTCAGGTGTGGAGTGGACCTTGCGTGATGCGAATCACCACCGATCGGTGGACAGACCGTAGCCAGCCATTAGTCATCAGTCAACAGATGTAGGACAACTAACTTGTGTCGTCCGTTCCGACGCCCACGGCGAGGGCACCGGCCTCCCCAGCGGTGCCCTGCCGCTGCCGAGGGCCCGTCCGCCGGCCGGCCCGCGGTGACGGCGGGGCCGGCTCGTCCGCCCCGGCCCGCATCGCGGTCCGGGATCGCGGTCCGGCCGAGGGCGGCGTCGCGTTCGGCGGCGGTGCTCCGCCGCGGCCGGGGTCGTTCAGGAAGCGAACGCCTCCGGCGGCGGGCAGGAACAGACCAGGTTGCGGTCACCGTGCGACTGGTCGATGCGGGCGACCGCCGGCCAGTACTTGTCCGCGGTCCGCCCGGCGGGGAACACGGCCTGCTCCCGGGTGTAAGCGCGGTCCCAGTCGCCGAGCAGGGCGTCGACGGTGTGCGGGGCACCGCGCAGGGGGCTGGACTCGGCGGTCCAGGTCCCGGCCGCCACCGCGTCGATCTCCGCGCGGATGGCGATCATCGCGTCGCAGAAGCGGTCGATCTCGGCCAGGTCCTCGGACTCGGTCGGCTCGACCATGAGCGTGCCCGCGACCGGGAAGCTCATCGTCGGGGCGTGGAAACCGAAGTCGATCAGGCGCTTGGCGACGTCGTCGACGGTGACGCCGGTGGCGCGGGTCAGGGGCCGCAGATCGAGGATGCACTCGTGCGCGACGAGTCCCGCCTCACCGGTGTAGAGCACCGGGAAGTGGGTGGCCAGCCGGGCGGCGATGTAGTTGGCGGACAGCACCGCCGCCCGGGTGGCCGCGGTCAGCCCGGCCGCCGACATCAGCCGGATGTAGGCCCAGCTGATCGGCAGGATGCCGGCGCTGCCGAACGGGGCGGCGCTCACCGGCCCGATCCCGTCGCGGCGCGCGGGGTCGGGGTGCAGTGGGTGGGACGGCAGGAACGGCGCGAGGTGCGCCGCCACGGCCACCGGGCCGACGCCCGGGCCCCCGCCGCCGTGTGGGATGCAGAAGGTCTTGTGCAGGTTCAGGTGGGAGACGTCGCCGCCGAACGCGCCGGGCGCGGCCAGGCCGAGCAGCGCGTTGAGGTTGGCGCCGTCGACGTAGACCTGCCCCCCGTGCTGATGCACCGTGCGGCACAGCTCGGTGATCCCCTCCTCGTAGACGCCGTGCGTCGACGGGTAGGTGACCATGATCGCGGCGAGCCGGTCGGCGTGCTCGGCGCACCGGCGGTCCAGGTCGTCGAGGTCGACCGTGCCGTCGGGGCGGGCGGCCACCACCACGACGCGCATCCCGGCCATCACCGCCGAGGCGGCGTTCGTTCCGTGGGCGCTCGACGGGATCAGGCAGACGTCGCGGTGGCCCTCCCCGCGAGATCGGTGGTAGCCGCGGATCGCGAGCAGCCCGGCGAGTTCGCCCTGGCTTCCGGCGTTGGGCTGGATCGAGACCCGCGCGTAGCCCGTCGCCTCGGCCAGCCAGTCCTCGAGCTGGGCGATGAGCCGGAGGTAGCCCTGGGCGGCCGCGGCGGGCGCGAACGGGTGCAGATCGGCGAAGCCGGGAAAGCTGATCGGCTCCATCTCGGTGGTCGCGTTCAGCTTCATGGTGCACGAGCCCAGCGGGATCATGCCCCGGTCCAGCGCGAAGTCCCGGTCGGAGAGCCGCCGCAGGTAGCGCAGCATCGCGGTCTCGGAGCGATGCCGGTGAAAGACCGGATGGGTCAGGTAGGCGGTGGTGCGGATCAGGGCGGGCGGCAGGGCGGGAAGGGCTCCGTCGCCGGGGTCGCCCGGGGCGGCGCTGACCCCGAAGGCGGCGGCGACCGTGTCCAGGTGGGCCGGTGTGGTGGTCTCCGAGCAGGAGATCCCGACGTGATCGGCGTCCACCCCGCGCAGGTGTACGCCGTGGCCGGCGGCGGCGGCGACGATCTCTGCTGCCCGCCCGGGAACACGGGCCAGCACGGTGTCGAAGAAGCTGTCGTGCACGATCTCCACGCCGCCGGCCCGCAGCCGGACGGCCAGCGCCGCGGCGCGCCGGTGCGTCCGGGAGGCGATCTCGCGCAGCCCGTCGGGGCCGTGATAGACGGCGTACATCGAAGCGATGACGGCCAGCAGCACCTGCGCCGTGCAGATGTTGGAGGTGGCCTTGTCGCGGCGGATGTGCTGCTCGCGGGTCTGCAGCGCGAGCCGGTAGGCGGGGCGTCCCGCCGCGTCCACGGACACCCCCACCAACCGGCCCGGCAGCGAACGCTCCAGCCCGGTGCGGACGGCGATGTACGCGGCGTGCGGCCCGCCGTAGCCCAGCGGCACCCCGAAACGCTGCGTGGAGCCGACCGCGATGTCCGCGCCCCACTCCCCCGGCGGTGCGAGCACGGTCAGCGCGAGCAGGTCGGCGGCCACGGTGACCAGGGCTCCGGACTCGTGCGCGGCGGCCACCAGCGGCGCGAGCTCGCGCACCGCCCCGGAGGCGCCGGGGTACTGCAGCACCACGCCGAAGCAGTCGACCTCGGGCAGCCCGCGGGAGAGGTCGGCGACGACCACCTCGATCCCGACCGCCTCGCATCGCGTGCGGACCACGGCGATGGTCTGCGGCAGGCAGTCGGCGTCGAGAACGAGGCGGGCGGGCCGCTGCCGCGCGGCCCGGCGCATGACGGTCACCGCCTCGGCCACCGCGGTGCCCTCGTCGAGCAGCGAGGCGTTGGCGATCGGTAGCCCCGTCAGGTCGCCCACCATCGTCTGGAAGTTGAGCAGCGCCTCGAGCCGGCCCTGGCTGATCTCGGGCTGATAGGGGGTGTAGGCGGTGTACCAGGCCGGGCTCTCCAGCACATTGCGCCGGATCACCCCGGGCGTGATGGTGCCGTGGTAGCCCAGGCCGATCATCGGCTCGCCCGGGCTGTTCAGCGCGGCCAGGTCGCGCAGCTGCGCCAGGACCTCGCTCTCCGACACCGCCGCCGGCAGCCGCAGCGGACGGTCCGAGCGGACCCCGCCCGGGACCGCCGCGTCGATCAGCTCATCGAGGGAGGCGTAGCCGACCTCGGCGAGCATCTTGGCCTGGTCATCGGCGGACGGGCCGATGTGGCGGCGGGCGAAGTCCGAATCGGCGTCGGACCGGGCCGTGGTCGGGCCGGGGACCGGACGGGTCATGGGAGGCTCCCTGGTCGTGGGCCGCGCACGCGGACCCGGATGGGACGGCCTCCCCGCTCTGTCATCGGACCTGAGAGCTTCACCGCCCGGTGGGGCGGCTTGCACCGTGGGTGCGTGTGATCCCGTCGCCGGGCACGCTTTCCAGAGTCGCCTCGCCGTTGCGGTACCTGGGCCTGAGAGATTCTGGGGAGAGTTGCTCCTTCGGCGCCTCGCCGGGGTGGGCGAGGGCTCTCCCGCAACGGTTCGAGCGGCGCGATGTGGAGTTGGATCGACGCGAACCGTAAGCGGACGTCCGGCCACCGTCAAGGCGCCCCGAGCCGGAGGCGCGACCACGGGGCGGGGTCGGGCGGTGTCCCCACGTAGCATCGCCGCTCGTGCCGGACCTGCGAGAGACCCTGAAGAGCGCGACCGCCGCCGTCCTGGCCGGCGCCCGGGCGGACCTGGAACGGCTGGTCCGCATCCCCAGCATCTGGGCCGACCCCGCGCACGCCGACGACACCCACCGCAGCGCCGCGGCCGTCGCCGAACTCGCCCGCGGGGCCGGCGCCACCAGCGTCCGCATCGTCGCCGCCGACGGCGGGGCCCCCGCGGTGATCGCACACTGGCCACCACCACCAGGCCAGCCCACGGTGCTGCTCTACGCCCACCACGACGTCCAACCCACCGGCGGCGACGAGCACTGGACCAGCCCCCCGTTCGAACCCACCGAACGCGACGGCCGCCTCTACGGCCGCGGCGCCGCCGACGACAAAGCCGGCGTGATGACCCACCTCGCGGTACTGCGCGCCTACCACGGCACACCCCCGGTCGGGGTCACCCTGTTCATCGAGGGCGAGGAGGAATCCGGCTCCCCGACCCTGACCACGCTGCTGGCCGAGCACCGCGACCTCCTCACCGCCGACGTCATCGTGATCGCCGACGCCGCCAACCCGGCCGTCGACGTCCCGGCGCTCACCACCAGCCTGCGCGGGCTCGTCGATGTCGTCGTCGAGGTCGCGATGCTGGAGCGCCCGGTGCACTCCGGGATGTCCGGCGGCCCTGCCGGCGACGCGCTGACCGCGCTGTGCCGGTTGATGGCCAGCCTGCACGACGCCGAGGGCGAGGTCGTCGTCCCCGGGCTGGTGCACGGCAGCTCCGACGCGCCGGACATGGAGGAGGCCACGTTCCGCTCCGACGCCGGGCTGCTCGACGGCGTCGAGCTGCTCGGTTGCGGCTCGATTCCCGAGCGCATCTGGCACAAGCCCGCGATCGCGGTGCTGGGCATCGACGCGCCCCGGGTGGACCAGGCGTCCAACGTGTTGGTGCCGCGCGCCCGGGCGATGGTCAGCCTCCGGATCGCGCCCGGGGACGACCCGGTGGCCGCGCAGCGCGCGCTCACCGCGCACCTGGGGGCGCATGTGCCCTGGGGGGCGCAGCTCACCGTGACTCCGGGCGCCGGGGGCGCCCCGTTCAGCCTCCACACCGTGGGGAGCCCCTACGACGCCGCGCGGCGCGCCTTCGCCGAGGCCTTCGGCAACGATGTGGTGGAGACCGGGATGGGCGGCTCGATCCCGTTCATCGCCGAGTTCGCCCGCACGTTCCCCGGCGCCGCGGTGCTGGTCACCGGGGTCGGCGACCCGGCCAGCCGCTGGCACGGCATCGACGAGAGCCTGGACCTGCAGATGTTCGGTCGCGGGGTGCTGGCCGAGGCGCTGCTGCTGGCCGAGCTGGCCCGCTGACCCGCTCGCGCGCGGCGCGGGGCCGCGACGGGTCGGGCATCGAGCCGGGCAACGAGTCGGGCGCGGTCACCGGCCGGGCTCCGGCCCGGCCGGGTCACCGCGCAGGAGTCGCCCGATGACCTGCTGGACGGCCGGTGCGCATCGGTCCCGTTCCCCGGCGCCGACCCAGGCCGTTTCCGCGATCTCCCGCCCCGGCCGGGGCTCCCCGGTGGCGTCCGCCCGGTAGCAGTGCATCTGCAACCGCCGACCGGGCAGGCCGTGGGCTCGGTCGTGCACCACGAACGCCTCGCCGATGCTCGCTGCGACGAGCGTCATGCCCAGCTCCTCGGCGACCTCGCGGCACAGGGCCTGGGCCAGGCTCTCTCCGGCTTCGGGCTTGCCGCCGGGCAGGTAGTAGGCGGCGCGCCCCCGGGTGCGCACCACGAGCAACCGGCCGTCCCGGACGCACAGCCAGCCCACCGAGACGAGCGGCGCCCCGTCACCGATCACTCGATGACGCCGCCGTGCAGGGCCTCGTCGAGCTCCACGTAGGTCCCCCACTCCGCGAGGAGCTTCACGAACTCCGGGGTCTTGGCGGTCGCCCGGTACGCGTCGATGTCGGTCACCTCGATCACCTCGAGATAGTTCACCGACGGTGTGCCCTCCTCGTCGAGCGTGCCCTCGATGCGGGTCACGTCGTAGCTGACGATGCCCGGGCTGCTGCGGACGATCGGGTAGTCCGAGCGCCGGATCCACGCCTCGTAGTCGGCCGGGTCGACGCCGGGGCGCAGCTTGTTCAGGAAGAAGACGCGGTAGGTCATGGTGTTCCTCGATCCGTCTCGGGTGAACTGGGAGCGCGGTCAGAGCCTGCTCAGCACGTCGCGCGCGGTCAATGTGGCGATGCGGTGGGCGTCCGCGGCCGGGAACAGCCACAGCCCGACGGAGTCCGAACCGGCGTCGAGGAGCCGGCGCAGCTTCGCGGCGCACTCGTCGGGTTCCCCGGCGACGGCCAGGTCCTCGACCCAGGAGTCGGGCATGTTCTTCGCCAGGTGCTCGACGGCGTTCTCGCCGCCCTCGGCCAGCAGCGCGGCCAGCTCGTCGCGGATGCCGTAGACCTCCGAGAGCGCGTTGTCCGGCATCGCGGCCAGGTAGAACGCGATGGACTCCCGGACGGCGTCCTTGGCCACCGCGGCGTCGGCGTCGACGGAGAACAACGCGTAGGTGACCAGCCGGTGCGGCTCGGGCGCGGCACCGCGGCGGGCGCCCTCGTCGACCTGGGCCCGGGCCCAGCGCACGTACGCCGGGCTGGACAAGGTCGACAGCACGGTGCCGTCGGCGAGCTCCCCGGACAACCGCAGCCCGCGCTCGTTGACCACGCCCGTGTAGAGCGGCACCCGGGTCGCCGGCGGGTGCGTGAGCGCGATCTCGTCGAAGTGGAAATGGCCGGTCTCGGTGAGTTCCTCGCCGTCGAGCAGCCGCCGGACCGCGGTCACGCACTGCCGCAGTGCGGTCATCGCCTTCGGGGGCATCAGCCCCATCTGGTCCAGCCAGGCCGGGACGCCGTGCCCGATACCGCCGTAGACCCGGCCCGGGAAGAGCACATCGAGCGTCGCGAGCTCCATGGCCAGGATCGCCGGGTGCCGGGTCGCCGCCGAGACGATGCCCAGCCCCAGCGGCAGCCGGGTGGTGGCCGCCAGTGCCGCGGCCGACCCGGCCATCCCCCCGGAGAAGAAGCAGTCCTCGGAGAACCAGAGCTCGCCGAAACCGAGCTCCTCGGCCAGCCGCGCCATCGGCACGATGTCCTGGGGCGGCATGTGACTGCCCAGGACCAGCCCGACCGGGCTGACGGGGCCGGCCGCCGGCGGCGTCACCGGGCCGCTCCCCGGACAGGACGGGTCGTACGGGTCACGCGCATGGCTTCCTCCTCCGCCGGGGTGGGGACGCGGGCTACGCCGCCGGTGCGCCCGGCGCACCGGTGCGGTGTGGCGATGAACCTAGGCAGTTCGGCGCCGCCGATCTCCGGTGAATCCGCCAATGTCGGCGCCGGTGTTGTGCAGCGCGCCCGACGCCGGCCCCTGGACGGCGCCGTGGCCGCCGGCCGGCGCCGGCCGTCCACGCCTCCGGGACGTGTCCGGGCCCACTGGGCAGTCAGCACAAAATTCGGGGATCTTCCGTCGACTCTGCACAATGCCCTGCCGCTGCCCCGGCTCTACTGTCGGTCGTCGAGCCATCCACTCAGGGTGCGCCTTCATGATCCAACGGGTACGGCAATCGGAGAATCGATGCGCATCGGCATTGACGTGGGCGGAACGAACACCGACGCGGTACTCATCGACGGTTCGACGGTCCTCGCGGAGATCAAGACCGCCACCACGGAGGACGTGACCTCGGGCATCGCGGCCGCCCTCGCCGCGCTGCAGGCGGCGGCCGGACACGACCCGGCCTCCGTGCAGGGGGTCATGATCGGCACGACGCACTTCATCAACGCGATCATCGAAGGGCGCAACCTGGCGCCCACCGCCGCGATCCGGCTCGGGCTGCCGGCCACCGAGGCGCTGCCGCCGATGTCGGGATGGCCGGCCCGGCTGGTCACCGCGATCAAGGGCCGGGGCTACCTCTGCCACGGCGGGCACGAGATCGACGGCCGGATGATCTCGCGGCTACGCCGTGACGAGCTGGAGCGCGCCAGCGAGGACATCGTCGCGCACGGCGTGCGCGCCGTCGCGATCTCCTCGGTGTACTCGCCGGTCAACGCCGAGTGCGAGCTGGAGGCCGCCGAGATCCTCCGCGGGCTGCTGCCCGACGTCCCGATCAGCGTGTCGCACCAGATCGGCCGCATGGGGCTGCTGGAGCGGGAGAACGCGACGATCATCAACGCCTGCCTGAGCGGGCTCGCCACGCACATCTGCCGGGGTCTGGCCGACGCGGTGAGCGCCGCCGGGATCGACGCCCCGCTGTTCCTCAGCCAGAACGACGGCACCTTGATGGACGTCGAGCATGCACGCCGATACCCGGTCGCCACCTTCGCCTCCGGCCCGACCAACTCGATGCGCGGTGCCGCGTTCCTCTCCGGGCTGCGCGACTGCGCGGTGGTCGACGTCGGCGGGACCACGACCGATGTCGGGATGCTGCGGCACGGTTTCCCGCACGAGGCCAGCACCGAGGTCAGCGTGAGCGGGATCCGGACCAACTTCCGGATGCCCGACGTGCTGTCCGTGGGCATCGGCGGTGGCAGCCGGGTCCGGGAGGACCCGGTGACCGTCGGCCCCGACAGCGTCGGCTTCCGGCTGACCGAGGACGCGCTCGTCTTCGGCGGACGGACGCTGACCGCCACCGACATCGCGGTGGCCGCCGGCATCGCCGACATCGGTGACCGCAGCCTGGTGCGCGGCCTGGACCGCTCGCTGGTCGAGGCGGTGCTGGCCAGGATCGGCGCGGACATCAGCGCGGTGGTGGACAGGGTCCGCACCAGCGCGCAGGCGACCCCGGTGGTCGCGGTCGGGGGCGGCAGCATCCTCGTGCCCGACGACCTGCCCGGCGTGGGAGCGGTCCACCGGCCCGAGCACCACGCCACCGCGAACGCCATCGGAGCGGCCATCGCCCAGGTCGGCGGTGAGGTCGACCGGATGTACTCGATGGCCCCCGGCGAGCGCGAGCGGCTGCTCGACGAAGCCAAGCAGGAAGCCGTCGACAAGGCGGTCGCGGCGGGGGCGAAGCCCGATTCGGTGCAGATCGTCGACGTCGACGAGGTCCCGCTGGCCTACCTGCCCGGCAACGCGACCCGGATCCGGGTCAAGGCGGTGGGAGATCTGGTGCTGGCCGACTGACGCCGCCCGTCCCCTCGGCGCCCGCAGCCCCACCATCCGCCCCTGATTCGGAGAACCCCATGGCCATCACCCTCCAGCTCGATGATCTGCCCGACCTGGCGCGCGGCGCCGCGCTGCTCGGCACGGGCGGCGGCGGCGATCCCTACATCGGCCTGCTGCTCGTCTCCGCCGAGCTCGAGCGGGGCCGGACCATCACGCTGATCGACCCGGACGAGGTCGACGACGACGCGCTCGTCGTGGCCAGCGCCTTCATGGGTGCCCCGACGGTGGTCATCGAGAAGATCCCGGGTGGCGACGAGCCGGTGATCGCGCTGCGCCGCCTCGAACAGCACCTCGGCCGCGCCGCCGACGCCATCATCCCGATGGAGTGCGGTGGCCTGAACTCGATGGTGCCGCTGCTCGTCGCGGCACGCACCGGCCTGCCGGTGGTCGACGGCGACGGGATGGGGCGCGCCTTTCCCGAACTCCAGATGGAGACGTTCGGGGTGTACGGCGTGTCCGGCTCGCCGATCGCGATCTGCAACGAACGCAAGCACGTCACCGTGATCGACACCGGCCCGGACAACCACAGCATGGAGTGGTACGCGCGCGGGACCACCATCCGCATGGGCGGGGTCTCCTACATCGCCGAGTACCCGATGACCGGGGCGCAGGTCAAGCGCACCGCCATCCCGCGGACCATGTCGCTCGCGCTGCGCCTGGGCCGGGTGATCCGGGAAGCGCGCAAGCAGCACCGCGATCCCTTCGAGGCCCTGACCGAGTGCCTGTCCGACACCATCTACCAGCACGGCCGGGTCCTGCTGGAGGGCAAGGTGGTCGATGTCGAGCGGCGCAGCGCGGACGGTTTCGTGCGCGGCACCGCTCGCATCTCCACCTTCGACGGTTCCCGCACCGTCGAGCTGACCTTCCAGAACGAGCACCTCGTGGCCCGCGACGGGAAGCGCCTGCTGGCCATCGTCCCCGACCTGATCTCGGTGCTCGACGCCGAGTCGGCCGCGCCGATCACCACCGAGGCCCTGCGCTACGGCCAGCGGGTACGGATCTTCGCCATCTCCACCCCGCCGATCATGCGGACGCCGGAGGCCCTGGAGGTGTTCGGTCCGCGCGCCTTCGGGTTGGACGAGGACTGGACACCGGTCGAAGAGCTGTCCACCGTCTGATCTGCAGGAAGGACCGTCCACCGTGACGACCATCGAGGCGCAGCGCACCCCGCTGCACGCCGAGCACGAGGCGCTCGGCGCGACATTCACCGACTTCGCGGGCTGGCGGATGCCGCTGCGATACAGCGGTGATCTCGCCGAGCACCACGCGGTGCGCACCGCCGCCGGCCTGTTCGACCTGAGCCACATGGGCGAGATCAGGGTGGTCGGGCCGGGCGCGGCGGACGCGTTGGACCGGGCCCTGGTCGGCGACGCATCCGGGATCGGCGTCGGCCGGGCCCGCTACACGATGATCTGCGCGGCCGATGGCGGGATCATGGACGATCTGATCGTCTACCGGCTCGCCGAGCAGGAGTACCTGGTGGTGGCCAACGCGGCCAACGCACCGCTCGTCACCACCGAGCTGACCGAACGGGCCGCCGGCCGCCGCGCCGAGGTGATCGACGCCGCGGCGGAGTACGCCCTGATCGCCGTACAGGGCCCGGCCGCCGCGGCCACGCTCGCGCCGCTGTGCGCGGCCGACCTGCCGGCGCTGCGCTACTACGCGAGCCAGGCCACGACCGTGGCCGGCCGGCCGGTCCTGCTGGCCCGCACCGGTTACACCGGCGAGGAGGGCTTCGAGCTGTTCGTCGCGCCCGATGACGCGCCGTCGCTGTGGACGGTGCTGCTCGAGGCGGGCGCCGCGCACGGCCTGGTGCCCACCGGGCTCGCCTGCCGGGACACGTTGCGGCTGGAGGCCGGCATGCCGCTGCACGGCCACGAGCTGAGCGCTGCGGTCACCCCGTTCCATGCCGGGCTCGGGCGCGTCGTGCGGTTCGACAAGCCGGACGACTTCGTCGGCCGCGCCGCGCTGTCCGCGGTCTCCGTCTCCGGCCCCGGGCAGGTGCTCGTGGGGCTGGTCGGCGAGTCCCGCCGCGCACCCCGGCACGGCTACCCCGTGCTCGACCCGGAGACCGGCGCGACGCTCGGCACGATCACCAGCGGGGCCCCCAGCCCCACGCTGGGCCATCCGATCGCGATGGCCTACGTCCTCCCCGACCACGCCACCCCCGGCACCCGCCTGGCCGTGGACATCCGCGGCCGGCACGAGCCGGTCACGGTCGCCGAGCTCCCCTTCTACCGGCGTCCGTCCTCCTCCCCCGCGACCGCGAAGGCTGGCTGATCCGATGATCATTCCCGACGGGCTGCGCTACTCCACCGACCACGAGTGGCTGGCGATCGCCGAGGACGAGACCTCTCCCGCGACGGTGGGCGTCACCGCGTTCGCCGCCGATGCGTTGGGCGACGTCGTGTTCGTCGAACTGCCCGAGGTCGGCGCGTCGCTCACCGCGGGCGAGACCTGCGGCGAGATCGAGTCGACCAAGTCGGTCAGCGATCTCGTCGCTCCGGTCACCGGCGAGGTCGTCGAACGCAACGAGGCCCTCGCCGAGACCCCGGAGCTGATCAACTCCGATCCGTACGACAAGGGCTGGCTGCTGCGGGTGCGGGTCACCTCGCTGCCCCCGGACCTGCTCGACGCCGAGGCCTACCGCGCGCTGACCGACACCGGAGCCGGGTCGTGAGCTTGCTGCACGGCCCGCTGTCCGAGGTCGACCCCGAGGTCGCCGACGCGGTCGAGGCGGAGCTGCGCCGCCAGCAGGACACCCTGGAGATGATCGCCTCGGAGAACACCGCGCCGGTCGCGGTGCTGCAGGCCCAGGGATCGGTGCTGACGAACAAGTACGCCGAGGGCTACCCGGGCCGGCGCTACTACGGCGGCTGCGAGCACGTCGACCGGACCGAGCAGCTGGCCGTCGACCGCGCGCTGGACCTCTTCGGCGCCGAGCACGCCAACGTGCAACCGCACTCCGGCGCGCAGGCCAACGCGGCGGTTCTGGCCGCGCTGCTCTCTCCCGGCGACGTCATCCTGGGGCTCGACCTCGCGCACGGCGGCCACCTGACCCACGGCATGCGGCTGAACTTCTCCGGCAAGCTCTACCACGCGCTCCCCTACCACGTGCGCGCCGCCGACCACCTCGTCGACATGGCGGAGGTCGCCCGGCTCGCCCGGGAACACCGCCCGGCGATGATCATCGCGGGCTGGTCGGCCTATCCGCGGCACCTGGACTTCCCGGCGTTCCGGCGCATCGCCGACGAGGTCGGGGCGCTGCTCATGGTGGACATGGCGCACTTCGCCGGCCTGGTCGCCGCCGGGCTGCACCCCTCGCCGGTGCCCCACGCCGACGTGGTCACGACGACCACGCACAAGACCCTCGGCGGGCCCCGCGGGGGGATCATCCTGAGCCGCCAGGCCCTGGCCAAGAAGATCGACTCAGCGGTGTTCCCCGGCCAGCAGGGCGGGCCGCTGCAGCATGTCATCGCGGCGAAGGCGGTGGCGCTCAAGCTCGCCGCGTCCGCGGAGTTCCGCCGCCGCCAGCAGTGCACGGTCGACGGTGCCCGGATCCTGGCCCGGCGGCTGCTCCAGCCCGACGCGGTCCGTTCCGGAATCAGGGTGCTCACCGGCGGCACCGACGTCCACCTGGTCCTCGTCGACCTGCGCGAGTCGGCGCTCGACGGACGCCAGGCCGAGGACCGGCTGCACTCGATCGGGATCACCCTCAACCGCAACGCGGTGCCCTTCGATCCGCGGCCGCCGATGGTCACCTCCGGGCTGCGGATCGGCACGCCGGCCCTCGCCACCCGCGGCTTCACCGAACCGGACTTCACCGAGGTCGCCGACATCATCGCGGCCGCCCTGGCCCCCGGCTACGACGCGGTTGTGGCGGAGCGACTCGGTCGGCGGGTGGCGGCGCTGGCCGCGGCCCACCCGGTCTACCCGGCCGGCAGCCAGTGGCAGCTGGCCGGAACACCCGGCGGGCCGTGATGGCCGTCAGCGCGTTCGACCTGTTCAGCATCGGCATCGGACCGTCGAGCTCGCACACCGTGGGGCCGATGAAGGCGGCCCGGATGTTCGTCGAGCGCCTGGCCGAGGAGGGTCTGCTGGGCGCGACGGCCGCCGTGCGCACCGAGCTGTTCGGGTCGCTGGGGGCGACCGGGCACGGCCACGGCAGCGCCAAGGCCGTGCTGCTGGGCCTGACCGGCGCCCGCCCCGACACCGTGGACGTCGACACCGCCGACGCGCAGGTCGAACACATCCGCCGGACCCGGCGGGTACCGCTGCTGGGCCACCACGAGATCGACTTCGACGAGCGGCGGGACCTGGTGCTGCACCGCCGGCGCTCGCTGCCCGGCCATCCCAACGGGATGCGGCTGGCCGCCCACGACGTCGCGGGCGGCGAGTTGCTCGCCCGCACCTACTACTCGGTGGGCGGCGGCTTCGTCCGCGAGGACCTCGGCGGCGGGGACGCCGGGGGGATCGTCGCCGACGACACGCCGGTGCGCTTTCCGTACCGCAGCGCCACCGAGCTGCTCGCCCACTGCACCGCCAGCGGGCTGCCCATCAGCGGGGTGATGCTGGCCAACGAGCTGTCCTGGCGCAGCGAGGACCAGGTGCGGGCGGGCCTGCTGCGGATCTGGCAGGCCATGCAGGACTGCGTGCGCCGGGGTTGCGAGCGCGAGGGCGTGCTGCCCGGCGGGTTGAAGGTCCGCCGCCGGGCCCCCGGCCTGTACCGCACGCTGCAGGCGGACGCGGGCTCCGAGGACCCGTTGAAGGTGATGGACTGGCTCAGCCTCTACGCGCTGGCGGTCAACGAGGAGAACGCGTCGGGCGGGCGGGTCGTGACCGCGCCGACCAACGGCGCCGCCGGCATCGTCCCGGCGGTGCTGCACCACTACCACCGCACCGTGCCCGGCGCCGACGACGACGGGGTGGTCCGCTTCCTGCTCACCGCGGCCGCGATCGGGGTCATCTACAAGGAGTGCGCGTCCATCTCCGGCGCCGAGGTGGGCTGCCAGGGCGAGGTCGGCAGCGCCTGCTCGATGGCCGCCGGCGCCCTGTGCGAGGTACTCGGCGGCAGCCCCCAGCAGGTGGAGAACGCCGCCGAGATCGGCATGGAACACCACCTCGGGCTGACCTGCGACCCCGTCGGCGGGCTCGTGCAGATCCCCTGCATCGAGCGCAACGCGATGGCCGCGGTGCGCGCCATCCACGCCGCCCGCCTCGCTCTGCACGGCGACGGCGTCCACATCGTCAGCCTGGACAACGTGATCGCGACGATGCGGGAGACCGGCGCCGACATGAAGGTCAAGTACAAGGAAACCTCCCGCGGCGGCCTCGCGGTCAACATCATCGAGTGTTGATGGCCCGGCTCGGCTCAGACGAGGCCGCGGGCCCGGCACGCCAGCTGGAGCAGCAGCCAGTCGTCCGGGTTGTCGGGGTCGACGTCCAGCTCGGTGAAGATCCGCTCGACCCGGTAGGCCACCGAGTTGCGGTGCAGGTGCAGCTCGGCGGCGGCCCGGGACAGCGAGCCGTGGTTGTCCAGGTAGGCCTGCAGCGTCCGGATGGCCTCGGCGGCCTTGGTCGGGCCCATCTTGTCCAGGGGCGCGAGCACCGTGTCGACGGTGTTGCGCGCGGTCTGCGAGGCGTACCACTCCACCAGCGTGCGCCGCAGCCCCAGCCCGTCGAACGCGGTCGCGGTGTTCGCGCGGCCCCGCGCCCGTACCGCGGTCGCCGCCGCCCTGGCCTCGGCCGCCGAGTTGATCAACCCGGTCGGGCCGCCGTGCGCCGAGCCCACACCGCAGAACAGCACCGCCCCCGACATCGTGCCGATCGCCTGGTCCAACGCCCGCTGCAGCACCCGGGTCGCGTCGGCCGCCGCGGTGGAGCCGGGATCACTGCGATACATCTGGATCAGCAGCAGCGCGCGTTCGGCGCGGGCGAGGTGCCAGGTGCCGGAGCTGCGCACCGCGTCCAGCGCGACGCGCCCCAGTTCCTCGCGCGCGGCGAAGGCGGCCACCTCGTCGCTCCACAGCGGCCCCTCGTCGCCGAACTCGATGCGCGCCACGAGGTGCCAGCCGTCGATCGGCAGGCCCATCGACCGGGCCCGGCGCAGCAGCTCCGAACGTCCCCGGGAGGAGCTGTCCAGCAGCTCGGAGAGCAGCTCGGCACGGGATCGGATCGGCAGCTCACGGGCCCGGCGTTCGGCGAGCGCGGCCAGTGCGAGCGTGGTGGCCAGCAGCCGCCCGATCAGCGCCAGCTCCGGCCGGGTGCGGGCCGACGGATCGCGGACGACGATCCAGCGCTGGGCGTCCTCGTCCAGCCCGACCGGGAACGCGATCTCCCCATCGGGCTCGTCGAGCAGATCGATGTCGGCGGCCGCAGTCTGGGCGATCTCGGCGATCAGCGCCTCCGGATCGGCGGAGCGCCGCAGCGTCACGTGCTCGAATGCCACGACCGCCCGCCGGAGGGCCAGCTCGGCGGAGCCCCGCAGCGCGGTGTCGAGGGCGCAGACCAGATCGGCCAGATTGACCGGTTCGGTGGGGCGCAGGATCACCACCCCGAATCGCTCGGCTGTGTCGATCGAGGTGGAGGTCGGCGGCCGGGCGGCCTCCTCGCCGAGGACCAGGGCCACCACGTCGCGGGCCGCGGCGAGCCGCAGCGCCACGTCGAACTGGTAGCTGTCGACGGCCGCGCACACGTGGGCACCGAGCACCGCCACGGTGCGCGGGGGCGCCGCCCTCAGGTCGAGCAGGTCCTCGGCCACGAAGACCTGGTCGACGGTCTGATCGGCGGGGGCGCCGGCGAGGCACTCGAGCCGCAACCCCGGTGCGTGCACCACATCGGCGATCGTTGGCAAATTCGACATCCCATCGGCAGAAGTGCCGATAGGTTGGCAATCTTTGTGCACGATGTACAGGTCCGGGGGAAAATCCGGTGTTACGTTCCCGCCGTGCAGCTGGATGCGGACAACATCGAGGCCTACGCCCTCGGCTGCGCGATCCTCAGCGCCGGCGGTGGGGGCGACCCCGCCATCGGGCTGGTGGCGGCCCGGCACACGATCGCCGCCCACGGCCCGGTCACGGTCGTCGAGGCCGCCGACCTCGATCCGGACGCGCTGGTGATGCCCTGTGGTCTCATCGGTTCGCCCACCGTCGCCCAGGAGCGGATCTGGAGCGGCGCCGAGGGCGCCCAGCTGGCCGGCTCGGTCGCCGGGCTGCGCGGCACCCCGGTCGACGTGGTGATGTGCTACGAGATCGCCGGCGCCAACGGGCTGCTCCCGGTGCTCTGGGCGGCCCGGCTCGGCACCCCGTTGCTCGACGCCGACGGGATGGGCCGGGCGTTCCCGGAGATGCAGCAACAGGCCATGCACGTCGCCGGGGTCCCGGCCAGCCCCGTGGTGCTCACCGACGGCCGGGGCAACGTGATCGTGGTGGAGGCGGCCGACAATCTGGCCGCCGAGCGGCTGGCCCGCGGTTGCGCCGCCTCGTTCGGGGGTGTCTGCGCCGGTGCCCTCTACGTGATGGCGGGCCGGGTCGCCGCCACCGCGACCATCACCGGCTCGGTGTCCACGGCGGCGCGGCTGGGCGCGGCGATGCGCGAGCGCAGCAGCGCCTGGCCCGCCGCGCTCGCCGGCGAGACCGGCGGGCGGGTGCTGATCGAGGGCCGGATCACCGAGATCCAGCGGCACAGCGGTGCCGGGTTCACCCGTGGGCACGCCGTCGTCGACGGGTCGGGTGGAGGCCGGCGCCGCCGGCTGCGACTCGAACTGCAGAACGAGGTGCTGGCCGCCCTCGAGGACGGCGAGGTGGTCGCCACGGTCCCCGACGTCATCGCGGTGCTGGGGCTGGTCGACGGCCGTCCGGTGGGCACCGAACGGTTGCAGTACGGCCAGCGGGTGGGAGTCGTCGCCCTACCCGCACCCGAGGTGTGGCGTTCCGAGCAGGGCCTGCGGGTGGTCGGGCCCCACGCCTTCGGCTACGAGCTGGACTACGTCGACCCCGCCGCCGACGCCCGGCACGGCATCGAGGCCACCGATGCCGACCGCTGAGAGCCTGCGGCTGGGCATCGACGTGGGCCACACCAACACCGACGCCGTGGTGGTCGACCCCGCCGGCACGCTGATCGCCCGGACCAAGGTCCCGACCTCCGATGATCTCGACGTCTCGGTCGAGACCGCGATCGCCGGGCTGCTCGACGAGCCGACGGTCGATCCCGCGGTCATCGGCTGCGTGACGCTGGGCGCGGCGCGGACCACCGACGTGATCCGCACCGGGGCCGGGCTGCGCCGGGTCGCGGTGCTGCGCATCGGCGGCCCGCTCACCTTCGCCGTCCCGCCGCTGGTCACCTGGCCCGAGGCGCTGCGGGCCGCGGTGGCCGCCGGCAGCCGCATCGTCGAGGGCGGCTGCGAGTTCAACGGCGAACGGATCGCCCCGCTCGACGAGGCCGCCATCGCCGCCTTCGCCACCGCGGTGGCCTCGGACGCCGAGGCGATCGCCATCACCGCGGTCTTCTCCCCGGTCGACCCGGCCGACGAGCTGCGCGCCGCCGCGATCCTGCGCCACGAGCTGGGCGAGATCCCGATCTCGATGAGCCACGAGATCGGGTCGATGGGCCTGCTGGAACGAGAGAACGCGACCGTCCTCAACGCCGCGCTCTCCGGCGACGCCACCGGCACCGCGGCGGCGCTGCACGCGGCGATACGCCGTCACGACCTGGACGCCGAGTGCTACCTCGGCCAGAACGACGGCACCCAGATGGCGCTGGCCTACGCGACCCGGTTCCCGGTGCTCGCCATCGGCAGCGGCCCGGCCAACAGCATGCGCGGCGGCGCCCACAGCAGCGGGGTCACCGACGCGATCGTCGCCGACATCGGCGGCTCCAGCACCGTCGTGGGCCGGCTCGTCAACGGGTTCCCGTGCGAATCGCTCACCCCCTACACGATGAGCGGGGTGGTGACCAACTTCCGGTTGCCCGACGTGGTCGAGGTGCCGATCGGCGGCGGCCCCATGCACGACGCGCTGTGCTGCGGCGGCTCCACCCCCACCCTCACCGATGCGGCGGTGACCGCCGGGCGCACCACGTTCGGTTCCCATCCGGTGCCCGGGAACTGGGGCAAGCGGCTGAGCCGGATGCTGACCGAGGCCGACCGGCTGCTCGCCGAGGCCGTCGACCGCGTCGGCCTCGGCGCCGACGACCTGCCGCTGATGGTGGTCGGCGGCGCGGGCGGCATCGCGCCCGACCGGCTCGCCGGCGTCGCCGAGGTCATCCGCCCGCCGCACTTCGACGTGGCCAACGCGCTCGGCGCCGCGATCGCACCGGTCAGCGGATACGCCGAGCGGATCTGCGCCGGACGCCCCGACCTGCTCCGGGCCGCGATCGACAAGCTCACCACCGACGCCTTCAGCCGCGCGATCCAGGCCGGTGCCGACCCCGACCGGGTGCAGGTCTCCGGCATCGAGGAGGTTCCGCTGGCCTACCTGCGCGATCCCGCGGTCCGGATCAAGGTCCGGGCCACGGGCCCACCCGTGACCGCCCCGGCACGGGCAGCCGCGGCTCTGTCGAGCATCCACCGAACAGGACGGAGGACCCGGTCATGACGGGGACGACATCGGTGCTGGGCCAGCGGTTCGTCCGCCGGGACGGGCCGGAGAAGGTCACCGGCGAGGCCCGCTACACCGCCGATCTGGCCTTCACCGGCCTGCTGCACGCCAAGTTCGTCTACGCCGGGCGCGCACACGCCCGGATCGTCGCGATCGACACCACGGAGGCCGCCCGGATGCCGGGCGTGCACGCCGTCCTCACCCAGGCCGACGCGCCGCTGGTGCGGTACGGGATGTTCGTCAAGGACCGCACCCTGTTCGCGCACGAGGTGGTCCGGTTCGAGGCCGAGATCGTCGCGGCCGTGGCGGCCGACACCCCGGAGCGCGCGGCCGCGGCCGCGGCGGCGGTCCGGGTGGAGTACGAGGATCTGCCCGCCGTGCTCGACGTCGACGCCGCCCTCAGCCCGTCCGCGCCCGTGCTGCACCCGGACTGGCTCGACTACCAGACCCAGGACGGCGTGCTGCGGGCGCCGAACGACTGCGGCCACATGACCTCGGTGAAGGGCGATGTCGACGCCGGTTTCGCCGAGGCGGAGCTGCAGTTGACCGAAACCTATTGCAGCGACATGGCCCACGCGGTGCCGATCGAGCCGCACGCCGTCGTCGCCCAATGGCAGGGCGAGAAGGTCACGATCTGGACCACCAGCCAGGTGCCGTTCCCGGCCCGTGCCGGGGTCGCGGAGACCCTGCAGATCCCGCAGAGCAACGTCCGGATCGTCGTCCCGCACCTGGGCGGCGGTTTCGGCGGGAAGTGCGACTTCCACTTCGAGGCGCACGTGGCCCTGCTCGCCCGGGCGACCCGGCGACCGGTGCGCCTGGTGTTCAGCCGGCGCGAGGAGTTCCTGGCGACCGACAAGGTGCGGCACGCGGCCCGGATCGAGCTGACCACCGGGGTGAAACGGGACGGCACCATCACCGCACGCCGGGCCCGGCTGCTGCTCGACTCCGGCGCCTACTGCGGCGATGCGCTGTTCGCCACCGAGATCGGGCTGATGATGGTGGCCGGCCCGTACCGGGTCCCGAACCTCTACGCCGAGGTCCACACCGTCTACACCAACCGCACCCCGGCCGGCAGCGTCCGCGCACCCGGCGGTCCGCAGACCTGCTGGGCGGTCGAGCAGCACACCGACGAACTGGCCCGGCTGGTGGGCCTCGACCCGCTGGAGTTCCGCCGCCGCAACCTGGTCCGCGCCGGCGACACCGGACAGACCGGGCAGCGGTTCGTCAGTTCGAGCGCGCAGCGGTGCCTGGACCGCGCCGCGGAGCTGGCCGGCTGGCCGGGCACCGACCTCGCCGAGGACGAGGCGCTCGGCGTGGCCGTCGGGTGGTGGTTCAGCCTGTCGGTGCCCTCCGGCGCCTACCTCAAGCTCAACCCCGACGGCACCGGCACGATCATCACCGGGGCCCAGGAGAACGGCAGCGGCTCGGTGATGGGGCTGGCGCTGCTGGCCGCCGAGGAGCTCGGCATGCGCCCCGAGGCGTTCTCCATCCTCTACCAGGACACCGATGCCGGGCCGTTCGACATCGGCAGCGCGGGCAGCCAGACGACGTTCAACAACGGCCGCGCCGTGATGGAGGCCGCCCGCGAGGTCCGCGAGAAGCTGCTCGCGCTGGCCGCCGAACGGCTGGAGATCCACCAGCGCGACCTGGAACTGGTCGACGGTTCGGTGCGGGTCAAGGGCACACCGACGCGATCGATCCCGCTGGCCGAGATCGCGGCGGGAGCGCAGCTGATCGGCAGCGGCTCGGGCACCCCACCCCCGCTGCCCGAGCACGACCTGACCGGCTGCGGGGGGCGGCTCGGCTACTCGGCGTTCGCCGCCCCGTCCTTCTTCTGCCACATCGCGCGGGTGCGTGTCGACCGCGAGACCGGGGTGGTGTCGGTGCCCGAGGTGGTCGCCGTGCACGAGTTCGGCCGGGTGCTGAATCCGCTCGGGGCGCAGGGCCAGGTCGAGGGCGGGGTCATCCAGTCCGTGGGGATGGCGCTGCTGGAGGGCAGCCAGTACGACGGTGGCCACCAGCTCAACCCCGGGCTGCTGGGCTACAAGCTGGTCACCGCCCCGGACGCACCGACGGTCACGGTGGACTTCCTGGACGATGCGGTGGACCAGGGCGGCCCGCACGGGGCGAAGGCCGTCGGCGAGCCACCGGTGGTGGGCACGCCGGCGGCGATCGGCAACGCCATCGCCGCCGCCACCGGGACCCGGGTCCGAGCGTTGCCGATGAACGCCGAGCGGGTGTGGACGGCGCTGTACCGGCCCTCCGCCGGGGCCGTGACCGCCGGGGGTGAGGCATGAGCCGCTACTTCGCGCCCGGGAACGCGGCGGAGGCGGCGGAGCTGCTCCGCACGACACCCGGTGCCCGGGTCGTCGCCGGCGGGACCGATCTCGTGGTGGCCGCGCGCGGCGGGAAGCATCCGCTGCCCGAGGTGCTGGTCGCCCTCCATCGGGTGCCGGAACTGGCGCGCGTCCGGGAGACCGAGGCCGGGATCATCCTCGGGGCGCTGACCACGCACACCTGGGTGGAGCGTTCCGGGCTCGTCCGGTCCCGGTGGTCGGCGCTGGCCGACGCCGCAGCCATGATCGGCTCCCCCGCCACCCGCAGCACAGGCACCATCGGCGGGAATCTGATGAACGCCTCGCCCGCGATGGACCTCGGCTCGCCGCTGCTGGTGCTGGACGCCACGGTCGAGCTGCGTCGCACGGGGGGTACCCGCGCGCTCACGGTGGCGGAGCTGCTCGCCGGGCCCGGCCGGACGACGGCCGCCCCCGACGAGCTGCTCAGCTCGGTGCGGATCCCCGCGCCGGTGCCGGGAACGGGGAGTGCCTACATCCGGCTGGAGCACCGGCGGGCCATGGAGATCGCGATCGTCGGGGCGGCGGCGGCGCTTCGGTTCGACTCCCGGGGTGAGATCGTGGCCGCCCGGCTCGCGCTCACCGCCGCCGCGCCCGTGTGCCTGCGGGTGCCGGCGGCGGAGGCCGGCCTGCTGGGACGCCCGCTCGACGCCGAAGCCCTGGCCGCCGCGGGCCGGGCCGCCGTCGCGGCCGTGCGCCCCATCAGCGATGTCCGGGCCAGCGCGGACTACCGGCGGGCGATGACGGCGGTCGTGGTCGCCAGGGCGCTCACCCTTGCCGCCCGTCGCGCCGCCGCCGGCTCGTCCGCCCCGGGCCCCGACCATCCGCCCACCGCGACCGGGAGTGTGCAATGAGGTACCCCCTGAACGTCACGGTCAACGGCCTGCGGGCGTCGGCCGACGTCGAGCCGCACCGTTCGCTGCTGTCGGTGCTGCGCGAGGAGATCGGGCTCACCGGGCCCAAGGAGGGCTGCGACGACTCGGAGTGCGGGGCCTGCATGGTGCTGCTCGACGGGGAGCCGGTGAACGCCTGCTCCTACCTCGCCCTGCAGACCGACGGCCGGGCGGTCACCACGGTCGAGGGGGTGGCGCCGGCCGACGGGCTACATCCGATCCAGCGCGAGCTGCTGGCCGCCGGCGGGGTGCAGTGCGGCTTCTGCACCCCCGGGATCGTGATGTCGGCCAAAGCGCTGCTCGACCGCAACCCGGACTGCGACGAGGACGACGTCCGGCACGCCCTGGCCGGCAACCTGTGTCGCTGCACCGGCTACCAGAAGATCATCGCGGCGGTGCTGCGCGCCGCGCGGCAACCCGAGCACGGCCCGGCCGACCGGCCGTGACCCCGCGGTGGGCTCCGGTGCGACCCCGGGCCCGCCGACGGACCCGCCCCGCTTGACCCGGGTGGCGACCGCACGGCTGCGGCCGCCACCCTGGGACGACGGGAACGAAGCCCCGCCGCGGCGCCGTCCGCGCACGGCGCCCTCCTGGCTGCGCCGCCGGGGGAGGTGCGCCCGTGCGCGCAGTCTTACAGTCCTGCCCGGACCGGGGACGCGCCGGCCCGTGGCCGGCTCGTGCTGCTGTCGCCGGGCCGGTGGCGCCGGGCGGCGCACCGCCGAGGTCGGCCCGTGCCCGGCCGGGACACCCACCGAGCGGGTCCGCGAAACCGCGATGCAGCTCACTGTTGACATTGGAAATTCGCTGTGCAGATCCGACAACTTGGGCCTGTTATTCGGCTGATCTCCCGAAGATGCGTTCCTGATCGAGAAATACGCTCGCAGAGATCGACGCGCCCGACCCGGTGAGCACGGTCTCGGCACGACAAGCGGCTTCCCGGGCCCTTTCCGCCTGCAGCGCTCTCTCCCAGGGAGTCCACCACCGATGAAACCACCCCCGTTCACCCATCACGCCTGCCGCAGTGTCGAGGAGGCCCTCGGGCTGCTCGACGCCGACCCCGACGGTTCGAAGGTCATCTCCGGTGGCCAGAGCCTGGTCCCGATGATGAACCTGCGCCTGGCCAGCCCGGCCCACCTGGTGGACCTCAACCCGATCCCGGGGCTGAACGGCATCGACGTCGGGCAGGGCACGCTGACCCTCGGGGCCACCGCCCGCCAGCACGCCGTCGAGCGCTCCGCGGACGTCACGGCGGCGGCGCCCCTTCTCACCGCGGCCCTCGCCCACGTCGGGCATCCCCAGATCCGCAACCGGGGCACCGTCGTGGGCAGCATCTGCCACGCCGACCCGGCCGCGGAGATGCCGGCGGTGTTCCTCACCCTGGGCGGCGAGGTCACCGCGCAGAGCGCGGCCGGCACCCGGAGCATCGCCGCCGAGGACTTCTTCGACTCCTACCTCACCACCGCGCTGGAGCCCAACGAGATCGCCACCGCGGTCACCTTCAACACCCCGAACGGGTCCTCCGGCTGGCACTTCGAGGAAGTCACCCGCCGGCACGGCGACTTCGCGATCATCGGCGTGGTGGCGTTGCTGACGCTCGCCGACGGCCGCATCTCCGACGCCCGGCTCACCATCTTCGGCGGCGCGGCGACGCCCGTGCGCGTCCCGGCCGCCGAGCGGTTGCTGGTCGGCGCCGCCGCGGGCGACGTGGACGCAGATCTGCTGGCCCAGGCGGCCCGCGAGGCCTCCGCCGCGCTGCGCCCCGGCGACGACATCCACGCCAGCGGGGACTACCGCCGGCACGTGGCGGGCGTGCTGACCGCCCGAGGCATCCGCACCTCACTCGAGCGCGCGTCCGCCCGCGCCTGAGCCGCAGTCCACCCGAAGGAGACATTCGATGGCGACGAACCCGAAGCAAGTGGTCACCCTGACGGTCAACGGCGAGGCGCACGAGGTGCTGATCGAAAGCCGGCGCACGCTCGCCGACGTGCTGCGCGAGAACGTCGGGCTGACCGGCACCAAGCTCGGCTGCGAACACGGTGTCTGTGGCGCCTGCACCGTCCTGCTCGACGGCAGCGCCGTCCGCTCCTGCCTGATCTTCGCGGTGCAGGCCCAGGACGCCGAGATCTCCACCGTCGAGGGCCTGGCCGACGAGGGCAAGCTCGACCACGTCCAGCAGGCGTTCACCGACAACCACGGCCTGCAGTGCGGGTTCTGCACCGCGGGCATGTTGATGTCGGTGCACGCGCTGCTCGACGAGAACCCCGACCCGACCGAGGACGAGATCCGCGTCGGGCTCAACGGCAACCTCTGCCGGTGCACCGGTTATCAGAACATCGTCAAGTCCACCGCGGCCGCGGCGGCCGCGGGGAAGGCGGCGAGGTCGAGTGCGCAGGCTTCCTGATCCCCAGTCCACCGTCGCCCCGTCGCAGGTGAAGGGCCAGTGCCATGTCTGAGACGATCATCGAGAGCCACCTCGCGATCCGCAAGGACAAGTGGATCGGTAAGCCGACCAAGCGCGTCGAGGATCCCCGCTACCTCACCGGGACCGCGCGCTACGTGGCCGACCTGGAGCTGCCGCGGATGCTGCACGCGGTCTACGTCCGCTCTCCGCACCCGCACGCCCGCATCCTGTCCGTCGACACCTCCGTGCTGCCCGGTCTGGGCAAGTCGGTGTGGGTGTTCACCGGCCAGGACCTGCGCGACGTCCCGCCGCTGATCGACCACGTGGCGCTGGACAACCTCCTGCGGACACCGCAGAACGTCATCGCGATCGACAAGGTCCGGTTCGTCGGCGACGCCGTCGCCGTCGTCGTGGCCGGGGACCGCTACGCCGCGGAGGACGCCGCCGAGCAGCTCAGCGCCGCGGTCGAGTACGAGGTGCTGCCGCCGGTGCCCAGCGTCGAGGCCGCGAACGCCCCGGGCGCCGCGTTGCTGTTCGACGACCTGGGCACCAACGAGATCTACCGGCAGACCGAGAAGCACGGCGACACCGAGAAGGCCTTCGCCGAGGCCGACCGGGTGTTCACCACCAGGTTCCACCACAACCGCTACGGCGCCGCCCCGATGGAGACCCGGGGCGTGCTGGCCAACTACGAGCGCTCCGAGCAGCAGCTGACGGTGTGGTCCTCGACCCAGATGCCGCACTTCCTGCGCTCGGTCATCGCCGGCCAGCTGGGCCTGCCCGAGCACCGGGTGCGGGTGATCGCCCCCGAGGTCGGCGGCGGCTTCGGGCAGAAGATGTGCACCTCGCCCGAGGAGATCGCGATCCCGTTCATCGCGCTGCAGCTCGGCCGGCCGGTGAAGTGGATCGAGGACCGCCACGAGCACCTGCTGGCCGCGACGCAGGCCAAGGAGGAGTTCATCAACCTCGAGGTGGCCGTCTCCAACGAGGGCAAGCTGCTCGGTGTCCGCGGCGAGTTCATCGGCGACGGCGGCGGTTACTCGTTCAACACCGAGAGCGCCCTGATCGAGCCCGCGCTGGCCGCGAAGTCCTTCCCCGGCCCCTACCGGATCGAGGCCTTCGACGAGGAGGTCGCGGCGTCGCTGACCAACAAGAGCCCCGTCGCGGCCTACCGCGGGGTGGGCTGGACCGCCGCGAACACGGTGCGCGAGATCATGATCGACGAGATCGCGCGCGACCTGGGCATCGATCCCGTGGAGATCCGGCGCCGCAACATGCTGCGCTCCGACGAGCTGCCCTACCGCTCGGTCACCGGCCAGCTCTACGACAGCGGCAGCTATCTCGAGTCGCTCGAGCTGGCCATGAAGACGGTGGACTACGACGCGTTCCGCACGATGCAGGAGCGGCTGCGCGAGCAGGGCCGCTACCTCGGTCTCGGGATCAGTTCCTATGTGGAGCAGACCGCGTGGGGCAGCGACTCCTCCGCCCAGGCCGGGACCCCGCTGCCCTCGCACGACAACTCCACGGTGACCGTCGACCCGAGCGGCACGGTGACGGTGGCGGTCAGCACCTCCTGCCACGGCCAGGGCCACGAGACCTCCTACGCCCAGATCGCGGCCGACGGTCTCGGGGTCGACATGGCCGACGTCAAGGTGGTCTTCGGCGACACCCTGACCTCGCCGTACGGCCTCGGCACGTATGCGAGCCGCAGCGCGGTGATCGGCGGGGCGACGGTCGCCCGGGCATCGGCGGACGTCCGCGAGCAGATCCTCAAGGTCGCCGCCAACATGCTCGAGGCCAACCCCGACGACCTCGTCATCGAGGACGGAACGATCTCCGTAGCCGGCACCCCGTCGGTGTCGAAGACCCTCGCCGAAGTGGCCTACGCGGCCTACTGGGACTCCGACGTCCGCTCCGACGAGCCGATGCTCACCTCGACCCGGTTCTACGACCCGCCCGCGACCTACGCCAACGGCTGCGTCGTCGTGCTCGCCGAGGTGGACGCCGACACCGGCGTCGTCACCCTCGACCGGATCGTCGCGATCGAGGACTGCGGCACCGTGATCAACCCGATGATCGTCGAGGCGCAGGTACAGGGAGCCATCGTCCAGGGCATCGGCGGCGCGCTGTTCGAGCAGTTCGTCTACGGCGACGACGGGCAGCCGCTGACCACGACCTACATGGACTACCTGATCCCCACCTCGACCGACATTCCGCCGATCGAGGTGCTCAGCCTGGAGTCGCCCTCACCGTTCAGCGTCGGCGGCATCAAGGGCATGGGCGAGGGCGGGCAGATCGCCGCCCCGGCGGCGGTCGCCAACGCCGTCGCCGACGCCCTCGCTCCGTTCGGGGCGCGGGTCCGGAAGCTGCCGCTGGCCCCGGACTACGTGCTGCGGCTGATGGGCAAGATCGGTTCGCCGAACGGCTGAGTGCCCAAGGCCGCGAGCTGCCGACGCTCTCCGTGGCCAGGCAGCTCGCGGCCCTGTCCTCACCCGCCGCCCACCCGAAGTTCCGCTTTGACCTCGGGCAGGTCGATGGAACCAGCCTGGGTGGTGTGTCCCGCGTTCTCCGGAGTCGGGTAGCTGGGATCTTGGCCGCCCGTTCCCTCGAGGAGGCTGTGGTGGGCAGGCGTGGGTATCCGCCGGAGTTCCGGCGCAAGGTGCTGGACCTGGTGGCGGCCGGTAGGCCGGTGGTCGAGGTGGTGCGGGATCTCGGGATCAGCGCGCAGTCGATCTACACGTGGGCGCGGCAGGACGGCATCGACAAGGGCTTGGAGCCGGGCCTGGCCAGTGTGGAGAAGGCGGAGCTGACCGCGGCGAAGCGGCGGATCGCCGAGTCGGAGACCGAGCTGGCGATCCACCGCCGGGCCAGTGAGCTGCTCGGGAAGGTGGTGCCCCAGAAGGCGGTTCGCGGCGATCGCCGTGATGGCCGACGAAGGACTGCCGGTCAAGGTCGCGACCCGGGTGCTGGCGGTGTCGGAGTCGGGCTACTACGAGTACCGCGGCCGCGGGTCTGCGCCGGCCCGATCAGCGCAGCGGACGCGCACGTGTCCGCACGGCCATCGTCCAGATCCTGGAGCGGTACCGCTGATTCTCGGCCGACGATCTCGGGACAGAGACCACGGCCTTTATGGGATCGTTCAGCTGGACTGCGACCCGCAGGGATCGGGTACTCGTCGCAGCCGTCCTGGCTTCACCTCCGCGACGGGCTGCCTGCGCATCCCCATGCGCCGGACTTCGTTGCCCGCCTCGGGAATGGCACTGCTGTCGTGACCGACTGCCGCCCACAGCACCGGATCCGCGCCCGCGACGCCGTAGCGTTCGAGGTGGACACGTTGTCCGTTGGCCTGGATGCGATGCGGCGTAGTGCGTCAGTCCCCGTAGTGGTAGCGGCACGCAGCGACCCGGATCTCGTCGTCGACGATCTTGTAGATGAGTCGATGCTCGTCGGTGATGCGCCGCGACCAGTAGCCCTGGAAACCATACTTGAGGGGTTCGGGCTTGCCGATGCCTTCGTTGCCGTTGCGCGCGACGTCCTGGAGCAGCGTGTTGATTCGCTTGAGGACCTTACGGTCCTGGGTCTGCCACCACAGGTAGTCGGCCCAGGCGTTCTCGTCCCAGACGAACTTCACTCGCCGGCGGGATCGAGGAGCTCACGGGGAGCGCCTGCACCGTGCTCGAGACGGTCGATCGCGCCTAGCAGTCGCCGGGCATTCTCGGGGCTGCGCAGCAGGTAGGCAGTCTCCTTGAGTGATTCGTAGTCATCGAGCGCGACCATGACAACCGGGTCGTGGCCGGCCCGGGTGATCACCACTTCCTCGCGGTCAGCGATCACGGAGTTGAGGGTCTCGGCGTAGTGCGCGCGGGACTCCGAGTACGTCAGCATCTTCATGGCCACCTCCTACGTACAAGAAACTGTACGCTCGGCTCTTGGGTTCTGCAAAGGCCCTCAATCCTGGCGGCACGCCGCACTTCTCAAGGGGCGGTGGCATCTTCCCCGCCGCCATGCCCAGCACGGGCCCGATCTGCCGCGACCTGATCGGCGATCCCTGGCGGCGTTCTGGTCCAGGCCGTGATCTTGCGATCACGGTGATCTTGGCGTGCGTGCTCGGTGTCGCGCTCAACCGGCTGCTGAGGTTCACCTGGGCGGCGCGGTCGGTGCCGGCCGAGACCCGCAACCGTAGAAGCAGCCGCTCGTCGGATTCGTACGACTTCGCCGGTGCCGGCGTCCGGACCGTCAGCTGAGGACGGTCTGTCAGTCGAGGAGGTGCAGTTCCCTCGCGAGCCAAGCCTGTTCGATCTGCTCAGACCGAGCCGTTGGCCGCCTTGCAGGACATCAGCGAGACGCTGATCGACCACCTGGCGGTCGCTCCACCGTGGCCGGCGGCGCCGGACGGCCCCGCCGCCTACCGCTTCTTGAGGATGTTCACCGTCGGGCACGGGTGACGATGCCGTCCTCGTCGCAGTAGATCTCGCTGGCGGGGGTGAACGTGGCGCTGCCGAAGCTGACGGGGATGTCGCGCTGGCCGACGCCTGTCGTGGTGGTTTTGTGCGGGTTCGAGCCGAGAGCCTTGATGCCGATGCCAATGGTTGCCATGGCGACCACGTCCCGTACGGCACCGTTGATGATCAGACCGGCCCAGCCGTTGCTGGCCGCGATGCCCGCGATGACGTCATCGCTCGGTGGTCGGCCAATTTCGCCACCGCGGACCTTCTCGGCTTGCTGCACGAAGGTGGCGTACCGGCCGGGCGCGTCTACCGCGCCGAGGACATGTTCGCCGACGAGCACTTCGCCGCCCGCGACGCGATCGTGCGGGCCCACAACAGACGTGGTCACGAGTTCGCCATGCAGAATGTCGCCCCGCGCCTGTCGGATACGCCCGGCGGCGTCCGGTGGAGGTACGCCGCCGCCGCCATCGAGCAACTGCGCAACGACGCAATCGTCTAGTGGTTCAAGGGGTGCGTGCGCGGACGGGCCGCCGAGACCCGCGACCACGGCTGAGGTGGGTGCTCACTGCCCCGCCCGTCCTCGCGGCCAAGGCGGTGGCCAGGCTGTTGGTCGACATCCGTGCCGGCGCCGTCCACAGTCCGCGGGTGTCCGTCATCAGCGGCGGCTGTTCAACGCCGCTGCGCGTGGCTCGACCTCAACTGTCTCCGTGTCGGTCGCCGCGTAGGCGACGCGACGCAAGAACACCTCGCTGACGCCGGCCTCGCGAGGCTCGTGCGTGATCCGGGAGACCAGCCGCCGTGGTCGTCACACCGCCCCGGCGTACCGGGCGCGTAGCGCCTCCACCTCGCGTAGCGCGGTGTGCAGCCGGTGCCGCGGATCCAGCGCCAGGACCGCCGGGTGCGCGCGGAGTTCGGCGGCGACCAGCCCGGCCACGGCCAGGGTGGCCGGGCTGAGCGCGTCGCTGGCGTAGTCGGCGGCCAGCTCGTCGAGCCAGTCCCCCGCCCCCGGTCCGGCGCCCGGCAGATGACCATCGGTGGCGGCGCGCGGACGGTGACCGTCGGGGGCGGCGGGGAGGTCGGTGTCGAGGAGGTCGGTGTCGAGGAGGTCGGTGTCGAGGAGGCGGCGGGCCTGCGCCAGCAGCCCGGCGAGCACCGCGCGCACGGCGTCGCGGTGGTGGTCGATCCACCCCTGGCGGGCGTCGCGGGTGCGGGCCTCGCGCCGGGCGGTGCGGGTGAGCTGTTCGTCGGGCCGGTCGTATTCCAGCAGCGCGTCCAGGCGGTCCAGGCGGTCCTGCACGCCCTGCCGGGTGGTGATCCCGAGCGGGGCGCCGAGCTCGGCCAGCGACAGCCCCAGCTGGCGGCCCTGGCGCAGCAGCCGGCGCTCGCGGCGGCGGTCCTCCCACCAGCACCACGTCATCAGCACCAGGGCGTCGGCGTGGTCGGCGGCGGCCACCCAGCGCGGCACCCCGGCCGGGCCGCGGTTGAGCGCGTAGGCGATCACGTCGCGGGGCTCGGTGCCCAGCTCTGACCTGCGGACATCGTCGATGCGGGCGTGCCGGCGGGCGATCCGGGCGATCGCGGCGTCGCGTTCGGCGGCGGTGATCCGCGGCGGGGTGGCCACGCTGTCAGCATTTCACAGACGCCGATCCGGGCACGAAACCGGGCATATCGATGCCGGGTGTGTCGCGGGCCCGGACCCGGCCGGGACGCGGGCCAGGGTCCGATAATGTTCACTTATCGGGCCCCAGAAACCGGGCCTTCGGGCCCCTCCCCCGGCGGGGACGGCCGGCGCGGGCGCTGTCATAACGCCGGCCAGGCGCCGGGTAGGGCACCATCAACCCGCCGGATCGTTCCGGCGGTCTGCGACGGTGGCGCCGACGATGCCCACCGGGGCGGCCCCAGGAGCGCCGCGGACTCGGCCGGGCCGGCCGGTGAGCACCGCGCCGGCGCCCCACCCCTGACCCCTCCCCCGCTTCCTCGCCGACCGCTGCCGCCGCGTCCGCCGACGGGCTCCGCACGGTCCCCACGGCCGCCCCGTGGCCGCCCCGTGGCCGCCGTCGTCGAGGCTTCCTCGGCCCCACCGACCGGGCCGCAGGCCCCGGCCGCGCCGCCCGCGCTTCCCTCCCGGCGGCGCG
>NZ_JAHDTG010000125.1 GCF_018531475.1 Pseudonocardia mahuensis
GGGGCGGTCAGTGCTTGTGGTGAGAACTGCCTACCTGGGGACCCAACGTCCATCGTGGACTGTCCCGATCATCCGAATTGTGCGTGTCGCAGCAACCGCCGCGCCCCTTCTCGTTGAGATCACCTCACTGGAAGCGAGCTTTGCTCGCTTCATGGCGAACTCACCGTTGCTCAGCTCGGTGTTGTACCCGGTGAGCGTGAGATTGCCGAGGGTGTGAACGAGCGACTCATAGACCTCGTCCAGGTTCTCCTCGGGGCCCAGGTCGGGCTGGAGCTCGGCCTCCCAAGCCGGGGTCGCCGTCTGTGGCAAGACGTGCTCGACCGTGAGTGTCTTCAAGTCGACCGGCTCCTTGCTGCCGTACGACTCCTCCAGCCACTGCAGCACAAGGGCGCGCTGCTGAGGGCGCCCGTTGAGGTAAAAGGGCACCACTGGCACGGATGCTCGGATCTCGTCGTCGGTGGCGTAGTACTTGCGGCCCGCCGAGAGGTAGGCGCGGACCGCCTCGTCGACCGGCTGGACCTCGTCGATCTCGGTGACGACCGAGAGCAGGATCCGGTTGATGTTCGCCGTGGCCCGGCCGATCAGCAGCCGTCGCACGAAGAAGCTTTCGACGTAGAGCATCGCGGTGGCGATCTGTTCGGACGTCGCCGTTCCGCGTGCTCGGCGCTCGAACAGGTGCAGCAGGAGGGGGTAGACCGTCGTTGTGCCCCAGTTGTTAAGCCGCTGTAGATGCCGACGCACGTGATGGTCAGACTCGAGGGAGGGGTCGAGGATCGCTGCCAACAACGCACCGAGCTCAGCAAACCTGGCGACTTCACCTTCGATCTCCTGCTCGGTCTCGAGCCTGTCGAGCCGGGCTTGCTGGCCGGCGTAGATCTCCGTCTGCTTGGTCCGTGCGTCACGCTGGACAAGATCCAACCAGAACAGCAGCTCCAGGTCGGCGGGCCTCAGAGTCTGCTGAAGCGGTAGCCACAAGGAGTGGTAGACGGCATCTGCGCGCGTCGGCAGCCTCATGAAGAGGTAGTTGCGCAGCAGATCACCCTGGGTGAGGCGAAGTCCCGTGTTGTTGAGGGACTCGAAGATGCGATGTGCGTTGTCGCCTTGCTGCGCGGTGACCGAGACGAGTGAGAGCCCTGCGATAACGGCGTCCTCTATCCGTTCGATGTCAGCTGGATCGTCCGGATCGTCAACTTCCAGCAGCCGGGCGGAGAAAAACCGGTACGCAACACCGATCGGGTCGCTTCCCCCAGCGTGAGTGGTCGCGTCGACACACGCGCGGTAGGCATCGCGGTCCGCCTGCGTGGGCAGCAGCTTCAACCGCTGCTGGTCGGGCTTCCAACGGTTGATGAGGTACTGCTGGTCGATGCGCTCCCGGTGCTCAGGACTCTCAGTCCTCGCGCGGTGGTCACGGATGGCGCACAGCAGGATCGAGAGGGTCGTGAGACGTTGTTGGCCGTCGACTACGAGGTACTCGGCCACCCCGGCCGGCCCGTTCGACGGGCTCGGAGCCAGGACGAGGGAACCGATGAAGTGAGTGAGGCCTGGACGCTCGACCCGGTCTTCCGCGAGCTGTCGTACGTCGTCCCACAACCGGGCAAGCTGTGTCTTCGTCCACGAGTAGGTCCGCTGGTACAGCGGAACCTGGTACTGCTTCGAGCCTTCGAGGAGCTCCTGAAGCGTCGTCTCACGGGCAGCAACCACGGAGATCACCTTACGGGCGTGATCCACTCGTTCGAGTGACCGAGCATCCGCCTCGTCTCGGCGTGTCGTCGCTTCTTGGGAAATTCGAACCGAGATGTGACGATCGGGGTGTTCGCGTCGATCTTTCGGTTGGCCACCTGATCGAACTGCACCCGGCAGCTCGAGGGCCACGTCAGAACGGGGTACGGATGCTGCCTGAGCACGATCCGCCCTTGCGCGACCAGGTCACCCGCCTGATGGGCGTGCTCCGCCAGCTCGCGGTCACTCGCAACAGCCCCGTCTGGCACACGTCTGGCTACGACAAGGTCATGTGGCTGGACGCGGTGCAGGACCACTGCATGGTCCACTCACCGAGCGGGCTGGATGGCGTCATGGCGTCCCTGGGCCGAGCAGGAGCGACAGCGGCGCCCGCGCCTGCGCGTCTTCGAGACGCTGTTAGACCTGCACCGGATGGCCGCCGATCGGCCTGAGTCCGTCGAGCTAGTGCTCTCGGCCGGGCTGCTGAACCTACCGGCTCCGGCCGGCGAGCAGACGGTGCGAGTGCACCTGGCTACTCAAGCATCTGGCTCCGCCGTCGGTCGGGCGTGCGTAGCAAGGCCGCGCCGGCGGTGGGGGTGCAAGCAGCAGTTCCGCTTGCGGCCCCACCGGCGGTGTGGCATCCCTCCGGGCGACCGAGCGACGGCGGAGCCACCTCAGCCACCCACCCCCACCGAATGGTGTTCTCTGTGAAGGCCCCGCTGGAGGGAGGGCCGGGTCTGGGCGGAGCCCAGTGGCAGTTCAGCTTGTTCCGAATGGTCGGTGCCCGGCCGCATACTCGGGATCGTGTTCACGCTGGTCCTGCCGACTTGGGTCGTGCCGCCGCTGCACGCGGTGGAGGAGTGCGACCGGGTAGCTCGGCGGTCGCTGGAGCTGCCGCGGTACCGCGCCACGTCGCGGGACTCCGGGGTGGCGGCGGCGCTGGTGTGGCTGACTCTCGGCGAGGTCTCGCCGCTGACGCAGCGGTTCGGCGGCGGCACGTGGGATCCGCCGAACTCGACGCCGGCCGATTCGACGGCGACGTGGTCCAGCTCGGCCACCTACGAGATGGCTCGCTCGGAGAGCTGGGTCGCGCTCTCGCGTGCGGCCGACGCTCCCCCGCCGCCGGACGACGACTGGCGCCGGCTCGGCGTGGAGCCGGCGCCAGTCAAGGAGTGCGAGCGGGAGTACGCGTACGGGGTGTGGCGGGCGCTGGCGTGGCTGCTCGGGGTCCGGGAGGACTTTCCGATCTACACGAGCTGGCACCGCTCCGCCGAGATCCCGCACGACCGGCCGCACCTGCGCGCGCCGGTCCGTGGCGGGCAACCGGGCGCGGCCTGGGACGCCGCGGAGCAGGCCGCGCAGGACCAGGCGCACCGCGACGCACGCTGGTATTGGGAGCACGTCCGTTCCCGCCTCGACGCGACAGCAGACAGCGCCGGCCGCTGAGCCGCGGCCTGCGCTGTCATTGACTCGGGGCTACTTCTGGCGCGTCATCGCGTCGTCGTCCACCGCCGTGTCGGCGACCTCGGCGAACGGCTCGTGCCGGCGGGCCGTGAGTAGTTGCTCCTCCTCGGCCTGGCGCGCTTCCTCGGTCGCACGGCGAGCGTCGATCTCGGCGAGCGCGTCCTGCGCGCGCCGGACCGCCGCGGCGGTCTCGTCTCCAGTCGCGACCCGGCGTTGCGGCCGGTCGGTTCGCTCGTAGGCGTCCGGGACGCTGGTCTCGCGCACGTCCGGCGCCGCCGGCTCGATGACCTCCCCGGCGTCGACGTCGAACGGGTTCTGCTCCCGGCCGCCGGCATCGAGCAGCTCGTGCTCGTCGCGGACCTCGCGATGCCGGTCCGCCGCCGCCTGCTCATCCCGGTGCGCAGCGAGCCACTTCTCCGCCGTGACCCGGTCGGCCGAATCGTCCGGGTCGACGCCGCGTGCGCGTAGCTCGGTGTCGGCGCGGTGTGCCTTGTCCCGGGTGACGGCGGTGTGCAGGAACCACCGGCTGCGCGCCTCGTCGACCTTCTCCAGCTCGGCGGCGCGCGCGTCGAGTTCCTCGGCCCGCCGCAGCGCCGCCGCGGCATCGGCGCGCAACCGTTCCGCCTCGGCTGGATCGGCGTCCGGTGCGTCGGCGTGCGCGCCCCACACGTGCGCATCGGTGCGGGCCTTGGCCGCCTCCTGGTGGGTCGCGTCGAGCTGGTCGGCGACATGCGGGGGCGCCCAGTTCTCCTCTCGGCGTGCGGCGGCAACGCGGGCACGCAGCTGGCCTTCGGTCAGGTCAGCTTCCTCGGCGCCGACGTCGAGCATCCCGAGTGCCTCGTGCGCGGCGCGGAACAGCGCCGCCTTCTCCGGCTGGCCTGCGGCGGGCGCATAGCCGAGCGCGTCGTGTTCGTCGTCGTGCCCGGCCACCTCGCGGTACGCCGCGGCCCAGCCGGCGCGCTGCTCCCACTCCTGCCGCTCGAACACGCCGTCGGGCACCGGCCCGAGCGCGTCGACGGCCCACGTGGGCGCCTCCTCGGCGATCTCGGCGCCCAGCTCATGACGGCGCAGGTCCGCCGCCTCGGCGCGGTCGCGCAGCCACGCCGACCACTCGGCCGGGGCGTCGCGCGGGATCAGGTCGGCCATGCTCGTCACGTGCGGGGTGAGCCGGCCGGCCCACCCGTCGGTGATCCGGCTGTGCACCACTTGCGCCGGCGACCGCGCTCCGTCCAGGCTGCGCGACGCGATGGCGTCGGCGAGCACGGCGTCGGGATCGTGGCCGGCCAGCTCGGCGGTGCGCAGCAGCCGCTCCAGCGGCCCATACGCGCTGTCCGCGGCGATCGCGCGCCGCTGCTGCGCCGTGATCGTGCCGTCGGCCGCGAGCCGGTCCAGCGTCGCCGCGGTCCGGCCGGCGGTGACGACCCGGCCGACGACGTCGACGAGCCGATCGACGTGCGTAATGGTCGACCGCGCGTCGAGATCCGCCTGCTCCCGCTCGGCGAGCGCGGACCGCTCGCGCTCGGCCCTGTCGAGCACGTCGGTCAGCACGGCCACCGCCGACCGCGGCTTGACGTCGAACGTCTCCCCCGTCTCAGCGTCCGGCGCGAGCGGCGTGGTGATCACCCACGCTGTGTTCGAATCCCGGCCGCGGGTCATCGGCACGAGCAATCCGGCCGGGTCGGTCCCTGCGCCGGCCACGACGTGTCCGGTGTCGACCGTCCTGCCCTCCGCTGCGTGCGCGGTCGACGCGTACGCGAGCGTCAGGTCGGCGGCCACGTAGGACGCGGGCAACACGAGCGGAGCGCCGAGCACCTCGCCGTCGGGCCCACGCTCGACGACGCGCGCGACGGTCAGCCCGCCGTCCGGCCTTAACCCGGTCACGCGGTAGGTGTCGCGGTTGATGGGCGCAGCGGTGTTGCCGTCGCGTCCGATCAGCTCCCACCCGTTGCGCCGGGCCTGCACGAGATCGCCGACCCCGGCGACGACGCCCTCCCAGCCCTCGTGTCCGAGCGGAACGCCGCGCTCCTCGACCAGTCCGAGCCCGACCAGCTCCGCGCGCAGTGCCGCCGACAACCGCGCCGCCGGCCGATTGTCGCGCACCATCAGCAGCGATTCCTTCCCTGCGAGCGTGTCGCCCAGCCACGCCCGAGCCGCTGCCGCCTCGGCCTGCTCGGCGGTGCCGCCCTCGCGGAGCCTGCCGTGCTTCGCGTAGTCCGCCAGCACGGTCCGGTCGGCGTCACGCAGCCGCAGCGAAGCCAGGCGCTCCCACTCGTGCGTGAACCGGCGGACCTCGGCGAGCTCGTAGCGGATGCCGCGCTCGGCGAGGTCCTCCAGCGCCCCGCCCGGCCCGACGGCCCGCAGCTGCGCCGGGTCGCCGACGAGCAAGAGCTTGGCGCCGGCCGCGGCGCACCGCTGCTGGATCGCGGCGAGGTGGTCGGTGCTGGCCATGTTCGCCTCGTCGACGACGACCAGGTCGCCGGGTTGCAGCCGCCATGCTTCGTCGCCGGCGCGGCCGGGCCCGCCCCGGGACAGCCGCTCCTGCGCGCCGAGCCACGCCGCGGTGTTCGCGGCGGCGGTCACGCCCTCGCCGGCCAGGACGCCGGCGGCTACCTGGGACGGCGCCAGCCCGAACACCCGCCGTTCCCCCGTGTCGGTCCATGCGTCGGCCAGCGCACCGACGACGAACGACTTGCCGGTGCCGGGCGCCGCGGACAGGACCTCGACCCGGGCGCCCGAGGTCAGCACGCCCCGCAGAGCGGCGGCCTGATCCGCGCCGAGCACGCGGCCCGACGCGGCGAACCGGTCCAGGATCGCTGTCGCGTCGGCCGCGGAGAGCGCTGCGGCGCCCCGCTCGACAGCGGCCGCACGCAGCGCGTGCTCGGCCGACATCTGCCCCTCCGTGGTGTAGAGCGCCGCGCCGGGCGCCTCGTACGGCGACCGGCCGTCGGAGAGCAGCTCCGACTGCGGCAGGTTCGCCGTGTCCTCCTCGTCCCGAACGCGGACGGCATGCGCGAGCGCCTCGTCGGTGAGCTGCTCCAGCAGCGGACGCACCTGCTCCGGCTGCACCCGCAGGTTGCCCGGCAGGGCGTCGTGCACCGCCCGCATGAGCGCGGAACGGGTCCATGCCTGCTTGGTCTCGGCGACCTGGGCGAGCGCCCGCGTGACGACGTCCCGCGGCGACCACGCGTCGGCCTCGTCCGGCTCCTGCGCCCGGGCGAGCACCGCCCGCGCGACGTCGGCGAGGCTGGTCCCGATCTCCTTCCGGCACTGCTCCGCCCACCGCTCGATCTGCTCGGCGCGGGTCTCACCGACGTGCGACTTGGCCGACCGGGTGGCGAGCGTGGCCTGCTGGGCGATGTAGTAGCGCTCCGCGGGCGACGGCTCCCGCCCGTACACCCGCTCGAACTCGGCGAACATGTCCGCTGTCCGCGCTGTCACCGCCCGCCGGCGCGACGAGAACAGCGCGATCACCTCCGGCGAAACGCCGACGATCTCCCGGGCCCGCCCATCCGGGCGCGTGGCGAACCGGACGCCCAGCGACCGGGTCAGGTGCGCCTCGGCGGTGCGCTCGGCGATCGCCGACGCCGCCGCCCGCAGGGTGTGGATCGCCCGCGAGTCGAGCGTGCGCCACGTCCCGTCGGCGCACCGCACCCGGTTGAGGATCCCCTGGTGGACGTGCAGCTGCGGGTCCTTGTCCCGCGAGTCGTGCTGCAGGAACTGCGCGACGACGAACTCGTGCGCGTCGATCCAGCGGCCGGCACCGCCGCCGTGGTGCCCGACGCGGGAGTAGCCGGCCTGCTCCTGGAGGTAGTCGATCGCGGCCCGCGCACCGGTCATCACCGACTCCTCCACGGCCTTCGCGTGCGCCTCCCACGCCGCGGCGGCGTCCTCGTCGCCGGCAGCCCGCGCGTCGCTCGCCGCCCGCTCGAACGCCACCGCAAGCACCGTGACGGACTTCGGCGCGGAGTAGGTGACGTCGATGAACGACACCGCCTGCCGCGCCGAGCGCTCGGCCTGCGCACGCAGCTCGGCACGCCGCTCCGGCCCGGCGTGGGGGTTCGCCTCGAGCAGGGCGTCGTAGACCTCGTCCGCGGTCCGGTACTTCCGGTGGCCTGCCGCGAGCGGCGCGGCCTCGTCCCACGTGTCGCGCGAGTGCGCGGCCGGGTCGCGCGGGTCGAGCAGGCGCGTGTAGACCGCCTCCATGAGGTCGGCGTCGACCTCGCCCTCCAGGCCGAGCGCGGCCGCGCCGGCGCCGTACCACTGGCCCGGCGGTTCGCCGGCGGCCACGGCGCCCGTGTAGTAGCTCTCGCGCCCCTTCGCGACGGCGTCCGTGAAGTATCGGATGGAGTGGCCGGTGGCGATGCTCAGCACGGCGCCACCGCCCGTCCAGCGCGCCCGCCAGGGCGCGCGTCGACGGCCACGGGATCGTGATGCCTCGGTGTGCTCTGTCCTTCGGTTGTTGTCGTGCTCGCTGCCGGTGCTGCTGCGTCGGGACTCGTGAGTGGTGGTCGGTGATCGTTCGTCGGTGTCATCGGTGGCTCCGGTAGAGGGCTCGCTGGTAGTCCTCGGCCTCGGTCAGCTGCTCGGAGGTGGGTTCGGGAAGGCTGCGGTCAGGGCTCGTCCAGGCGGTGGCAACGGCCTGGGTGTGGCCGGCGAGCGGAGCACGAGCCGGCGCGGTGACGGCGGCGGCACGGTCGCGGGCCGGTGCGTGGCGGCTCAGCTCGCACTTGCCCAGTACGGCGCGCACGCGTCGGGCCACGCCGGGGCGCTGACGGTCGTGCCAGTCCCCCACGCGCACCCACGAACCGGTCTCCGGGTGGTACGCCTCCGCGTGCGCGCAGCGAAGCCACCACAGCTCTTCGACGACGGCGGGGTGCCACAGCCAGCACGACGAGAGCGCCGCGTCCGGTAGTGCCGGTACACCGCGTCCAGCCAGGCGGCGAGGTCGTCGAGATCGGCCACGGCCCCCGCGGGATCGACGGTGAGCAGCCACGACCGCGGCCCGGACGGCGGAGCGGCCGCCGGGGCGGCCGCCAGCTCGACGACCTCCCCTGCGAGCAGCCGCACGGCCTTGTCGAGCGTCTCGATCCGGCGGATCGCGCGGTCAAGCGCACGGCCCAGGGCGACCACGGCGGGATCGGTCGGAGCGGTCACATCGGCCCCCGATCGAGACCGTCGTCGACGGCGCCCGCCACGTCCGCGACGTGCCAGCGGGCCAGTTCGGCGCGCCGCTGCTCATCGCCCGGCGCCGATGGCGGACGCGGCACCCGCACGGCTGCGCCGGCGGAGTCGACCGCAATCGCGGCAAGGTCGGCATTGTCGAGTCCCCAGTCGTGCACCGGCATCCCGAGCCGCACCGACGCGGCGTCCTGGTACGCGCGGACCTGTGCCCGCGCCTCGTCGAGACCGCGACCGTCGCGGGTGAGCCACCGGGCGGCGTCCTCCGCCGACCGGGACGGTCCCGCCCACACCGGGCGCCCGGCGGGAGGCTCGATGGCGCCGCGGCCGCGGTCGGTCAGCAGGAACGGGACTGGATCCTGGTCGGGCCAGATCTCCGCGTGCATCACGCCTCCCGCTCCTGGTCGGCGGAACGGGACCCGGACGGGGGTGCGTAGGTCGGGATCGTCAGCCACGCCGGGCGCTGCGGGGCCTCGGGCGGAACCGGGCGGACGCCGGTGACGCGCACCCGCAGGGCGGCGAACCACGCCCGGCACCGTCCCTGCCACGCGAGCGCCAGCGCCTGCCCGCGGCGGAACCATGCCACCGACCAGGCCACGGCCGCGCGGCGGCGGGCGCCCGCCCAGGCGCAAGCCCGGCGTAGCTGTCCGCGCGCCCGCACGGTCCACGCGTTCGGCTCGTGCTCCTGGCGCACGTCGAGCCGGCGCCACGCCTGCTCGGCCCTGCCGACGATGGGTGGGACGTCACGGCGGAACACGACCACCCGACCGCGCGGGAGGTTCGCCAGTTGGGCGGGCGCGAGCACCGGTACGCGCCGCGTGGTCCGGGAGGCGACCCGGCCGTGCATGTCCGTCGTGGTGACCGGCTCGTCGCGCTCGCCCGCGAGGGTCGACCAGTAGGTGAGGTCGTCCCGGTCTCCGGTGCCACCGAACAGGACGCGGGCGCCGGCGTTGTTGAGGATGGTCGCGGCCTTCGCCAGGCCGTACCGGTCGACGAGCTGCGCCCGCGACTGGAAGCACGCCACGATCGACACGCCCCGCCCGCCCATGTCCGCCGACCACTGGTGCAGCGGTATCGGGCAGATCAGCGCGGCCTCGTCGAGCCGTAGCGACAGCGGCGGGTCGAGCCGGCCGACGGGCTGGAGAGCCGCGAGTCGACGGGCCTCACGGGCGATGTGCCCGGTCAGCGCGCAGACCAGCGGCGCGACCTGCGCCTCCTCCCCGCCCAGCATGAACACCGACGCCTTCTCGGCGAGCAGGGTCGCGACGTCGAAGGGGTGCCCGCCCTGCGCGAGCGGACGTGCCGCGGCCCGCGCCGGCCCGTGGGTCAGCCACGCCAGCGTGGGCGAGATCGTCGACGTGATCGACGAGCGGGTGCGGTCGTTCGTGCCGATGAACTGCTGGACGGCGCTCTCGAACGCGGGCTCCGGGCTCTCGTGCAGCAGCGAGACGATCTCGGACTCGTGTCGGTCCGGGTCGGCGACCCAGCGCTGCACGTCGAGCATCGTCAGGCCGTCGCCGAGCGCGGCGGCGTGCATCAAAGCGGCGAGGTTGAGCTTGCCCAGGTCGTCCCAGAACTGGCGGTCGCCGCCCTGGTCCCAGTTCGCGGCCGTGAACATGTCCGACGCCCGTTCGGCGGCGATCACCGGGTCGGTGCACCCCGTCAGCGGGTCGAACGTGATCGTCGACTTCCGCAGGCCCAGGCCGACCGGGTTGAACACGTAGACCGGACCCTTCTTCGCCCGCAGCGGGCCGACCTGGTCGAGCAGGTCCGTCCGCGTCGACGTGACGAGCACGGCACCGGGAGCGTCGATCACCCGCCCCGCGAGCCACTGGGTCTTGCCGACCCGCGGCCCGCCGAACACGACGATCACGTCCTCGATCAGCGACCAGACCGGCACGAAGCCGACCCGACACGAGGGCACGGGCCGGGACGATCAGCCGGCCGCGGATGCGCACCGCGGGGAACTCCCCCGCCGCGATCGCCCGGTAGACCGTCATCGGCGACATGCCGAACATCCGTGCCACCTCCGGGACGCTGTGGAACAGCGGCAACTCGGCGGCGGGTGGCTTCTTGGGTAGACCTCGCATTGCTCACTCCCCTGAGTTTGTACACGTATGGTACGTGTACTAGACATCATAGGTACCTGTCGTGACTGAGGTCAACGGCAGGTGTGCTGTGCGAGATCGAGATTGCGGGTGATGCGGACATCTTCGGCAGATGACGCGGGGTGACCCGAGATGACGCGGGAGATGACGACGACCTGAGTTTCCGCTGGTCAGAGCCACGGGATTGGCTCGCGGTCTTGCGCGGCTGCGCCGAGCTCGGAGCAGCAGTTCCTCGGAACCGGCCCGCGGCGGGCGGCCCGTCTGTCACGCTGAACGGGCCGAGACGGAGGGGGCCGTGGGCAACAACCTGGCGCGCGTCCGACGCGACCGCGGATGGAAGAAGTCGCATCTCCTGCGCGAGCTGCGTGCGGCGGCCGCCCGCCGGAAGGTCACGCTCCCCGGCGACGCGAGCCTCGGCCGTCGGGTCGCCGTCTGGGAGAACCAGGACGGCGCCGTCAGCGACCTCTACCGGGACCTGCTGTGCGACGTGTACGGCATGTCCGCCGTCGAGCTGGGCATTGCCGACAGCCCGGAGCCGGAGTCGCCGGCCGAGGACACCGGAGCAGAGCTACTCACGCTGACCCGGCTCGACGGCGGCCTCGTTCAGGTGCTCGGCGGCCACACGCAGAGCCTCCGGCTGATGGACCGGCGATTCGGCGGCGCGGCCGTCTACGCACAGACCACGGCACACGTCGAGATGATCGAGAACCTGATCCGCAACTCGGTTCCGGGCGCCGTCCGGGAAGCTGCGGCTCATCAGCTGAGCCAGGCCGCGGCGCTGGCTGGCTGGCAAGCGCTCGACCTCGGCAAGGTCGCCGACGCGTGGCGTCTCCACGAGATCGCGACAGCGGGCGGACGAGAGGCCCGCGACCGCTCCGGGTTCTCCTATGCGCGAGCCCAGCAGGCGTACGTCCTCATCGACGCCGGCCGGCTCGACGACGCACGGGAGCTGGTCGGCGCCAGCCGCGCCACCGCGGGGACTCGCGTCCCGCCCGTCCTGCAAGCCTGGCTGCACGCCGCCGAGGGCGAGGCGCTCGCGGTTCTCGGACGGCGCGACGAGGCGTTGCGGGCGCTGGACGCCGCGGCGGAGGTGATCCCGGACCAGCCGGTCGACGAGTCCCTGCCGTACCTGATGCTCGACGCAGGCCACCTCGCGCGCTGGCGCGGCCACTGTCTCGCCCGGCTCGGCGACGCCGGCGCGATCGACGACCTCAAACGCGCGTTGGAGGCGATGGGCGAGGGTCAGTACGGCCGCGCCGAGGTGGCCTGCGCGTCGACCTGGCGTTCGCGCACCACGCTCGCGGCGATACGCGCGAATCGCAGCTACAGGCCCGGCGGGCCGCCGACCTCGCCGGCCGCACCGGGTCGGCCCGTCAGCGCCGGCGGATCGCGGACTTACTGAGCGCCTGACCTCCACGCGGCCTGCCTGCTGAGGGCGAGGACGTGCAGGAGCCCGACGAGCGATCCCGAGTTGACGATCCGCCCCTTCGCGATCAGCTCGGGCACGTCGGCGAGCGCGACCCACTCGAACCGGCCCTCGTTCACCTCGGTCGCGTCGCCCACCTCCTCCGCACCCCGGGACAGGAACACGTGGTGCGCGTTGCGGACCATGCCGATCATCGGCTCGAACGTGACGAGGTGCTCGACGCTCCGAGGTCGATACCCCGTCTCCTCCAGGACCTCGCGCGCCGCGGTCTCGGCCGGCGTCTCGCCATCGTCGAGCAGCCCGCCGGGCAGCTCCCAGTTCCACACGTCGGGCACGAACCGGTGCCGCCACGCCATGAGCACGCGCTCGCCGGCGTCGTCGAGCACGACCGTCATCGCCGCAGCCGGCAGCACCACCGTATGGTGCTCGAACCGCTCCCCGCCCGGTAGCTCGACGTCAGCGAGTCCTACGGTCACCCACTCGTTCTCGTACACCGGCCGCTCGGAGTGGACGACCCAGCGGTCCGCGTCGTCGTGGGGACGAGTCATGGGGTGAACAGTAGACGCGCGTCCCGGAGCAAGTTGCGACTCGCAGCGGGCCGTCAACGGGGCGCGGGGAACGCGCCGGCTCCGTGGCGGACGACGACCAGGCCCTCGTCGACGAGATGGCGATAGGCGCGGCGCACAGTGTTGCGGGAGACGTCGAACTCGGCCATGAGCGCTGCCTCGCTCGGCAGGGGCGCGCCGTCGGCGAACTCGCCGGCGTCCAGGCGCTCGCGGAGCACCGTCGCTACGCGCGCCCATGCCGTGTCGCCGAGCTGCTCGCCCGCCCCGACTACGCGTCGACCCTGCCCCGGTACGACCTCGATGAGCCCCTCGTCGACGAGCAGCGCAAGTGCAGAACGCACGGTGCCGCGAGCCACGTCGTGACGCTCGGCGAGTGCGATCTCGGACGGAACCATCGATCCTGGCGGGAGCTGCCCACCCGCAATCTGATCGCGGATCGCGGCCGCAATCTCTCGATAGGCTCCCCGAGGAGTCACCCGCCCCGCTCCCAAATGTCGCCGTTGGTGACGCGAGCGTACTGATCGAGCCAAGCGCCGGACGACCACCCACCGAGCGCCTCGGTGTGAACGCGGATGCCGCGTAGGCACGGTGGCCGGCCAACACTGTTCCGGCTGGCCACCGTCGCGCCCTGTACCGGTCAGTGCATGGTCGTACCGATCCTCGTGATGCCTTCCTGATGCCTCATGGTCCTGATCCTCTGAGTGTCGGACGCGACGAAGTGGTTCCTCGCGAGGTCCTTGCCGACACGCAGCTGCTCGTCGACGAGGTACCTAACCGCATGGGTGCACGGGGCGAATAACAGCCACGCACGATCTTGCTCTGACCGTCCCATCCGGACAGCTGTGGCATTAATGCAGGTTGGCCCACTGCGCGACGCGACTGGTCAGCGTTTCGCGATGCTCGTCGTAGAGGCGCTTGCGGTGCCCGTTTCCACCGGAGGGATGCGGAAAGTCGAGCAGAACACGCGTCAGGTCCAGAGCGCCCCCGTCGCACGCCTGCTGCACCGCCTTGGTTGCCCTCTTGCCAAGCGGGATCACGAGGGCATCCGGGACGAGCGACAACTCGGCGGGCAGGAGGTGCTGGGCGAATGCGGCGACGGTCGGGCTGCCGGCGATGTCCTGCCCGCCGCCGTAGTTCTTGCCGTTGTAGAACACCGGGTAGAGGAGTGACGAGGTCGAGTGCAGCAGCTCGGAGTCGCCGTTGAAGAGCGAAGCGGTGGTCTCGATCCCGAGGCGGCACGGCAGGTCGATCCCGTCGAGCATGTTGATCAGGTTCGTGCGCATCGTGCCAGCGAACGAGGCCACGTTGCAGGCCCGCTCCAACGCCTCATCCGTCCTGGCGCCGGCGCGCAGCGCACTCTGGGCTTCCTGGTTCGCCAGGAAGCTCTGCTGCAGCCCTGGCGTGATTCCGACGATGACGACCTTGGCCTTGGGGTTCACCCAGTCGAACGGGCAGTAGTAGACCGACCACGGTCCTTCCGTTGCCAGATGCAGCTCAGGGACCAGGACGTCCGCCTCGGCGCGAATCTGCGGGAGTCCCTGGAGGACGTCCGCGTAACGATCGAAGCACCACGACGGATCGATAGCGCCGTTCGAGGCACCTACCGGACAGAGGTGGGTGGGCGCGGGCGGCACCGGACTGCTGATCGCGCGTCGGGCGGCGGTAGGAGAGCCCAGTGCTCGTCTGCAGGGCGCGGGCGGCGGCCTTGGCTTGCTTGTTGCGGGTCATCGCTGCTCCATCGACCGTGCCCCACGTTCACGGTCTTGACGGTTCGCGTCTGACCGTTGCACGAGTCCAAGACCCTTGTCCTTCGGCGCCGTCCCGACGTGGGCGGGTCGCGGCTCGGAGGCAGGCGGGTGCATCCGCCACCGCGAACCGTACGTCCTCGATGTCAGCTTTTGGAAAGACTGTTTTCAACGGCGCCAGCCGCTCACGCCACGCCGCTCAGCTCCGTGTAGCTCATCGCGTCGGCCCGCCACTCAGATCGACAAGATCTTCTGGGAGACCAAGCAGGCTGCCTGACCCACGCGTCGAAAGCGGCGCTGACCAGCGGGGATAGCTCTCCGTCGGTCAGCGTCGTTTCTCGTTGTTGGGTGGCCTCTCACGG